>NZ_FUIC01000026.1 GCF_900163695.1 Gulosibacter sp. 10
GCATGGGGGACTGTGTGGGAGAGTAGGACACTGCCGGACTCTTTTTGAATGAAGTTGAGGTGGGTACCCGGTGGGGTACCCACCTCACTTGCTTTTCCGGGTCGGGTAGAACCGGAACTCGGAGAATAGAGAGAGGGGGCTTTCGAGCCCCCGTTTTTGGTTAACGAGGCATCGCGTCGACGCGGGCTTCTCGGTGCGGAGCGCATGGCCGGCGCCGCTACCAGCTCTGCCGAAGATTCCGCCTCGCGAACTCCGCCGTCTTGCGCAGGATCCGCAGCCGCTCCGTCTCGCTCTTCGCCGAGCGCGTGTTGACCTCCGCCACGACGTGGCCGGAGAAGCGGATGTCGTCGAGGTACTGCAGCGTCTCCGCCACCGGCTGCCCGCCCTGCCCGGGGAACAGGTGCTCGTCCCAGAGCTTGGCGCCGCCGCCGGGCGCCTGCCCGTCGCAGAGGTGCACGTGCTTCAGACGCCTGCCCGCGGCCCGGGCCATCTCGAGGGCGTCGTCGCCCGAGAGCGCGGCATGCGAGAAATCCAGGGTGATCGAGTCGCAGTCCATCTCCACCGGATCGATACCCGGCAGATAGGCCTGCCGGCCGCTGCCGCCGCCGATGTTCCAGGGGAACATGTTCTCGACCGCGACGGTCACACCCGTCGTGCGCTCGAGCTGCCGGACCAGGCGGAGGAAGTTGAGCGCGTAGCGCCCCTGCCAGCGGAAGGGCGGATGCACGACGACGCAGCTCGCCCCCACGTCGTACGCGAGCTCCACGGTCCGCTCGAGCTTCTTCGCCGGCTTCGTGCCCCAGACGAACTGCGTGTAGAAGAGCACCGGTGCGTGGATCGCGAGCACCGGCAGGTCGTGCTTGCGCATGAGCGCGCGCATCGCCGGAGCCGACCGGGTGGCGTCCTCGGTCGACACCATGACCTCCATGCCGTCGAACCCGGCCCGCTTGGCGATCTTGAACGACGCGTCGAGCGATTTGGGGAACGTGCACGAGGTGCTCATGCCTATCTTGATCATCGCCCTCAGCGTAACCCCGGCCCATGTCAATGCTCCGCGGGCGTCCTCGGAGGCCCCTCCGTGCGACTAGAATGTTGAAGTCGCAAGTATTGAATGAGTCGTGAGGAAGGTGCGTGGGCATGATCGTTCTTCTCGCACTCTTCGGAGTCGCGAGTTGCGCGATGCCCGCTCTTCGGCGTCTGCCGGGGAACGCGCTGTTCTACGTCGCCGCAGCGGTCTCGGCGGTCGCCGCCGTCTGGACCGCATCGCTCGCTCCGACGGTGTTCGCCGGAGAAGCCTGGACCCTGCAGATCGAATGGCTGCCCCTGCTCGGGCTGGACCTGACGTTCCGGATCGATGCGCTCAGCTGGGTGCTCGCCATGATCGTCACCGTCGTGGGGGCCCTCGTGCTGGTGTACTGCGCCGGCTACTTCCAGAAGGACGAGTCGGGGCGCGGGCGGTTCGCCGGCGTGCTCCTCGCCTTCGCGGGCGTGATGTTCGGCCTCGTCACGGCCGACAACATGTACCTCATGTTCGTCTTCTGGGAGGGGACGAGCATCTTCTCGTACCTCCTCATCGGCCACTACACCAGCCGGCGCGCGTCCAGGGCCTCGGCGATGCAGGCGCTGCTCGTCACCACCTTCGGCGGGCTCGCGATGCTCGTGGGCCTCGTCCTGCTCCATTCGCTGGCCGGCAGCGCCGAGTTCTCGCAGATCATCGGCCAGGGGCTCGAGCCGAGCGGGGCGCTCATCACCGCGCTCATGCTCATCCTCGTCGGAGCCGGATCGAAGTCGGCCCTCGTGCCCTTCCACTTCTGGCTCCCCGGCGCCATGGCGGCGCCCACCCCGGTCTCCGCGTACCTGCACGCGGCGTCCATGGTGAAGGCCGGCATCTACCTCATCCTTCGGCTCATGCCCGAGTTCGGCGACGTCCCCGGCTTCCGCGAGGTGCTCATCATCGTGGGCACCTGGACCATGCTCGTGGGCGGGTGGCGCTCGCTGCGGCAGTTCGACCTCAAGCTCATCCTCGCCTACGGCACGGTCTCCCAGCTCGGGTTCATGACCGCGATCGCCGGATTCGGCGGCCGCGACGCCGGGCTCGCGGCGCTGGCGATGGTCGTCGGCCACGCCTTGTTCAAGGCCACGCTCTTCCTCGCCGTCGGCATCATCGACCACCGCACCGGCACGCGCGACATCCGCAAGCTCTGCGGGCTCGGCCGCAAGGCGCCCGTGCTGGCCGTCACCACGATCATCGCCGCGGCTTCGATGGCGGGCATCCCGCCGCTGTGGGGCTTCGTGGCGAAGGAGAGCGTGTTCTCCGCCTTCATCGAGGCGGCCGCGCACGGCGACGCCTTCGGCCTCGTCGCGGTCATCGGCACCGCGCTCGGCTCGGTCCTCACCGTGGGCTACACGCTCCGCTTCCTCCACGGCGCCTTCGGCAAGAAGCCGGGCATCCACGCCGTCAAGGACGCCAAGGAGCACGCCGTCGAGCTCGTCTCGCCCGTGCTGCTCGTCGCCGCCACCGTCGTGTTCCCCTTCTTCGCGGGCGCGATCGACCGGGTCATCGCCCTCTACGCCGACTCGATGCCGGCGCTGGATCCGGAGCACCCCTACCACCTGGCGATCTGGCACGGCCTCGAGCCGGCGCTCGGGGTCTCGGCGCTCACGCTGCTCCTCGGCATCCTGCTCTTCCTCGGGCGCAAGCCGATCGCCCGATTCCAGGCGCGGGTGCCGGACATCATCGAGTCCTCCCGCGGCTACTGGTTCTCGCTGCGCGTCACCGACACGATCGCCGCCAGGCTCACGGCCTCGACGCAGCGCGGCTCGCTGCCGGGGTACCTCGCGACGATCCTGCTCGTCCTCTCCGCGGCGGTCGCGGTCGTCTTCGTCGCGCGCGACGTGGCGGCGGGGGACGTGCGCTTCGAGTGGACCTGGGTGCAGCTCGCGATCGTGATCATCATCGCGCTCGCCGCGTTCGCCACCACCAGGGCGAACAAGCGCTTCCAGGGCGTGATCCTCGTCGGCGTGACGGGCTACTCGCAGGCGGCGATCTTCGCGATCTCCGGCGCCCCCGACCTCGCGACCACGCAGGCGCTCATCGAGACGCTGTCGCTCATCGTGTTCGTGCTCGTGCTGCGCCGGCTGCCCGCGCGGCACTCCGAATCGCACGAGCACAACCTCCGCTCGTGGGTGCGCTGGATCATCGCCTTCGCCGTGGCCATCGCGATCGCCGCGGTGTTCGTGGTGGCCATGGGCGCGCGCATCGCGGTGCCCGACTACCTCTCCTTCCCGGAGCTCGCGGTGGAGGGCGGCCACGGCCACAACATCGTGAACGTCACCCTGGTCGACATCCGGGGCTGGGACACGATGGGGGAGCTCTCGGTGCTCATCGCCGCCGCGACGGGCGTCGCGAGCCTGGTGTACCTCAACGCGCGCGGCTCGCAGCGGCCCCGCAGCAAGTCGCTCGCACCCCGCGGAGGATTCTTCCGCCGCCCCGACCGCCAGACCATGCGCGAGTCGATCGCGGCCTCGGCCAAGCGCCGCCAGCAGCGCCGCGTGCCGTCCGAGCTGCGGGACAGCAAGTCCCATCACGTCTGGCTGCTGGCCGGCCACTCGCTCGCCCCCGAGCACCGCTCGATCGTCGTCGAGGTCGTCGTGCGGCTCGTGTTCCACGCGCTATTCATCGCCTCGCTCTTCCTGCTGTTCTCCGGGCACAACGACCCGGGCGGAGGCTTCGCCGGCGGCGTGGTCGCAGCGCTCGCCCTCGCCGCGCGCTACATGGCCGGCGGCCGCCACGAGCTCGACCAGGCGGTGCGCGTGGACGCGGGCCTCCTGCTCGGCGTCGGCATGGTGCTCGCCGCCGGCACGGCCCTCGTGCCGATGTTCTTCGGCCACCCGCCGCTCACCTCGTTCTGGGTCGACCAGGAGATCGAGGGCGTCGGGCACCTCATCTTCGTGACCTCGACGATCTTCGACATCGGCGTCTACCTCATCGTGATCGGCCTGGCCATCGACGTGCTCCGCTCGCTCGGCAGCGAACTCGACGTGCAGGCGGAGGAGGCCCGCGCCGGCTCGCTGCGCATGAGCGAGCAGGTGCTCGACGAGGCGGAGGTGCGCGGGAACTTCGAGCCCGCCAAGCCCGTGACCAAGCAGATCCCCGTGCAGTCGCCGCGGCGCGACCGCGCCGCGAACGGCGACGTCGAGAGGAGCGACCGATGACCATCAACATCGTCCTGCTCGCCGGGGTGGTCGTGCTGCTCGCCTGCGGCGTCTACCTCCTGCTCGAGCGCAGCTTCACCCGGATGATCCTCGGCGTGCTGCTCGTCAGCAACGGCACCAACCTGCTCATCTTCCTCACCTCGGGCGACTTCGGCGACGCGCCGCTCGTCGGGGAGGACGGCGAGCTGACCGACTACTCGGACCCGCTGCCGCAGGCCTTCATCCTCACCGCGATCGTCATCGGCTTCGCGACGCTCGCCTTCATGCTCGCGCTGCTCTACCGCTCGTGGAAGCTCGTGCGCGCCGACACCGTGAGCGACGACGAGGAGTCGGTGGCGCTGCGCCACGTCGACCCCGAGGCCGACGACGAGGTGTTCGAGGAGGCCGAAGGGCCCGACACCGAGTTCGGCACCTCCGCCGAAGCCGCGGTGCCGAGCGCCATCAAGATGGAGAAGATCGACGACACCGGGGAGCACGATCTCCGGAGTCCGCAGAAGGAGGAGGGCGAATGAACTGGCTCGTGCCGCTGATCGTCCTCGTCCCGCTGCTCGGCGCCGCGATCACGCTGACCGCCGCGCGCAGGCAGCGCCTGCAGATCATCCTGGCGAGCATCACCATGGTGCTCGCGCTCGGGATCTCGATCGCGCTGCTCGTCGTGGTGCACACCCAGGACCAGGCGCTCGTCATCCAGGTCGGGGGCTGGGCCGCGCCGTTCGGCATCTCGCTCGTCGTCGACCGCCTCTCCGCGCTGCTCGTGCTGGTCACGAGCGTCGTGCTCATCGCGGTCATGGCGTTCTCGATCGGGCAGGGCGCCGCGGACGGGGACGAGGAGACGCCGGTCTCGATCTTCTACCCCACCTACCTGGTGCTCGCCGCGGGCGTGTACAACGCCTTCATCGCGGGCGACCTCTTCAACCTCTACGTCGGCTTCGAGATCCTCCTCGTCGCGAGCTTCGTGCTCATCACCCTCGGCGGCACCGCCTCGCGCATCCGCGCGGGCGTCACGTACGTCGTGGTCTCGCTCATCTCCTCCATCCTGTTCCTCGTGTCGATCGCGATGGTCTACGCGTCCGTGGGCACGGTGAACATGGCGGAGATCTCGACGCGCATGCCCGAGGTCGACGAGAACGTGCAGCTGCTCATCCACCTCATGCTGCTCATCGCCTTCGGCATCAAGGCGGCGCTCTTCCCGCTGTCGTTCTGGCTGCCCGACTCGTACCCCTCGGCACCCGCGCCGGTGACGGCGGTGTTCGCGGGCCTGCTCACCAAGGTCGGCGTGTACGCCATCCTGCGCACCGAGTCGCTGCTGTTCGCCGACAACGACATCTCGATACTGCTGATCGTGGTCTCGATATTCACGATGCTCGTGGGCATCCTCGGCGCCGTCGCCCAGGCGGGCATCCGCAGGATGCTGTCGTTCACCCTCGTGAGCCATATCGGCTACATGATCTTCGGCATCGCGCTCGGCACCGAGCTCGGCTGGGCCGCGACGGTGTACTACATCATGCACCACATCCTCGTGCAGACGACGCTCTTCCTCGTGACGGGCCTCATCGAGCGCATCGCGGGCACCTCCACGCTCACGCACCTCGGCGGCATGTTCGCGAGAGCGCCCTACGTGGCCGTGCTGTTCTTCATCCCGCTCCTCAACCTCGGCGGCATCCCGCCGTTCTCCGGCTTCATCGGCAAGATCGCCCTGTTCGTCGCGGGCGCCGAGGGCACCACGCTGCAGGTGCCGCAGCCGCTCGTCTGGGTGGCGATCGGCGTCGGAGCCGCCACCAGCCTGCTCACCCTCTACGCGCTCATCCGCGTGTGGAACCTCGGGTTCTGGCGCTCGGAGGAGGAGATCGAGGACCACGACTCGCAGCTCACCGAGCACCTCGAGGAGGCCCCCGGCGCCGACGTCGTCGAGGAGCAGAAGGACAACTCGATGCTCATGAACATCGCCACCACCGCGATGGTGGCGATCACGATCGCCATGACGGTGTTCGCGGGCCCCATCATCGACATCGCCGACGACGCCTCCGAGCAGCTCAGATCGCCGACCGGCTACGTCTCCGGCGTGCAGGACGAGGAGGGGATCAAGCCGTGAACGAGAAGCAGCAGAACCGCCAGCCGGCCGGCGTGAGCCTGCTCACGCAGCTGCCGCTGCTGGTCGCGCTCATCCTGCTCTGGCACATGCTCTGGGGGCAGTTCGACCTCATCTCGCTCGTGACGGGCATCGCCTTCTCGCTGCTCATCGTGCGCTTCTTCTACCTGCCGCCGGTCGTGCTCTCGGGCCGCTTCCACCTCGGCTGGGGCATCGTGCTGCTCCTGCGGTTCCTGTGGTGGCTCCTGGAGTCCTCGTTCCAGATGGCCTGGCTCGCGGTGCGCCCGCAGCCGGTGCCCACCGCCTCCATCATCGCGGTGAAGCTCCGCACGCACTCCGACTGGCTCATCACCGTGGCCGCGGAGCTGAACATGCTCGTCCCCGGCTCGGTCGTCGTGGAGGTGGACCGCCTGCGCGGCGTCCTCTACCTGCACATCCTGGACGGCGCCACCGACGAGAAGGTGCTGAAGGCGCGTCGCGCCTCGGCCAAGATCGAGGAGGCCATCATGCTCGCCCTCGGCAGCAGAGAGGACATCTGGCGCATCAACAAGGAGCGCAGGTCGCAGGGCCGTCGGCCGCTGCTCGCCTCTCGCTCGCAGCGGCGCTTCGAGACGCGCGCGGAGGAGATCCGCCGCGAGCTCGAGCAGGGATGGGAGGCCGAGCTCTGATGGACCTGCTGTTCTCGATCCTCATCTGGGCGATCGTCGCCTGCCTGGCGCTCGCCGCGCTGATGGCGACGATCCGCATCGTCAGGGGGCCGTCGATCGTCGACCGCATGGTCGGCTCCGACACGCTCGCGACCGTGCTCATCTGCTCGCTCAGCGCGGACATGGCCATCCGCGGGCACACGACCACGCTGCCGCTCGTGCTCGGCCTCGCGATGACCGCCTCGGTCGGGACCATGGCGGTGGCCCGCTTCGTCTCCCGCGACCGGCCGCGCCGCAACTACAAGACCGGCGACGAGGAGACGACCGCGGACATCGCCGGCGCCGAGGCCGACGGGCACGGCGGGACGAAGGAGGGGACCCGATGAGCGGCAACCAATGGCTCGACCTCGCGACCCTCGTGCTCGTGCTGCTCGGCGCGCTGCTCTCGCTCTCCGCGGGCATCGGCCTGCTCCGCTTCAGCGACATGATCGGCCGCCTGCACGCGCAGTCCAAGCCCCAGGCGGCCGGGCTGCTCTTCATCCTCGTGGGGCTCGCGATCCAGCAGACCGGCTGGACGACCACGCTCTTCCTCATCCCGATCGTCGTGTTCCAGTTCCTCACGACCCCGGCGGCCGGCATGGTCCTCGCCCGCGGCGGCTACCGCTCGAAGCACTACGAGCACGTGCCGCTGCACGTGGACGAGCTGGAGGCGGAGGTCGAGCGCGCGCAGCGGGCCGAGGAGCGGGCCGAGGCCCGCGAGCGGCAGCGGCTGCGCGAGCACTCGGGACCGGGTGCCGAAACGCTCGAGCGCGACGAGATGGAGGCGCAGACGAAGCGCGACATCGACCCGGAGTCGCCCGGATCGGTCTCCTTGTAGCCGGTCGATTCGTGCGTAGGATGGGGTCATGCGTGAGCACGACATCGATACCAAGCCGAAATCCCGTGCCGTCACCGACGGCATCGAAGCCACCGCCTCGCGCGGCATGCTCCGCGCCGTCGGCATGGGCGACGACGACTGGGCCAAGCCCCAGATCGGTATCGCGAGCTCGTGGAACGAGATCACGCCCTGCAACCTGAGCCTCGACCGGCTCGCGCAGGGCTGCAAGGAGGGCGTGCACGCCGGCGGCGGATACCCGCTGCAGTTCGGCACCGTATCGGTCTCCGACGGCATCTCGATGGGCCACGAGGGCATGCACTTCTCGCTCGTCTCGCGCGAGGTGATCGCCGACTCGGTCGAGGTCGTCATGGAGGCGGAGCGGCTCGACGGCTCCGTGCTGCTCGCGGGCTGCGACAAGTCGCTGCCCGGCATGCTCATGGCCGCCGCCCGGCTCAAGCTCTCCAGCGTGTTCCTCTACGCCGGCTCGATCATGCCCGGCTACGTGCGCCTCAGCGACGGCACGGTCAAAGAGAACGTGACGGTCATCGACGCGTTCGAGGCCGTCGGCGCCTGCAAGGCCGGGCTCATGACCGAGGAGGACCGCAAGCGCATCGAGGAGGCCATCTGCCCGGGCGAGGGCGCCTGCGGCGGCTTCTACACCGCGAACACGATGGCCTCGGTCGCCGAGGCGCTCGGCATGTCCCTGCCCGGCTCCGCCGCGCCGGCCTCCGCCGACCGCCGCCGCGACTACTACGCGCACAAGTCCGGCGAGGCCGTCGTCGAACTGCTGCGCCGGGGCATCACGACCGAGCACATCCTCACGAAGAAGGCGTTCGAGAACGCCATCGCCGTGGTGATGTGCATGGGCGGCTCGACCAACGCCGTCCTGCACCTGCTCGCCATCGCGCGCGAGGCCGAGGTCGACCTCACGCTCGACGACTTCAACCGCATCGCTGACAAGGTGCCGCACCTGGCGGACATGAAGCCCTTCGGCCAGTACGTCATGAACGACCTCGACCACGTGGGCGGCATCCCCGTGGTGATGAAGGCGCTGCTGGACGCGGGCATGCTCCACGGCGACGCCCTCACCTGCACCGGCAAGACGGTCGCCGAGAACCTCGAGGAGCTGGCCCCCGAGCCGCTCGACGGCGAGATCGTCCACACGATCGACAACCCGATCCACGAGACGGGCGGCATCTCGATCCTCTCCGGCTCGCTCGCGCCGCAGGGCGCGGTGGTGAAGTCGGCCGGCTTCGACCTCGACGTGTTCGAGGGCCCCGCGCGGGTCTTCGAGCGCGAGCGCGAGGCGATGGACGCGCTGACCCGCGGCGAGATCTCCTCCGGGGACGTGGTCGTCATCCGGTACGAGGGTCCGAAGGGCGGGCCCGGGATGCGCGAGATGCTCGCGATCACGGGCGCGATCAAGGGAGCGGGGCTCGGCAAGGATGTACTATTGTTGACTGACGGTCGATTCTCAGGCGGCACAACCGGCCTGTGCATTGGCCACGTCGCACCAGAAGCAGTGGACGCCGGTCCCATCGCCTTCGTCCGCGACGGAGATCTCATTCGGGTCGATATCGCAGCCCGCACTCTCGACCTACTCGTCGACGAGTCGGAGCTCGCAGCCCGCCGTGAAGGCTGGGCACCGCTCCCTCCCCGCTACACGCGCGGCGTGCTCGCAAAATACGCGAAGCTCGTCAAGTCCGCGTCCGAGGGCGCCATCACCGGCTAAGCAGTCTGCATCGCTTGGCCCCACCGACTCATACCTTGAGGGATTGACCAATCAATGTCACGTGAAACACCACGGTCCGCCGGCGCGAGCGCGCCCGCGGAAAGCATCGCCCCCGAACGCATGACCGGAGCGCAGGCGGTCGTCCGCACGCTCGAGCTGCTCGGCGTCACCGATGTCTTCGGCCTCCCCGGCGGCGCGATCCTGCCCGCCTACGACGCCATCCACGGCGCGGAGAAGCTCAACCACATCCTCGTGCGGCACGAGCAGGGCGCCGGCCACGCGGCCGAGGCCTACGCGGTCGCCTCCGGCGGAGTCGGCGTGTGCATCGCCACCTCCGGCCCCGGCGCCACGAACCTCGTCACCGCGATCGCGGACGCGCACATGGACTCCGTGCCGATGCTCGCGATCACCGGCCAGGTCTTCTCGACCCTCATGGGCACGGATGCGTTCCAGGAGGCGGACATCGTGGGCATCACGATGCCGATCTCGAAGCACTCCTTCCTCGTGAGCCGCGCGGAGGACATCCCGCAGGCGATCGCCAGCGCGTACCACCTCGCGTCCACGGGCCGTCCCGGCCCCGTGCTCGTCGACATCACGAAGGACGCGCAGCAGAACGAGTTCGAGTTCACGTGGCCCGTCAAGCTCGACCTGCCCGGCTACCGCCCGATCACGAAGGCGCACGGCAAGCAGATCCTCGCCGCGTGCGAGATGCTCAACCAGGCGAAGAAGCCCGTGATCTACGCCGGCGGCGGCATCATCCGCGCCGAGGCCTCGCCCGAGCTCCTCGAGCTCGCGGAGCTCTCGGGCGCGCCCGTGGTCACCACGCTCATGGCCCGCGGCGCGTTCCCGGACTCGCACGAGCAGATGCTCGGGATGCCCGGCATGCACGGCACGGTGCCCGCCGTGCTCGCGCTGCAGGAGGCCGACCTGCTGTTCACGATCGGCGCCCGGTTCGACGACCGCGTCACCGGCAAGGCCGACCTGTTCGCGCAGAACGCGAAGGTCGTGCACATCGACATCGACCCGGCCGAGATCTCCAAGATCCGCACGGCCGACGTGCCGATCGTGGGCGACGCGAAGGAGGTCCTCGCCGACGTGAACCGCGCGCTGCGCGACCGGCAGGACGCCGAGAAGGCCGACCTCGGGCCCTGGTGGGAGTACCTCGACGGGCTCCGCGCCGAGTTCCCGCGCGGCTACGCGCCCACCACCGACGGCCTGCTCGCCCCGCAGCACATCATCGAGCGCATCAGCGCGCTGAGCCCCGACGACGCCATCTACGCGGCGGGCGTGGGCCAGCACCAGATGTGGTCGGCGCAGTTCCTCGAGCTCAACCACCCGAACACCTTCCTCAACTCGGGCGGCGCCGGCACGATGGGCTACTCGGTCCCCGCCGCGATGGGCGCGCAGGTGGCGCAGCCCGACCGCGTCGTGTGGGCGATCGACGGCGACGGCTGCTTCCAGATGACCAACCAGGAGATCGCGACCTGCGTGCTGGAGAACATCCCGATCAAGATCGCGGTGATCAACAACTCCTCGCTCGGCATGGTGCGCCAGTGGCAGACGCTCTTCTACGACGGCCGCTACTCGAACACCGATCTCAACACGGGCCACGACACGGTCCGCGTGCCCGATTTCGTGAAGCTCGCCGACGCCTACGGCGCCCTCGGCATCCGCGTCGAGCGCGAGGACGAGATCGACGCGGCGATCGAGCAGGCGCTCGCCTGCAACGACCGCCCCGTCGTGATCGACTTCGTGGTCTCGGCCGACGCCATGGTGTGGCCGATGGTCCCCCAGGGCGTCTCGAACAGCTTCATCAACTACGCGCGGGACGCGAGCCCCGCCTACGAGGGGGAGTAAGCACACATGTCGAAGCACATCCTGTCGCTGCTGGTCGAGGACAAGCCCGGCCTCCTCGCGCGCGTCTCGGGGCTCTTCTCGCGCCGCGGCTACAACATCGACTCGCTCGCGGTCGGCAGCTCGGAGATCGAGGGACTCTCGCGCATGACGGTGGTCGTGGACGTCGAGGACTTCCCGCTCGAGCAGGTGACCAAGCAGCTCAACAAGCTCGTCAACGTCATCAAGATCGTGGAGCTCAGCCCCGAGTCCGCGGTGGAGCGCGAGCACGTGCTCATCAAGGTGCGCGTGGACAAGCAGACGCGCTCCGAGGTCATCGAGGCCGTGAACCTGTTCCGCGCCCGCATCGTCGACGTCGCGAACGACTCGCTCGTGATCGAGGCGACGGGGGACTCGGGCAAAGTCCGGGCGCTGCTCCGTATCCTCGAGCCGTACGGCATCCGGGAGATGGTGCAGTCGGGCCTCATCGCCATCGGGCGCGGGCCGAAGTCCATCACCGAGCGCGTCTACCGCTAACCACCATCAACCAACTCCGCAATCACACTCTCTAAGGAGCACACACCCAATATGGCTGAGATCTTCTACGACAAGGACGCCGACCTCTCGATCATCCAGGGCAAGAAGGTGGCCGTCGTCGGCTACGGCTCGCAGGGCCACGCCCACGCCCAGAACCTCCGCGACTCCGGGGTTGAGGTCGTCATCGCGCTCCGCGACGGGTCCAAGTCGGCCGAGAAGGCCAAGGAGGCCGGATTCGAGGTCAAGAACAACGCGGACGCCGCGGAGTGGGCCGACCTCATCATGATCCTCGCGCCGGATCAGAGCCAGCGCGCGCTGTTCGCGAACGACATCGAGCCGCACCTGACGCCGGGCAAGACGATCGCCTTCGCGCACGGCTTCAACATCCGCTTCGGCTACATCACCGCGCCCGAGGGTGTCGACGTGATCATGATCGCCCCCAAGGGCCCGGGCCACACGGTCCGCCGCGAGTACGAGGCCGGCCGCGGCGTCCCCGTCATCGCCGCCGTCGAGGTGGACGCCTCGGGCAGCGCATGGGACACCGCGTGGAGCTACGCCTCCGCGGTCGGCGGCCTCCGCGCCGGCGGCATCAAGACCACCTTCACCGAGGAGACCGAGACCGACCTGTTCGGCGAGCAGGCCGTGCTCTGCGGCGGCACCTCGCGCCTCATCCAGCAGGGCTTCGAGGTCCTCACCGAGGCCGGCTACCAGCCCGAGATCGCCTATTTCGAGGTGCTCCACGAGCTCAAGCTCATCGTCGACCTCATCTGGGAGGGCGGCATCACCAAGCAGCGCTGGAGCGTGTCGGACACCGCCGAGTTCGGCGACTACGTCTCGGGCCCCCGCGTGGTCGACGAGCACGTCAAGGAGAACATGAAGGCCGTCCTCGCGGACATCCAGTCGGGCGCCTTCGCGAAGCGCTTCATCGACGATCAGGACGCCGGCGCGCCCGAGTTCAAGAAGCTCCGCGACGAGCAGGAGGCGCACCCGATCGAGAAGACCGGTCAGGAGCTCCGCAAGCTGTTCGCGTGGCAGCAGACCGACGCGGACTACACCGACGGCTCGGCCGCCCGCTAGGGTCCGTCCGAATACGTCCCCGTATCGAGTGGCGCGGTGCCGAGGCACCGCGCCACCGTCGTTTTCCAGTCGGATCGGGAATAACTCGGAATGCGCCGCTGCGAGAAGCGAGCGAAGAGCTTCCAAACTCGGTAGATTGTCAGCACCGCGGTCGCAGCCCGACGAAGGGCGGACGACCCGGATCACGGATACCGGCATGCATTCGAACAACGGAGGCGACATGTCCGAGCCCAAAGTTCCCGACTACCTGCAGAAACTCAAGCCCGACCCGAACAGGGGTCGCGAGATCGACTTCCAATCCCCGGGAGAGCGCGCACCGGGCATCACCAAACGGTCCAATACCACCCGCTGGATCGGATTCGCGCTCGGCCTCGTGCTCGCGCTGGCCGCGTTCTTCCTCCTGCCGCAGGAGATGCCGCATAACGCTCGGCTGACCGCGGCGACCGCGCTGCTCATGGCGTGCTGGTGGATGAGCGAGGCGCTGCCGATCCCCGCGACCGCGCTCATGCCGCTCGTGATCTTCCCCACGCTCTCGGAGGCGCTGCCGGACGAGGAGGGCGAACTGGTGAGGATCGGCTTCGACAGCGTCGGCGCCTCGTACGGCAACAACGTCATCTTCCTCTTCCTCGGCGGATTCCTCCTCGCCCTGTCGATGCAGCGCTGGAACCTGCACCGTCGCATCGCGCTGCTCGTCCTCAGGGTGATGCCGAACAAGCCGGGCGCCATGATCGGCGGCTTCATGATCGCGACCGGCTTCCTCTCGATGTGGGTGTCGAATACGGCGACCGCAGTCATGATGCTCCCGATCGGGATGTCGGTGCTCGCGCTCGTGCATCAGGTGACGGGGCAGAGCCCGGATGCGGAGCGCGGGTCGACGACCCGGGAAGAGTCCGCGGCCGTCGATATCGGTGCGGCCATCAAATCGAACTTCGGCACCGCGCTCATGCTCGGCATCGCGTATGCGGCCTCGTTGGGGTCGCTGGGCACGCTGATCGGCACACCGCCGAACGCGTTCCTCGCCGGCTACATGAGCCAGAACTTCGATTTCACCATCGGCTTC
The DNA here is from genome assembly GCF_900163695.1 of Gulosibacter sp. 10. GTDB lineage: Bacteria > Actinomycetota > Actinomycetes > Actinomycetales > Microbacteriaceae > Gulosibacter. Next base: position 14,068 of record NZ_FUIC01000026.1, read on the forward strand.
GGCGAGTGGATGATCGTCGGCGTCCCGCTGTCGGTCGTCTTCCTCTTCATCGCCTGGTGGCTGCTGGTCAAGGTGATCTTCAAGCCCGAGATGGACGAGATCCCGGGCGGCGGCGAGCTCATCCGCAGCGAGCTGGCGAAGCTGGGGAGGATGTCGCGGGGCGAATGGCTCGTGCTGATCGTCTTCGCGGCCACCGCGACGGCGTGGATCACGATTCCGCTCGTCGCATCGGCGCTGGACGTCGAGCCGTGGATCTCGGATGCGGGCATCGCGATCCTCGCCGGCGTGATCCTGTTCCTCACGCCTGCGGGCGCCAACCGCGGGGTGAAGCTGCTCGACTGGAAGAGCGCGAAGGAGCTCCCCTGGGACGTGCTGCTGCTGTTCGGCGGCGGGCTGGCGCTCTCGGCCCAGTTCTCGGATTCGGGCCTCACGGAGGCCATCGGCGAGTTCGCCGCGGGAATGGCGGGCATCCCGATGATCCTCGTCATCGCGATCCTCGCGACGGCGATCCTCTTCCTCACCGAGCTGACCTCGAACACCGCCACCGCGGCCACGTTCGTGCCCGTCTCGGCCGGGATCGCGCTGGGGATGGGCGTCGACCCGCTGCTCTTCGCCGCGCCGGTGGCGCTCGCGGCGACCTGCGCGTTCATGCTGCCGGTGGCGACGCCGCCGAACGCCGTGGCGTACGGCTCCGGATACGTGACCATTCCGCAGATGGTGCGAGGCGGATTCCTGCTCAACCTGATCGGCATCGTGCTCATCACCATCACCGCCGTGACGCTGCTGACCTGGGTGTTCGGCATCGTCTACTAGGGGCGGAGCGCCTCGATCGGCGAGGCCGCGGGGAGGGACGGGATCGCGCATCCCGTCCCTCCTCCGAGTCGTGCGGCGGGGTGCGGAGGACTAGGCTGAACGGGTACCGACCGACTCGAGGAGAGGAAGCGACGGCGTGCGCGACAACATTGATCTTGCGGTGATCGAGGGCGACGGAATCGGGCCGGAGGTGATCGCGGAGGCGCGCAAGGTGCTCCGGGCGGCGCTGCCCGCCGGCGTGACCCTGAGCGAGACGGAGTACCCGTTCAGCGCGCGGCACCTGCTCGAGACCGGCGAGATCCTCTCCGACGAGTCGCTCGAGAAGCTCGCGAAGCACGACGCCATCCTGCTCGGCGCGGTGGGCGGGGACCCCGCGGATCCGCGACTCGCGGGCGGCATCATCGAGCGCGGCCTGCTGCTCAAGCTCCGCTTCGCCTTCGACCACTACATCAACCTGCGCCCGTCCCGGCTGTGGCCGAACACGACGAGCCCGCTCGCGAACCCCGGCGAGATCGACTTCGTCGTGGTCCGCGAGGGCACCGAGGGCTCCTACACCGGCAACGGCGGGGCCGTGCGCGCCGGAACCCCGCAGGAGATCGCGACCGAGGTCTCGGTCAACACCGCCTACGGCGTCGAGCGCACGGTGCGCTACGCCTTCGAGCTCGCGATGACCCGCGACAGGCGCCTCACGCTCGTGCACAAGAAGAACGTGCTCGTCAACGCGGGCGTGCTGTGGAACCGCATCGTCGACGAGGTCTCGGCCGAGTACCCCGAGGTGCGGGTCGACTACCTGCACATCGACGCCGCGACGATCTTCTTCGTGACCGACCCCGGTCGGTTCGACGTCATCGTCACTGATAACCTGTTCGGTGACATCATCACGGACCTCGCCGGAGCGGTCACGGGCGGAATCGGCCTGGCGGCCTCGGGCAACATCAACCCCGACGGCACCTTCCCGAGCATGTTCGAACCGGTACATGGTTCGGCACCGGACATCGCCGGCACCGGCAAGGCGAACCCGACCGCCGCGATCCTCTCCACCGCCATCCTGCTGCGGCACTTCGGCTTCGGCGAGGCCGCCGACCGTGTCGAGGCCGCCTGCGAGGCGGATGTCGTCGAGAGCGGCGCCGCGGACCGCAGCACCGCCGAGATCGGCGACGCGATCCTCGCCCGACTGTCCTGAGTCCTCCATCCACCCATCCAGCCGTTAGGGAAAGTTCATGACCGACCGCGCCCCGCTCGAATTCACGATCGAGCACAACCAGAACCCGACCTCCGACGCCGAGCGCGCGGAGATTCTGGCCAACCCCGGCTTCGGGGTGCGGTTCACCGACCACATGGTCATGATCGACTGGACCGTCGACGGCGGCTGGCGGAACGCGCGCGTCGTCCCCTACGGGCCGCTCTCGCTCAACCCCGCGAACGCGATCTTCCACTACGGCCAGGAGGTCTTCGAGGGGCTCAAGGCCTATCGGCACGAGGACGGCTCGGTGCACACCTTCCGCCCCGAGAAGAACGCCAAGCGGCTGCAGCACTCGGCGCACCGCCTCGCGCTGCCCGAGCTGCCCGTCGAGCTGTTCGTGGAGTCGCTCGAGCAGCTCGTGCGCGTGGACGAGCAGTGGGTGCCCGCCCACGGCGAGGACAAGTCGCTCTACCTGCGCCCCTTCATGATCGCGAACGAGGACTTCCTCGGCGTGCGCGCGGCGGAGACCGTCACCTACATGCTGATCGCCTCGCCCGCGGGCGCGTACTTCAGCGACCCGACCCGGCCCGTGGACATCTGGCTCGAGACCGAGTACTCGCGCGCCGGCCGCGGCGGCACGGGCTCCGCGAAGTGCGGCGGCAACTACGCCGCATCGCTGCTGCCGCAGCTCACCGCCGCGGCGAACGGCTGCGAGCAGGTGCTGTTCCTCGACGCGTGCAGCGAGAAGTTCGTCGAGGAGCTCGGCGGCATGAACATCGTGCTCGTGTACGAGGACGGCACCGTCGTGACCCCGGAATCGGACTCGATCCTCGACTCGGTGACGAACGACTCGCTGCTGCAGCTGTGCGCCGCGGCGGGCGTGAAGACCGAGCGCCGCCCCGTCACGATCGACGAGTGGCGCGAGGGCGCCGCCGCCGGCCGCATCACCGAGGCGATCGCCGTGGGCACCGCCGCGGTGGTCTCGCCCATCGGCACGCTCAAGCACCCCGAGTTCACGATCGAGAACCCGCCGGTCACGGCCGACTCGTTCTCGATGCGCATCCGAGCGAAGCTCACGGGCATCCAGAACGGCGACGAGCCCGACGAGTTCGGCTGGCTGCACCGCCTGGCCTAGGGGGCGCTCCCGCGAACAGATGCGTCGCAGTTCGTCGTTATCGCAGCCCGATGACGACGAACTGCGACGCATCTGTCGTCAGGCCGTGGGGTCCGCGCCGTGTGGTCAGCGGCGCGTGAGCCGGCGGGCGGTGCGGGCGAGCGAGAGCTGCACCGCGTCCGGGATGACGCGCGGGTCGAATCCCGTGATCTGCGCGATCTGCTCGATGCGGTAGCGCACCGTGTTCCGGTGCGTGCCGAGGCGGGCCGCCACCTCGCCGGCGGCGCCGGAGTTCGCGAGATAGGCGTCCAGCGTCGCGACGAGGCTCGTGCCGTGCTCGCGGTCGTGCTGCTCGATCGGCCCGACGATCTCCTCGGCGAGCTCGGCCACGGGGGCGTCCGAGGTGCCGAGGATGAGCGCCGCGATCGAGAGGCGCGGGGCCTCGCCGATCTCCTCGCCCTCGCCGAGGCGGTCGAGGGCGTCGCGCGCCTCGAACCAGCTCCAGCGCAGCGACTGCGTGCCGGGGTAGGGGCCGCCGATGCCCACGCGGGCCGGGATGCCGGCGGCGCGGGTGGCGGCGATGAGCGCCTCGGCCGCGACCTTCGGCTCGGGGCCGGCGGCGTCGACGAGGACCGCGAGCCGGCGATCCAGCACCGTGGCCACCGTATCGGCGAGCGAGGCGGGCAGGGGCACGGCCGCGAGATCGCCGCGGCGGGGGCCCGATCCCGACACCACGAGCATCCGGTAGTTGCGCTTGGGGGCGAGCCCGATCGACTCGAGCCGCGACCCCACCACCTCCGGCGCGAGCCGCCCCGAGATCAGGTCGTCGAGCACCTGGCCCGCCTGCATCCGCACATCCCGCATCCGGCGCGAGCTCTGCGCCAGGTGCAGGCCCACGAGCGTGCGCGAGGCGCTGAGCAGCTCGTCGTCGCGGCGGGGGCGGGAGGCGTGGAGCGTGGCCTGCCCCGCCGGTCCGAGGGCGATGGGCAGCGCGTCCCAGCCCGTGATGCGGGGATCGTCGATCTCGAGCGAGCCGGAGAGCAGCTCGCCGTTCACCGAGACGGCCACGTGCGCGCCGGTCTCGCGGCCCAGGGCCCGCAGCATCGACTCCAGGCCGCCGTCGCCCATGAGCAGCTCCACGAGGCGCTCGCGGCGGCGGTACTGCGATTCGACCCGCTCGACCCGCTCGGATGCGTTCGCCTCGGCCACGCGCTTGGCGACCATCGCGAACGTCACGGCCACGGGCACCTCCAGCACGGGGATCTCGGCGCGGCGGGCCTCGTCGAGCAGCGCCTCGGGGATGCGCTCGTGGGTGAAGCCGACGCCGAAGCCGATGCCGCGCGAGCCGGAGCGGGAGACCGCGTCCACGAAGGTACGGCAGGCGCGGACCGAGCGGAGCCGCATGCCCGTGGTGAGCACGAGCTCGCCGCCCGTGAGGAACGGCCCGGGATCGGCGAACTCGGTCGCCGCCGCCCACTCCAGGCGCTGCTGGAGCACGGGCCCGTGCCCGGTGCGCAGGCGGAGGCCGAGGGTCGGATCCTGAAGCAGCTTGGCGATGGAGATCGACATGGGTCCAGCGTATGGCTTAGCCGACTGCACAACAATTTCTTGTGCGATAGTGCGGGGCGACATCCACCGGCGGCGGCCGCCGAACATACGCTAGCCGCGGAACAGCCAGCCGGCTGCGAGCAGCGAGAAAGAAAGGCAGGAGCGATGGAGTTCCGTCTCGAGCAGAAGCGTCAGATCGTCACCGAGGTCCCCGGCCCCAAGTCGAAGGAGATCGCCGAGCGCCGCGCCAAGTACGTCAGCGCGTCGGTCGGCTCCGCCCTCCCCAGCTACATCGAGCAGGCCGACGGCGCGGTGCTGCGCGACGTCGACGGCAACCAGTTCATCGACTTCGGCTCCGGCATCGGCGTGACCACCGTCGGCAACAGCAGCCCGAAGGTCGTCAAGGCCATCCAGGAGACGGCCGCGGCGAACACCCACCTGCAGATCAACACCGCGCCGTACGAGAACTACGTCGACCTCTGCCAGAAGCTGACCGAGATCACGCCCGGCGACTTCGACAAGAAGGCCGTGCTCTTCAACTCCGGCGCCGAGGCGCTCGAGAACGCGGTGAAGATCGCCCGCAAGCACACCGGCCGCAACGCCATCGTCGTGTTCGAGCACGCCTTCCACGGCCGCACCAACCTCACGATGGCGATGACCTCGAAGAACGCGCCCTACAAGGACGGCTTCGGCCCCTTCGCCCCCGAGGTCTACCGCGCGCCGCTCAGCTACCCCTACCGCGACGCCGAGGGCCTCACCGGCGCCCAGGCGGCGGCCCGCACCATCGACATGATCGACAAGCAGGTCGGCGCGAAGAACGTCGCCGCGATCATCATTGAGCCGCTCGTCGGCGAGGGCGGCTTCATCGTCCCCGCCGAGGGCTTCCTGCCCGCGCTCGTGGAGTACGCGCACGAGAACGGCATCGTCTTCGTCTCCGACGAGGTGCAGGCCGGTATGTGCCGCACCGGCAAGTGGTTCTGCTCGGAGTGGGACGGCATCGAGCCCGACCTCGTCACGAGCGCCAAGGGCATCGCGGGCGGCATGCCGCTGTCGGCCGTGATCGGCCGCGCCGAGATCATGGACGCCTCGCACCCCGGCGGCATCGGCGGCACCTACTCGGGCAACCCGATCGCGAACGCCGCCGCGCTCGCGACCATCGAGGCCTACGAGGAGGAGCACCTCCGCGACGAGGCGCTCCGCATCGAGCAGAAGATCCGCGAGATCCTCGAGCCGCTCGTCGCCGAGCTCGACGTGGTCGGCGAGGTGCGCGGCCGCGGCGCGATGATGGCCGTCGAGCTCGTGACGGGCGCGGACAAGACCCCGAACCCCGAGCTCGTCAAGAAGGTGGTCGCCGACGCGCTCGCGCAGGGCGTCCTCTTCCTGACCTGCGGCACCTACGGCAACGTCGTGCGCTTCCTCCCGCCGCTCGTCATCAGCGACGAGCTGCTCGAGGACGGCCTCGGCGTCCTCGTCGAGGCGATCCGCAAGCACGCGTAGCCCCTGCGAACGCGGCTCCCGGCACCGGATGCGGCGCCGGGAGCCGTTTCGTATCCGCGGCGCGGTTTCTGCACCTGGACGCCGTTCCGTTCTTCGATGCCGTTGCTGCGCGCGACGATTTCTGCGCGCGATGGTTGCTGCGCGCGGTACTGGTTGTTCGGGGACGCGTGATGCCGTGAGAACGCCGCCGTCCGTAGGCCCTCGCTTCGCGCCCCACCGGTAGACAGCCCCGCCCACGATGAGGAGGTCGGCCCCGCCGTGAGGGGCCGGCCTTGCGGTGCGGAGACGGGCCCTGTCGTGCGAAGAGAGGCCCTGTCGTGAGAAGAGGGGCTCTGTCGTGAGGAGAGGGGCTCTGTCGTGAGGAGGCCGACCTTACCGCGAGGAGACCCATCCCTGTCGTGAGGAGGTCGGCCCTACCGCGAGGAAACCCACCCCCGCGAGAAGGAGCCTTGCGATGAGCAGACATCGTCTGCCCGGAGGAGGCGCTCACCGTCGGGAAGTGCCCTTTCTCTCCGATGCGGATATGAGGCAATCGCCCCTTTCACCCGCGGATGTCAGGGAAATGCCGCTCTCACCCGCGGATGCGAGGCAAATGCGCACTTCGGCCCGGATGTGAGGGAAACGCGCGTTTCGCCTGCGGATGTGAGGCAATCGATGGGTTCGCGGCGGTCTAACCCTGCATATCCCTCACATCGGCATATGTCTCATATCCGGAGAGAGGGCTGCCGGAGAGGAATCGCAGTTCGAGGGGGAGGCGGGGAGAAGAAGGGGATATGTCCTCGTCGACGCATGCGGCGTCCGGAGGGAAAGGGGGCGTAAGGAAGCGCGTGCGGAAGGAATCGACTCGATCCGGCGCATCGGCGGCGATTCGTCCACAACCGGCGCGATGGCGGCTGTTCTCCACAGATATCGGCTGGTCGGATACGGAGTACGCAACGCCGCCCTATCGTGCACGCATGCGAAGCCCCACCCCGTTGCCGCAGGCGCTGCGAAAAGCCGGATTCACCTGCGCTGAGGCGCGTCAACTCGGCGTGAGCCGGTCGCGGCTCGACGCGGGTGACCTGCATCGCCCGTATCACGGCGTCCGGACGGTCTTCCGGCCGAAGAGCGACGAGGAGCGCGCGTACGCACTCGGGCTCGCGCTGCCGGAAGGCCACGCGGTCTCGGGACTTCTTGCCGCGAAGCTCTGGGGGTTGCCGCTGCCCGCCGGGTACAGGGAACGACAGGTCGATCTGGAGGTGCTCACCACCTACGAGGGATCGAAAATCGAACTCGAAGGCGTGCGGACCCGGAGGATCCGCCCCGACTGCTTTCAACGTCTGGAACTTCGGGGCATCCCTGTCGTGTCGCCGATGCTCGCGCTCGTGACCGCGAGCAGATATCTCGATCTCGAGTGGACCACGGTGCTGGCGGACGCGCTGCTGACGGATTCGGACCGATACAACGGGCTGTGCTTCGCGGTTCGGCCCTATCTCCGGCTCGATCTGGTGGATGCATTCCTCAAAGCCTTCTCCCGCATCGCCGGCATGCCGAAGGTGCGTTCGGCATTCGAGAGGGCCAGGGGCGGGGTCGAATCGCCGATGGAAACGATCACCCGGATCCGTCTTGTGGATGCGGGGCTGCCGGAGCCGGTGGTGCAGCACGAGGTCGTGCTGTGCGACGGGACGGTCGCGCGCCCCGACCTCGGGTATCCGCATGCGAACAGCTACATCGATTACGAGGGCGATCATCATTCCAGCGACCGCAGGACCTTCGAGCGCGACCTACATCGGGCACGTCTCTTCGAACGCTCCGGGCTGCACCTCATCCGGCTGACCGGTCGCGATCTCCACGGGGAGCGGTTCGCGCATGTCCTGGAGCTTCTCCGCGGCCGTCTCTTCCCGCAACGCTGATCGTGTCCGGCGCCGAACGGACCGGTGTCCGGTATTCGTGCTGCCGCTGCCGCTGCCGCTGCCGCTGCCGCTGCCGCTGCCGCTGCCGCTGCCG
>NZ_FUIC01000019.1 GCF_900163695.1 Gulosibacter sp. 10
TCTGCTCGAAGCCGGCGGTTTCAGACCTCGACTACACCCTCGTTCGTGAAGAGCCTATTTGCCTCGGTGTCGGGAACGCGTTCGGGTGCGCGTTTATTTTCATGTCGTATTTCGCGCTCGCGTTATGGGCGGGCGGTGATCTGGATGCGGGCGTGGACGCTTGATCTGCGGTATCAGTCGCCGCCGCTGCGGGAGAACGACCGGAAACATTGGCGGGCGAAAGCACCGATAACCAGGGAGATTCGCGAAAGGGCGGCATGGCGAGCCCGTGCTGCGGGTATTCCGCGACTTTCGCGCTGCCAGATTCATCTCGTGTGGTCGGTGACGGATAAACGCCGGCGGGATTCCGCGGCACCGAATCCGACATTGAAAGCCGCGATAGATGGGCTGGTGGATGCGGGGGTGGTCGCGGATGACCATCACGGGATTGTCGTGCGGTCGTGGTGCGAGATCGAGCACGCCGCAGAGGCCGGCGTGGCGCTGGTGATTGAGGAGATAGGAGAAGCGGCATGAGTTTGCAGGATCTACTGGCGCGCGCTGGCGCGTCGGATGAGGACCGGGAAGCGTGGCTTGCGGAGCGGCGCGAGGGCATCACGGCGACGGAGGTTGCGAAGCTCGCGAAGTCGCCCGCGTTCGAGGCGGAGCTTCGCCGCGTCAAGGCCGGGGAGGAAACGTTCTCGGGGAACCGTCATACGTCGTGGGGCGTGGCGCGGGAGCCGGTGATCGCGGAGCATGCGCGTGGTTTCGGTCTTGAGCCGGAGCATCGAGTGTTCCACGCGCGGGAGGATTCCCGGCATCTCGCGTCCCCGGATGCGCTCGGTGAGGATTTCGACGGGCGCTTGTTCATCGGGGAGTTCAAGACCTCGTCGCATGACCTCGACCCGTCCGGGGGCTACTACTGGTCGACTACCTATGCGGATCAGATGCAGTGGCAGATGTACGTGACGGGTGCGGAGCGGTGTCTGCTGGTGTGGGAGCAGCATGACGGGCACTGGCCGGAGCCGTACGCGTTCCCGGTGCGGTCGTCGTGGGTTGAGCGGGACGAGCAGAGGATTCTCGAGCTGATCGAGCTCGCGGATCGGTTTCTCGAGGGCCCGGTGATGGGTGTCGAGGCGTGGCAGGCGGAGTACCTGGACGCGAAGCAGTCACGCGAGGCTGCGCAGCAGCGCATGGACCAGGCGGCGGATGCGATCGCGGGCTTGTTCCCGGAGGGGGGTTCGGTGGAGTCCCCGCTGGGGAAAGTGACGGTGTCGATCCCGAAGCCCGGGACGCGGTTCGATGCGACGGCGTTCAAGGCCGCGCACCCGGATCTCCACCGGCAGTTTCAGAAGGCGACGAAGCCGGGCGGGCCGCGCGTGACGGTCACGCCTGTGAAGGAGGAAGACGATGAGTGAGCACAAGACGCTTACGGCGGCGCTGGCTGCGTTCCAGGCGGATCTCCCCAAGGTGGGGAAGGGGTCGGTGAATCCGCACTACAAGAATCGCTATGCGGCGCTGGAAGATATCGTCTCGGTGGTGCTCCCCGCGCTGGGGAGGCAGGGGCTCGCGTGGGTCGCGGCGCCGACGATGCGCGACGGTGCGTTCGTGCTGCATTACGAGCTGCAGCACACCAGCGGCGAGAAGGTCGAGGGTGACTATCCGCTGGGTGGGGGGAACCCGCAGCAGCGGGGCTCGGAGATCACCTATGCCAGACGGTATGCGTTGTCGGCGGTGACGGGCATCGCCCCGGACGAGGACGACGACGGGAATGCTGCGGCGAAGCCGAAGCAGGAGTTGCCGAAGCCTCGCGTGCTGACTGGTGCGGAGTGGGCGGTGTGGGCGGAGAAGCTTGATGCCTGCTCGACTGCGGACGAGGTGCGTGCGGTCTGGCAGGAGGCGCAGAAAGCGGGTCTGCTCGCGGCGATCACGCCGTTGGAGGCGCCGGTGGGTGCGACGATTCAGCGTCGGGCTGGTGAGCTGCAGTGACGGCGCAGGCGAGGTTGAACGGCACGCTGGTTGAGTGGGATTCTGCGGCCGCGGCGTTTGAGCAGGCGGTGCGTGAGGCGGCTCAGGCGAAGGTCGCGTGGGAACGCTACGCGGCACGCAAACGCATTCTCCTGAAGGCGGAGGCTGCCGGGGAGGGCGAGAAGCTCACTGTCCCGGACCTGAACGCGCGCATTCTCGCGGATGACGAGGACGGCTTGTACGAGGCGGCGGAGGTGTCTGACGCGCTCGTGACGGGCCTGCGGAAGCGCCTGGACCTGTTCGCGGCGCAGGCTGACGCGTGCCGTTCGGAGATCGCTTCGGAGCGTCGCCGGCAGGAGGCGTGGGAGTCGTCGCCGTCGGTGCCGTCTGCTCGTGATGTGCCGGGGGGATTCCGGTGAGGGTGTGTCCGCCGGAGCATAGGCACGGGGAGACGTCGACGTGCTATGGGCATCACCGCTGCCGGTGCCGGCCGTGCGTCGAGGGGCAGGCTGAGCGTCAGCGGTCCCGTCGCGCGAGCCTGGGCCGGTGCCCTGACGGTCATGCTCACGGTCGCACGGCTACCTGCTATCAGGCGCACGCTTGCCGGTGCGTGGACTGCCGGGCCGCTGACGCGGCGCGTAGAGGCGAGCGGCGTGCGGAGAAGGCCGGGTATGTGCGGGCGTCGGTGACGCGCTGTCAGATCTGCCTCGGTCCTCTCGGTGACCGCCCGGAGGGGTGGAACTGCGCGGGGTGTGTGGCGGAGTGCCTGCGGCTGTGGCGTGAGGGGGTAGCGGCATGATCCCGAAGCGTGTCCGCGCGATCGTCGAGGCACGGTCTGGCGGGGTGTGCGAGGGGTGCAGGGCCGCCCCTGCGAGCGAGATGCACCATCGCAAGTTCCGGTCCCGTGGGGGCCGGGATGAGGTCGTGAACATCCTCCACCTGTGCGGGTGGGGGAACCATTCGGGCTGTCATGGCGTTGCGCATTCCGGGGCGCGTGGCGCGGATCTTGGGTGGGCGTTGCCGTCTGGTAGCAACCCTGAGCGGCAGCCGGCGAACGCCGCGTTCTACGACCTCACGGGGCATGCCTGGTGGCTGCTGCCGGATGGGGGCGTGGAGGAGGCGTTCACGGACCCCGGATTCTAGGAGGGAGGTAGTCGGTGAGGATCAGAAGCATTAAGCCTGAGTTTTGGCGGTCGCCGGATGTGTCGGGGCTTGAGATCGAGGATCGGCTGCTGTTTATCGGCTTGTGGTCGTATGTGGACGACAACGGGGTCGGGGTGGATGAGGCAGCGTTTATCGCCGCCGACTTGTTCGCTCATGACCTTTCAGTGAGTCCTCATGACACGCTCAATCGTGTTTCAGGAGGGCTCAATCGCTTGTTTTCGGCGGGGTTGATCGGCCGGTATGAGGTGGATGGGCGCGGGTTTTTGCATGTCACGAATTGGTCGCGTCATCAGAAGATCAACCGCCCTTCCCCTGGCCGTTATCCGTTGCCTGATCAGGGGATTCTCCGCCCCGCTCCTGATGCTCAAGTGCTGCTCAGTGATAGCTCAGTGAGTACTCACTTCCCGGAACAGGGGAACAGGGGAACAGGGGAACAGGGGAACAGGGGAACAGAGGAACAGTCTCTTCGTCGATCAGAGATCGCCGGACTCTTCGAGGAGGCGTGGAAGCACTGGCCGAAGAAGGTTGAGAAGAAACCCGCGCTCGAGAAGTTCGCCCGGCTCGCCAAGCAGCACGACCCCGAATGGCTCGCTGGCGAGATCTCGAAGTTCGGAGACGCCTACGCCGCGACCACGGACAAGCGATTCACCCCCGGGCTGCTCGTGTGGCTGAACCGCGAGCGGTGGACGGATGAGCTCCCACAGTCGAGGTCGAGCACGTGGGTGGACCCGGAGCGATTAGCGATTCAGCAGTTGGAGGAGATGGAGCATGGAAATTTCGGAGGCGGCGAAGCTGGTGAAGTTCGCCCGTACGGCGATGCTGCAGCGATCGAAAGCTGCTGACCAGTCGTCGGCGGAGTATCAGGCGCAGGCGCTGCGGGATGAGGCGACGACGTGGGCGGTGCTTCTGGACGGGGTGCCGTTTGAGGAGGCGCAGGCCGCTTTGGTGCGAGTGGTCCGAGGATGGACGTCGGACAAGTTCGGCCTTCCGAAGCCGGGGGATGTTCTCGCGGAGGTGGAGCAGGGGCGTCGGGCTCGGGCGAGGGTCGCGTGGGCCGAGAGGGAACTCGCGGACGCTCGGGCCGATGATTCGCTCTTGGACGAGCGGCGGTTCTGGCTGGGCATGTCGCGTCGCGACGACGTGAGCGTGTTTGTCCGCGAGCATGCTCAGCGGAGGCTCGCGAGCCTCGACGTCCGGGGGGTGGAGTCGTGAGGCCGCTCATGCTGGATCTTTTCTGCGGGCAGGGCGGCGCGGCCGCGGGGTATGCGGATGCCGGTTTTGACGTCATCGGCGTAGACATCGAGGATCAGCCTCGGTACCCGTACGACGTGATCGTTGGCGACGCGCTCGAGCTGCTTCGGCAGCTCCTCGACCGCCGTGCGCATCCCGTGATCGGGTACGCGCTCTCGGATTTCGACGCGATCCACGCGTCTCCGCCGTGTCAGGGCTACTCGACGGTCACCCCTGACCGGTCGAAGCACTCTCGGATGATCCCGGCCGTGCGGGGCTTGCTCGAGGCGACGGGGTTGCCGTATGTGATCGAGAACGTCGAGGGCGCGCGGGCCGAGATGCGTGATCCGGTGAGGCTGTGCGGGTCGTCCTTCGGGCTGTCCGTGCGACGGCACCGGCTTTTCGAGTCGAGCGTGCCGATCGAGGCGCTGCCGTGCGACCACGCCGGCCAGGGGACGCCCGTGGGGGTGTACGGCGCGCTCCGGTCCCGGCACTGGTCCCGCCCGGACGGCACCTCACGAGGCCGGAAAGCCACCTCGGTGGAGGAGGCGCGGGACGCGATGGGCATGCAGTGGGCCGACTGGCATGGCTGTACGCAGGCGGTCCCTCCTGCGTATACGGAGCACATCGGCCGGGCGCTGATGGCGCACCTCGAGGGGGTGCCTGCATGAGTGTGGTGCTGCCTCCGCCGCGTGCCGCGGATGGCACGTGGGCGCATGACGTGGACGCGCTCGTTCAGGCGTTGTACACGAAGCCGTGGCTGCCGATGAGCGCAGCCGCGGCGCTGTTCCCTCGTATCCCTGCGGGGGTGTTGGAGCACATCTATCAAGAACGACGAAGGAGAAAACACTAATGGCTAACGAAACGACTATCACCGTGGTGGGGAACCTCACCGCGGACCCGGAACTCAGGTACACGCAGAACGGCACGGCCGTCGCGAACGGCACCGTCGCCTCGACACCGCGGCAGTTCGATCGGCAGTCGGGCGAGTGGAAGGACGGCGACCCGCTGTATCTGCGCTGGTCGGTGTGGCGGGAGTACGCGGAGCATGTGGCGGCGTCGCTGTCGAAGGGCGCTCGCGTGATCGTGCAGGGGCGGCTCAAGCAGCGGTCGTACGAGACGAAGGAGGGTGAGAAGCGCACCGTCTTCGAGCTCGAGGTGGACGAGATTGGTCCCGCGCTTCGGTACGCGACGGCACAGGTGTCCCGTGCGGAGCGCTCACAGCCCGCTGGGGGCGCGCAAACGTCGTCCTGGTCCCCCAGTGAGGGGCGGGGTGGTTTCGGCCCAGGAGAGGCCACACAGCAGGCCCAGGGATGGAGTGAAGAGCCACCTTTCTAGGCCTTCACCCCCAAGTATTTAGCCTCCGCCTTCAGGGTGGCGGCTTTTTTGATGGCCGTATGGCCGGAAAGGAGCCCTGATGGGCCTCCCGATTCAAGTGCATGTCCCGGACGTGTCCGCACGTCCTCAACCTCGGAAGCGGTGTTGCGCTCGGTGTACGCGCATGCCGTTCAACTCGACCTGCGGCCGCCCTGGCTGCGGCTGCCACACCCCAAAGTTACCCAAAACTTTGGGGCTCGACGGAGATGACAAGGAGACGACCAATGACTGAGCCGAAGAAGTACCGAAAGAGGCCGGTGACGATCGAGGCGATGCGCCTCCCGGAGCGGTACCCGGAGGGCGTGGATCCGTCGAGCGATGGGTACGCGCGGAACCTGCAGGCGGCTCGAGTCTATGGCTGGGTTGCGGAGCACATCGGCACGGTCTCGCCTCCGTGTGATGACGAGCCGGGAAATGGCGCGGACTCGGGCGTGACGATCGATCCCGCGGATGGGTGTCTGGTGATCCGCACGCTCGAGGGCGACATGAAGGCGGAGCTGGGCGATTGGATCATCCGGGGCGTGCAGGGCGAGTTCTACCCGATCAAAGAGTCGATCTTCATGGAGACTTACGAGGAGGTGAGCGACGATGGGCAGTGAGCTTCGAGATGCGATAGTTGGAGCAGTATCAGGGGGGACGATTAGCGTCCCTGGCGGGTACGGGGCTCTCGCACACGACGACGCCGAGAACATCGCCGATGCCGTGCTCGCGGCGCTCGCGGCCCCGCCCGAGAGCGTGGTCGAGGCGGCTGCTCGTCGTGTCGATCCTGCTGCATGGGACGAGTCCCTGTGGCAGTGCGGAGGTCTTCGGGGCGTGATGCCTGACAGTGAGGGCGCGAATGCTGCCCGGGAGGAGGCCCGAGGCATCGCGGAGACGGTGCTCGCGGCGCTCGCGGGAGGTGAGGTTGATGTATCTGCTTCGTGATCTGGATAACCGCGGGCCGGACGGGGAGCCGTTCGAGGCCCGGGCTCGGGCGCTGAGCGAGTTCGTCGGCTACGTGGATGGGCCGCTGCGATCCGATGTGCGGTCGCCGGAGGGGATCGCGGCGGTGGACGCCGCGATTGCAGCGTTGCGTGGCGGCATGTTCGCCGTGGCCGACATGCAGCTTCGTGCGGTGGGCGTGTACCTGAGCGAGACGGATGAGGTGCTCGAGCAGGAGATGCGGGAACGCCTCGAGCAGATGGGTGTCGATGAGGAGTCGGCGGAGATCTTGGCCGCTGAGGCTGGCGAGGGAGGTGCTTTCGATGTCTGAGCGGATTACCGATGAGCGGCTTGCCGAGCTGCGCACGGTCGCGACGGGAGCGACGGATGGGTCGTGGGAGGCTGACTACGATCACTACAGCCGGGGCATATGGCCGGAGGGCTCTGGGGGCGAGATCATCCTCGGTGAGTACACCGCCTCGGATGGATTCGATTCCCCGTGTTGGGAGTCCGGCACGGACGAGGATCTGCGGCATATCGAGACGTTTGATCCTCCGACGGTCCTCGCGCTGCTCGATGAGGTCGAGCGTCTGCGGGGTCTCGCTGATGACCCGGAGGCCGTAGAGCGGGGCGCGCGAGCGGCTTACGAGGATGCGCTTCGCCGGGAAACGCCGTCCGGCGCCGCCAGCTGGGAGCAGATTCTTCTAGAGCGTTATCCCGCGGTGGATCTTTGGCGCGCGGCTGCGCGCGAGGTGCTGCGTGCAGCGATTGGAGAGAGCGATGACTAAGCACATCATCACGATCACGAGAGACGAAGATTTTCTCAAGCGTCTCTCTCAGTACCGGGAACCGGACGAGCATGACCGGAGCAACGCTTACACGTACTCGGTCGAGTGCACCGTGTCGGGTGGGTGCGGCGGCTGGCAGGAGTGTGGCAAGCCTCACGAGGTCGACGGTGTCGATGCCAGCGATGGCCCGTGGGAGACGCCTTGCTCGTGCGCTTACGTGGAAGCCGACCATCATTCCATCCCCTGGTGTGGGGAGGAGGAGTTCGAGTTCCACGGTGTCCTGCACGAGTGGCGGTGGGGATATGGGTGGACCGTGCCCTACACGGGATGCATCATCCGTGACTACCCGCCTGAGCTGCCGGACGGTATCGACACGGAGCGTGATGGTCGCTGGCTTGTCGATGACGATTGGGATGACACCGACTGCTATCTCGTGCTCGTGCGAGAGCTAGGAGAGAGCGATGAGTGAGTGGGCCGAGGACCTCACTAGCGAAGTCAAGATTTCGTATCGACTGATCCAGACCTGCGGACTACCCGACGTCAACGCCACTGAATTCGACTCGGAATTCGTTTCTGAGGTCGATACCCAATTCGAATCCTGGCTGCGCCGGGTTAAGGAAAATGCTTGGGCAGAAGGGTACGGAGATTGCTGGGCGTTTCATCAAAGCAGTGGCCTCACCGGCCGAGAGTCAAATCCGTATGGGCAGGAGCCGCGAGGTGGGCGGGATGTCGAGGCGATGGCCTGGCTAGAGGAGGAGCAGAGGGATGAGTAGCGACAGCATCGAGCGCATCGAGCGCATCGAGCGCATTGCGGCGGCGGTTGCGGCGGTGACGCCGTGCGCGTGCTCGGCGCAGCGAGCGCGCGCGGAGGCCGCGGAGCAGCGGGTGGACGCGCTCAAGGACGATGCCGCCGAGCTCTTCGTGCGAGCCCGCAAGGCGGAAGCGAAGCTCGCCGCAATCCGGAAGTTCCTCCAACCGCTCGCAGATTCGGTGCCTGATAGCGCCTACGAGTTTGGCCGGCGTCAGGTCACATACATGGTGCTCAAGATCATGGACGGAGACGACGCATGAGTGACGCGACGGTAGTCACGATCCCCACGCTGTACGCCCGCACGCACGTGTGCGTGATCAGCGACTGCGACTTCATGGACGAGGAGGACACGTGACCGAAATCGACGTGAGGCAGCTAATCGGCGAAGCGGCTGACCTCGCAGCGCAGCTCGCGGGGCAGATCATCCCGTCCTCGCAGCCCTCCGACCTGCCCGCGCAAGGCAGCGACCCATCCGACGCCGCCAGAGTCACCGCCCTCCACGACCTCGACCGGCTCATGCGCATCCTCGTCGACGCCATCGACTACTGGGACCGCGCACAGTCCGGGTGGGAGTACGTGCAGCCCCGGGATGTGCAGGCCGCCGGCGTGATCCGTGGCGACAGGCTCCGCTACGGGAGGGTCGTGACCGACGACCCCCTACAGGCGGGACGCGACGCGGGACTGCTCGCAGGCATCCTTACCCGCACATGGGCGGACATTGCATCGTCGCCGCTCTACGCGCACTGGCAGGACGCCACCGAGGATGACCTGAAATGGCTCGCGCGGAAGGTCCGCATGCTCGAGGTGCGGGAGGTCGCGCAACGCCCCCGGCACTGCCAGGTGTGCGGCGTCCGAGACGTGTGGGCAGACCTCACCCACAACTCGGGCGTGTGCGCCGGCTGTGGGGCGGTGATGCGGGCAGAGGTGTGGCTGAGCGTCAGGGAGGCAGCGAAACGCCTCGGCGTGAGTATCCGCACGGTGCAGTCCTGGGTCGCGGGCGGTGCAGTGGAGAGCCGCAAATCGGGGCGGACCTCGCAGGTCGAGTGGTCGGAGTGTCGGGAGCATCAGGAGCTCGCGGAGGCACGCCGCAAGCTGAATCTCAAGGTCGGATCGTAGATCCCCGAATTGCGCCTGACTGTGATAGGCTTGCAGCCGTAGGCGATCTGCCTGTGTACGAGACCCCCGGAGGTTGCACCTCTCGGGGGTTTCGTCGTTTCCACTAGGTCTACGCGGGACATGCATCGCCCCATGAGGGTGCCCGCTTCTGGTCGTGCGACTCATGGCGAGCGCGCCCCACAGCTTGGCAATCCGCCGCGGGAGCTTAGCCTTTCGTACCGCGGCGGGTGCTGCACCGGGCATAGCGCTCCCGGGCCAAGAGAAACGCGCAGGCGCACCGGCTGCAACATGCCGGACGAGTGCCGATTGCCTGACGCCCCGGCCACAGGCCGCGTCAGAGGCCGCACACTGGCGGCTACAACGTCACACGAGGCCCTGGCCGGGAGGCACGCGTATCCCGGCGCTCATAGCTCCCCACCGTCCTCCGGGACTGGTGGGGCTTTTTCTTCCCTGGCCCGCTGGCAGACCCACCGGGTGCACAGCCGAGGCCAGGGGTAGACACACAAGCCGGGAGGCATGATGGACACGGTGACGCTGAAGGCAGACATCTCCACGTACGTGGACGCCATGAAGGGCGATGCGCAAAGTGACAGGGGCAACGAATGATCCACGTCACCACCCGCGGCAGTGATGACTTCATCACCGCCGACACATTCACGGTGCAGGCCACGACCGGGACGCTCCACGTCTACGACGGGTCCCGTCTCGCCGTGGTCTACGCAGCCGGTGCATGGTCGACCGCACGTCGAGTCACGGACGACGAAGCCGAGACGATCCGTGCCGAGCGCACCGAGCGCACCGAGCGCAGCCGATGGCTAGTCGACCGCCTCACGCAACCCAGGCCCGACGAGATCACCAGCGATGCCAGCACTACGACGATGCGCTGAGCCAGGCTGCCCCGAACTCACCGGCACCACCCGATGCCCCGAGCACACCCGGACCCAAGACCGTGCACGCGGACCCCGACAAGCCCGAGGCTACGACACCACCCACGACCGCCTCCGCCGACACTGGCAGCAACGCCTCGCCACAGGCGAACACCCAGCATGCCCCAAGTGCGGACACCACGTCACCGCCGCCCACGACTGGCACCTAGGCCACACAGACAGGCGCGACGACTGGACAGGACCAGAGCACGCGCACTGCAACCTCTCCGCAGCAGGCACCAAAGCCCACAACGCTGCACACTGACCAACACCAACCATTCGAACAACATTCGAACACGCGCCTCGACCCCACCCGCAACAAGGGGTGGGGCCACCCATTCTCACCCAGCGGACCAGTACCGCCGGGGATGCGAAAAAAGCGCGTGGTGGGTTCAAAACGTTTCTGCTTTACAGGTGTCAAGGAGGTGGTTGGGATGGGTTCTGGTGGCGCTCGGGCGCGCTCTGGCCCTCCTGCGAATCCGTTCTCGGCCCGCTCTGAGGGCAGGGAGTACGTGGAGCTTCCGGCGAAGGGGTTCAAGGGTTACGTGCCGGTGTTCCCGCTGCCGAAGCTGGATGTGTACGTGACGGAACTCTCGGATGAGGGCAAGCCGTACCGTGCGCTCTCGACCGAGTTGACGGAGGAGACGCATCGTCGGGAGCTGGCGCTGTGGCGTCGGCTGTGGCGGTATCCGCAGGCGTCGTGCTGGTCGCGGGAGAAGTGGCGGCAGGACGCGGTAGCGCATTACGTTCGCGTGTCGGTTCGGGTCGAGGGGCCGGAGGCGAAGGCCGCGGATGTGACGGCGATGCTGCGGCTTCGTGACGAGATCGGGCTGACGCCGCAGGGCATGAGCCTGAACGGCTGGAAGGTCGTGGAGGACGAGACCGCGGTGAAGCGTGCGGCGAAGAAGTCGGAGTCCACGGCGCAGGAGCGGCGGCGAAGGTTCGATGTCGTGACTGGCTAGGAGGGTGCGATGGCTGAGCTGCGGATCGATTTCCCGACGCTCGGTCATCTCCTCGACGCCTGGTATGCACAGCATCTGGTGATCCCGGATGGCTGGGATCGTGGGCAGCCGTTTGAGCAGTCGCGGTGGCAGTACTGGTGCACCGCGAGTTTCTACCGGGTGCGGGAGACTGCCGCGCTCGAGGGTGGCCGGCCGATTGGTGCGCAGGCGTTTACGTTCCGCAAGGGCATCATCGTGGGCCCGCAGAAGTCGGGCAAGGGTCCGTGGTCGGCTGGCGTGGTCGCCGGCGAGGCCGTGGGCCCGTCGCAGTTTGCTGGGTGGGCGAAGCGCGGTGATGTGTATGAGTGCTCGGAGAACGGCTGCCCGTGCGGGTGGGTGTACGAGTACGAGCCGGGCGAGCCGATGGGCCGCCGGCACCCGTCGCCGCTGATTCAGCTTGCGGCGCTCGCGGAGGATCAGGTAGCGAACGTGTACGGGCCGCTGACGGAGATGGTTGGCGCGCCGGTCTTGTCGCCGCTGCTGCAGGTCCGTGAGGGCTTCATCCGCGTGCTCGGCGGGTCTCTGAGCGAGAACCGGGACCGCATCGACGTGGTGACGGCGAAGGCCAGGACCAAGCTGGGCAACCCGATCTCGTTCGCGTTGCAGGACGAGTTTGGGACGTGGATGGCGAACCCGGGCGCGAAGCAGAACATGCTCGAGTTCGCGGACACGCAGGATCGTGGCGCGGCGGGCATGAACGGCCGCACACTCGCGACGACGAACGCGTATGACCCGGCGGAGAATTCCGCGGCGCAGATCCAGATTGAGCAGAACGACCACGATGTGTTCGTGTACTGGGACAAGCCGCCGTCGAATCTTCGGTTTGATGTGGCGGATGAGCGGCGCGAGATCATCGAGTACGTGTACCGGGATTCGCCGTGGGTGTCGGTGGACACGATCCTTGCGCAGGCGGCGTCGACGGCGAAGCGTGACCCGGGTCAGGCGGAGCGGTTCTTCGGGAACCGTGACGTGCGGGGCAAGCACAAGTGGTTCACGGATGAATTGCTTTCCGCGTATCGCGGGAAGCGGTCGGAGATCGACGTGTTCCCCGGCGCCCGTGTGGGGCTGGGCATGGACGGGTCGAAGAACGACGACTGGACGGCGATCAGGCTCGAGACCCTGGACCAGCACCAGTTCACGCCCACCTACACGGTGGGGGGCGTGGAGCGACTGTGTGTGTGGCGGCCCGAGGAGTGGGGTGGGGAGATTCCCCGCCAGGAGGTTCGCGAGGCGGTTCGGCAGATTCACCGGCGCTTCGAGGTCGTCCGGGGCTATTACGACCCGTTCTGGTGGGAGTCCGAGATCGATGACTGGGCGGACACGCACGGGCCCGAGCGGGTGGTGCGGTGGCCGACGAACTCGATCAAGAACATGCACGCTGGGCTCGAGCGGTTCCGGCATGATTCCACGGCGTCGGAGTCGCGGTTCACGCATGACGGGTGCGAGTGGATGGAACGGTGCGTGTCGCACGCGATCACTCGTGCGCGCAGCGGGGAAATGTACATCATCGGTAAGCCGGAGCCGCATTTGAAGATCGACGTGGCCATGTCTGGCGTGCTCGCGCACGAGGCAGTCATGGACGCGCTCGCGAAGGGGCTCCGGTCGAAACCGGAGAAACCCCGCATCTCGCATGCGGTGTTCGGGTTTAGTTAGGGGGCCGCATGGCTGACGCACTCGACCGCCTCCGCTACGGGGAAGCGCGGATTGAGAATCGGGCGCCGAAGGTCGCGCGACGCGAGGCGTACGTGCGGGGCGAGCAGGATCTGCCGTTTGCGCCGAAGGGCGCGACTCGGGAGTATCAGGTGCTCCGTGAGTACTCGATCGCGAACTGGACGGACCTGTACGTGTCCGCGCCGGTGCAGCGCCTCAACGTCACTGGCGTGCGGGCTGGTATCGGTGAGACCGACGAGGAACGCAACGTCACGAATTCGGAGATCTGGCGATGGTTCCAGGCGAACAAGTGGGGCAAACGCCAGTCGCAGGTGTTCGCGGACATCATGAAGCACGGACTCGGGATGGTGTCGGTGTGGCCGGGTGAGAACGGCATCCCGAAGATCCGGCCCGAGTCGATGGAGAACGTCTATCTGCATCCCTCTGACGAGGATCCGTTCGTGACCGATTGGGGCGTGAAGATCCTCAAGGTCTCGAGCTTGACGAGTTTCGGGACGGAGCAGGTCGAGGATCTGATCGGGTTCGTGTACGACAGCGAGCACCGGTACCGGTACGAGAAGAAGGACGGCGGGCAGTGGGAGCCGGTGAAGCGGCTACCTAACCAGCTCGGCCGGGTGCCGTTCGCGACGTTCGATTACAAGGCGCGAGCGAACGGGGAGCCGTGGTCCGGGCTGGATCACATGATCAACCAGCAGGACAGCCTCAACACGATCCGCTTCAACATGCTGCTCGCGATGCAGTTCTCCGCGTTCCGTCAGCGGGTGATCACCGGGTTTGACCCGCGCGTGCTGGATGAGAACGGGCAGATCGCTTATCAGACTGACGAGGACGGGAAGCTGCGGCTCGATGACAACGGCCAGCCCATACCCGTGCTGGTGGACATCGGCAAGGTCGGCGTGGACAGGCTGCTCACGTTCCCGGGGGAGCAGACGAAGGTGTTCGACATGCCGGAATCGAACCTCGCGAACTACACGCACGTCTACGACTCGTTCCTGAACACGTTCTTCGCGACGGGGCAGATCCCCACGCAGTACATGCCGCAGAAGATGTCGAACCTCACCGGCGATGCGCTTGCGGGCGCGGAGTCCGCGTTCGCGTCGCTCATCAAGGAGCTGCAGCACGCCGCGGATGAGGGCGTCACGGAAGTCGCGGAACTCGCGTGGATCGCGGCGGGCAAGCCCGCGGATGAGTGGAACCCCGCGGCGGAAGCCTCCTGGGGTGATGCGGAAGCGCGTTCGTTCTCGCAGATCGTGGACGCGATCACGAAGCTCATCGCCGTGGACTTCCCGCACCGCGCCGGGTTCGAGATGATCCCCGGGGCGACCGATCAGAAGGTGAACACGTGGATGCAGCAGATGGACGATGAGTCCTTCACCCGTGCCCTGTCGCAGATCGAGCGGCCGTTCCAGGATGTGACCGTGGAGGACTGATGCTGCCTTCGGCTTCGGTGAAGCATTACCAGGAGTCGCAGGCGATCAGGTCGTCCGCGGTCCGTGAGGTGCGGGCGCAGTGGCGTCGCATGGGCGAGGATTTCGACCTGTCCTGGCAGACCGCCGGTCCTCGGATCACGGCGACGATCGAGCAGGCGCAAGCGTACTCCGCGGCCTCGGCGGTGGAATACGCGGTGGCGGAGGGCACCGAGGTCGGCGTGCCGCTGCAACTCGCTGGCCGGGTGAATGTCGCCGCGTTCGCGGGGGCCACCCCGTCTGGCGGGGTTGTGTCGGCGGCGGCCCGGCATGCGGTGGTGGAGGCGAAGCAGCAGATCGCGCAGGGCGTGACTGCACAGCAGGCTCTCCGCGGCGGGGAACTGTTTCTTCGCCGGTTGACGCTGGATTCCATCACCGGGGCGTCGTCGGACGCGCTGTCCACGGCGATCGCCTCGTCTCCGCCGACGACTGGGTTCGTGCGCATGCTGAACCCGCCGTCCTGCCCCGACTGTCTGTTGCTCGCGGGGAAGTGGTTCCGCTGGAATGAAGGGTTCGAGCGGCATCCGGGCTGTGATTGTCGGCATGTCCCCGCGCGGGAGTCGATGACCGAGCTGCGCACGGACCCGTACGAGTACTTTCACAGGCTTTCGGAACGGGAGCAGAACGCGCTCTTCGGCGAGGCCGACGCGCAGGCTATCCGGGATGGCGCCGACATGTACCGGGTCCGCAACGTGCGGAACCGTGGCGCCTCGACCGGGCACACTTGGCAGGCGCGCCGATACGATTCCCCGACTGTCACGATCGATGACATTCTCGTGCAGTCGCACGGGAACCGGGGTCGCGCGATCGAGCTCATGGCCGAGCACGGGTTTATCCTCCCCGAGGGGCAGGTGTCCGGCGGCGCGGTCCTTGGGAACCGGGGTGGATCCCCGTGGGGCTGGTCTGCGGGCGCGATGGGCCGTGGCGGAACCCGCCCGGGGGCAACGCAGTCCTACCGGGACGCGGTGCAGTCGGGAACCAGGGACATCCTCAACCCGGCCACACAGACCGCTGGCGAGCGCCGCTTCCACCAGTCGTATCTCGCACATGAAGCAGCAGTCGCGGGGCGGAACCCGTTCGGGAACCGCCTGCTGACCGCGAAAGAACGCGAACTGATCGACCGGCAATGGCGAGAACAGCTCGCGTTCCTCAACTCCGGACGGGAGGGTGCCGCGCAGGTGCGTGCCCTCGCGATCAAGCTCGGAGTGCTGTAGAAGCTTCCCTCCCGCAACGGGCAGGGATCCACCGGGGCCATGCCCCTTACTGATCGATGCAATCGGAGATCACACCATGACGGAAACCACTGACACCACGCAGACGCCCGGCCAGGGAGAGGGCGGTGAAGAGCAGCTCGGCGATGCCGGCAAACGTGCTCTGGACCGCATGAAGGAGGAACGCAACGATGCGCGCACGGCGCTGAAAGCGTTCCAGGACCTCGGCCTGCCCGCGGACGAGCTGGGCGAGATCGTGAAGAAGCACACGGAAACCGACCAGGAAGCCGCGCTTGCGCAGGCCCGGCAGGAAGGCGCTCAGGAGGCTCGGAAGACCTTCGAGCAGCAACTGACGGCATTGGCGGTGCGGGAGCGTGCCGCGGCGAAGGGGTTCCACGAGCCCGAAGCGGCGCTGCTGTTCCTCGGTGACCGGGTGTCGGAGATCACGGTCACGGACGAGGGCGTGGACACCAGCTCGGTGGACACGCTGCTGGACGACGTGGCGACCAACCATCAGTACCTCGTCCGCCAGAAGGACGAGGGCTCCGGTTCCAGCTTCGGCCTCGGCGCGCAGAGCGCGCTGCCGCTGAACGGGGATGGGATCGAGCACGCGCTGAAAACCAAGCTCGGCATCAAGTGATGCCACCCGATTCGCCCCCAGAACGGGGGCCTTTTCTGTTAAGGAGCAGTCATGCCGATTACGGCCCCTACTAAGACCAGCGAGTTCGCTGGCTTTCTCAAGCCCAACGAGGCGCAGGCCTATTTCCAGGAGGCGCAGAAGCAGTCGATCGCGCAGTCCCTCGCGCGGAAGGTGCCGCTGGGCATCAACGGCGAGGAGATCCCGGTCGTCACGTCGAAGCCCACTGCCGGGTGGGTGTCTGAGGGCGGTCAGAAGCCCGCTACGAGCGGTTCCCTCGGCCTCAAGTCGATGAAGCCGCACAAGATCGCCGCTATCGCGGTGGTCTCCGCGGAAGTCGTGCGCGCGAACCCGGGGAACTACATCAACATTCTCCGGTCGGACATCGCGGAGGCGTTCGCGATCGCGTTCGACGCCGCCGCGCTCCATGGCGTGGACACCCCGTTCGGCCAGTACGTGGCGCAGACCACGAAGGCGGTCGGTCTCGGGACCGCGGCGCAGGCTGACGGCGGCGTGTACGGCGACGTGAACGCGGCCCTCAAGCTGCTCGTGGACGACAAGAAGAAGCTCACCGGGTGGGCGTTCGATGACACGACGGAGCCGACGTTCAACGCGGCGACCGACCTGAACGGCCGGCCGCTGTTCGTGGACGCGACCTACGAGGACACGTCGCTGTCGGGTGGTCGTCTCCTGCGCCGCCAGGCGCTGTACTCGGAGGGCATCGCCCGCGATGAGATCGTGGGCTTCGCCGGGAACTGGGCGCAGGCGATCTGGGGCGTCGTCGGGGGCATCTCCTACGACGTGTCGACCGAGGCGACGGTCACCATCAACGGTCAGCTCACGTCGCTGTGGGAGCACAACCTGGTCGCGATCCGTGCAGAAGCTGAGTACGGGTGGATGATCAACGACGTGGAGTCGTTCGTGAAGATCACCGAGCCGGAAAACCCT
Source organism: Gulosibacter sp. 10 (assembly GCF_900163695.1). Taxonomy (GTDB): domain Bacteria; phylum Actinomycetota; class Actinomycetes; order Actinomycetales; family Microbacteriaceae; genus Gulosibacter. The sequence goes on from NZ_FUIC01000019.1 coordinate 17,212, forward strand.
TAGCCGCCTGGCCCGGGTCGACCCTCTTCCCCGGGCCGGGCTTACACCCCATGGAGGTATGACGCATGGCGTACGAACCGCAGACATGGGCGGATGGCGAAGACGGTGGAACGCCGATCACCGCTGACCGCCTCAACCACATCGAGCAGGGCATCGCCGAGGTGACCTGGGGGACGCTTCCGGGCAAGCCGGAGGAGTTCCCGCCCGCAGGGCATAAGCACCCGGCGGCCGATATCACCTCGGGGACGTTCGCGGTCGCGCGAATCCCGGATCTCGCGATCGCGAAGATCACGGGGCTCGAAGCGCGCCTCGCCGCAATCGAGGCGCGCCTTCCCGAGGCGTAAAGGGGGCGTCGTGATCACCACGGACGAGGTGCAGGGCGTCATCGAACGCACGCTCACCCCGGATGAGCTCCGCGTCATCCCGAACTGGATCGCGCAGGCCGAGGACATCCTGCGGCGCCACGTGCGTGACCTGGATGCCCGCATGAGCATGGCGGAATCCGCGCCCGCGTACCTGTCGGAAACGACGGTGAAGCGGGTGCTCACGCGGATGGTGGAGCGCAAGGCCCGCAACCCAAACGCGTACCGTCAGGTGTCGTCGGATGGGGCGCAGGCCACGATCGATTCGGACTCCTCGGCGGGCAAACTGTACCTGTCCGAGGAGGACATCGAGGATCTCGCGCCGCTCCCCATCACCGGGTGGCGGGTGCCGGGAGCGTTCAGTCTGCAGGTGGGCATATGATGTCGCCCGCGATGCTGGGGCAGCTCCAAGCGATCCAGGAACAGGCCCTCACGGAACGCGTCCGCGTCGAGCATGTCGAGCAGGGCGTGCTCAACGAGGACACCGGGCAGATCGAGGAGCAGCGCACCACGGTGTGGGAGGGCCCCGCGCAGGTGGTGCGCGCCTCGGCCGAGGTGGTGGAGTCGGGCGGGAAGCTCGTCTCCGTCACCGAGGTGCAGGTGAAGTTCCCCGTGCACGGCAGCGAGGGCATCACGCTCGGGCATGTCGTGACGGTACTCGAGTCCATCGTGCCCGGCACTGCCGGGGCGGAGATCACGCTGAACGATCGACCGCTCGGCGGCTGGTCCACGCTGCGCCGGTTCCGTGGCCAGGAGGTGAGGCAGATCCGTGAATGACGAATTCGCCCACCTCCGCGCGTCGCTCGAGCATGTGCCGGCGAAGACTATGCCGCTGATTCGGAAGGCTGTGGAGGTCACGGCCCGGCATGTGAAGGATGATGCTCGTGCGCTCGCTGCGGCGCAGGTGGGGAAGCATGCCCGCCAGTATCCGGCGGCGATGGAGTACGAGATGAAGTCCTCCGGTGACGATATCCGCGCGGAGATCGGCCCCCGCCCGCAGGGGCAGGGCAATCTCGCGCCGGTCTTTGAGACGGGCAACCCGTTCTCGGGTCGGAAACCGGCGCTGGAACCCGCCCTCGAGTACAACATGGACGATTTCGTGACCGGTCTCGGTAAGGCTCTCGATGACGGGATGCAGCTATGAGAGCCGAGCTGACGGAGTTCGTGTACCTCATCAATCAGGGTCCGCTCGCGGGCCGCGTCTGTGTCGGGGATGATGACCCGGATATCGGCATGCCGAGGGTCGTGGTCGTCCCGGGGCGGAACGCGGACGTGCAGGATCGGCACACGGGCGCGCAGCGTCGTGAGGTGTTGCAGTTCACGGTGATGTCGGTCGGGTCGACGCTGGATCAGGCGTCGTGGGCTGATGAGGTCGTGGATCGTGTTCTCCGCCCTGACGGACGGGGACGCGTCTTGGACGTGCCGGGGCGGTCGTGTTCGCGGCTGTCTCGTCGCGCGTCGGACTTGGCTGCGGATGATTCGGGTCCACGGGTGTGGGCCGCGATCACGTCGTACGCGTTCACATCCACCCCCGCCTAACCCCTTTGTTTCGCCCCGCCCTTGTGCGGGGCTTCTCTAGTTAAGGAGGCCCCCCAAATGGGTCAGTTCAAGTACGGCTCGGAGAAGCCGACGAAGAAGGTGCAGGTGCGGTCGCATGATGGCCGCACCATCGAGGTGCCGGAGAGTGCCGCGCCGCTCTACAAGGAGCAGTCGAAGCCTGCCCGGAAGGAGTCGAAGTAATGGCGATCAAGAAGAATCAGCAGTACAACGAGGGGTTCATCGCTGACGGCAACCTCGTCGTCATGGCCGTGGCCGCGGACGAGGTGGAGGATCCTACGCAGGTGTCTGCGGCGCTCCTCAACGGCGCGACGGCGCTGGATGTCACCTATGACATCACCCCGGACGGGTGGAACCACACGCCGCAGAACGAGACCTCGGAGGGCCGCCGGCTCACGTCGCCGTTCACGATTCAGCGTGAGGGCCGTCAGACGGACACGCTCGAGGTCACGTACGTGTGGAACCCGGAACTGCCCGAGGGGGACACGTCCCTCGACCGGTTCCTGACCGTGGGCGAACGCTACATTTTCTTCACCCGCTGGGGTATCGACCACGACCAGGATTTCGCGGCGGGCGACATCGTGGACCTGTTCCCGGTGAAGTGCGGTCGGAAGCGGAAGAACCAGCCCGCGGAGGGTGAGGACCACACGAAGACGGTCACGCTCTCCACTGCGGGTCTCGTGCGTGAGGATGTCGCGCTCGTCGCCGGCCCCACCCCGTAGCAGATCTGTGCGGGCAGGTTCCCTCTGGCCTGCCCGCACGGCACACGAGCAGAGGGACAGACTTTTCAGAGGGAGAAACGTATGTCTCGGATGAGTAGGGCGACGGAGCGTGTCTCCCGCCGCTACAAGGACGTACCCGTAGTACTGGACGGGGCGCTTGTGGTGCAGCATGACGAGCTGCTCCGTGCCGTGCTGCAGGCGGGCATGAAGACGGGTCGGCTCGCGGCGCCGAACCGCGCGTCCGCGCAGAAAGCGCTCGATGAGTGGGTGGAAGCCCACCGGGAGGACGCGCTGACGGTACGCGTGTACGCGTGCCTCGGCTTGCAGGAGTGGAAGCTGATCCGCCTCAAGAACCCGCTCCCGAAGGACGCGGCGAAGCAGGACCCCGGCGCCGCCCGGTACGGGTTCGACATCACCGGCGCCGCGGTCGACGCGCTCGAGAAGTACGGCCGCGTCCTCGACGGCGAGGAAGAGGAGCAGCCCGGCCAGGACGAGTGGGCTGAGTTTTTCCGGTCGGTGGGGAACGCGGACATGACCGCGCTCGTGAACGCCGTCATCGAGGTCAACGGCTCCACTACTGAGCAGTCGTTCGGGAGTCTCCTAAAAGCCTGACGGCCCAGCCGCAGACCCGCGCCGAGATTCGGCTTGCGGAGCGGCTGGGCATCTCCCCGCGCCGGTTGTGGGGAGAGGAGCCCGTGACCCGCCTCACCCCTGATGGGGAGGGCGGGTTTCTTGTGGTCCGGGAGCGGGAGTTCACGGACGAGGACATTCAACTGTTCGAGGCGGCTCGGATCGCGGAGGAACAGATCTCCCCCCGGGGTATCCCGGTGGAGGAGGAACTGGACCCGGCGAACAAGTACCGGTTCCGGGTTGAGAAGCGCACGAATTTCGCGGTGCGTGCTCAGGAGCAGGCGCGGCGGAAGTGGGAGAAGGACAACCCGAAGAGTGACGGGGCAGGGCTCATGTGGGCCGTGTCACTCGATTGACATGTCGATCACCATCGTCATGTCGCCCGTGTGCACCGTGCAGGAGTAGGACGCGGGGACGACTGCACCGAAACTGTTGGTTGAACGGACAGTGCCGGACACCTCCCAAATATTGTCCGAAGTCTCTATCGCAGTCTCGCCGCTATAGCTCGCGGTGGACGGGTCTTTAAGGCGTCGCTCGACGCTGCTGTGACAGGCATCTACCGCCGCATTCTTCGCAGCGAATGGCAGGTAGGGCGTGATGACCCACGCTGCCAAACCGATTACGACGACAGCTAGCACGCCGAGGACGATCCAGTTCTTGCGGCGGTTCTTCACCGCCTCCCGGGCCTCGTCTTGGGCCGCCTTTTTGGCGTCAAGTTCGCGGTCCGCTTTTCGCTGCACGAGCGCTTCGAAGGCGTCGTTGTCGTGAGGCTCCATGTCTCTCATCCTAGGAGGTTTCCTGTGGTCGATAAGTCCGTGAAAGTGACCCCGGCACTCGATTAGGGGTACGCCTCCGCGTACACGTCGAGACAAAGATTCGAGATCTCAATGTTTGCGGGAGCGGGGTCCTCGGCCACCTCGTGGCCGTCGCTGATCAGGCTCAGCGCGGCGTATTGCTTCTCAAACTCCTGACGAAGATCGCCTTCGGTCACGTCAAGGATCGTCACCAGCGTGGGCACCAGTCCCGAAGCGGCGTCGGAGTCGTTCTCTCGGATGGCGTCGGTGACTTGGCTTCGCAGGTGGTCGTCGTATGCCTCGCATGCGTCAAGCGCGGTCGTAATTTCTGAGTCTTCTGTGACCGCGGCGGGGGTCTCATCAGGGCTTGTTTCCGCTTTCGGTCCGCCCGCTGCGCAGCCGGCGAGTGCGAGAAAACAGGCCGCGCTCGCGGCGAAGAGTGGGCGCTTCATGCCCCCCATCTTAGGAGGCTTTTGTGGTCGATAAGTCGGTGAAGGTTGTTCTGCGCGCGGACGTAGCGAACTACGTGCGTGGCATGCAGGAAGCGGCCCGGTCGACGCGGGAGCTCGAGATGGGTTCGGAGAACATCGACGAGTGGGGCGAGAAGTGGTCCTCCGCCGCCGAGAACATCGGCGGAAAGATGCTCATCGCTGGCGGTGCGATTGCTGCCGGCCTTGGCCTCGGCGTGAAAGCGGCGGTCGACTGGGAATCGGCGTGGACCGGTGTGCTCAAGACGGTCGATGGGACGCCGCAGCAGCTGTCGATGGTCGAGGACGGCCTGCGCGAGATGACTTCCGTGCTCCCTGCATCGCACGAGGAAATCGCGGCGGTCGCAGAAGCAGCCGGCCAGCTTGGTATCCAGACCGAGAATGTTGTCGGGTTCACGCGCACGATGATCGACCTTGGAGAGACAACGAACCTTTCTGCTGAGCAGGCTGCCATGTCGCTCGCTCAGTTCATGAACATCATGGGCACGTCGCAGAGCGAGGCCGAGAATCTTGGGTCCGCCATCGTGGGGCTCGGCAACAATTTCGCCACCACGGAATCCAGCATCCTCGAGATGGCGATGCGGCTCGCAGGTGCCGGTGCCCAGGTTGGGTTCACCGAGGGCGAAGTCCTCGGCCTTGCAACTGCGCTCTCCTCGGTAGGTATCGAGGCTGAGGCCGGCGGTTCGGCCATGTCCAAGGTCATGATCGACATCGCCGCATCGGTCGAGGAGGGCGGCGACCGGCTCGAACAGTTCGCCGCTGTCGCAGGCATGACCGCGGACCAGTTCGCAACGCTCTGGCGGAAGGACTCGGCTGCAGCGCTGACAGCGTTCGTGCAGGGCCTCGCAGACGCCGAGTCGCAAGGATCATCCACGCTCGGCATTCTCGCGGATCTCGAAATCACCGAAGTACGGATGCGTGATGCGCTGCTGCGAGCTTCCGGAGCTGCCGGCACGTTCTCTGAGGCCATGGACATGGGCAACGCCGCGTATGAAGAGAACATCGCGCTCATGGAAGAGGCTGAGCTTCGCTACGGCACTACCGAATCAAAGCTTGGCATCCTCCGTAACCGATTCACCGAAGCAGGGATCTCAATCGGCACGCACCTGCTACCAGCCCTTGAGCTCGTAGCATCCGGACTCGGCTCGGTCGCTGACATGATCTCGGGATCGGACGGACCCATGCTGCAACTCGCAGCCTGGGGTGGGGTCGTGGCCGCAGGCGTTCTGCTGGCTGGTGGCGCCTTCCTCACGCTCATCCCCAAGATCGCGGCGACCAACGCGGCATTACTCACTCTCGGGGTGAACACGACTGGGGCAATGACCGCACTGAGAGGGCTGTTCTCCCTCAAGGGCGGGATTGCTCTGACCGCGGTGTGGGCGGCGCTAGAACTCGGGCAGGCGGCGCTAGATGCCGTTACTGCTTCGGCAGATGACGCGGTGAACGCGCTCAAGGATGCTACCTCGGCCGCGGACGTGATGGCGGCTGCGATGAGTCGAAACACATCTATCGGAGAGGTTTTCGGCTGGCGAGATGACGCGAAGGAAGCCGCCGAACTCATGGCGAACCTTGGCGAGCGAATCGATGAGACCAACAAGGCGTGGTACGAGACCTCATCTCAGGCTCGCGATGACATTCGCACCTTTGATGCCCTAGGTGAAGCGCTCCGCGATCTCGGAGAGTCGGACGCCCCTGCCGCGGCGGAGGCTTTCAAGCAGATCACGGAGGAAGCGAATCTCACTGACGATCAGATCGTCTCCCTGCTGGACCGGATGCCGATGTACCGGGACCAGCTCCGGGACCAAGCGGCCGGCCTCGGGATTGTAGAAGGCCAGCTCGACACGTACGAGGAGAAGCTTGCTCTCGCTGAGTGGGCGATCGGCAATGCGTCTAGCTCATCGGAGGCATTCGCAGAGGAACTTGAGGCGCAAGAGACTGCTGCGGCGGAGGCTGAGGCGCAGATCTCTGCTCTCGCGGATGCCATCCGGGAGTATGACGACCTAGTGTCGGGGCTCATCAATGCCGAGATGGGGTTCTATCAGGCGGTTGATCAGGCGAATGATTCGCTCGAGAAGAACGGGGTGAATCTCGACCTGACCACCGAGGCCGGGCGCGAGAACATGTCGGCGCTGCTCGATCTGGCAGAGACGACCAACAATTGGGCCGCTGATCTTGCTGGCTCCCAGGCTCCTCTAGAGGAGTACGCCGCGGTTATCGCAGATGGGCGGGAGAAGTTCATCGAGCTGGCCACGGCAATGACTGGCAGCGCGGAGGAAGCCGAAGCTCTCGCGGACCAGCTGTTCATGCTCCCAGAAGATCTCGAGACCGAATATCGGATCAACACGAGCACGGTCGCTGACGAACTCACCTACATCCTCGGCCTGCTGCAGGAGATGGACCGCAGCAAGACGAACACGGTCACGGTCGATGCGCTGACAGCGGAGGCGCGGCTGCAGCTCGAATCGCTGGGATACGCAGTGGTCGAGCTGACTGATGGATCGTACGCGATCTCTACCGAGCTGAACGATAAGAAGGCTCGGGAAGAGATGGACGGGCTTGTGGCATGGATTGAGTCGCAGGACGGCTCGGTCGATGTCGAGGCCGATACGTCTGGGGCTGAGTGGTCGATCGATCAACTCAACGGGAAGACGATCACGGTCGGCGCCTATATCCGTCAGATTGGCACGTTGCGCGCCTACGGCGGGTTTGATGAGTACGCGTCTGGTGGGATCCGCCGGAACGTGCCGACCGGGATCTACCCTGGCGGCGCGAACATCGTGAAATTCGCTGAGCCAGAGACCCGGTGGGAGGCGTACATCTCCGGGAAACCCGGGCTCGAGAAGCAGAACATTGGCTACGCCCTCGAGGCGCTGGACCGGCTCGGGTACTGGCGGGAGTACGCGGATGGTGGCGTGCTGCAGCAGGCGAGCTACCAGGCGTCCGCGCCGGTCGTGAACGTGTCCTCCCCGGATCGTGGCATGTCGTTCAGTCAGAACGTGACAGTGACAGAGGCGATGAGTGGCGCGGAACTCGTGTCGCTGATGCGACGCGAAGCGAAGCGTGCCCTCGCGGACGAGATGAGGAGCTACCGGTGAATCCTTCCATGGTCCTCAGAACCCGGTCGGGGTTTACCGCGTTCGGGCAGCACGAGCACGAACACTCCGCATTCGGGTGGGGTGTGGAGGAGTTCGAGGGCTGGGGCCCGGTGGAGGTACAGGACCGTGACGTGGAGCGGTGGGGCGACGGCGATCATGCCGTGCAGCCCCGCCGCCGCGCCCGCACGGTTGTCGCGGGCGGTCTCGCGTTGGTGCGCACGTGGGCGGATCTTGCGCGGATGCGGGACCAGCTCGCGGCGCTACCCACGAGCGGGGATGTGCTCACGGTCGAGGATCTCGGCGAAACCCGGTGGGTGACTGCCGGGGTCCGCGGGAAGCCGCTGTTTCGGGAGCGGTACGACCTCGGGGATCCGGCCGCGGATTGGGAGGTCACGTGGAAGGCCGCGGACCCACTCAAGTACGGCCGCACCCGCACGGTCACGGTCCCGGCGGGTGGTGCGGTCGAGGTGGAGCATCTCGGGACCGCGGACGCGTGGCCGGTGCTGCGACTCGTCGGGCCGCTGTCCGCGCTAGAGGTGCGGGCCGGGGGCCGGGCGGTGCGCGTGTCGAGGTCGATCCCGGCCGGTGGCTGGGTGGAGGTCGATACCCGGCGGGCGTGGGCGGTGGATCAGGCGGGCGTGTCGATCGGCACGGACCTGCGGGGTCGTATGCCGCTGATCCCGTCCGGCGGCGGGCCGGTGTATTTCGATGCCACGGGGTCGGGGCGGCTCGAGCTGACGGTGACGGACACGTACTACTAGGAGGCGCCCGTGTGGAATGTGGTCGCGGTCGGGGTCGAGGACTGGCTGCCGTTTGTGCCGTCGTTGGACGCGAATCTCGAGGACGGGTGGTCCTGGAAGCGCGTGCTGAACGGCGTCGGTACGGGCGAGTTCACGATCCGCACGAAAGCGCCCGGTGCGGAGCTGGACGCTGAGACGGTCGCGAAGCTGGGCCGGGATGGCTGGCGCACCCTCATCGTCGTGGAATGGATCGAGGGGGACCAGCGCACGGCCATGTACGCCGGGTTCGTCACGAGCCTGCCCGACTATGACCCGGTGTCGGGGGTGTTGCGGTTGCGGACGCAGGACGCGCGCGCGATCCTCCGTAAGCGCGGCATCATGCCCGTGGACCTGAACTATCAGGGCGAAAGCTTCGGCGCGCAGGTCGGGAATATCAAGGACGCCGTGATCCTATTTGTGCGGGGCGCGTTGATCGGTGGCGTGAACGGGGACCGTTCCCTGGACTGGCGTGGCCGGGCCGGGTGGGCGCTGCCGGTCACGATCATCGATGACGCATGGGTGGTCGATGACGGCGAGGACTACCGCGTGGACGTGCGCGGCCGCTCCGCGGAGGACATCATCGCCGACCTGCAAGACCGCGAGGACGCACCCGACATCGACTTCCAGCCGGTCTGGGATGGTGACTCGCTGGCCTGGCAGGTGATCGTGGACCTCGACCCGCACCGGTGGGATGTGCTGCTGTCCTACGACCCGCATCCGACCGCGCAGGCCGAGATGACCGGGTTCCGGATGCAGGCGGAGTATCAGCATCAGGTGACCGCGCTCACCGCGATCGGCGGCGGGTCCGGCAAATCCATGATCCAGATCCCTGTCACGCACGACACGATCCGCGCGACCCCGCATCAGGGCCTCGATTTGGAGGAGTCCGTGTCCGGGAAACAGGACGACCGGCGCGAGGACGTGCGGTCCATGGGTATCGCGGAGCTGCGGAAGCTGCGCCGTGGGATCCGCCAATACTCGTTCGGCGTGCACACGTCGGAGCGGCATCCCCCCACGCAGTTCGTGCCGGGCGCGCACGTGCTGCACGACTACCCGGGTGACCCGTTCACCCCGGCGCAGCGCATGGAGCACCTGATCCTCTCGGTCGAGGGCGGGCCTGGGCCGGAGCTGGGGTTGGAGGTGGCACAGGTTGGCTAGACCGAATCTCGCGGAGCAGGAGGACCTGGCCGCGACGACGAAAAACCTCCGCGACTTGAACACCGCGAACCCGCTCGAGAACGGTTCCACGGATCGGGGCACGTACACGGTGCGGTCCCGGGGTGAGGGTCTCGTGATCGATGGCGGCGCGTTCCGGGCGCGGGAGAACGCCCTGATCGAGATCCTGTCTCGCCTGTACGGCGAGTCGATTGACCTCTCCGGACAGCTCCGCGTCTACGGCGACAGTTTGCATTTTCAGCAGCTCCAGGTGGGCACGTCCGACCAGGCCGCAGCCACCTACCTGAACGGCCCGCTGTTTGCGCGCGGGCAGACCACGGTCGGCACGTCGGCGTCCCCGCAGGGCCTCATCGTGCTCGGCGACACGCAGGCGCGGGGTGGCCTCGAGGTCGGTACGTCCTCGGACAGGAAGGCCGCGTTTTTCAACGGCAACCTGTGGGCGCGGAACCGCGTGTACATGGAGGAGATCCCTACCGCGGAGGGTGGTACCGCGGACGCGTTCCGGGTGCTGCTCATCAACTCCGCCGGACAGGTCCACAAGGGCCCGCAGCTCGGTGGGATCGGCGGCGGCACGGACCCCGGCGACCCCTCAGGAACCGGCCTGAAGTGGCCGTTCCCGCTGTCCACGATGACCTCCGACTACGGGCCCCGCTCGTCCCCGGGAGGGGTGGGGTCCACGTTCCATCAGGGCATCGATTTCGGCTGGTACCCGGCAGTGAACGGCGCGCAAATTCCGTCCGCAGGCAAGGGGACCGTGATTTTCGCGGGCTGGACCGACGGGTGGGGCAACTATGTCCGCGTCGATCACGGCGGGGGCGTGTGGACGGCGTACGCGCACATGTCGGGGTTCGCGGTCTCGGTCGGCCAGCAGGTCAACCAGCGCGCGACTCTCGGCTACATCGGCTCAACTGGGCCGTCGACCGGGCCGCACCTGCACTACGAGGTGTGGATCAACGGATCCCGCGTCAACCCGCGTGGATACACGAGCTAGGAGCAGTACTGTGACGACGATCATCATTGACCGCGAGCGATTCCGCGGCATCATCCACCCGCACACTGTGACGCCCACGCTGGTGCTGGTCCCGCAGGGCCCCGGCCTCGACGTGTTTCCCGGGCATGAGCCGGTGGTGGTACCCGAGGATGGCCGCACGGAGGTGCCGTCTACGGCGCGCACGGGCGGCACGGTCTGGTATCAGCTGCAGGCGCTGTGGGAGCACCGCGGCTACTGGCCGCACGACCTGCATATCCCAGAGTCCGGGGAGCACGAGGTCTGCGAGCTCGTGGAGCTGCAGGAGTGGGAGCAGGCGCAGCTCGACGCCGCCGCGGAGGGCGTCTGGACGCTCGATGAGGACGGCTGCCCGGGCGCGCCTGCACCGGATCCGCTGGCGGCGCAGATGGCCGCGGTCGGCGCGTCGGGAACGGGGTCTACTGATGGTTGAACTTCGGTTCCCGCTGCGCCGCTTTGACGGGCACCTGTGGCCTGCGGGGGTGACGCCCACGCTCGAGCTGGTGCCGTCCGGGCCGGGCGTGGACGCGTGGGGCGCGTACGCCGGCGGCCCCGTCGCCGTGACCGTGGCCGAGGGCGAGGCCCGCGCCGACGTGGCTCCAACCACGTCGATGCATGGCCGGCACTGGTACACGCTCCGCGCCTCCTGGGCCGAGGACCGGGTGCCGCAGCACGCGTACTGGCTCCACAAAATCCGCGTGCCGCACTCCCCGGGGCCGGTGTACCTGCATGACCTCGTGGACGCGGCCCCGGATGACCTGTATCCCCTCCTCGAGGTGTCGAAAGGCACGACCGATGGGCAGGGGCGTCCGATTCCGCACTCGCGGCACGCGACGCACTGGATCCGCGAGACCGCGGATGGCCGCATGATCTGGATGGAGAAACGCGAATGACGTCCTGGCATGACATTACTGAACTGAACCCCGCGTCGGATGCGACGATGGCGGGGCACGTGCTCGACACGGAATCGTCGGTGCGGGACGCGCTCGATGACCTGTACAAGCCGCGCTACGCGACGGTGGCGGAGGCCACCGCAGGCACCCGCACGGACCTGCAGCTCAACCCGTCTGTGACCCGGCAGGCGTTCAACTCGTGGCTGCCCGCGGCGAGCTACGAGGTACGCCCCGAGACCGCGCTATTCGCGTACAACTCGGCTGCGTTCACGCATCAGCCCGGCGCGCAGTACGCGCTCAACTGGGGCGAAGGTGGCGGGTGGACGAGCTCGGACCCGACTGGCCTCACCGCCACGGACGGCGCCTGGATCGTGGTGCAGAAAGACGGCCTCTACGAGCTGTCCGCGCACATCGGCATCGGCCGGGAGGAGTCCGTGTCCGGTACCGCGTCGATCTGGTGGGCACTGCCCGGCCGCGGCACGACCCGCGGGAAGGGATACGGGGTGGCGCAGATGAGCGGCGAGGGCGTGATCAGCGTGCACTCCACGCCGACGCCGATCCTGCTCCGTCAGGGGCAGTCCGTGGCGCTGCTGACGCATGTGACCGTGGCTCGCCCGATCGCGGGAGACGCCCGAGCGGTATCGCGGATCGCGATCACGCGCCTGGGCCCTGCGCAGGGCTGGGGCTTCTCCTAAACCCGCCGTTTCCGCCCTGCTGGGGCGACCCCTTTTTTGCCTGAGGAGGCCTACTACATGGACATTTCGGAGAGCGTCGCGCTATGCGAGGTGACCGGCAGCATCGTCCGGGCGGTGCTCGACTCCCGCGACGCCGGCGACCGGCCCGACGCCCGCGAGCTGCCCGACCTGAAAGCGACCCTGACCGCGCGGATCCCGTACCTCATCGCGGGCGGGCAGCTCATCGTGCTGGACCCCATCGTACTGGTCACGAACCAGGCCGGGGAGATCATCAACCCGGCCTCGCTCGACGAACCGCCGCAGGTCATCGCGACGGACCAGCCGGGCCAGTCGGAGTTCCGCTACGCGGTGCAGATCACGTGGAGGGGGCAGACTCCGGAGCAGGCCGCCGCGCTGTCCTGGGACGCCGCCGCCCCTGCCGGTGGGGTGCTGGATCTGTCGCACCCGGTGGATCCTCCGGCGCCGGAGGAGGTGCCGGAGTGGGAGCGGGTGCTCGCGGAGGTCGAGGCCGTCCGCCAGGCGGTGCAGGCCCTGCTCGAGGACACTGAGCAGGCCCGTGATGGGGCGGTGGTGGAGCGGGAGGCCGCGGAGGCTGCCCGGGACGCCGCCGAGCAGTACCGGGACGAGGCCGGGGAGATCGTTGCGGGGGAGATCATTGATGATGCGGCGCCGTCTGCGGTGCGGGTGTATTCCTCGGAGCGGGTGACGGCGCTGCTCGCCGCGCTCGACGCCGCGAAAGCCCCGGTCGAGCACACGCACTCCGCCGGACAGATCACGTCGGGGATCATGCAGTCTGCACGGCTGCCGTCGTCGACGACCGCGGGCCGTGGCATCGTGGAGCTCGCCACGAACGATGAGGCGGTCACGGGCACGGACACGTCCCGCGCGACGACCCCCGCCGGGGTCGCGGCCGCGCTGTCTGCGTTTGGGGATCGGCTGCCGGAGCCGCCGGGCGCGCTGGATGCCCGTCTCGCCGCGCCTCTCGCAGGCGGCCGCTCCGTGGTCGTGTTCGCGGGGTCGTCGACGACGTGGATGGATGTGTGGCCGGCGGTGCTCGCCCGGCAGGTCGCGGGCCGGTGGCGGCAGCCCGCCCGGGTGAAACTCACCGACAGCATCCCCACCGGCGACCAGCTGGTGTTCGTGAACGCGGGCGTGAACGGCACCAACGCGGGCACGTACATCACGGACACGACCCGCCCGCAGATCAACGCCCTCAACCCAAGCGCCATCTTCCACATGGTGGGCAGCAACGACTGGAAGCTGGGGCGGACGCCGGCCTGGTATCGCACAAACCTTACGAGCCAGATCGCGGGGTTGTCGTCGTCGCGGCCGCTGCTGCACGTGCTCGTGCATCAGCACGAGCGGGCCGACACGGACACCGGCTCCTGGGACGACTACGGGCAGGTGCTGCGGGAGATCGCGGCGGACCGGTCGGACACGATCGTGGTGGATGTGGCGGACGCGATGCGCGCCGCCGGTGTCGGCCGCGGCCTCGGCAACGCCTACGGGTTGCTGGGGGCGGATGATATTCACCTCACCGACCTCGGTGGGGAGGTGCTCGGTGACCTCATCGCGGACCGCCTCGGTCTCGCGTCCGGTGGTGCCTCGAGCACGGACACCGGCTGGATCGACATCTCGAACCGGCTCATCTCGGGGTTTTCCGCGGGCACGATTCAGGCGCGGCGGGACGGGGACTGGGTGATGATCCGCGGCATCGGCGTCACCGGCAGCTTCGCGGCGTCGTCCACGACGGATTTCATCTCGGGTCTCGACTCGATCTTCCGGCCGTCGCTGCAGGCCTGGGGCACCGCCTGGGGCGGCACGGGCACCGACAAGACCGGTTCCGCGACCGCGCGCACGAACGGGACGGTGGGCGTGACCTTCGGCACGGCGATGTCGAGCATGCAGTTCACGATCGTCCACCGCATCTAACCCGCAAATGCTCTCTGGCCACCCCGGTGCGGGTGGCCGTTTTCATGCCCGAAGGAGGCAACCCATGGTCAAGCAGAACATCGGGTACCCGAACGGGGACCCCCGCAACGCGACCGGCACCGCCCGATGGGGCGGGAAGTCGTGGAGCGTTCGAAAGGAGGCAGCGCCCTGGCTGGAAGCCCTCGCCCGGGCGTTCAAAGCCCGGTTCGGGTACGAACTCCCCGTGTTGGAGGCGCACCGCTCCCTCGCGGAACAGCGGCGCCTCTACGACGGGTGGGTCAACCGCCGGCCAGGGTTCAACCTTGCCGCGGTTCCGGGCACCTCGAACCACGGGTGGGGGCTGGCGGTCGACTTCGGGTCCCCGCTGAACCTCACCAGCAGCGCGGAGCACAAGTGGATGCTCGAAAACGCGCCGAAGTACGGCTGGTGGTGGGCTGGCGGCCAGTCCTGGTGGAGCGTTAAGGAGCCCTGGCATTTTGAGTTCGACGGACGCAACACGCGAGGGAAGATCCCTCCGAAGGCGACGTCGTCCACGATCGGTACCTACACGACCCGGAAGGGCGACACGCTCCGGAAGATCGCGGTGCGCTATCGCATGTCGGTGGCCGCGCTCGCCCGCCTCAACAGCCTCAAGACTGACGCGACGCTCACGGCAGGGCGGAAGCTCAAGGTCGAGACGAAGTGGACGCAGCCCTACGGCACCGGGAAGGCGGGGACGTACAAGGTCACGACGTGGCCGGACGGTATCTACTACCTCAAGAAGGGGGATACGCAGCGCTCGGTCGCGGTCGCGCACAAGATGAGCGTGGCGGCGCTGCGCCGCGCCAACGGCATGGACGAGGAGAAGGGCTTCATGCGCTGGCCCGCCGGTCTCGGCGTGCGGGTGAAGCTTTCTCATCTCCCGGTCGTGTACCGGTACCTCGACGGCCCGGACTCGGACCCGGTCGCGACGGCGCAGGTCCAGCACCGCCTCAAGACCGTCTACCCGTCCTATGCCGGTGATCTCGTGGTCGACGGCATCTACGGCCCCGCGACCGCTGCCGCGGTGCAGGAGTTCCAGCGGCGCACGCCCGGTCTCGGCGCCTCCGCGAAGGTCGACTCCACGACCTGGTCCGCGTTGTTCGGGGGTAGCTGATGCGCGCGATCGTGAAACACGTCTGGGCACAGGCGCGGAAGCCGCCCCACCAGGATCCGATCTACTTCATCGTCTACGTGGCGACGGCGTGGTTCGGGGTCTGGGTGCTCGCCCAGCCGCCCCGCACGGTAGAGGCGGAGTGGGGCCCGATCGTGTCGACGGGGTGGGCGTGGTTTCTCATCGTCGGGGGCACGATCTGCGCAGCGGTCGCGTTCACGCGCTGGTGGTGGGTGGAACGTCTTGGCATGCTGCCTCTCGCGACCGCCCTGCTGTCGTACGGCAGCCTCATCATCTGGGCCCACTTCACGTCGGAGGGGTCACGATCTATGCAGACGTGGGTGGTGCTGCTCGGCGCTGCGCTCATCGCTGTCCGGCTCGCCTCGTTCCGAGGCTACGCGTACGGGCCGCCGACTGATCGGGAGGGCTGATGTGGGGCGCGCAGGAAATCGCGATCGTCCTCGGAGCGATCGGCGGTGGCGCGTTCATCCGCGAGGCCGTATCCGCGGTCTGGCGTGCAGCTACCGGGCGTGAAGGCCGGCGCCGCGCGGACTCTGACGCGGGATGGCGGGCGCGGGACCGGGAGGCCACGAAGCGGCGGAAGCTGCAGGAGTACGCGACGCATCTGCGCATGGAGCTGATGGCTGCGGGCGTGCCGATGCACGAGCTCCCGCCGTGGCCGCGATCTGCCCCGGACACGGGGCCCACGAACACGAAGGAGAAGACATGACCCATGACGAGCATGAGGAGACCCGCCGCGAAGCCCTCGCGGCCGAGCAGGCCACGCACGAGGTTGCGCTCGATCGCGCGAAGGCGACGTTCTGGCAGTCCCTCGCCGGCAGCGCCGTGTTCACGGTGCCGTTCGGGCAGGTGACGACCTGGGGTGATCTGCAGCAGCAGGCTCTCGCGTTCGCGATCGCCGGTGCGGGCTCGCTCGCGGCCGCGCTCGTCGCGGCGTCGGCGTCGTACGCGCGCTGGCGCGGCGGCGCCCAGAAGTCCGAACGCTGACCTCATCAACCCCCGTAATCGCGCCCCACCTGGCTTCGGCTGGGTGGGGCGCGTTTCGGGGTTTCCGGGGTTAGCGTTTGGAGGCGGCCGCTTTCGCGAGGAGGTCGGAGACCTTAGCGCTCCCGGTCCAGGTGATGTCGTCCTCGAGCTCGTCGCGGAGGTGCCGGGGAGGGCTGAAATCGTAGGTCGGAGCGGCGTCGGGCCAGTCGAGGAGGTTCTCGGTGACCTCGGCGGCGTACTCGTCGGCGAAGCTGCCGGCGGCGTAGGAGCCCTGGTCGTAGCCGTGCTCGGCGGCGAACTCGGCGAGCTCGGCGCGGACCTGGTCCTGCAGGTCGACGGTGCGGGATTCGTGGATTTCCATGAGTATCTCCTGGTAGCGGTCGGGGTGGCGGTTGCGGATCATGGCGCGGCGGCGATTGCACGCGGCCTGGGTCCGGCGGATGTAGGTGGTGGCGGATTTGATCGAGATGGCGGGATCGAGCGCGATGAGATCCTCATCGTGCGTCCAGGGCCGGTACTTCGCTCGAGTCGAGGGCGGGTAGTACTGGTCGTAGTGTGATCGGCAGCAGCCGCGCCCGTAGAGGCGTCTGGTGCAGCCGGGTTCCTGGCAGGTGAGGGCGGGGGGAGCGGGTGGGAGTTTCTTGGTCGTGAGTTGCAGGGCATCCCATCCGGGGATGATGTGGCTGTATACGGAGGGGGT
>NZ_FUIC01000038.1 GCF_900163695.1 Gulosibacter sp. 10
CCTACACGGACAGCGACGCGCTCAACGGACTACACCCTCGTTCGAGAAGAGCCGGCAAATACACCCGGTGATAAACAGCAGCAGAATCGCCACCCAATATGCTAGCGACCTCACGACGACACCGGCTCCCACGTCGCGATACGCGCCTCACACATCGACGCGAACGCGATCAGCTCCGGCCGGTGACGCTCGATCTGCTCCGGCGTCGCTTCCACCCACGTGTCGGACTCGATCATGGCCCGGAAATCCGGCACGGCGCCCTGCCAGCAGCCGACGATGAGGTGATGCCCTGGCTCGCCAGAGGTGCGGAACAACGTGGCCCGAAACATTTCGGATGCCTGCACTAGCGCGTGCAGGACATGGGCATCAGACTGGACGCTCCCGTTGCCGAAGACGCGCCCGTTGCCGAAGACGCTCCCGTTGTCGAAGACGCTCCCGTTGTCGAAGACGCTCCCGTTGTCGAAGACGCTCCCGTTGTCGAAGACCCAGGCGTCGTGCTCGTGGGAAAGGTTCTCCTCGTGCTCGATCCAGCCGCCGAGGTCGCCAGCCTTCACCCCTACACGGGGGATGTCCCGGAGCGCTCGGATACGCCGAAGCGCCGGGTTGATCGGGTGCCGCTCGTCGGTGATTTCGAATTTGCTATTAGCCATGATGAATGCCCTTTCTGAATTACCGGAATAACTACGCGCCTATGACGGGAATCGAACCCGCCCATACCACCCGGATAGGCCGCCGCCCCTACCTAAACCAGCTACCGCGCTCCCCGGTCACCGCCAGCTCGTGTAGGACCGGTTAGCGGGTACGCACTCCGGCCCCGTAGGGCTACTCTCCCCGCATATGACAGTCATGAGGACCTACACTCACGCCGCCGATCAAACCGGGAAGCCTATAAAACGCTGCGAGGGTACTGACCGGGCTTTCGCATCGGACCCTGTAGGAGGCTGATCCCCCTCGCAGATATGTAATTGAATTCGCCGCGTTAAAGGGTGCGACAAACCCCGCTCCTAGCCAGGCCATGACGCCCGCGCTATCTCTTATCGATAGCCACTAGGAAGAAGTGTTATTCCCGTTTTGACCAGAACGTGATATCGGAATTCAACTGATGCACCACCTGCGATAGCCGCCGGTACGTCGCGTCCGACCACCGCCGAGAAGCGATGAACGCCTCCACCAGATCCCGCTCCGCACGAGCCTGCTCCACCCGGTCAGCCACGACGCGCCTCCCCCTGCTCCGCCAGCCGCTCCCACAACTGACCCGGCCTATGCCGGTGCACGTCGCGAGCAACCTCGAAGCTGGACGTGTGCTTGATGAGCGCCCTCGCCCACTCGTCACCCCGGAACATCCGGCCGTAGAACTCCACCAGCACGGGCGACAACGGCTGACGGTCAAACCCGTCCACAATCCGCGCGCTCACACCGTCACCTCCTCGACCGACTCCGCGATAGCCGACTCCGGCACCCGCAAAACCCCCTCCGGCGCGGAAGCGTTGCGGATCTTCGACCGCACCACCCGCAGCTCCCCAGACCTGACCAGCCGGTACACCGTCGACAGCGAGCAGCCCAGCCGCTCCCCAGCCTCCGGCAACGTCAACAACCGCTCAGACATCACGACCCCCTTCACGCCCGTCCTGCTCCGACTCCTCCACCGTCATGTCCTGGGTAGGGTTGGGAGCGCCACACACCACAACCCCACCCAGGGGCCTAATAGGAGCACCCTCTTGACCTTCAACCCCGCAGCGCTTGAAGTAGCAACGCAGATACTTCTCGTGCTCGTGCTCGCAACACTCTTCGACCCCGACAGGCGAGGAGCACTCTCCACCCGACCGGTCTACGCCGAGGGATACGGGTCCGTTCGCGTCCCCGCCAAGCACCCGTTCCCCAGATACAAGGCCTGGGTCGATTTCGGCGCGAATGCGTTCGCAATTGTGGTCGTCGCGTTCAACTTCATCGCCCTCATAAACCTTCGAGACGATGGGTCCGGGGATCCCGCGTTCTCCGATGCGTTCGGCCTCATCGTCACCTTTGCTAACTGCCTCGCCATCGGCGCGATCGCTTACTCGGTCCTGCAATCGGGCTACCTGTTTCTTCGCCGCTCGATCGACACCGAACCGGACGAAGAACCCGACAGCGACGGCGGCCACCATCGCCCCGACTTCTAACGGGTTCATCACGCCACCACCTGTAGGTGACCGCGGCGGTACCGCGTGTAGAGCATGTCGAGGCCCTTGCCCGTGACCCGCACCTGCGGAGCCGACGACTCCCGCACCTCGCCTGTCACCTGATCCGTGTACACCCGCGCCTTCGTCACGAAAAGGCCCTGCTCGAGGTACCGCTGGTACACGTGCGGGCGGCCCTTGTGGTCCCGATACAGGAACCCCCAGCCCACGAGGTCACGCACCAGGCGCTTCTGCCCGACCGACACCACGCCCTGCTCGAAGAGCACCTTCGCGGCCTCCTCGTACGACCAGGACCCGGCACTGCTCACGATGTGATCCCACGCGCTCGCCTTCGGCTGCGCCTCCGCCACGGTCGCTTCCAACGCCTTGATCTGCCTGTCGGCCTCGAGCACTGCCCTGGCCATGAGTTCCTGCGGCGACAGCTCCCGAGCCGGCGCCGCGAGCGCCTGCCGCATCCGGTAGAACTCCTCCACCAGGCGGAGCTTGAAATCGCGGACCTTATCGCTGTTCCGCATGTAGGTGATGAGAAGCGTCGCCTGCTGCTCGTTGAGCTGCGCGACCTGCACGATCGAGTTGTTGTAGCCAGGTCGCGTTTGAAACGCGACCTCCCCGAACCGCTCGAAGTCCGCGACGTGGCTTCGGACGAGACCGAGCACGTTCTTGTGCTGGTTGTCGGTGTGCTCCGCGATCGCCTCCGATGAGACTCGCGGTTCACCATTGATCTGCTGTACAATCTCCATGAGACTTCCTATCTCTCCGGCACCCAGCAGCTAGATCCTGCTGGGTGCTTTGCTTTACGCTGCAACCTGCTGCCGGCCAGACGATGCCGCCCCGACTCGCGCCGATGCGATCAGAGTCTCGAGAGAGATGTCGAGGTACTGGCAGATCTTGATGAGGTCAGTGGTCGTGAAGGCCTTCTTTCCGCGAAGGCGTTCGTAGATGGCGTTGCGTCCGAGGTCGAGTACGTCGGTAAGCGCAACGCCGCTTACTCCCCGACGCCCCAGTTCTGCCTTCACTGCGCCGATGAGGGCCAGCGAGTCCGGGTCTAGTGCTTCGTTCTGCATGACACCCACAGTACCTAGTTGGGTACACATGTGCAACCCAGTTGGGTACATATTGCGCAAAGTACCTCAATTAGGTACGCTTGCCGCATGATGGTTAAGAGAGCTCAAGACCCTGCCGACGCCTACAGTCAGCGCGTAATCGACCTGGTGCAGGACGCAGTAGGGAAGTCGGGGCGCCCCATCGCGGACGTCCTCGAAGACGCTGGGATCTCGCGGAACTACTACTACAAGCGCCTCCGCGGAGAGATGCCGTTCAACACGAACGACCTGTCCCGCATCGCCGCGGCGGTCGGCATCGACATGTTCGACCTACTCGTCGCGGCCACTCAGACGAACGTCACCTATGCCGAGGACCGCTTCGGTCGGAGGGACGCGCCGTTCTCCGCGCCGAAGTCGATCGAAGAGGAACTCGCCGGGGAACGCTACGTCGCGGAGCGCACCGACCAGGGCATGAGCGAGCTTGACCCGGACGACCTCTAATGTCGGGGGCTGCCTGCACGATCAGGGCATGTGGTGCCCCTACGATCACGCAGCAGCCCAGGGCATCCGCGTCGTGTACCAGTCCCAGCCCGAGCGGGGACGCTGGTACCCGCGGCCCCGGATCATCGCGCTCTCCTACAACCTCCCGCCAACGCTCGAGCGGTGCGTGCTCGCGCACGAGCTCGGGCACGCCCACCACGGCCACGGCTGCGACACCGACGCCGCAGAACGCGAAGCCAACCAGTGGGCAGCGGGACATCTGCTCACCGCGGAGCAGGTAGCCGCCGCAGCGCGCGCCTACCCCGACCACCCCGGACGGTGGGCCGTCGATCTCTCCGTCACCCCCAAGCTTCTCCTCACCTGGCTCCGCACGCCAGGAAACTACGACCACGCCGACCGGCTCTACCGGGAGGCCGCATAGAAAGGCACCCTCATGGCCCGCAGAACCAAGGGCGAAGGCACCCTCCTCGAACTCCCCGACGGCCGCTGGCGAGCCCGAATCCGCATCGACGGACACGAACTCACCCGCGACCGAACAAGCCGCTCAGAAGCCGTACAAGCCCTCGCAGACCTACAGGAATACTCCGCCCTCGGCGTCGTCCCCCGAGACTGGACCGTGCAAGCCTGGCTCGAGCACTGGATCGAGCACATCGACAACCGCGACGCCAGCACCCGGCAGGGATACCGGCTCCTCCTCAAACCCGCCGTGTACCCCGCCATCGGGAAACTCCGCCTCGACCGGCTACAACCAGAACACATCGAACGCCTCTACAAGACCATGCGAGAGGGCACCCACCGCAAGCCCAAGGTGCGGCGTGACGGCAGCGTGGAGACCGTGAAGCCGATGTCGGAGTCCAGCATCCTCAAAGTGCACCGTGTGCTCTCGCGGGCGATGAAGGTCGCGAAACAGCGGCGGCAGGCGCTCCGCAACCCGCTCGAGCACGTCACCCCACCGAAGAAACAGCCGAGCAAGGTCGGGTCCATGCGCGAGCGAGACGCGCAGCGCGTCATCGAGCAAGCCATCCGCGACGGCGAAGGCGCACGGTGGGCGCTGTCCATCGTCTACGGCGTCCGCCCCGGTGAGGCGCTCGGCCTCGGCTGGGACATGTACGAGAGCCGCAAGCTCCGCATCCGCCGGCAGCTGCAGCAGCTCGTGGGCGAGCCCGTGACCCTCAAGCCGATGACGAAGACGCAGGAGGGTCTCCGAGATCTCGACGTGGATGATTTCCTCGCGGAACTCCTCGCGGCGCACCGCAAGCAGCAGCTCGAGTGGATGGCCGACGCGGGCGAGCAGTGGACGACATGGACACCACCCGGGGCGGAGGAGCCGAAACTGATGCTCTTCACCGACCGGTACGGGCACCCGATCCGACCCAGGCAGGATGCCACGCACTGGCGGCGCCTGCTCGAGCGGGCGGGCGTCGAGTACCAGCGGCCCTACGTGGGCCGACACACGGCAGCGACGATGCTCATCGCGAACGGGATCGACGCGTCGACTGTGGCGGGGGTGCTGGGGCACTCGGATTCAAGCTTCACGATGCGCACGTACGTGCATCCGCTCGAGGAGAAGAAGCGCGCCGCGACGGAGATGATGGGCAAGCTGTTCCGGCCATAGGGGTGGGTATAGGGGTGTGGTTTCCGCCTGAGAGCGTGAAAGAGCCCCGACCAGCGTTCACGGATTGTGACGCTGACCGGGGCTTTTCCTTGGAGCCGCCTGCCGGAATCGAACCGGCGACCTATTCATTACGAGTGAATCGCTCTACCGACTGAGCTAAGGCGGCTGACGCGTGCTCGCGCAAGCGACACGCAATCATAACCAGGAAACACTCACCACATCAAACCGGCGGGGCCCCTAGCCGCATTTCAGCCCGTCCTGCGGCACGGCGCCCTCGATGAAGTAGTCGTCCACCGCGTCGACGACGCAGGGATCGCCCTGGCTGTAGGCGATGTGCCCCTCGCCCTCGAACTCGACGAGCACGCCGGACTCGAGTTGCTCGGCCACGGCGACGGCCCACTTGAGCGGCGTCGCGGGGTCGTGCGTGGTGGCGACCACGAGCACGGGGGCGGCGCCCTCGCCGGTCACGGGCTCCTGCTGCTCGACGCGGGACTGCACCGGCCAGTTCTCGCAGGTGAGGTCGCCCACGGTGAGCTCGGCGTCGGTCATCTCGGTGCCGAACAGCTGCACCTCGTTGAGCCGTTCGTTGAAGTCCTTGATGGCGGCCTCGTCGGTCACGAGGGGATAGTCGAGGCAGTTGATGGCGGGGAACGCCTCGAACATGTTCGAGTCGTAGTTGCCGTTCTGGTCGCGCCCGTAGTAGGAGTCGGCGAGCAGGAAGAAGAGCGAGGGGTCCTGCTGGTCCATCCACATGGCGAACGCCTGCGAGAGGTAGGGCCAGCTGTCCTCCGAGTAGAGCGCCGAGGAGATCGCCGTGGAGATCACTCCCGAGGTCAGGGTGCGGCCGTCGGGTGCGGTGGGCAGCGTCTCGTCCACCGTGTCCATGATGGTCTGGATCTCGGCGATCGCGCCGTTCACCCCGCCCCGGCCGGAGAAGGGGCACTCCTCGGTGGTGAGGCAGTCCTCCAGGTAGTTCATGGTGGCGTCGGCGAACTTCTCCTGCTGGTCGACGACCACGTCGAACATGGGCACGGTCGGGTCGGTGGCCCCGTCGAGGACGATCCGGCCGACGCGCTCGGGGTAGCGGTCGATGTACTGGGCGCCGATGTCGGTGCCGTAGGAGAGGCCGAAGTAGACGAGGTTGGTGTCGCCCACCGCGGCGCGCAGCATGTCGAGGTCGTTGACGGTCGACTTGGTGTCGACGAACTCGAGCAGCGGGCCGGTGTTCTCGAGGCAGTTCGCCCCGAACTCCACGGCCTGCTTCTGCGCGAACTCGAAGGCCTCCTCCTCGGTCATCTCGTCGGCCCCCTCGGGCACGCCGTAGAGGTACTCGTCCATGCCCTCGTCGTCGACGCACTCCACGGCGCTCGAGTATCCGACTCCGCGGGGGTCCCAGCCGACGATGTCGTAGTTCTCGCGCAGCTCGGGCGAGAAGAAGTAGTCGCCCGACTGGGCGACGAAGTCGACGCCGCTCGCGCCGGGACCGCCGGGGTTGGTGAACAGCGAGCCCTGCGACTCGCCGGTGGCGGGCAGACGGACGAGCGCGAGCTCGATGTCCTCGAACTCGCCCGGGTTCTCCCAGTCCATGGGCGCGGTGGCGGTGGCGCACTCGGCGCCCTCGACCGCGGCGTATTCGGCGGGGCATTCGCCCCATTCGAGCTCCTGCTCGTAGAACGGCACGAGCTCGGGCGCGAGGTCCTCGTCGTACAGCGGCCCCTCGGCGTCGGCCGGGGGCGCTTCGCCCTCGCCGCCCTGACCGCCGCCGGGCGACTGGAGCTCCTGGATGAGGACGCATCCGCTGAGCGCGAGCGTCATCACCGACGCGATGGAGCCCAGCCCGAGCAGCTTGGCGCGGACTCGCCGGGAACGAGCGGTCATGGGTGTGCCTCCATCCGGCCCTCAGGCCTGTGCGTGTCTTCCGACGTAACCAACGAGCAATTCCTCCAGCGCGAGGGCGGGCGGAACGTTTGCGGCGAGCCGCTTCCGTGCGACGCTGATTGCTTCAATGCTAGCCATGGTTCGGGCCGGGTCGCTCGCCCGGGCGGCAGATTCGATGTCGCGCAGGCGCGACTCGTTCACGGGGCTGACGCCGGACTGCAACTCGAGCATGAGCACATCGCGCCAGAGCGACTGCACGTCGGTGAGGATGCGGTCGACGCCGTCGAGCGTGGCGCGCTTCGCGCGCTTCTTCTGATTCTCCTCGAGCTCGCGGAACACCCCGCGGAGCTGCCGCGGGATGGCCTGCTTCGGGTCGAGGCCGAGGGAGCGGAAGGTCTCCTCCCGCTCGCGCTCGTTGCGGTCCTCGGAGGCCGCCTTGCCGTCCTCCTCCGCGATGGCGAGCCAGTCCCCGGCCTTGCGCACCGCGTCCCCGACCGTGCGCAGCCCCAGCACCCCGTCGAGCGCGCGATCGCGCCGCCGCCACGCCTCGGGCGAGGTGACGAGCCGCGCCGCCATGCCCACGTGGCTCTGCGACTCGGCGGCGGCGCGGCGGGCGGTGTCCGCGTCGACGCCGTGGCGCCGCACGAGCAGCTCGGCGACGTCCTCGACCTCGGGGGTGCGCAGGCCGATCGAGCGGACGCGGGAGCGGATCGTCGGCAGCAGGTCGGCCTCGCTGGGCGCGCACAGCACCCACACGGTGGTCTCCGCGGGCTCCTCGATGGCCTTGAGCAGCGTGTTGGAGGTGCGCTCGACCATGCGGTCTGCGTCCTCGACCACGATCACGCGGTAGTCGGCGTTCATCGGCGAGCGGGATGCGCGGGATACGAGTTCGCGCGCGGTCTTGATATCGATGATCACGGTCTCGGTGGCCACCGCGGTGAGGTCCGGGTGGGAGCGGGCGCGCACCTGCTGACAGGACGGGCATACGCCGCAGCCGTCGACCGGGCACAGCAGCGCGGCGGCGAACGCGTAGGCCGCCGTCGAGCGCCCCGATCCGGGCGGGCCGGTGATGAGCCAGGAGTTCGTGAAGGCCTGCGGGTCGACGGCGCCGCGATGCGCGCCGGCCACGGCGCGCCGCAGCGTGGCGACGGCCTCCGGCTGCCCGGTCACCTCGTCCCACACGCTCACGGCACGATCCTCCCCGTCCGCACGATCATCCCCGCTCCTCGAGCAGCCCCTCGACGCGGTCGCGGATGCGCGCGGCGATCTCCTCGGGCGCCCCGGAGGCGTCGATCACGAGGTAGCGCTCGGGCGCGGCGGCCGCGAGCGCGCGGAACTGCTCGCGCACCCGGTCGTGGAACGCCTTCCCCTCAGATTCGAGGCGGTCGAATCCGCCCCGGCTGCGGGCGACGCGCTCCCGCCCGGTCTCGGGCGCGAGGTCGAGCAGCACCGTGAGGTCCGGCAGGAGCCCCTCGGTGGCCCAGAGCGAGAGGTCTCGGACCTCCTCGGCGCCGAGGTCGCGGCCGGAGCCCTGGTAGGCCACGGAGGAATCGATGTAGCGGTCCTGGAGCACCGTGACGCCCTTCGCGAGCGCGGGCCGCACCTGCGTGGCGATGTTGTTCGCGCGGTCCGCGGCGTAGATGAGCGCCTCGGCGCGCGGCGCGATCTCGTCCTCGCTGTGGAGCACGGCGCGGCGCAGCTCGAGGCCCACGGCCGTGCTGCCGGGCTCCCGGGTGTGCAGGATCTCGTGCCCGCGCGCCCGCAGGTGCTCGGCGAGGAGGCCGACCTGGGTGGTCTTCCCGGCGCCGTCCCCGCCCTCGAAGACGATGAACAGGCCCCGCTCCGAGGGCGGCGCCGCTTCGTGTTCCGCTGCCACGCTCCCCTAGCTCTCGTCGGTGCCCGTGCCGGCGGACTTCGCCGTGCTCGTCTTCTTGGCCGGGGCCTTGCGCGTCGCGGTCTTCGCCGTGCTCGACTTCGCGGTGGAGGGCTTCGCGGTGGTCTTCTTCGCGGCGCTCGTCTTGGCCGTGCTCGATTTGGCCGTGCTGGTCTTCTTGGGCGCCGGCTTCTTCGAGGCGGTGGTCTTCGAGGCGGTGGTCTTCTTGGCCGTGCTGCGCCGCTTCGCGGGGCCCTTGGCGCGCTTCTCGGCGATCATCTCGACCGCGCGGGAGAACGTGACCGTCATGGGATCCGTGCCGCGGGGCACCGTGACGTTGGTCTCGCCGTCCGTCACGTAGGGGCCGAAGCGGCCGTCCTTGACCTTGATCGCCTTGCCCGAGACGGGATCGGGCTCGCCGAAGTCGAGCAGCACCGATTTGGACTGCTGGCCCCGGTACTTCGGCTGCGCGAACAGCTCGTTCGCGCCGGGCACGTCGATCGTGAAGATCGAGTCCTCGTCGGGCAGGGTGCGGGTCTCGGTGCCCTTCTTGAGGTAGGGGCCGTAGCGGCCGTTCTGCGCGGTGATCTCCTTGCCGCTCTCCTCCTCGACGCCCACCACGCGGGGCAGCGACAGCAGCTTGAGCGCCTCCTCGAACGTGACCGTCTCGGGCGACATGGACTTGAACAGCGAGGCCGTGCGGGGCTTGGGCGCGGCCTTCTTGCGCTTGCCGGTGCCGGCGTCCTCGGGCTCGGGGAGCACCTCGGAGACGTAGGGTCCGAAGCGGCCGTCCTTCACGACGATGTCGTGGCCGGTCTCGGGGTCCTGGCCGAGCACGCGGTCGGTGACCACCGGGGCGTCGATGAGCTCCTGCACCTTCTCGGGCGTGAGCTCGTCGGGTGCGAGGTCGGCGGGCACGTTGATGCGCCGGGGTGTCTCGCCGCCCTCGTCCACCTCGAGGTACGGCCCGTAGCGGCCGATCCGGAGGGTGGCCTTGTCGGTGATGGGCATCGAGTTGATGGCCCGGGCGTCGATCTCGCCGAGGTTGTCGATGACCTTCCGCAGGCCGGGGTGCTCCTCGCCGCCGAAGTAGAAGTCGCCGAGCCACTGGACGCGATCCTGGTCGCCGGCGGCGATGTGGTCGAGGTCGGCCTCCATCTGCGCGGTGAAGTCGTACTCCACGAGGTCCTCGAAGTGCTCCTCGAGGAGCCGGACGACGCTGAACGCCGTCCATCCGGGCATGAGCGCCGAGCCGCGCTTGATGGCGTAGCCGCGGTCCATGATCGTCGCGATGATCGAGGCGTACGTGGAGGGCCGGCCGATGCCGAGGTCGTCGAGCATCTTCACGAGGCTCGCCTCGGTGTAGCGCGGCGGCGGGCTGGTCTCGTGGGACTTCGCCTCGGCCCCCTCGACCGCGACGACCTCGCCCTCCTTGAGCGGCGGGAGCTTGGACTCCTTGGCGTCGCCGCCGTTGCGGGATTCGTCCCGGCCCTCCTCGTAGGCCGCGAGGAAGCCGCGGAAGGTGATGACGGTGCCCGAGACCTGGTACTCGCTCGTGGTGGGCGCGAGGGTGCCGGCCTCGTCGGGGAGCTCGGTCGCGGCGCCGGCGAGGGTGACGGTGGCGGTCTGCCCCTTGGCGTCGGCCATCTGCGAGGCGACGGTGCGCTTCCAGATGAGGTCGTAGAGCTTGCGCTCCTGGTCGCTCACGCCGTGGAGGTCGCGCGGTCGGGCGAACTCGCTGCCTGCGGGGCGGATGGCCTCGTGCGCCTCCTGCGCGTTCTTCGCCTTCGCCCCGTAGTAGCGGGGCTTCTCCGGCACGGTGTCGGCGCCGTAAAGCTCGCGCGCCTGCGATCGGGCGGCGTTGAGCGCCTGCGAGGAGAGGTTGTACGAGTCCGTACGCATATAGGTGATGTGCCCGTTCTCGTACAGCGACTGGGCGACCGACATCGTCTGCCGCGCCGAGAAGCCGAGCTTGCGCGAGGCCTCCTGCTGCAGGGTCGAGGTCGTGAACGGCGCGGCGGGGCGGCGCGTGTAGGGCTTCGACTCGATCGAGGTGACGCTCACCTCGACGTCGCCGGCGCGCAGCGCGTCGGCGAGCGCGGTCGCCGCGGGCTCGCGCAGCACGAGCGCGTCGTTCTTGAGCTTTCCGGCGTCGTCGAAGTCCCGTCCCGTGGCGAGCCGCTTGCCGTCGAGCTTGGTCAGCCGCACGCCGAACGCCTGGCCGTCGGCGGAGAGATCCGCCTCGACGCCCCAGTAGGAGGCCGCGACGAAGGCGAGGCGCTCGCGCTCGCGCTGCACGATGAGGCGGGTCGCGGCCGACTGCACGCGGCCGGCCGAGAGTCCCGGGCCGACCTTGCGCCACAGCACGGGCGAGATCTCGTAGCCGTAGAGGCGGTCGAGGATGCGCCGGGTCTCCTGCGCGTCGACGAGGTGGGCGTCGATGTCGCGGGTCTGCTCCTTGGCTGCCTCGATGGCCTCCTGCGTGATCTCGTGGAAGACCATGCGCTTGACGGGCACCTTGGGCTTGAGCACCTCGAGCAGGTGCCACGCGATGGCCTCGCCCTCGCGGTCCTCATCGGTTGCGAGGATGAGTTCGTCCGCGCTCTTGAGCGCCCGGCGCAGCTCGGTCACCGTCTTCTTCTTCGCGTCCGAGACCGCGTAGTAGGGCTGGAAGCCGTTCTCGACGTCGACCGAGAACTTGCCGAGGGTGCCCTGCTTCTGCTCCGGAGGAAGGTTCTTGGGCTCGATGAGATCGCGGATGTGGCCGACGGAGGCCATCACGGTGTAGCCGTCGCCAAGGTACTTGGAGATGCTCTTGACCTTGGTCGGCGACTCGACGATCACGAGAGAGTTCGACAAAATGCGTTCCTCGGGGGTAGGCAGCGGGAGTAGACAGCCCCATATATAAGGTATGGAAATCGATGAGGCGTTCGGTTGCACCATATACCACCATGCTCGCCTCCAGTTCGCCCTGGCGAGTCGCGGATGCGCATGCGATATATACGCGCGCCCGCGCCGGTGCCGCGCCCATGACGCGCCGGGAGCCGCCGCCTCGGCCTGCTCTCGAAGATCGTGCTCCGCTTCATCACGCCCGCGGCGCGCCGGGAGCCGCTCATCGCGGCAGGCCGGCCCGTGCCGAGCTGCTGAGCTCGAGCGGGCCGAAGCCCGCCGAGACCGTGACCACGGACTCGCGATACCCGGACTCGCAGGCCACGAGCTCGACGCCGTGCAGCGCCGCCGCCGCGTGCGCCCGAGCGCACGGCTCGCCCGGCACCCGGTGCGAGGCGGTGTCGGCGGCCGCGAGCGCCGCGGCATCGGCGGCTACCGAGACGCGGGTGTGCAGCGCGAAGGCCCCGAGCGCGGCGATGAGAGCGATCGAGAGCGCGATCGTGGCGGTGAGGATCCCGATCGCGAGCACCGAGCCGCTGCCGCGGTCGTCCCGCAGTGCGCGGCGGCAGCGCGCAGCCGGCCGCGGCACGCTGTTCCGGGAGGCCCGCGCACCGCTCATGCGTCCGTGTCCCTGAGCGCGCACGACTCCCCCTCCGCCCTCGCGCCCGTCGAGAGTCCGACGATCCGGATGGGCGCCGAGACCCGGACGCAGCGGAACTCCCCGGAGTCCCACGTCTCGAGGCCGGCGCCGTTCCCCGCGATCGACAGCGCCTGCTCGGGCGCGTCCCCGCGGGCCGAGAGCCGCGCGGCCTCGCCCGCCGCATCCTGCACCCGCACGAACGCGCTCGACGCGGCCACCGCGCCGAGGCACAGCGCCAGCACGAGCACGACGGCGGGCATGGCGGCCGCGAACTCGGCGGCGACCGAGCCGCGTTCGGCCCGCAGCCGCCATCCCCGCCTCGCCATCAGCGCTGGAACGCCGAGACGACGAGGTCTTCGATGATGCCGCTCACGGCGCCGGACTGCACGACGGCGATGAGCACTCCGGCCAGGGCCACGGCCGCCATGATGACCATGGCGTACTCGGCGGTCTCCGCTCCCTCCTCGTCGTGCCGGATGCGGTGCAGGGCCCGGTCGAGCCGTGCTCGGAGGGCGGTGGGACGGTATCGGTTCATGATGTTGCCTTTCGTTGTTCGGTTCGACAGCGGATTCGCACGGCACGTCTGGAAGATCTGAGGCGGATGGCGGCTGCTCGGGTCGGCGGAGCGGCGGTTGCCCGGGCCGGCAGGGCGGCAGGTGACGGGGACAGCAGGCTCAGCCGAACACGCGTCCCAGCACCGCGATCACGAGCGGGGCCACGCCCAGCGCGAGGAAGGCGGGCAGGATGCAGGCGCCGAGGGGCAGCATGAGGCGGACGCCGAGCTGCTGGGCCGCGCGAGCGGCATCGGTGCGCGCCCTGCGTCGCTCGAGCGCCGCCTCGGATCGCAGCAGCTCCGAGGCCGGAACCCCGGCCCGCACCGCGAGGTCGAGCACCGGTTGCGCCCGGTCGAGGCCGGAGAGCCCGAGCCGCCATTCGCGCAGCACGTCCCCCACGGTCTTGCGGACCGCGCTCGCGGAGCCGCCTCCAAGCATGCCCATGGCGACGAGGTCGAGCGCGAATCCGGGCGTGCTGGGCCGGTCGGAGGCGGCGCGGATCATCCTGCGGTTCCACCACCGGCCGAGCACCACG
Source organism: Gulosibacter sp. 10 (assembly GCF_900163695.1). Classification (GTDB taxonomy): domain Bacteria; phylum Actinomycetota; class Actinomycetes; order Actinomycetales; family Microbacteriaceae; genus Gulosibacter. Next base: position 13,706 of record NZ_FUIC01000038.1, read on the forward strand.
AGCAGAGTGCCAGCGGCGAGCAGCGCCCAGCCCACGGGGCCGCCGAACAGCACGCCGATCGTGTCGAAGCCCAGCAGCGTGCCGAGCAGCAGACCGATGAGCGGCAGCGCGAGCACCATGCGGCTCGCCGTGCTCGGCGCCGCGAGCGCGATCTGCACGTCGCGCTCCGACTGCCCGATATCGCGGAATCCCGAGGCGAGCTCCCGGAGGGCGGGGCCGAGCGGCGCGCCCGCGATCTCGGCCACTCGCCAGGTCGCGCCGAGGGCCCGCCAGGCCGTGACCGGATGCTCGCGCAGCAGCTCCGCCGCATCGGCGCCGCCGCGCAGCGCCCGCGCGACGAGCGCCTCCACGCGCTCGGGCTGCTCCCGCCGTCGCCGCGATGGCGGGAACCGGCGCCGCGTTCCGTCCCGTCCCTCGGCCCGGGCCTCCGCGCGCGAGTACTCGGCCAGCTGCTCCCACGCGCTGATCGGGGCGCCGCCTCCCGCGAGGAGCGAGGCGAGGCGCTCCACGACCGCCGCCGCTTCCTCGGCGGGGTACGTCTGCGCGGCGCTCATGCCCGCTCCAGCTTCGCGCCGGTGCGCACGCTCGTGACGCGCAGCCGTCCGGCCTCGTCGAGCCAGAACTCGCCCATGTCCACGAGCTGCCGCACGCCCTTGCGCCGCTCGACGTGCATCACGAGGTCGATGGCCGAGACCGTCTGACGGGCGATCGCGTCCGCCGACATCTCCGCGAGCGCGCCGAGCGCCTCGAGGCGGGCCGGGACGTCGTGGAGCGAGTTGGCGTGCAGCGTGCCTGCGCCGCCGTCGTGCCCCGTGTTCAGCGCGGCGAGCAGTTCGCGCAGCTCCGCGCCCCGGCACTCGCCGAGCACGAGCCGGTCGGGGCGCATCCGCAACGATTCGCGCACGAGGCGCGCGAGCGGCACCTCCCCCGCACCCTCGACGTTCGCCTGCCGCGCCTCGAGCGAGACGACGTGCGGATGCGCGATGCGCAGCTCCGCGACGTCCTCGATGACGACGATGCGCTCCTCGGGCGCGGCCTCGCCGAGCAGGGCGCCGAGCAGTGTGGTCTTGCCGGAGCCCCCGGCGCCGGTGATGAGCAGGTTGGCCCGGCCTTGCAGCGCCTGTCGCACGATCTCGTCGGCGCCCTCGTAGAAGAAGCCCGCGGCGCGGAGCTGCTCGAAGTCGAGGCGGGCGGATCGGGGCGCGCGGATCGACAGCAGGGTACCGCTCGTCGAGACGGGAGGCAGCACGGCGTGCGCGCGGATGCCGTCGCCGATGCGCACGTCCACGCACGGGCTCGCCTCGTCGAGGTGCCTGCCGCCCGCCGCGATGATGCGCACCGCGAGGTCGCGGAGCGCGCGCTCCCCCGGTGCCCGCCACGAACGGTCGCGCTCGAGGCCGCTGCCGCGGTCCACCCACAGGCCGGCCATGCCGTTGAGGAAGAGATCGGTGACCTCGCCGTCGGCGACGAAGCCGGCGAGCGGTCCGAGGGCCTCGGCCTCGCCCCGCGTGAGCGCGCGCCGCTCACGGCCCGAGTCGTCCGCGCCCGGCAGCGGGGCGAGCTCGACCGCGGCGGGCCGCGCCGCCGCCGGGCGGACGACGAACCGCTCTCTCGGCTCGGCTTCCTGAACGCTGAATTCGGAGTACATGCCGCACACCGTAGGCGCGTGGATGCGGCTCCCGCGCGGCGCGGATCCGGGCCTGTGGAGGGGCGGGCATCCACAGCAGCCGAGTGCGCTGCCGTGCGCGCAGCGGGCTGCGGACTATGCGCCGCGGGCTGCGAAAGCGCCGCCGTCGAGGGGGAGGACCTCTGCACCTCCGCGCGCTGCAAGCGGTGAAGCGCCGCCCTCGCAGCCGCCCGTGGACCGGACCATGCGCCGGTCGCCGCGGATGTGAGGCGTATGCCGCAATTCCACACGGATGTGAGCCCCGTGCCGGGAATGGGGCTCGCATTCCCCGCATATCTCTCACATCCGCGCGGCAGGACAGCACACACCTCACATCCGCACGGGCAGGACAGCACACACCGCACATCCGCACAGCGACGCGGCAGGCCAGCACAAGCACCGCATCGGGATCCCGCACCGCACCAATAAATGAATCCCGGAAATATCTTCTGCGCCGCACCGCATGAAGCCCGGGCGCGCATAAATGAATCCCGTTCGCCGAAACCGGGGAGCAGCGCCCCGCGGCTCCCCGGAACGCGCCCTACGGTGTCCCGCATCCATAGAGACGAAGGAGTCAACATGCAGGAAATCACTCGTGACGTCGTGATCGTCGGTGCCGGGCCCGCCGGCCTCACCGCCGCCCGCCGCCTCGTCCAGGCAGGGAAGACGGTCGCCGTCGTCGAGGCCCGCGTCCGCGTCGGCGGCCGCACCTGGTCGGACACGATCGACGGCGCGTTCTTCGAGATCGGCGGCCAGTGGATCTCGCCCGATCAGACCGCCGTCGCCGGCATGGCGGAGGAGCTCGGCCTCGAGCTGTTCGACCGCTACCGCGAAGGCGCCAACGTCTACCTCGACGCCGAGGGCGGGCGCCACGTGTACGACGGCCTCGACTTCCCCGTGCCCGAGCGTACCCAGGCCGAGATGAACCGCCTCGGCGAGGAGATCAACCGCCTCGCCGCCGAGGTCGACCCGGCCGCGCCCTGGGACCACCCGCGCGCCGCCGAGTACGACGAGGTGTCGTTCCAGGCGTGGCTGCAGCAGCGCAGCGACGACCCCGAGGCGATCCGCAGCATCGGCGCCTTCATCGCGGGAGGCATGCTCACCAAGCCCGCGCACGCCTTCTCGCTGCTGCAGGCGCTGCTCATGGCCGCCTCCGCCGGCTCCTTCGACAACCTGCTCGACGAGGACTTCATCCTCGACAAGCGCGTGGTCGGCGGCATGCAGCGCGTCTCGATCCGCATGGCCGAGGAGCTCGGCGAGGAGCACCTCTTCCTCGACAGCCCCGTGCGGGAGCTCCACTGGCAGGACGAGGGCGAGGGCCGCCCGGCCGCCGTCACCGTCGTCGCCGACCGCGTACGCGTGAGCGCTCGCCACGCGATCCTCGCCATCCCGCCGAACCTCTACTCGCGCATCCAGTACGTCCCCGCCCTCCCCCGCACCCAGCAGATCGTGCACCAGCACCACTCGATGGGCCTCGTGATCAAGGTGCACGCCGCCTACGACCGCCCGTTCTGGCGCGAGCAGGGCCTCTCGGGCACGGGCTTCGGCTTCCACGAGATCGTGCAGGAGGTCTACGACAACTCGAACCACGGCGAGGAGCGCGGCACGCTCGTCGGCTTCGTGGTCGACACCACCGCCGAGGCGATGTGGGCGCTGCCCGATGAGGAGCGCAAGCGCACCATCCTCGAGTCGCTCGCGAAGTACGTCGGCGAGGAGGCGCTCGACCCGGTCGCCTTCTACCTCTCGGACTGGGGCGCGGAGGAATGGACCCGCGGCGCCTACGCGTGCAGCTACGACCTCGGCGGCCTGAGCCGCTGGGGCGCCACCCAGAACCGCGCCGTCGGCCCGATCCTCTTCGCGAGCTCGGACATCCAGGGCGTCGGCTACCAGCACGTGGACGGCGCCGTGCGCATCGGCCAGGACACCGCGGCGCGCATCCTCGACGCCGGCGGCGACGATCGGGCCGAGCGGTGAGCGGTACCGTGCGCGAGCCCGCGACCACGACGAAGAGCCTCACGCTCAAGGGGCTCCAGAAGGGCAAGATCGGCGCGTTCGCGGGCGCCATCATCGGCATCTCCTGCATCGCCCCGGCCTACACGATGACCTCGGGCATCGGCCCGACCATCTCCGAGGCCGGACTGCAGACCCCGTTCATCCTGCTCATCGGCTTCATCCCGATGCTGTTCGTGCTCATGGGGTACCGCGAGCTGAACACCTCGATGCCGGACTCGGGCTCCACCTTCACGTGGTCCTCGCGCGCCTTCGGCCCGTGGATCGGCTGGCTCGGCGGATGGGGCCTCGTCGCGGCCACGGCGCTCGTGCTCTCGAACCTCGCGGCGGTGGCCGTGGACTTCCTCTTCATCGCGCTCGCGCAGATCTTCGGGAACCCGGAGCTCGCCGACCTCACGCGCAACCTGTGGATCAACATCCCCGTGGTGGCGCTCCTCACCGCGCTCGCGGCGTACGTCGCGTACCGCGGCGTCGAGGAGACCAAGCGCGTGCAGTACACGCTCGTGGGCCTGCAGGCCATCGCGCTCGTGTGGTTCGTGGTCGCCGCGATCGTGAAGATCCGGAACGGCGAGGCCTACGACTACACGCCCGTGAGCCTCGATTGGTTCAACCCCGCGATGCTCGGGCCCGACGGGTTCAGCTTCAGCGTGCTCATGGCGGGGCTCTCGCTGTCGATCTTCATGTTCTGGGGCTGGGACGTGATCGTCACGATGAACGAGGAGGCGAAGGACCCGCGCCGCACGCCTGGCCGCGCCGCGCTGCTCACGATCGCCATCATCGTGGTCACCTACCTCACCGTGACCATCGTGCTGCTCAGCTACGCCGGGATCGGGACCACGGGGCTCGGCGCCGGCAACCCGGATCTGCAGGAGTCGCTGTTCGCCGCCCTCGCGCCCGAGGTGATGGGCCCGTTCGCGCTGCTCATGTCGCTCGCGATCTTCGCGAGCTCGGCGTCCTCGCTGCAGTCCACCCTCGTCTCGCCCTCGCGCACCCTGCAGGCGATGTCGCACTACGGGGCCGTGCCGAAGGCCTTCGGGCGCCTCTCGAAGTACAAGACCCCCGGGGCGCCCACGTTCTGGGCCGCCACGGCCTCGGTGCTGTTCTACGTGCTCATGCGCGTCATCTCCGAGGATGCGCTGTGGGACACCATCACCGCCATGGGCATCATGGTGTGCTTCTACTACGGCATCACCGGGCTCGCCGCGTTCTGGTACTTCCGCGGAACCTGGTTCGCGAACGTGGGGAACTTCTTCCGCCGCTTCCTGCTGCCGCTGCTCGGCGGGCTCTCCCTCACCGTGATGTTCGGCATCACCCTCTACGACTCGATGGACCCCGACTTCGGCTCGGGCAATGCGATATTCGGCACGACGCTGCCGGACGGCACCGTCGAGGGCGGCGTGGGCGTCGTGTTCGTCGCGGGGCTCGTGATCCTCGGCGGCGGGGCGCTCCTGATGCTCATCTACTCCTTTGTGAACCCCGGGTTCTTCCGCGGCAAGGAGATCGAGGTCGGCTCGGTGCTGCAGGAGACCGAGATGGTGCCCTTCGACGCGAGCGCGACGGCGGAGGCCTCCGCGCAGCGCATCGAGGAGGCGCCGGCCCACCGGACCGGCGAGGGCGGCTAGTCCTCCGACACGGTCGGACTCGAATGACGGGCGTGCAACCCGTCGAGCAGGGCCCCGAGCCCGAGCTCGAACGCGACGTCGGCGGCCGAGGAGCCCGATTCCCGCAGGTGCTCCTCGTGCACGCCGACGATCGCCGTCAGCAGCGGGGTCTTCCCTCGATGCGCGCCCGTCGAGTAGATGTCGGCGGGCGCGGTCGAGTCCAGCGCGGCGCCGAAGATGAAGGCCTCGATCGCCGAGATGGTCGGCAGCACGTCGCGCACCGACCAGCCCGCGCGCCGCAGCCCGTAGGCCACCCGCTCGTACATCCGCGCCGACTCGAGCGCCTCGCTGATCGGCACCGTCGCCGTCACCTCGACGAGCGCGTGATTGCGCCGCAGCATCAGGAAGTAGCTGCGCGCCCAGCGCTCGGTCGCCTCCCGCCACGGCAGCCGCTCGAACCCTGAGGCGTCGATCTCGACCACGAGCCGCTCCTGCACCCGCACGAGGATGGTCGCGCGCGAGTCGGCGTGGTTGTAGATCGCGCTCGGCGAGACCCCCAGCCGGGCCGCGAGCGCGTTGATCGTGAGCTTCGCGAGCCCTCCCGAGCGCAGGAGCTGGATGGCGGCGGTCGTGATGCGCTCGCGGTCGAGCACCGGGACGCGCGGCCTGCCCGCGCCCCGGCCGCCCGGCCGCGCCGAGCCTCCGCCCGGCGCGGCCCCCGCGCCCGGCGCTCCCGTCGAATCCGCAGCCATCCTCGCCTCCTTCATCCGACGCTCGCCATGCTACTGGCCCCGGCGCGGCCCGTGCGGCGGCTGAACGCCGCCGTCGCGAACTGCCGAGCAGCAGTCGTAGACTTCCCTGGTGCGGCGAAGACGCCGCGGTGACGAAGACGATAGTGAGGACGAGGATGTCAGCACCAGAGGGCGACAAGATCGACAAGCTCATCAACCCGATCGAGAGCTACCCGCCCGCGCCCGAGTTCGTGGCCGGGACGAGCATCCCCGAGAACCTCCGCGAGCGCGCGGCCGCCGACCGCCTCGGCTTCTGGGCCGAGCAGGCCCGGGAGCTCGAGTGGTCGAAGCCCTTCACCGAGGTGCTGGACTGGTCTAATCCGCCGTTCGCGCGCTGGTTCGCCGACGGCGAGCTCAACGTGGCCGTCAACTGCGTGGACCGGCACGTCGCCGCCGGCCGCGGCGACAAGGTCGCGATCCACTGGATCGGCGAGCCCGGCGACACCCGCACCATCACCTACGCCGACCTCCACCGGGAGGTGCAGCGCGCCGCGAACCTCCTCGAGAAGCTCGGCGTGCGGGCCGGCGACGTCGTGACGCTCTACCTGCCGATGATCCCGGAGACGGTCTTCGCGATGCTCGCCTGCGCGCGCATCGGCGCCACCCACTCGGTCATCTTCGGCGGCTTCTCGGCGAGCGCCATCCGCTCGCGGGTCGAGAACTCGGGCGCCAAGCTCGTCATCACCGCGAACGGCTCGAACCGCAAGGGCCGCGTCTTCCCCCTCAAGGAGACCGTGGACGAGGCGCTCGCCGAGCCCGGGCACCCCGTCGAGCAGGTGCTCGTGGTGCAGCGGGCCGAGCACGAGGTCGACATGGTCGAGGGCCGCGACCTCTGGTGGCACGAGCAGCTCGAGGGCGTCTCCGACTCGCACGAGGCGAAGGGCTTCCCGGCCGAGCATCCGCTCTTCATCCTGCACACCTCCGGCACCACGGGCGTGCCGAAGGGGCTCTGGCACTCCTCCGGCGGCTACCTCGCCCAGACCGCCTTCACGTTCCGCACCTCCTTCGACCAGCGCGAGGACGACGTGTTCTGGTGCTCGGCCGACGTGGGCTGGGTCACGGGCCACAGCTACATCGTCTACGGGCCGCTCGCGAACGGGGCGACCCAGATCATGTACGAGGGCGCGCACGACTTCCCCTCGCTCGACCGCTGGTTCGAGATCATCGAGGAGTACGGGGTCACCGCCTTCTACACCGCGCCCACCGCGATCCGCGGCTACATGAAGAGCGGCCGCGAGATCCCCCAGCGCCACGACCTCTCGAGCCTGCGGCTGCTCGGCTCGGTGGGCGAGCCCATCAACCCGGAGGCCTGGGAGTGGTTCCGCGAGGTGATCGGCTCGAACCGGACCCCCATCGTCGACACGTGGTGGCAGACCGAGACCGGGGCGCACATGATCGCGCCGATCGCGACGCAGGACGCGCTCAAGCCAGGCTCCGGCCAGAAGCCCGTGCCCGGCATCTCGGTGGAGGTCATCACCGAGCAGGGCGAGCGCGTGAACCCCGGCGAGATGGGGCTGCTCACGATCACCGAGCCGTGGCCCTCGATGGCCCGCGGCATCTGGGGCGACGACCAGCGGTTCATCGACACCTACTGGTCGCAGTTCCCCGGCCGCTACTTCGCCGGGGATGGCGCCGGCGTGGACCTCGACGGCGATCTCTGGCTGCTCGGCCGGGTGGACGACGTCATGAACGTCTCGGGGCACCGGCTCTCGACCACCGAGATCGAATCCGTGCTCGTCGACCACGAGCTCGTGGCGGAGTCCGCGGTGGTCGGCGCCGAGGACGAGACCACCGGTCAGGCGGTCGTCTCCTTCGTCGTGCTCAAGGACTCGCAGCGCGAGGCCGCCGCCTCGATCGACGTCGAGGCCGAGCTGCGCGGCCACGTGGCCAAGCGCATCGGCGCGATCGCCCGTCCGCGCGCGGTGTACCCCGTCGCCGAGCTGCCGAAGACCCGCTCCGGCAAGATCATGCGCCGCCTCCTCAAGAACGTCGCCGAGGGCAAGCCCGCCGGCGACACCTCCACCCTCACCGACGCGAGCGTGATGGATGCGATCACCGAGCAGGTGCGCGCCCGCGGCTGACACCGGGGCGTTCCGTGATGGCGACGAGCCGGGGTCCCGGCCCGTCGCCATCGCGGAGCAGGTTCTACTCGTACGCGACGACGACCTCGAGCTCGACGGGCGAGTCGAGCGGCAGCACCGCGACCCCCACCGCCGAGCGGACGTGCGTGCCCGCCTCGCCGAAGACCTCGCCGAGCAGCTCGGAGGCGCCGTTGGCCACCTGCGGCTGCTGGGTGAACGAGGGGTCGGAGGCGACGAACACCGTGACCTTGAGCACGCGCGTGACGCGGTCGAGATCGCCGAGCTCCTGCTTGATCGCCGCGAGGGCGTTGAGCGTCGCGATGGCGGCGAACTCCTGCGCCTGCTCGAGCGGCACCTCGGCGCCCACCTTGCCCGTCGCGGGCAGCGCGCCCTCGACGAAGGGCAGCTGGCCCGACGTGTGCACGAGGCCGTCGTGCCCGGCGGCCGGCACGTAGACCCCGGCCGGGGCGGCCACGGGCGGCAGGCTCAGGCTCAGCTCGCCGAGCCGGGTCTCGGTGCGGCTCATGCGCCGGCCTCCTCGGCAAGCGGGCGCTTCATGTACGCGACCGTGCCGCCCTGCTCGTTGGTGACGATCTGCACGAGCTCCCAGCCCTGCTTGCCCCAGTTGTTGAGGATCGCGCCGGGGGTGTGCAGCGGCAACGGCGTGATGAAGTACTCCCATTTCTGCATGCGGCAGCCTTTCGTTTTGTGCGGTCACCGGCCCATTCGCGTGTGCTACCAGCGAACCAAAGACTGGGAATCGGTGCCCGAATCGACGTTTTCGATTTACCCTAGTTCCTATGCCTACGAACTCCTCGACTGCGCCCAAGCGGAATGTGCTGGCCACCGTGCTGGGCATGCTGGGTATGAGCGGTATCGCCGGGATCCTCGTCGCAGCGCTGATCACGCCCGTGATCGCGGTGGCGGGCGTCGCGGCGAATTCGACGATCACCCTCTTCGAGTCCCTGCCGACGTACCTCCAGATCCAGCCGCTGCAGCAGAAGACCGAACTGTACGGGCAGCGGGACGGGGAACGCGAGAAGATCGCCGAGTTCTACCTCCAGAACCGCGTCGAGGTCTCCCTCGACGACATCTCGCCCTACGTCGCCGACGCCGCGATCTCCACGGAGGACCCGCGCTTCTACGAGCACGGCGGCGTGGACGTCGTCTCGGCCGTCCGCGCGGCGCTGGTCGGCCTCATCGGCGACGGCGGCGGCGCGTCGACCATCACGATGCAGTACGTCCGCAACCAGCGCGTCCAGGCGGCCGAGGCGATCCTCGACCCGGTCGAGCGGCAGCAGGCGTACGAGGAGGCCACGGTCGAGACGATCGGTCGAAAGCTGCAGGAGATGCGGCTCGCGATCGGCGTCGAGCAGCAGTACTCGAAGGAGCAGATCCTCGAGGGCTACCTGAACATCGCGCTCTTCGGCGGCACCACCTACGGCATCGAGTCGGCCTCGCAGTACTACTTCAGCAAGCCGGCCGCCGACCTCACCCTCGCGGAATCGGCCACGCTCGTGGGCATGGTGCAGAACCCGAACGCCTTCCGCATCGACGACGAGAGCAACCTCGAGGCGAGCACGATGCGCCGCGACTATGTGCTCTACCGGATGCACGACGAGGGCGCGATCACCACGGAGGAGTACGAGGAGGCCAAGAACACGCCGATCGAGCCGAAGATCACGCAGCCCGAGCACGGCTGCATGAACGCGGAGGAGAACTCGCAGTTCTTCTGCGACTACGTGCAGAAGGTCATGCTCAACGACCCGACCTTCGGCTCGACCTACGAGGAGCGGCTGTTCAACTTCCGCACCAAGGGCTACCAGATCGACACCACGATCGACCTCGACCTGCAGGCCTCGCTCACCGAGACCATCAACAACACCGTGCCGCACTCGGTGGAGGGCATCGACATCGGCGCCGCCGCCTCGGTGGTCCAGCCGGGCACGGGCCACATCCTCGCGATGCAGCAGAACAAGGACTTCGACGAGACCGAGGCCGCGGCCGATGATCCGACGAAGACCTCGGTGAACTACAACACCGACTACGACTACGGCGGATCCGTCGGCTTCCAGGTGGGTTCGACGTACAAGATCTTCACCCTCGCGAACTGGCTGCAATCCGGCCATTCCCTGCGCGAGCAGATCAACGCCCAGAAGCGGCCGTTCAACCAGGCCAACTTCGCCGACTCGTGCAACGGGCCGTGGGGCGGCACCTGGGACATCCAGAACTACGGCGACGCGAGATACAACTCGGTGGATGCCGTGACCGCCACGCGCGACTCGATCAACACGGCGTACGCCGCCATGGGCGAGCAGCTCGACCAGTGCGTCACGGCCGATATCGCCGAGTCGCTGGGCGCGCACGAGGCGCAGGGCAACCCGATGAACACGATGCCCTCGGCCATCCTCGGCGCGAACAACATCGCCCCGCTGTCGATGGCCACGGCCGTCGCCGCGATCGCGAACGAGGGCGTGAGCTGCTCGCCGATCGCGATCTCCAAGATCACGATGCGCGACGGCACCGAGGTGGCGCCGCCCGAGAGCAACTGCCAGGAGGCGGTGTCCCCCGATGTCGCGAACGGCGTCGCCTACGCGATGGCGTCGGTGACCAGCGGCGGTACGGGCGCGGCCTCGAACCCGGGTCTCGGGCCGCTGATCGGCAAGACCGGTACCGAGTCGGGCGACAAGCACACCTGGATGATCGCGGCCACCACCGGCGTCGCCTCCGCGGTGTGGGTCGGCAACGTCACCGGCGATGCCTCGATGCTGCACTCGGGCTACAACAACGCCCGGCACGGCATCACCAACGGGCTCATGTCCGCCGCGATCCCCGAGTACGGCGCGGATTCGTTCCCCGATCCATCCGCCGAGTCGATGCGCGTCGAGAACGTGATGGTGCCCGATGTGCGCGGCATGTCGGTCACCGAGGCCACCTCGACCCTCGAGGCCGCGGGCTTCGTGGTCGCCGTCGGCGACGAGGTCAAGTCGGATGAGAAGGCCGGCACGGTGGGCCGCACCAACCCGTCCTCGAACACGAGCGTGCCGAAGGGCTCGACCGTCACCATCCGTCCTTCCGACGGCAAGGGCGACGGCGGCGACGAAGACGATGATCGCGAGGGCATCCCCATGCCCGACATCAAGGGCATGTCCAAGGACGAGGCGGTCAGCGCCCTGAGCGACGCCGGCCTCGGCGATATCGGTGCCACCTTCCAGTGGCGCGGCCCCGAGGGCGGCACCGTCAAGAGCACGACGCCGGGGGCGGGCTCGAACGTCGCTCCCGACTCGACCGTCAGGATCCAAGCTGAATAAGCACCTTCGCACCGCGCTGATCGGGGCCGCCGGCATCACTGCCGGCGGCCTCGCCGCCTTCGGCTGGGCGGCGGGCGTCGAACGCCGCCGCTTCCGGCTCGTCACCCACGAGCTCCGCATCCTGCCGCCCGGGAGCCGTCCCGTCGACGTGCTGCAGCTCGCCGACTTCCACCTCGCCCCCGGGCAGCGCAAGAAGCGGCGCTTCGTCCAGTCGCTGGCCGGGCTAGAGCCCGACCTCGTCATCGCGACGGGCGACAACCTCGGGCACCGGGATGCGATCCCCGACCTCGCCGAGATGCTCGAGCCCTTCCGCGGCGTACCCGCGCTGTCGGTGTTCGGCTCCAACGACTACTTCGGCCCCGTGCTGAAGAACCCCCTCACCTACCTGCTGCCGAACCGGCCGCACACGAGGCGGGAGCGCGACCTCGACGAGCTCGCGCTGCGGATGACGCTCTTCGACGGGCTCGGCTGGATCGACCTCACCAACTCGGCGGCCATCGTCGAGGCAGGCGGGCTCCGCATCCGCGCGATCGGGGTCGACGACCCGCACATCGAGGCGGACCGGCTCGGCCAGGCCCTCGCCTCGCTCGAGGAGGTCTCCGCGCACGGCGAGTGGGACGTGACGCTCGGGCTCGTGCACGCGCCGTACCGGCGCATCCTCGACCCGTTCGTGGCCGAGGCGGGCGTGGATGCGATCTTCTCGGGCCACACGCACGGCGGGCAGGTCTGTCTGCCCGGGGGACGCGCGCTCGTCGCGAACTGTGATCTGCCGCTCGACCAGGTCGGCGGCCTCTCCTCGTGGGAGGCCGGGGGCCGCGCCGCGCCGCTGCACGTCTCGCGCGGGCTCGGCACCTCCATCTACGCCCCGGTGCGGCTCTTCTGCCCGCCCGAGGCGAATCTGCTGCGGCTGCTGCCCGCCGAGTAGCGCGCGAGCCCGCGCCCCGCGCCGCCGTCCGCGAACGCGTCGGAGGTGCGGCGCATCTCGAAGTGCGCTATTATCGTTGAGTTGTCGATTCGACGACATCGGGATGTGGCGCAGCTTGGTAGCGCGCCTCGTTCGGGACGAGGAGGTCGCAGGTTCAAATCCTGTCATCCCGACGAATGGATCAGCCCGGACTCTCCATCGAGAGTCCGGGCTGTTCCCGTTTGCCGGATTCAGCGCCGTGCGATTCGCACGCTCCTCAGTCGGAAACCGCCCCAATGCACGGTCCGACCGCGCGATCCGAGCACCCCCATATCGAAAGGTTTTCATGTCCACTGCATTCGCCGACCTCGGAGTTCCGTCGTCGCTCGTAGCCGTCCTCGACGCCGCCGACCGGCACGAGGCATTCCCCATCCAGCAGGCCACCCTGCCCAGCACCCTCGCGGGCAAGGACGTCCTCGGCCGCGGCAAGACCGGCTCGGGCAAGACGCTCGCGTTCTCGATCCCGCTCGTGGTGCGCGTCGCCGAGCTGACCCGCGGCGCGCGCCGCCCCGGCCGCCGCCCCACCGGCCTCGTGCTGCTGCCCACCCGCGAGCTCGCGACCCAGGTCGCGGCCGTCATCGGCCCCCTCGCGGCCGCCGAGGGCCTCACCGTGACCACCATCTTCGGCGGGGTCAAGCAGGGCCCGCAGGAGACCGCCCTGCGCAAGGGCGTCGACATCGTCGTGGCCTGCCCCGGCCGGCTCGACGACCTCATGAAGCAGGGCGTCGTCGACCTCGGCGACGTGAGCGTCACGGTGCTCGACGAGGCCGACCATATGGCCGACCTCGGCTTCCTGCCCGTCGTCACCCGCATCCTCAACGCGACCCCGAAGGGCCGGCAGCGGATGCTCTTCTCCGCCACGCTCGACAACGGCGTGGACAAGCTCGTGAAGCGCTTCCTGCACGAGCCGCTGCTGCACTCGGTCGACGAGGCCAACTCCCCCGTCGCCGCGATGACCCACCACCTCTACGAGGTCGAGGGCACCGCCGAGAAGACCAAGCTCATCCGCAAGCTCGCGAGCGGGCTCGGCAAGCGCATCCTCTTCACCCGCACCAAGCACCAGGCGAAGAAGCTCGCCAAGCAGCTCACCGCCGCCGGCATCCCCGCCGTGGACCTCCACGGCAACCTGTCGCAGAACGCGCGCGACCGCAACCTCGCGGCGTTCTCGAGCAACGAGGTGCGCGTACTCGTGGCCACGGACGTGGCCGCCCGCGGCGTGCACGTGGATGCGATCGAGCTGGTCGTGCACGTCGACCCGCCCGCGGAGCACAAGGCCTACCTGCACCGTTCCGGCCGCACGGCCCGCGCCGGCGCCGAGGGCGACGTGGTGACCATCATGCTGCCCGAGCAGCGCCGCGACACCATGCAGCTGCTGCGCCGCGCGCAGATCTCGGTGCAGCCGCGCCAGGCGCACGCCGAGTCGCCGTTCGTGAACGAGCTCGTGGGCGAGACCGCCCCGCACGTGGCCCCGGTCCCCGGCGGCCCCGGCGCGGGCAATGCTCCCGTGGCCCAGCCCTCGGGCAGCTCGAACGGCGCCAACGCCCGCCGCAAGCGGGCGGCCCGCGCCGCCCGCCAGGGCCAGGCCGGCGGCCGTCAGCCCCAGGGCCAGGGCAGCGGTCAGCCCGCCTCGCAGCAGTCGCGCGGCTCGCGCGGCGGCCGCGGTCGCGGCGGTCAGCGCTCCGGCCAGCCCCAGGGCGGCCAGCAGCGCTCGCGCTGACGCCCGCCCGTCCTCGCGCCCCTCGTCTCCGTCCGCGGAGTCGAGGGGCGCGTCGCGTTCGGGGCGGCGCCGCTCGCGAGTCGCCATCCCGGGCGATATCTCCTTCGCATTCCCCACGGCCGGCGCCGGGGCTATGAGGGAGCCGCCGCGTCCCCGGCCGGATGTGAGGCAAACGTCTCCCACTCCCGCGGATGCGAGGGAAACGTCTCGCGCCTCAAGCCGGATGTGAGGCAAACGCCCCACGCCTCCGCCGATGTGAGACAAATGCTCCACGCCTCCGCCGATGTGAGACAAACGCCCCGCACTCCCGCGGATGCGAGGGAAACGCACACTATCCGCCCCGCAAACCCCGCATACACCTCACATCCGCATAACCCTCACATCCGCACGAGGCTCATATTCGCACGAGGCTCACGTCCGCAGGCAAGGTGTCAACGCCACACGATCAGTGCCCGTGAAACCGCCCTTTCATTCCCCGGGGTGGCACCGCGGATGCGAGGCAAATGCCGCCTGCATCTGCGGATATTAGAGAAACGTCTCCTGCCGCACCGGATATGAGGGAAACACCCCGCACTCCCGCGGATGCGAGGGAAACGCACACTATCCGCCCCGCAAACCCCGCATACGCCTCACATCCGCATAACCCTCACATCCGCACGAGCCTCGCATCCGGACAGGCCGCACCTCCGCGAGCAGGGGGCGACGCCGTCGGGCTACACGTCGCTCGCGAGGCGCCCACCGGACTCCCTCAGGTAGCACTGGCCGCACAGCGACTCGTAACCCACGGCCTCGCCGTCGATCGCGACCTGGGCGCCGTCGAAGATGAAGCGCCCGCCGACCATCCGGCCGTTGAGCACCGCCTTGCGGCCGCAGCGGCAGATGGTCTTGAGCTCCTCGATGGAGTGCGCGATCTCGAGCAGGCGCCGCGATCCGGGGAACGCGACGGTCTGGAAGTCGGTGCGGATGCCGTAGCAGAGCACCGGGATGCCGTCGAGCACGGCGACGCGGAAGAGCTCGTCCACCTGCGCGGCCGAGAGGAACTGCGCCTCGTCCACGAGCAGGCACGACACGGGACGGTCGCCCACGAGTGCGTGGAACTGCTCCCGCGGCCGATCCCGCTCGTCGATGAGGAAGTCGACCCGCCGGTCCATGCCCAGGCGGGAGAAGATCGAGTCGGCGCCCTTGGTGTCGATCACCGGCTTCGCGAGCAGCACGCGGTGGCCCCGCTCCTCGTAGTTGAAGGCGGTCTGGAGCAGCACGGTCGACTTGCCCGAGTTCATCGCGCCGTACCGGAAATACAGCTTCGCCACGAGGGTCCTTTCGCGAGGATCGGCGCTCGGCCGGTCAAGAGGTGCACAGGTCGCCCTGCCATCCTGGCAGGGGTGCCGTGGGCGCCGGAGCGTTTCCGCGACGCTCCATCGTAGAGAGATCCGAGCCGTCCCGACGAATCCGAGGAGTGCGATGACGACGAACCAGACCGGAGACGAACGACCGCGGATGCTGGCGATCCGCCAGGAGCGATTCGGCGGCCCCGAGGTGCTGCAGCCGATCGAGGTGCCGCGCCCGGAGCCGGGCCTCGGCGAGATTCTCGTGCGCGTCCACGCCGCGGGCGTGAACCCCACCGATTGGAAGCACCGCGCCTCGCGCCTGTTCCTGGGCGAGCCGCCCTACGTGCTCGGCTGGGACGTCTCGGGCGTGGTGGAGCGGGTCGGTCTCGGCGTGACCATCTGGAAGCCCGGCGACGAGGTCTTCGGCATGCTGCCCTATCCGCACGGGGCGGGCTCGCACGCCGAATACGTCGTCGGGCCCGCCCGCGCCTTCGCATCCAAGCCGCTCGGCATCGATCACGTCCAGGCCGGCGCGCTCCCCCTCGCGGCGCTCACCGCGTGGCAGGCGCTCGTCGACACCGCCGGCCTCGAGGCGGGCCAGCGGGTGCTCGTCCACGCAGCCGCGGGCGGGGTCGGCCACCTCGCCGTGCAGATCGCGAAGGCCCGCGGCGCGCACGTCATCGGCACCGCGAGCGCTCCGAAGCACGAGTTCGTGCGGGGGCTCGGCGCCGACGAGATGATCGACTACCGCTCGACCGACTTCGCCGAGGCGGTGCGCGACGCGGACGTCGTGTTCGACACGATCGGCGGCGACTACCAGCTGCGCTCGCTGCGCGCGCTCCGCCCCGGCGGGGTGCTCGTCTCGACCCTGCCGGTGCCCGCCGAGGGTCTGCACGAGGAGGCGGAGCGCGCGGGAGTGCGCGCGGAGCTCATCCTCGTCGAGGCCGATCACGCCGGGATGCGGTCCATCGCCGGGCTCGTCGAGGCGGGCCGGCTGCGCGCGACCATCGCGGACACCTATCCGCTCGCCGAGGCCGCCCACGCCCACGAGGCGGGCGAGACCGGCCGCACCACGGGCAAGCTCGTGCTCGTCGTCCGCGACTGACGGAGAGCCGCCGGACGGCCGGGCCTCGCGCGGCCCGGTCAGTCCCGCGCGGCGAGCTTCGCGACGTTGGCCGCGAGGCCGCCCGCGATGGTCTCGAGGGCGACGTGGTTGTAGCCGCCCTCGGGCACTATCACGTCCGCCCACAGCTTCGAGGACTCGACGTAGCGGTCGTGCATGGGCTTGACCGTCGCGAGGTACTGCGCCTCGACCGATTCGACGGTGCGCCCGCGCTCGACCACGTCGCGCTTGAGCCGGCGCAGGATGCGCACGTCGGCGTCCGTGTCGACGAAGAGCTTGAGGTCGAGCCGCTCTCGCAGCTCCTCCTCCACGAACAGGAGCACGCCCTCGACGAAGACGATGGGCGCGGGCTCGATGCGCTGCGTGCGGTCGGAGCGGTTGTGCTGCGCGTAGTCGTACACGGGTATGTCGACGGCCTCGCCCGCGCACAGCCGGTCGAGGTGCTCGACGAGCAGCGCGGTATCGAGCGACTCCGGCGCGTCGTAGTTGGTGCGGCAGCGCTCCTCGTAGGTGAGCTCGTCCTGCCTGCAGTAGTAGTCGTCGTGGAAGATCAGTGCCGCGTCGTCGCCGAAGCGGCCGGCGAGCGAGCGTGTGAGCTCGGTCTTGCCGCTCCCCGACCCGCCCGCGATGCCGACCACGAACGGCGCCGTCATCGCGCTAGTCGACTTTCCCGATGCC
Organism: Gulosibacter sp. 10; assembly: GCF_900163695.1. Taxonomy (GTDB): domain Bacteria; phylum Actinomycetota; class Actinomycetes; order Actinomycetales; family Microbacteriaceae; genus Gulosibacter. The sequence continues at coordinate 30,976 of NZ_FUIC01000038.1, forward strand.
GAGGATCTCGGCGGTCGAGTTCTGCACCGACTTCGCGAGCGCCGGGTTGTCGTTGAGCGAGGTCCCGTACGTGGGGATGAGCTGCTTGATCTTCGGCTCCCACTCGGCGATCTTGTCGGGGAAGCACTGCTTGAACAGGTCGAGCATGATCTGCGGCGCGACCGAGGCGCCGGGGGATGCGCCGAGCAGGCCGGCGATGGAGCCGTCGCCCTTGGCGACGAGCTCGGTGCCGAGCTGCAGCGTGTAGCCCTTGCCCGCGGGGTTCTTCTTCATCACCTGCACGCGCTGGCCCGCGGTGATGAGGCGCCAGTCCTCGCGCTCGGCCTCGGGGAAGAAGCCGTAGAGCTGTTCGAACTTCTTGTCGGGCGAGGCGAGGAGCTGCCCCGCGAGGTAGCTCACGAGGTCGAGGTTTGTCGCGCCCACGCCGAGGTAGGTGGGGATGTTGTCGAAGCGCAGCGCCTTGAACATGTCGGCGAGCGAGCCCTGCTTGAGGTAGCGGGTGTTGAAGCCGGCGTAGGGGCCGAACATCAGCGACTTCTTGCCGTTCACGACGCGGGTGTCGAGGTGCGGGGTCGACATGGGGGGCGCGCCCACGGGGGGCATCGCGTACACCTTCGCCTGGTGGCGGGCGACCACCTCGGGATTGTCGGTGCGGAAGAACTCGCCCGAGATGGGGAAGCCGCCGTAGCCCTTGATCTCGTCGATGCCGGACTTCTGCAGCAGCGGGAGCGCCCCGCCGCCGGCGCCGACGAACACGAACCGGCCCTGCGTGACGTTGCGGCGGCCCTTCTCGGCGCCGGAGCGCACCTGCGTGGCGACCTGCCAGATCCCGTCGGGGCGCTGGCGCAGATCGGTGACCTCGGTGCCCAGGCGCACGACGGCGCCGCGGTCGATGGCCGACTGGATGAGCTTGCGGCTGAGCGCGCCGAAATCGACGTCCGTGCCGTGCTCGGCCCGGGTCACGGCGATCTGCTCGTCCTTGGGCCGGCCCACGACGAGCGCGGGGGCCCAGTCGAAGATCTCGGCCGGGTCGGTGCTGAACTCCATGCCGGAGAACAGCGGCTGCTCGCGCAGCAGGTCGTAGCGGCGGCGGAGGAACTCGACGTTCTCGGCGCCGTTGACGTAGGTCATGTGCGGAACGAGGTTGATGAAGTCCGACGGCGTGCTGAGGTCGCCGCGCTCGACGAGCGAGGCCCAGAACTGGCGCGACACCTGGAACTGCTCGTTGACGCTGAGCGCCTTCGAGATGTCGATCTCGCCGTTCTTCTCGGGCGTGTAGTTCAGCTCGCAGAGCGCCGAATGACCGGTGCCGGCGTTGTTCCACGGCCCGGAGGACTCCTGGGACACGTCGTCGAGCCGCTCGATGATCTTGATGGACCAGTCGGGTTCGACTTCGAGGAGCAAGGCCGCCAGCGTCGCCGACATGGCGCCGCCGCCGATGAGCACTGCATCATAAACGTTCGCGTTTGTCACATAGGTCACCCTATCGCACGGGGCGCCCTCGGCCGCGCCCGGGACCGCGCCGGATGGCCGCGGTCCCCGCTCCCGCCCCGGGCCGCCCGGCCCGGAAACGGGCGATGCGGGACGCGGGCCCTCGCCCGCGTCCCGCATCGCCGCGGAGCGGCCTATCCGTCCGCCGCCGCGGCGGTCTGCGCGAACGGCGCGGTGCGCGCGATCTCGGCGCCGATGCCCCGCAGCAGCGGCAGCGCGCCCCGGATGCTCTCCTCGGTGGATCCTGCCCGTCCGAGCACGTCGAAGCAGGCCGCGAATCCGGCCTCGCGCCACTGCCGCTCCTCGAGCAGCGAGCGGCCGCAGGCCACCACCGCGGGCACGCCACGGCGCTTCGCCGCGGCGAGCACGCCCATCGGGGTCTTGCCGCCGAGCGACTGCTCGTCGAAGCTGCCCTCGCCGGTGATCACGAGCTCGGCGTCCTCGAGCAGGGCGTCGAGCCCCACGAGTTCCGCCACGAGCTCGGCACCCGGCCGGGCGGACGCCTCGAGCGCGGTGAGGGCGGCGAAGCCCACCCCGCCCGCGGCGCCCGCGCCGGGCCGGTTGCCGAAGTTCTTGGGCCGGTCCAGGGCGGTGCACAGCAGCTCGGCCCAGCGGGCGAGCGCCTGGTCGACCTGCTCGACCTCGCGCGGCGCCAGCCCCTTCTGCGGGCCGAACACCGCCGCGGCGCCGCGCGGCCCGCACAGCGGGTTGTCCACGTCGCTCGCGAGGGTGAAGCGCGTGTCGCGGATGCGCGGGTCGAGCTCGGAGGCGTCCACCTCGGCGAGCCGCAGCAGGCCGAGCCCGCCCGGCCCGACCGGCTGGCCGGACGCGTCCCGCAGCCGCAGGCCGAGGGCCTCGAGCATCCCGGCGCCGCCGTCGGTCGACGCGCTGCCGCCGATGCCGAGCACGATGTGGTCGGCCCCGGCATCGAGCGCGGCGGTGATGAGCTCGCCCGTGCCGAAGGAGGTGGCGGCCGGGCCATCCCGCTCGGCCTCGGGCACGAGCTCGAGTCCGGAGGCGGTGGCCATCTCGATCACGGCCGTCCGGCCGTCCATCGCCCACCGCGCCTCGACCGGCGCGCCGAGGGGTCCGCGGACCCGGGTGGCGAGGGGCTCGTAGCCCGCGGCGATCGCCGCGTCCACGGTGCCCTCGCCCCCGTCCGCCATGGGCAGGCAGCGCACCTCCGCGCCCTCGAGCGCCTCGCGCACGCCCTCGGCCAGCGCCTCGGCGGCCTCGACCGCGCTCGCGGAGCCCTTGAACTTGTCCGGTGCGATGACGATCCTCATGCCCGCCCGAGCCTTCCCTAGGCCCCGGAGGCCACGGGCGCCGCGGCCTGCTCGCGGGAGCCGATGGGGAGGATCGCGGTGGGCGCGTCCTCGGCCGTCTCGGCGATCTCCTCGAACTCGTTCACGGCGTCGATCGAGGCGCCGGCCATCGAGATGTTCGTCACGCGCTCGAGGATGACCTCGACCACCACGGGCACGCGGTGCTCTGCGGCGAGCTCCTGCGCCTGCGCGAACGCCTCCTGCAGCTTCGAGGGGTCCTCCACGCGGATGGCCTTGCAGCCGAGGCCCTCGGCCACCTTGACGTGGTCCACGCCGTAGCCCTTGACCGTCTCGCCCTGCACCTCGAGGCTCGAGTTGATGTTCTCGAACGCGAGCGACACCTCGAAGTCCATCTCGAAGCCGCGCTGGGCCTGGCGGATGAGGCCGAGGTAGGAGTTGTTCACCACGACGTGCACGTAGGGGATCCGGTGCTGGGCGCCGACCGCGAGCTCCTCGATGAGGAACTGGAAGTCGTAGTCGCCCGAGAGCGCCACGACCGGGGTCTCGGGCTCGGCCACCGCGGCGCCGAGGGCGGCGGGCAGGGTCCAGCCGAGGGGGCCGGCCTGGCCCGCGTTGATCCAGTGGCGCGGCTTGAACACGTGGAGCATCTGCGCGCCGGCGATCTGCGAGAGGCCGATCGTCGTGACGTAGCGGGCGTCCTCGCCGAAGGCGCGGTTCATCTCCTGGTACACGCGCTGCGGCTTGATCGGCACGTTGTCGAAATTGGTCTTGCGCTGGAGACGGGCCTTGCGGTCCTGGCACTCGGCAGCCCATCCGCTGCGGTCGCGGAGCGAGCCGCTGCGCTCGCGCACGAGCTCGAGCAGGCCGCGGATGAGCTCGCCGGCGTCGGAGACGATGCCGTAGTCGGGGGCGAACACGCGGCCGATCTGGGTCGGCTCGATGTCGGCGTGGATGATGGTGCGGCCCTTGCGGTAGGTGTCCACGTCGCCGGTGTGGCGGTTGGCCCAGCGGTTGCCGATGCCGAACACGAGGTCGCTCGCGAGGAGGTTCTCGTTGCCGTAGCGGTGCGAGGTCTGCAGGCCCACCATGCCCGCGTGCAGCGGGTGGTCGTCGGGGATGATGCCCCAGCCCATGAGCGTCGGCACGACGGGGATGCCCAGCTCCTCGGCGAGGGCGCGGAAGTCCGCCTCCGCCGCGGCGTTGAGGATGCCGCCGCCGGCCACGAGGAGGGGGCGCTCGGCGCCCTCGATGAGCTCGAGCGCGCGCTCGAGCTGCGCGCGGGTCGCGGCGGGCTTCGCCACGGGCGACGGCTCGTAGCTGTCGATGTCGAACTCGATCTCGGTCTGCTGCACGTCGATCGGCAGGTCGATGAGCACCGGGCCGGGGCGGCCGGAGCGCATGAGGCGGAAGGCCTCCTGGAACACGCCCGGCACCTGGCCGGCCTCGAGCACGGTCTTCGCGAGCTTGGTCACGGGCTTCGCGATGGAGGCGATGTCCACCGCCTGGAAGTCCTCCTTGTCGAGCTTGGCGACCGGCGCCTGGCCCGTGATGCAGAGGATCGGGATCGAGTCGGCGGAGGCCGAGTAGAGGCCGGTGATCATGTCGGTGCCGGCGGGGCCGGAGGTGCCGATGCACACGCCGATGTTGCCCGGGCGGGTGCGGGTGTATCCCTCGGCCATGTGCGAGGCGCCCTCGACGTGGCGGGCGAGCACGTGCTTGATGCCGCCGTGGGCGCGCATCGCGGAGTAGAAGGGATTGATTGCGGCGCCGGGAAGGCCGAACGCCTGCGTGGCGCCCTCCTTCTCGAGGATCAGTACCGCTGCGTCGACAGCGCGCATCTTTGCCATGGGGGTGTCTCCTTGTCCTCAGGGGTTCCTGAGCTATCAGAACGATTGGGGATCGGGGCGGCGTTGCCCCGATCGGGTGATGGGGGTGGGAGCCGGCCGCGACGGGGATGTGCGCAGCCGGGCTCCGAGGGGGTCAGGCGCCGTCGCGGCCCGAGAGCTCGGTGGCGAGCTTGAACAGGCCCGAGTGGTCGAGCGCGCCGTCTCCGCGGGCGACGAGGGCCGACACGAGCTGCGCGACGGCGGAGCCGAGGGGCACCACGACGCCGGCCTCGCGGGCCGCCGAGGTGACGATGCCGAGGTCCTTGTTGTGCAGCTCGAGGCGGAAGCCGGGGTCGAAGTTGCGGTCGAGCATCTTCTGGCCCTTCTGGTCGAGCACCTTCGAGCCGGCGAGCCCGCCGCCGAGCACCTTGAGCGCGGCGTCGGTGTCCACGCCGTAGGCCTCGAGGAAGGTCACGGCCTCGGCGAGGGCCTGGATGTTCACGGCCACGATGAGCTGGTTCGCCGCCTTGACCGTCTGGCCGGCGCCCGAGGGGCCGACGTGGACGATGGTCTTGCCGACCGCGTCGAACACGGGTCCGGCCTCGGCGAAGTCCGCGGCCTCGCCGCCGACCATGATCGAGAGCACGCCGTCGATCGCGCCGGGCTCGCCGCCCGAGACGGGGGCGTCGAGGGGGCGGACGCCCGCCTCGCGGGCGTCGTCGGCGAGGCGCGCCGAGACGTCGGGGCGGATCGACGAGAAGTCGATCCACAGCGCGCCGTCCTTCGCGTTCGCGAAGACGCCCTCGGGGCCCGAGACGACGGCCTCGACGTCGGGCGAGTCCGGCACCATCGTGGCGATGACGTCGGCCTCGGCCACCGCCTCGGCGATGGCCGAGGCGCCGGTGCCGCCGGCCGAGACGAGCTCTTCGACCTTCTGCGGGCTGCGGTTGTATCCGACGACCTTGTGGCCGGCCTGGACGAGGTTCTTGGACATGGGCAGGCCCATGATCCCGAGTCCGATGAATGCGATGGTGGTCATGTCGTACCTTTCAGTCTGAAGCGTGTTCGGTGCCGCGGCGGCGCGTCAGCGCCCGGTCTCGGCGGGAAGCCCGGGCAGCAGTCCCTGGGCGACCCAGCCGAACGGGTCCTCGGCCTGCTTGTACTCGAGGCCGATCGGGCCCTGGTAGCCGAGCTCGCGCGAGCGCGTGATCCACTCGGCGAGCGGCAGGTCGCCGGTGCCGGGGGCGCCGCGGCCGGGGAAGTCCGCGATCTGGATGTGGCCGAACTCGGCCGCGTGGGCCTCGATCACGGCGGGGACGTCGTCGCCGTTGGCGGCGAGGTGGTAGAAGTCGGCGAGCAGCTTGATGTTGGAGCGCCCCGTCTTCTCGATGACGGCGAGGGCGTCGGCGGCGGTCTTGAGCGGGTACTCCTCGGCGCCGGATACGGGCTCGAGAAGCACGGTGCCGTCGATGCGTGCCACGGCGTCGGCCGCGCGGGCGAGCTGCTCCACGGCGATCTCGTCCTGCTGCTCGGGGGTGAACTCCGCGTCGCGCAGGCCGTAGAGGGCGTTGAAGGCGCGGCAGCCGGTGCGCTCGCCGATGCCGGTGACGACGTCGAGGTTGTCGACGAACTCCTGCTCGCGGTTCGGGAGGGAGACGAGGCCGCGCTCGCCGCCGGGCATGTCGCCCGCGTTGAAGTTGAGGCCCGTGAGGCTGACGCCCGCGTCGCGGAGCGAGGCCTCGAATGCCTCGATCTCGTCGGCGGCCGGAGTCGAGCTCGCGAACGGCCACCAGAACTCGGCCTGGTCGAAGCCCGCCTCGCGGACGGCGCGGGCGCGGTCGAGGAGGGGCAGCTCGGTGAGGAGGATCGAGCAGTTCACGGTGTACGTCATCAGACTCCCTTGTCTTTGCTGAGCGATGGTGGCATCGCGGTCTTCACTGTGCTGTGGGTCTTGCTGGTTGATTTCGCATTACGGAAGATAACTTCTGAATAATGAAAGCGTAGCGTACAACGATCGCCCGGGGCAACCCCCGGGCGATCGGTGTTCAGCGGACCGCCAGGTAGGCGGCGGCGACGGTTCAGAGACGGATCTGCCGGTTGACGTCCTTGTACAGCAGGTAGCGGAACTTGCCCGGCCCGCCGGCGTAGCAGGCCTGCGGGCAGAAGGCGCGGAGCGAGAAGTAGTCGCCCGCGGACATCTCGATCCAGTCCTCGTTGAGCCGGTAGACGGCGTTGCCCTCGAGGATGTAGATGCCGTGCTCCATGACGTGGGTCTCGAGGAACGGGATCTTCGCGCCCGGCTCGAAGGTGACCACCGTCATGTGGAAGTCGTGCGCGACGTCCTCCGGATCCATGAAGCGCGTGGTCGCCCAGCGGCCGTCGGTGCCCGGCATGGCCGTCGGCTCGATGTCCTGCTCGTGCCCCGAGAACGCGGCGGGCCTGGGCCCGTCGTACTCCTCGTAGCGCTTGCGCACCCACATGAACTCGGCGACCCCGTCGCCCGTGTTGCGGATCGACCAGTTCGACCCGGCCGGCGCGAAGGCGTAACCGCCCTCCCCCAGCTCCACGGGCTCGCGGCCCTCGTCCAGCACGACCGAGACGGTGCCGCGCTGCACGAACACGAAGTTCGCGACCTCGGGCTGCGGCTCGGGCGCATCCGACCCGCCGCCCGGCTCGAGCTCGACGAGCATCTGGCCGAAGGTGGTCGCTCCCCCGGCCACGGGCCGGTTGAGGACCCAGGCGCGCGCGCCCGTGAACTCGGGGAGCACGCTCGCGACGATGTCGCGCATCACCGAGGCGGGGATGAAGGTGTAGGCGTCCTTGACGACGGCGGCCGAGGAGAGGTGCTCGTGCTGCTCGGGCAGCGGGGTGTCGAGCTTCGGGTACGTGGCGTTCGTGTTCTTCGTCAAGAATCTATTCCTTCGTCGAGCGGTTCGGGTAGGCGAGGGCGCGGATCGCGTCGGGCGAGACGTCGATGCGCTCGGAGAGCTCCTGCTCCGGCACGGCGCCGCAGTTGACGCCGCGCACCAGGAAGGCCGCGAGCGCGCGGGCCGTGGCCGGCTCGTCCATCACGGCCGAGTCCTTGCCGCCCAGGTAGTTGTCCAGCCGCGTGATCGTGCTCGAGAGCCCGGTGCGGAAGAACGCGAAGCTCGCGAGGTAGCGGGTGGGGAGCTGGTGGGCGTGGAGGTCCCAGCCCTGGTAGATCGCGCGTTCGAGCGAGCGGCGCACGAGGCGGGCGTGGAGCGCCCAGGCGTCGAGGCGCTGGAGGCCGTCCCCGGCCGGCACGATGTTGGTCGAGCCGTCCGAGTAGCGCACGCCGGTGCCCGCCGCGGCCACCTGGATGAACGACTTCGCGAAGTCGGCGACCGGGTGCTCCATCGACTGGTAGCCGCCGGCGACGCCGAGCGAGGCCGAGTAGTCGTAGGTGCCGTAGTGGAGGCTCGAGACGCGGCCGCCGCCGGCGTGGATGAGGCGCGCGAGCGGCACGCGGCCCTCGGCGTCGATGACCACCTGCGGGGTCTCGACCTGCACCTCGAAGCGCAGCCGCCCGGCCGGCAGGCCGAGGCGCTCCTCGAGCTGCTCGCACAGGTAGACCATGGCCTCGACCTGCTCGACCGTGGTGACCTTGGGGAGCGTGATCTCGAGCCCCTCGGGCAGGCCGCCCTCCTGCTCCGCGAGCCCGGCGATGAACAGCCCGAGGGTGCGGATGCCGCGGGCCCGGGTGTCGTTCTCGAAGCACTTGAAGCGCAGGCCCACGTGCGGGGGCAGCGCGCCGCGCTCCCGCATCGCGGCGATCGCCGCGAGCGAGGAGGCCACCGCGGCGTCCTCCTCGGCGTCGGAGACGGCGCCGAGGCCGTCCTCGAAGTCCACGCGGAGGTCCTCGATCGGCTCGCTCGCGAGCTTCGCCTCGACGAGCCGCGCGAGGACGGCGGGGTCGAGGTCGGCATCGGCGTCGAGGCCGAGCTCCTCGCCCAGGTGCCCCGCGAGGCGCTCGAGCCCGCCCACGCCGTCCACCGCGGCGAGCGCGGCCCGGCCCCACTCGGCGACGGTGTCGGCGGTGAGCAGGTGCGCCGCCACGTAGACGGTATGCACCGGCTGGCGGTCGGCCGTGTCACCCGGGTAGGCGTTCGCGAGCAGCGAGTCGGTGCCGGCGAGCTGCTCCTCGACCCGGCTGAGGGCGGCCTCGGAGAAGGGGTCGCTGATCGCGGTGGTCGTCACGCCCGACCGCCTTCCGCCGCGGCCTCGTTCGCGCACACGATGTCGTAGGCGGGGAGCGTGAGGAAGTCCACGTACTCCTCGCTCGTGGTGATGCCACGCACGAGCTCGCCCGCCGGCGAGAAGAAGCGCGTGAACGCGTCCTCGTCGACCTGGCCGCGGATGACCTCGAGCTGCTCGTCGAGCAGGCGGTTCACGAGCTCAACCGTCACGGTGCTCCCGGTGTCCTCGAGCACGGTGCCCGCGTTGAGCTGCTGCCACACCTGAGAGCGCGAGATCTCGGCGGTGGCCGCGTCCTCCATGAGGTTGTGGATCGCCACCGCGCCGTTGCCCTGCAGCCACACGGCGATGTACCAGGTGGCCACGTAGAGGTTGTCCTTGAGGCCCTCCTCGGTGCGGCGGCCCGGCGCCGAGCTCACGTCGAGCAGCTGCTGGGCGGTCACCTCCACCTCGGGGCGCTTGCGGTCGATCTGGTTGGGCTTGGCGCCCAGCACGTCGTCGAAGACCTCCTGCGCGATCGGCACGAGCGCCGGGTGGGCCACCCAGGAGCCGTCGAAGCCGTCGTTCGCCTCGCGGCGCTTGTCCGCGCGCACCTTCTCGAAGGCCTGCGCGGCCTTCTCCGGGTCGTTGCGGTCGGGGATGAACGCGGCCATGCCACCGATCGCGAAGGCGCCGCGGCGGTGGCAGGTCTTCACGAGCAGCTCGGTGTAGGCGCGCATGAACGGCGCGGTCATCGAGACGTCGGCGCGGTCCGGCAGCACGAAGCCCTCGCCCGCGTCGCGGAAGTTCTTGATGAACGAGAACAGGTAGTCCCAGCGGCCCGCGTTGAGGCCGGCGGCGTGCTCCCGCAGCTCGTAGAGGATCTCGTCCATCTCGAAGGCCGCGGTGATCGTCTCGATGAGCACGGTCGAGCGCACGGTGCCGTGCGGGATGCCGATGTACTCCTCCGCGAAGGAGAACACGTCGTTCCAGAGCCGCGCCTCCTCGCTCGCCTCGAGCTTGGCCAGGTAGTAGAACGGGCCGCGGCCCTGCTCGGTCAGCGTCTTCGCGTTGTGGAAGAAGTGGAGGCCGAAGTCCACGAAGGCCGCCACGGCGTCCCCGCCGTCCACGCGCACGTGCCGCTCGGGCAGGTGCCAGCCGCGGGGGCGGACGACGACGATCGCGTCGCCCCCGTCCTCGCGGAGGCGGTACTGCTTGCCCTCGGGCGAGGTGTGCTCCATGCGGCGCGAGGCGGCCTGCTTGAGGTTCACCTGCGCGTCGATCACGTTGTGCCAGGTCGGCGAGGACGCGTCCTCGAGGCAGGCCAGCCACACCTTCGCGCCCGCGTTGAGCGCGTTGATCGCCATCTTCTCGGGGCTCGCGGGCCCCGTGATCTCGACCCGGCGGTCCGCGAACGGCTCCGGGATCGGCGCGACCTGCCAGTCGGATTCGCGGATGTGCGCGGTATCGCTCCGGAAGTCGAGCGTGCCGGTGCGCGAGATGCGGTCGCGGCGCTCGGCGCGCTGCTGCAGCAGCTCGGGCACGCGTGCGCCGAACCGCTCGTGCAGCGCCTCGACGAAGGCCAGGGCCTCGTCGGTGAGGATGTCCTCGGCGTTCGCGCAGGGGTTCGGGTCGGTGATGGTGATGGTCATGGCTGGGGCTCCTTGAATCGTGGGCTGGGTGCGCGGCGGCGCGGACGGCTCGAGGCTATGCGCGCTCGGTGAGGCCGGCGGTGTCGAACTCGCTGGCGCGCTCGGAGACGGTGCGGTCGCCGTTGCGCTCGGCGGCCTCCGCCACGACCGCGGCGACGCGCTGGGTGACCTCGGCGTTGAAGATGCTCGGGATGATGAAGGAGGAGTTGAGCTCCTCGTCCGTGACGCAGGAGGAGATCGCGTCCGCCGCGGCCACGAGCATGTCGGTCGTGATCTTCGAGGCGCCCACGTCGAGCAGGCCGCGGAAGAGGCCCGGGAAGGCGAGGACGTTGTTGATCTGGTTCGGGTAGTCGCTGCGGCCCGTGGCGATGACCGCGGCGTGCTCGGCCGCGTCGCTCGGGTTGATCTCCGGGTCCGGGTTCGCGAGGGCGAAGACGATCGCGTCGTCGGCCATCGCGGCCACGTCGTCGCCGTCGATGACGTTCGGCGCGCTCACGCCGATGAACACGTCGGCGCCGACGAGCGCCTCCTTGAGGGAGCCGGTGAAGCCCTCCTCGTTGGTGTGCTCCGCGATCCAGGCGCGGTGCTCGTCGCGCTGCTCGACGCCGCGGGCGATGACGCCCTCGCGGCCCGCGGCGCGGATCTTCGAGACGCCGGAGGCGATCAGCAGCTGGATGATCGCGTTGCCGGCGGCGCCGACGCCCGAGACGACGACGCTGATGTCCTCGATCTTCTTGTCGACCACGCGCAGCGCGTTGTTCAGCGCGGCGAGCACCACGATGGCGGTGCCGTGCTGGTCGTCGTGGAAGACCGGGATGTCGAGCTCGTCGCGCAGGCGGCGCTCGATCTCGAAGCAGCGGGGCGCCGCGATGTCCTCGAGGTTCACGCCGCCGTACACGGGCGCGATGGCCTTGACGATGCGGATGATCTCCTCGGTGTCCTTCGTGTCGAGGCAGACGGGCCACGCATCGACACCGGCGAACTGCTTGAAGAGGGCGGCCTTGCCCTCCATGACCGGCAGCGCGGCCTCGGGGCCGATGTCGCCGAGGCCGAGCACCGCGGTGCCGTCGGTGACGACCGCGACGGTGTTGCGCTTGACGGTGAGGCTGCGGGCCTTGCTGACGTCCTGGGCGATCGCGGTGCAGACGCGGGCCACGCCGGGCGTGTAGGCGCGCGAGAGGTCGTCGCGGTTGCGGAGCGTCACGCGGGGCTCGACGCTGAGCTTGCCGCCGAGGTGGATGAGGAAGGTGCGGTCGCTGACCTCGCGGACGTGGGCGCCCTCGATCTCCTCGATCGCCGCGCGGATGTCGTCGATCTGGCTCTGGTTCGAGGTGTTCGCGCTCACGTCGACGACGATCTTGTCGTGCTGGGACTCGGCCACGTCGAGCGCGGTCACCTGCGCTCCGGCACGGCCGACCGCTTCCGCGATCTCGCTCGTGGTCCGGTAGCCGACTGGCGCGTCGACGCGGATGATGATCGAGTGTCCGGGTGAGGGGTTGATGGCCATGTGATCCTCCTTGATCGGATTGCCGCTGCGTTCGCAGCTTTTCGCGGGCCGCGGTATCGGACCGGTCGCGATGCGCGGAAGTTTCGCCATATGGATATAAACTTCTGCTCTGTGAAATACTAGAACTCAGGAGGCGGTCGCGCAAGCACCCTCCCCGGGTCACGAGGACGTAGGCTCGAACAAGGAAATACGGAGGGACCTTCATGGCACAGCAATCGGGCGGCGGCGTTCAATCGGTCGAGCGGGTATTCGATCTCCTGGAGATCATCGCAGGCCAGGGCGGCACCGCAACCCTCAGCGAGCTCGCCACCGAGAGCGAGCTGCCGCTGCCCACCATCCACCGGCTCCTGCGCACCCTGCTCAGCAAGGGGTACGTCCGCCAGCTCGCGAACCGCAAGTACGCACTCGGGCCGCGCCTCATCCGCCTCGGCGACGCCGCCGGCCGCCAGCTCGGCGCGAATGCGAAGCACGAGCTTCACGAGCTCGTGAAGAACATGGAGGAGACCGCGAACATGGCGGTGCTCGACGGCGACTACGTGCTCTACGTGGCCCAGGCGCCCTCGCCGCACGCGATGCGGATGTTCACCGAGGTGGGCCAGCGCGTGCATCCCCACGCGAGCGGCGTGGGCAAGGCCATGCTCTCGACCCTCGACGACGACGCGGTCCGGGCCATCGTGGGCCGCACCGGCATGCCGACCCCCACGAAGCAGTCCCTCGGCACCGTAGAGGAGCTGCTCGCCGACCTCTCCCTCACCCGGGAGCGCGGGTACGCGATCGACGAGGGCGAGCAGGAGCTCGGGGTGCGCTGCATCGCCGTGCCGCTGCCGAACGCGCCCACGCCCTCGGCGATCTCGATCTCGGGGCCCAACACCCGCGTCACCGAGGAGCTCACGGTGCAGGCCGTGCCGCTGTTGCAGGCGGCCGCGGCCCGCATCGTCGCCTCCATCGAGGACAGCTAGCCGCCGCCCGGAAAGGGGCGAACAGCCCGGCCGCACCCGTATCGGGGATGCGGCGGCTGTTCGCCCCATTCTCGTTCACGCCGTTCTCGTCCGCGCGGTTCTCGTCCGCGCGGTTCTCGTCCGAGGCCCGCGCCGCGGCGCACGAAGAAGCCCGGCTCGGACGGACCGCCGTCCGCCCGAGCCGGGCTTCGCTATGAGGCCGGACCCGCCCCCGAGGGCCCGGCCGGTCTCTCAGGCGTCGCCGCCTCCGCCGCCCGTGCGGCCGCGGGCGATCTCGTCGAGCGCGTACCGCTGCGCCGCCTGCGCGGGCGTCCCGGCGTCCACCCGGCCGTCGGCGGCCAGCGCCTCGAGCGCCCGCACCACGATCGACTCGATGTCGATGCGGAAGTGCCGCCGCGCCGCCGCCCGCGTGTCCGAGAACCCGAAGCCGTCGGCGCCGAGCGAGCGGTAGGTGGCGGGCATCCACTGCGCGAGCTGGTCGGGGACCTGCCGCATGTAGTCGCTCACCGCGACCACCGGGCCGCTCCCCTGCTCGCGCAGCCGCGAGACGAACCAGGGCTCGGTGTTCTCGGCGCCCGGCTCCGCGATCGATCGCGAGTCCGCGCGCAGCGCCTCGCGCCGCAGCTCCGTCCACGAGGTGACCGACCACACGGCGGCCCGCACGCCCCAGTCCTCCTCGAGCACCCGGGCGGCCTCGCGGGCCCAGGGCACCGAGACGCCCGAGGCGAGGATGCGCACCGGGTCGGCCGAGCCCTCCGGCGCCGGCTGCACGCAGTGCATGCCCTTGAGGATGCCGTCGACGTCGACGCCCTCGGGCTCCGCCGGCTGCGGGATCGGCTCGTTGTAGACCGTGAGGTAGTACATGACGTTCGGGTCGGGGTGCTGCCCGCCGTACATCCGCTCGATGCCGTCGCGCACGATGTGCGCGAGCTCGTAGCCGTAGGCCGGGTCGTAGCTGACGACCGCGGGGTTGGTTGCGGCGAGCATGGGCGAGTGCCCGTCGGCGTGCTGCAGCCCCTCGCCCGTGAGCGTGGTGCGGCCCGCCGTGGCGCCGACCACGAAGCCGCGGGTCATCTGATCCCCCGCCGCCCAGAAGCCGTCGCCGGTGCGCTGGAAGCCGAACATCGAGTAGAAGATGTACACCGGCACGAGCACTTCGCCGTGGGTCGAGTACGCCGTGCCGGCCGCGGTGAACGCGGCCACCGCCCCGGCCTCGTTGATGCCCATGTGCAGGATCTGCCCCGACTCGGATTCCTTGTAGGCGAGCAGCAGGTTGCGGTCGACCGAGACGTACTGCTGGCCGTGCGGGTTGTAGATCTTCTGCGTCGGGAAGTACGCGTCCATGCCGAAGGTCCGCGCCTCGTCCGGGATGATCGGCACGATGCGCTTGCCGAACTCGCCGTCGCGCATGATGTCGCGCAGCACGCGGGCGAAGACCTGCGTGGTCGCCGCCGCCTGCTTGCCCGAGCCCTTGCGCGCGGCCCCGTAGGAGGCCTCCTTCGGCAGCTCGATCTGCGTGTACTTCGAGCGGCGCGCCGGCACCGGCCCGCCGAGCGCGCGACGTCGGTCGAGGAGATAGGTCTCCTCGTCCGAGCCCGGCGCGGGCTTGACGTACGGCGGCGAGTACGGATCGGCCGTGATCTCGGCATCGGAGATCGGCAGCCGCAGGGCGTCGCGGTAGGCGAGAAGGTCGTCGTTGGCGATCTTCTTCATCTGATGCGAGGCCATGCGCCCCTCGAAGGACGGGCCGAGCTGGTAGCCCTTGACCGTCTTGACGAGCACCACGGTGGGCTTGCCGTTGCGCTCGCGCGAGCGCGCGTAGCCGGCGTGCACCTTGGCGAAGTCGTGGCCGCCGCGGCGGAGGTTCCAGACCTGCTCGTCCGTGTAGTCCTTCACGAGCGCCGCGGTCCGCGGGTCGCGGCCGAAGAACTCCTCGCGCACGAAGGCGCCGCTCTCGGCCTTGAAGGTCTGGAAGTCGCCGTCCGGCGTGCGGTTCATGAGCTCGGTGAGTGCGCCCTCGCGGTCGCGGGCGAACAGGTCGTCCCACTCGCGGCCCCACAGCACCTTGACCACGTTCCAGCCGGCGCCGCGGAAGAAGCCCTCGAGCTCCTGCACGATCTTCTGGTTGCCGCGCACTGGGCCGTCGAGCCGCTGCAGGTTGCAGTTCACGACGAACGTGAGGTTGTCGAGCCCCTCGTTCGCGGCGAGCTGCAGCAGGCCGCGCGACTCGGGCTCGTCCATCTCGCCGTCGCCGAGGAAGGCCCACACGTGCTGATCGGCGGTGTCGCGGATGCCGCGGGCCTGCAGGTAGCGGTTCGACTGCGCCTGATAGATGGCGTTCATCGGCCCGATGCCCATCGAGACGGTCGGGAACTGCCAGAACTCCGGCATGAGCCGCGGGTGCGGGTAGCTCGAGAGCCCGACGGGGCGCGAGCGCTCCTGGCGGAAGCCGTCGAGGGCGGCCTCGTCGAGCCGGCCCTCGAGGAAGGCCCGCGAGTAGATGCCGGGCGAGGCGTGCCCCTGGAAGAACACCTGGTCTCCGCCCGAGGCGTGATCGCGCCCGCGGAAGAAGTGCTCGAAGCCGACCTCGTAGAGCGTGGCCGCGCCCGCGAAGGTGGCGATGTGGCCGCCGACCGCGAGGTCGGGGCGCTGCGCGCGGTGCACGAGCACCGACGCGTTCCACTGCACGTAGGAGCGGATGCGCTGCTCGAGCTCCTCGTCGCCCGGGTAGGCGGGCTCATCCTCGGGGCTGATGGTGTTGACGTAGTCGGTGGTGACCGGGCCGGCTCCGCGCGGCGCCGGTTCCGCGTCGCCGAGCCGTGCGCCGAGCTGCTCGACGATGCGCTTCGCGCGGTCCTTGCCGCGCTCGGCGAGGAGGCCGTCGAGGGATTCCAGCCATTCGGCGGTCTCCTCGGGGTCCGAATCGGCCTGGTTGTGCTGGAGCTGGGAAACGTTGGGGTTGTTCACCTGTACGCCTATTCCTCTGTGATGCGCCCGATCGGAGGGCGAGGATCGCCCGCCCTCCGATGGGAGTCGGTTACTTGGTTCGGTGGTTGCCCGTATCGGGCCGGATCCTGTCCGCGGACGGGATGTGCAGGGAGGTCGTCTGGCTGCCGCTCTCGTTGACGCGGACGATCGGGATCTCCTCGCCGTCGCTCGAGTAGAGCTTGCCGCCGACGAAGGTGTCGCCGTCCTCGAGCGACTGGATCTCGTCCTCGCGCACCATCCGGGGAGGGCTCGCCGCGAAGGTGTTCTTGTTGCGGCCCTTGCCGAACTTCAGCTCGTTGAAGATGATGTTCAGCAGGATCGCCATCAGCGCGGCCGACGAGATGCCCGAGTGGAAGATGACCTGGAACCAGTCCGGGAAGTCGTGGTAGATGTCCGGCATCACGATCGGCAGCATGCCGAACGCGAGCGACGCGGCCACGATGATGAGGTTCATGTTGTCCTTGTACGACACCTTGGACAGCGTGCGGATGCCGGAGGCCGCCACGGAGCCGAACAGGACGATGCCCGCGCCGCCCAGGACGGGGAACGGCACCGCCTGCACGACGCGGCCCATGATGGGCAGCAGGCCGAGGACCACGAGGATGACGCCGCCGGCGGTGACGACGAAGCGGCTGCGGACGCCGGTGATCGCGACGAGACCGACGTTCTGCGCGAACGCCGACTGCGTGAAGGAGTTGAAGATCGGCGAGACGATGCTCGAGATCATGTCGGCGCGCAGGCCGTTCGAGATCCGCTTGCGGTTGACCTTGGAGCCGGTGATCTCGCCGACGGCGAGGATGTCGGCGGCGGTCTCGGTGAGGATCACCATCACCACGATGAACATCGAGATGATCGAGGCGACCTTGAACTCCGGGAAGCCGAGCGCGAAGGGGGTGGGCAGCTCGAAGATGTGCCCGTTCGGGACGTTCGAGAAGTCGGCGATCCCCATGGGGATCGCGATGATCGTGCCCACGACCAGGCCGATGAGCACCGCGAGCCGCGAGATCATGCCGCGGCCGAGCTTCGAGCAGACGATGACCACGAGCAGCGTCGCCGCGGCGAGGCCGATGGCCTTCATGGAGCCGTAGTACTCGACGTCCGGGTTGTTGCCCATGATCCAGCGCGCCGCGACGGGCATCAGCGTGAGCCCGATGGAGGTGATCACGACGCCGGTGACCACCGGCGGGAAGAATCGGATGATCTGCGCGAAGAACGGCGTGATGATGAATCCGAGCACGGAGGCGACGAGCACGGCGCCGAAGATCTCGTTGATCGTGCCGCCGCCGTCGACGATGGCGGTCATCGTGGAGACCGAGGCGAAGGAGACGCCCTGCACCAGGGGCAGCTTCGAGCCGAAGAAGGGCAGGCCGAAGCTCTGGATGATGGTGGCCAGGCCGCCGATGAACAGGCAGCAGGCGATCAGCATCGCGATCTCGTCGGAGCTGGCGCCGACGGCGCCGCCGATGATGAGCGGCGGTGCGATGATGCCGCCGTACATGGTGAGCACGTGCTGCAGGCCGTAGGCGATGGTGCGCCCGAAGCCGATCCGCTCGTCCTCGGGCTCGCCCTGGACATCGATCGTGCCGGGGAATTGCTTCTTGGGTTTCGACGGGTTTGCTGAATTCTTTGCCATAACGACCTCGTTGTCGGTAGACGGAGGGGGCGGGGCGCGATTGCGCGCCCCACCGCCCTCCTAGCCGGGGAGGGAGCCGCGGAGCTCGTAGTCCGCGGCTCCCCTCGACGGGGATTAGATGAAGTCCGGGGTTCCGGACCAGATGGCGTCGGTGTCGGCGAGGCCGTCCCGGCGGATGGTGCCCTCGATGAGTCCGTAGGGCGAGTGCGATGCGAAGAAGACCTCGTTGGGGTTCTCCTGCCCGAAGGGCGAGAGGTCCACGACGAAGTGGTGGAGGTTCGGCATCGAGAACTTCACCTCGGCGATCTCGGGGTGGGCTGCGAGCAGCGCCTGGCCCATGAGCCACTGCGTCTCCTGCAGCGCGCGCGAGTAGTGGTTGGTGAAGACCTCGAGGAGGATCTTCCGCGCGGACTCGTAGACCGCGTTGAAGTCGACGTCGGTGGTGTTGTAGAGCCAGCGGGCGGTGACCGAGGTCGCGAGGATGCGGTCCTCGGTCTCCTGCAGCGTCGTGTGCTTGCACTTCGGGTACCCGACGAAGCCGCTCTGCGTGGTCTTGAGCACCGAGAGGTCCTCGAGACCCGAGATGAGGAACTTGCGGTCGCCGTCGACCTTGAGCACCGCCGTGCGGGTCTCTCCGCCGGATCCGCCGCGGTAGAAGGAGTGGTCGTGCTCCTCGCCCTCGACGGGGATGCGGTCCCAGGTCACCTGACGGGCCGACCAGCGGCCGCCGGTGACCCACTCGAAGTTCTCCGGGTAGTGCTTGCCGAGACGCAGGAGGAACTCCTCGGGCGAGCCGATGCCGTCCTTGGCGAAGGAGAACACGACGTTCTTCTGCGTGTCGGTGGGGACGACGTGCTCGTTGTTGCCGTCGTAGTAGGCCGAGTCGAAGTCGCCGTGCAGCTGGCTGCGGACGACCAGGTCCTCGATGGCGTGGCGCTCGGTGTCGCGGTTGACCTTGACGACGTGGACCTCGTCCTTGCCGTACTGGTTGAACCCGAGGACGGGGGCGGCGTCGGGCGCGGTCTGGAGGGTGTTGGAGCAGGTGTTGTTGTTGTCAGACATTATTAGCTACCTCTATACGTTGAGTATGCGAACGGACAGATGAGCAGCGGTACGTGATAGTGCTGTTCGCCGTCGGCGACCGTGAAGTCGATCGTGACGGAGGGATAGAAGGCCTCCTGCTCGAGGCGGGCGAAGTACTCGCCGACCGCGAACACGAGTCGATACGTGCCGGGCTCCAGCGACTCGGGGCCGAGGTCCGGGATGCGGCCGTCGTCGTTCGTGCGACCCGTCGCGAGCACCTCTCCGGCGCCCGTCACGAGGTCCACGGCGACATCGGCTGCGGGTCGGCCCGCGGTCGAGTCGAGGATGTGGGTGGTGATCTGGCTCATGCGTTCAGGATTCCTTCCAGTCGAAGCAGGGCGATCTCGCGCAGTTGGCCTGCGCTTTCGTCGAGTTCGTCCTCGGGTGAGTTGCTGAGTCGTCGGTGCAGCTCGTCGAGCATCTCGCGGGCGCTCCGGCCCGCGGCGCGGATGAGGAAGATGTGCCCGAACCGCTCCTCGTACTCGCGGTTGCCGCGAGCGAGGTCCGCCAGGACCTGCGCATCCTCGGCCTCCACGCCGGCCTGCTCGGCCCGGGAGAGTTCGGCTTCCTTATCCTCCCCATCGGCGCGCTCGCCGATGCGGGGGTGACCCGACAGAGCCCCGTCCACCTCTTGCGCCGACCACTCCGCAGTGGCGTTCTTCGCCACGGACAGAGCCTCCTCCACGTTGGAGTACGGACGACTCGAGACGACGGTTTCAATCCACCTCGGGATGTCGGCGCACGGGCGGATCATGTCCGCCGCCGCGTCGGCATCGAGACGATTGAATACTGTAAGCGACATTGCTCACCTTTCGACTTTCACATTATGGAATCTTTATTCCGTAATGTAGGAGTTAGTTAAGCATGGATCCTCGGAGGATGCAACGTTTCCGGGGGTGGGATTTCGCACTCCGGCCGCGCGCCGAGGGCTCCGCGGGGCGCCTAGACGCCCAGGCGCTCGCGCAGGGCGCGGACGTGCCCCTCGGCGGGGACGTTGTACTCGGCGAGCTCGAGGGCGCCGGCCTCGTCGACCACGAACGTGCTCCGGAGCACGCCGGTGATCTCCTTGCCGTCCGGCAGCACCTTGTCACCCCAGGAGCCCCAGGCCTTGGCCGTCTCCGCATCGGGGTCGCTGAGCAGCGGGAAGGGCAGCTGCTCCGCCTCGGCGAACTCCGCGAGCCGCTCGACCGGATCGGCCGAGACGCCGAGCACCTCGTAGCCCTGGCCACGGAGCGAGGCGAGGTTGTCGCGGAAGTCGCAGGCCTCGGTCGTGCAGCCCGGGGTGAAGGCCTTGGGGTAGAAGTAGACGATCACCTTGCGACCGCGGTAGTCGCTCAACGAAACCCGCTCCCCACCGGCGGTGGAGAGCGAGAGCTCCGGAGCGGCGGCTCCGACTTCGAGTCGTTGCACCATGCTTCTCCTCACTTTCTCCTAATTGTTCCGCATTGCGGAATCTTTTTTTCTTTACATGAAACAGCGTAGCAGTCGCGCCCGTTCTTGTGCGGGGTGCGGGCAACTCTTCGGCGCCGCCTGCGCCGGGCCTCCCCCATCGGGACGTATAGCCGGGCAGGCGCGAATACCTCGACCGCGCAGCCATGCACCCCAATTCGGCACACTTCGGCCCGGCTGTCTCCCCGCCACCTCCGCCTCACTACGGGGTCTCGCCTCCACCTCGCTACGAGGGCCTCCTCATGCCGCACCGCACCCGAACCCGCCGACCGGATCGGGGCGTATAACCGAGCCACCCCGAATACCGCGACGGCGCAGCCATGTATCCCGATCCGGGCGCGCCGACGCCTGTCTGCTTCCCCGCCCCTCACCCCTCCGCCTCGCGACGCGGGTCTCCCCATGCCGCACCGCACCCGAACCCGCGGCCGGATCGGGGCGTATAACCGAGCCACCCCGAATACCGCGATCGCACAGCCATGCACCCCATTCCGGGCGCACTTCGGCCCGCATTCCGCGGCGGGACCGCCGGCATCCACGCGCCCCGCCGCAGTGTCCTCTGCCCCGCGGTGCTCTCTGCCCCACCGGCCCCCGCATCCGGCCCCGGAAAATGCGGAAGGGCGGCCGCGGGATCCGCGGTCGCCCTTCCGGAGGGGTGCTGGACGCGTCAGACGGTCGCGCGCGCCTTGAGGTCCTCGGCGACGAGCTCGGCGAGCTGCACCGTGTTGAGGGCCGCCCCCTTGCGCAGGTTGTCGTTCGAGATGAAGAGCACGAGGCCCTTGCCCTCGGGCGCCGACTGGTCGCGGCGGATGCGGCCGACGAGGCTCGGGTCTGCCCCGGCCGCCGCGAGGGGGCTCGGCACGTCCACGAGCTCGACCCCGGGCGCCTCGGCGAGGACCTCGCGCGCACGCTCCGGGCTGATGTCGCGGGCGAACTCGGCGTTGACCGTGAGCGAGTGGCCGGTGAACACCGGCACCCGCACGCAGGTGCCGCTCACGAGCAGGTCCGGCGCGTGGAGGATCTTGCGCGACTCGTTGCGGAGCTTCTGCTCCTCGTCGGTCTCGCCCGTGCCGTCGTCGACGAAGTCGCCGGCCTGGGCGACCACGTTGAACGCGATCGGGTGCACGTACTTCTGCGGCTCGGGCAGCTCCACGGCGGAGCCGTCCTCGACGAGGCCGAGGAGCGCGTCCTCGCCCTGGTCCGCGCCCGCCACGATCTGGCCCGACAGCTCGCGCGCGCCGGCGAGGCCGGAGCCGCTCACCGCCTGGAAGGTCGAGACGACGAGGCGCTCGAGTCCGGCCTCGTCGTGCAGCGCCTTGAGCACCGGCATCGCCGCCATCGTGGTGCAGTTGGGGTTCGCGATGATGCCCTTGCGGCGCTCCGCGATGTCCTGGGGGTTGACCTCGGAGACCACGAGCGGCACATCGGGGTCGAGGCGCCAGGCGGAGGAGTTGTCGATCACGACGGCGCCGGCCGCCGCGAAGCGCTCGGCCTGCGCCTTGGAGGTGGCGCCTCCCGCCGAGAACAGCGCGATGTCGATGCCGTCGAGGTCGGCGGTCGCGACGTCCTCGACCGTGATCTGCTCGCCCTTGAACTCGATCTGCTTGCCGGCGGAACGGGCCGAGGCGAAGAGGCGGATCTTCGCGATCGGGAAGTCGCGTTCGGCAAGCAGGCGGCGCATGACGCCGCCGACCTGTCCGGTTGCACCGACTACGGCAACGGTGAACTGGTCAGTCATCTCTCAGGGCACTCCTTCGGTGTCGGCCACCCTTCAACGGGATCAGCGGTGGCGGTTCGCGCGGATGCGCGGGGGTTCAAGCGTATCGCGGGCGGCACGGCTCGGATAGGCCGAAGGCCCGCCGATGCGCGGCGGGCCTTCGGCGGTCGGGACCGCGGCGCTCGGCTATCGGCCGGTGCCGGCGTAGACCACGGCCTCCGACTCGCCGTCGAGGCCGAATGCGGCGTGGATGGCGCGGGCGGCCTCGGGCACGAGGTCGGCGTTGGTGACGATCGAGATGCGGATCTCGGAGGTGGAGATCATGTCGATGTTGATGCCCGCGCTCGAGAGCGACTCGAACAGCGTCGTCGAGACGCCGATGTTGGTGCGCATCCCCGAGCCCACGAGCGAGACCTTGCCGATGTGGTCGTCGAAGCGGAGCTCCTCGTACCCGACCTCGGCCTTGGCCGAGTCGAGCGCCTTGAGCACCTGCTCCGAGGAGGTCTTGGGCAGCGTGAAGGAGATGTCCGTGACGCCGTCGTTCTGGGTCTGCACGTTCTGCACGATCATGTCGATGTTCGCGCCCTGTTGCGAGACGATGTTGAAGAGCGTCGCCGCCGAACCGGGGACGTCGGGCAGGCCGACCACGGTGATCTTGTCCTGGCTGAGGTCGTGCGCGACGCCCGCGATGGTGGCTTCTTCCACTTGGTTCTCCTCGTTGGGGTTGTAGACGATGGTTCCTGGGTCGCTCGAGAACGAGGACCGGACGACGAGCGTGACGCCCTGGCGCCGCGCGTACTCGACGGCGCGGATGTGCAGGATCTTGGAGCCGCTGCCGGCGAGCTCGAGCATCTCCTCGCTCGAGACGCGGTCGAGCTTGCGCGCCTTGGGGACGATGCGCGGATCGGCCGAGAACACGCCGTCCACGTCGCTGTAGATCTCGCAGCGGTCGGCCTTGAGCGCGGCCGCGAGCGCGACGGCGGTCGTGTCGGATCCGCCGCGGCCGAGCGTCGTGATGTCCTTGGTGTCGCGGTTGAAGCCCTGGAAGCCCGCGACGATGGCGATGGCGCCCTCGTCGAGCGCCTCGCGGACGCGGATGGGGGTGACGTCGACGATGCGTGCGTCGCCGTGCTTCGCGTCGGTGATCATGCCGGCCTGGCTGCCGGTGTAGGAGCGGGCGTCGTAGCCCATCGACTTGATGGCCATCGCGAGCAGCGCCATCGAGATGCGCTCGCCGGTGGTCACGAGCATGTCGAACTCGCGCGGGTCGGGGATCGGCGCGATCTGGTGCGCGAGGTCGATCAGGTCGTCGGTGGTGTCGCCCATCGCGGAGACGGTCACGACCACGTCGTGCCCCTCGCGCTTCGTGTCGACGATGCGCTTTGCGACGCGGCGGATGCCCTCGGCGTCGCCGACCGACGATCCGCCATACTTCTGCACGATGAGGCTCACGTACCCTCGCTCCCGGTAGGTGGTTCGGGCGCGCGGATGCGGCCCCCGGCCGATTCTAGTCGCCGCGCGGCGGACACGCAGTCCGAGAGCCGCGGTTTCCCGGGCGGAGACGGGCCGAAGCGGGGCCGGGAGGGAGCAGCCGTCGGGAACGGTGCTGCCGAGATCCGCGGGGCCGCCCTCGAGGAGCCGCCGGAGCGGCTACTCGCCGATGATCCTCCGACCGGCGAACGCCCGGCCGAGCGTCACCTCGTCCGCGTATTCGAGGTCGCCGCCCACGGGCAGGCCCGAGGCGAGGCGCGAGACGCGCACCCCGACGGCCGCGAGCAGCCGGGAGAGGTAGCTCGCGGTCGCGTCGCCCTCGAGGTTCGGGTCGGTGGCGATGATGACCTCGGCCACCTCGCCCGTCTCGAGCCGCGGCATGAGCCCGCGGATGTTGAGCTGGTCCGGCCCGATGCCGTCGATGGGCGAGATCGCGCCGCCCAGCACGTGGTAGAGCCCCTCGTAGCCGCGGGTGCGCTCGATCGCGGCCACGTCCTTGGGCTCCTCCACGACGCAGATGAGCGTGCGGTCGCGCTCCGGGTCGTCGCAGATGTTGCAGACCTCGGACTCCGCGACGTTCCCGCAGTACTTGCAGAAGCGCACGCGGTCGCGCACCTCGAGCAGCACCTTCGCGAGCCTGCTCACGTCGAAGCTCTGGGTCTGCACGATGTGGAACGCGATGCGCTGGGCCGACTTCGGGCCCACGCCCGGCAGTCGGCCCAGTTCGTCGATGAGCTCCTGGACGATTCCCTCGTACACGGTCTAGTACTCCTCCGGCGGTGCTTCGAAGTCGTCCGGTGGGATGTCCCCCGGGTCCATCGGGGACTCGATGGGGGTCTCGATGATCTCCTCGCCAACGAACCGGGCGCCGAGCTTCTCCCTGATGACGGACTCGCCGTAGCGCTCGGAGCCGGCCGCGAGGGCGGGATGCCGCTTTGGCGGCGCCTTGGGCGCCGGGGACGCGGCCGGGGCAGGAGGCGCCACCTGCTCCGGGGGTGCGGCCTGCTCGGAGGGCGCGGCCTGCTCCGAGGGCGCTGACGAGGGCGAGGACGCCGCCGTCTCCTGCCCGCTTCCCGGCCGGGTGCGCGACCAGCGGTTCATCTCGATGACCTCGCCGCCCTCGGCTTCCGCCGGAGCCTCGGCGCGCCCGTCGGCGCCCTGCGGGGAGGCGACTGCACCGGCGCGCGTCGCGGCCGGCGATTCGGACGCCTCGGGCTGCGAGGGCGAGTCCTCGCCCGAGCCGGTGGCGTACTCGTCCCAGCCCGAGCCGGGGCCGTCGGCGGATCCGGGGATCGCGACGACGTCCCAGGTCGCGACGCAGGCCTCCGGAGCGGGCGAACTCTGCCCCTCGGCCGGAGGGCGCTGCGCCGCGGGGCGGGCGGCGGGCGTCGAGGCGGCGGGGCGTCGGTCCCGAGCCGGCTCATCGGCCGGGGCCAGGTGCGCCGTCGCCGAGCTCGCGTACGGGCTCGTCTGCTCGCGGGCGGATGCGGGGCCGGCGGCGGGCGCGGAGTCATCCGTCGGCGCTGTGCCGGACGCGGTCGGGGCCGCTCCCCCGGCGGCCGGATCGGGCCCGGGCTCGGAGCCGCCCGGACCGGCTCGGTGGCGCTCGGGGTCCGAAGGCGGCGCGCCCTCCTGCCGGGGCGCCGCGTCGGCGTCGTTCTGGCGCACGCGCGGATAGATGGTGATCTCGAATCCGAAGACCTCCCGCAGCGCCTGCTTGAGGTGGTCGCCGACGGAGTCGCCCCGCTCGCGCCCGTGCGCGAACTGCTCGAACACGCCGCGGTTCGGGAACTCGATGCGCAGCTTCGCGTCGGTGTACTCGATGGGGTGCACCGAGTTCATGACGCTCCAGGAGCTGCGGCCGCCGATGCCGTTGACCTGCTCGACGACGGTGGGCCAGGTGTCGCGCACCCGCCTGAGGTCGACGGTGGCGGGGTCCACCCCGCCCAGGACCTCGGCGGGCGACTGCTCGGCGCCGTGCCGGTCCTCGGGCTCGCCGGATGCGGGCCGGTCCTGCCCGGGGGCGGGCTCGGCCGTCGCCGTGCGCTCGGCCTCCTCCGGGGGCAGGTCGGGGGCGGCGCCATCGGGATCTGCGGGTGCCGGCTCCGATCGGCTGTCGGCGGGCGCCGCGTCGGAGGCGCTCTGATTCGGCTCCGCCTCCGAGGGCGAGCCGTCCGGCGCCTCCTCGGGCGCGGGCCGATCCTCGGCCGGTCCAGGACCTGCGGGGGCGGTCTGCTGCGCATCCGCCGTCGACTCCTCGTCCTGCGAGGCCGGGCGCCGGTCCGATCCGCCGGTCGGTTCCATCCCCGGGTCCGGCCCGGCCGCGCCGGAGTCCGAGGCACCGGCGCGCTTCGAAGCAGCAGCGCGGTTCGAGGCATCGGCGGCGCTCGAAGCATCATCGGGCCTCGAGGCACCGGGTCCCGATGCGACGGGGCTCGAAACGTCACCGGGGCCCGTTTCGGCGGGCCGGGCATCGTCGGTCCGAGCTTCATCGGCGCCCGGCGTCACCGCATCCCACGCGGCGGCCGCTGCGGCGGCAGGGTTGCCCGACGGCTCGGCGGCGCGGTCTCGGGTGCCCGGGGCGGCCTCCGCGGGCGCGGCGCCACGGCCGGTCGCCCCGTCCGCCGCGGACCGCGAGGTGCCCGCGCCGGCCTGGCCGGGCTCCGAATCCTGCGTCTGCCGCTGCGCGGCGTGCTGCTCCCCCGCCGACGGTCCGCCAGCGGCCTGCGCCGCAGCCGGAGCCTGCCCGCCAGAAGTCTGTCCACCCGGGGCCTGCATGCCGGCCGTCTGCGCGCCCGACGATCCCCCGGGCGCCGCCTCCCCGCCGAAGACGGCGCGCATGCCCACGAGGATGCGCGCGACCATGAGCTCGAGCTGCACCCGGGGCGCGGTGACGCCGCTCATCTCGGTGAGGGTCGCGTTGACGGCGTCGGCGATGTGGCTGAGCGCGTTCGGCGAGAACCGCCCGGCCGCCTCGCGCATCTGCTCGAGGTCCGAGGGCGCTGCGCCGCGCAGCACGGCGCCGGCCGACTCCCCCAGCGCCTTGACGACGATGAGATCGCGCACGCGCTCGAGCAGGTCCTCGACGAAGCGGCGCGGGTCCTGCCCCGACTGGATGACCGAGTCCACCGACTCGTAGGCGCGCGCAGCATCCGCCGCCGCGAACGAGTCGATCGAGTCGTTGAGCAGGCCGTGCGAGGTGAAGCCGAGCAGCTGCGCGGCCATCTCGTACTGCAGTTCGACGCCCTCGGTGCCCGCGATGAGCTGGTCGAGCAGCGACATGGTGTCTCGGGCCGAACCGCCGCCGGCGCGCACGACGAGCGGGAGCACGCCGGGCTGGGCGCCGATGCCCTCCTGCTCGCAGATGCTCTCGATGTACTCGAGCATCGGCGCGGGCGGGATGAGCCGGAACGGGAAGTGGTGCGTGCGCGAGCGGATGGTGCCGATGACCTTCTCGGGCTCGGTGGTCGCGAAGATGAACATCACGTGCTCGGGCGGCTCCTCGACCACCTTGAGCAGCGCGTTGAATCCGGCGCCGGTGACCATGTGCGCCTCGTCGATGATGAAGATCTTGAACCGGTCCCGGGTGGGCGCCACCACCGCGCGCTCCCGCAGGTCGCGGGCGTCGTCCACGCCGCCGTGGCTCGCGGCGTCGATCTCGAGCACGTCGATCGAGCCGTTGCCGTCGCGGCCGAGCTCGAGGCAGGACTGGCATGTGCCGCAGGGCTCGGGCGTGGGGCCCTGCTCGCAGTTGAGGCAGCGGGCGAGGATGCGCGCGGAGGAGGTCTTGCCGCATCCGCGCGGGCCGGAGAAGAGGTAGGCGTGGTTGACGCGCCCGGTGCGGAGCGCCGTCATGAGCGGATCCGTCACCTGACGCTGCCCGATCATCTCGGCGAACGACTCGGGCCGATAACGACGGTAGAGGGCAGCGACCATGCCCACCATCGTAGACGGAACCACCGACCTCGATGTCGGTCGATGCACAGTCTCCGGGAGGGGTTCGGGAGGGGCTCAGCCGACGGCGATCCCCGTCGCCTGCAGCGTCTGCCTGGCGATCTCGAGCTCCTCGTCGGTGGGCACCACGAGCACCCGCACCCGCGAGGCGTCGGTCGAGATCTCGTGGATGCCCTCGACCCGCTCGGCGTTGCGCGCCTCGTCGAGCTCGACGCCGAGCCACTCCATCCCCTCGAGCACCCGGCGGCGCACCTCGACCGAGTTCTCGCCGACGCCGCCGCACCACGCGATGGCGTCCGCCCCCGCGAGCGCCACGAGATAGGCCCCGAGGTAGTGGCGCATCCGGTGCACGTAGACGTCCAGGCCGAGCGCGGCGCGCTGGTCGCCCGCGAGCGCGCGCTCGGTCACGTCGCGCACGTCGTTCGTCCCGGTGAGCCCCAGCAGGCCCGACTTGCGGTTGAGCAGCTCGTCGAGCTGGTCCACGCTGTAGCCGGCCTTGCGGTGCAGATGGAACAGCACGGCCGGGTCGATGTCGCCCGTGCGGGTGCCCATCACGAGCCCCTCGAGCGGGGTCATGCCCATCGAGGTCTCGACCGAGCGGCCGCCGTCCACGGCGCAGGCCGAGGCGCCGTTGCCGATGTGGAGCACGACGGTGCGCAGCTGGTCGTAGGGTCGGCCGAGATGCGCGGCCGCGGCCTCCGAGACGAACTTGTGGCTCGTGCCGTGGGCGCCGTACTTGCGCACCCGGTACTTCGTGGCCACGTCGTGGTCGAGCGCGTAGTAGCTCGCCGAGTCCGGCATCGTGGTGTGGAAGGCGGTGTCGAACACCGTGACGTGCGGGATGCTGCGGAACACGCGGCGCGCGGCGCGCACCCCGGCGAGGTTCGCGCCGTTGTGCAGCGGCGCGAGCGGGATGAGCTCCTCGATGTCTCGCTCCACCGCGTCGTCGACGATGGTCGGCTCGAAGAAGCGCCGGCCGCCCTGCACGACGCGGTGCCCCACCGCCACGGGCGGGGCCTCCTCGAGCGAGGGGCCGTGCTGCGCGAAGTTCTCGAGCATCGCCTCGAAGGCGACGTCGTGGTCGACGATCTCGACGGCGCGCTCGGTCTTCTCCTCGCCGTGCCGGTGCACGACGTTGCCGGAGGCCTCGCCGATGCGCTCGACGAGGCCCGAGGCGAGGGTGCGCTCCTGGGCCATCTCGATGAGCTGGTACTTCAGCGAGGAGGACCCGGAGTTGACCACCAGTACGACGCTCATTCGGAGGCTCCTTCGTCCTGCGCCTGGATGGCCGTGATCGCCACCGTGTTGATGATGTCGGAGACGAGCGCGCCCCGAGAGAGGTCGTTGATCGGCTTGTTCAGGCCCTGCAGCACGGGACCGATCGCCACGGCTCCCGCCGCCCGCTGCACCGCCTTGTACGTGTTGTTGCCGGTGTTGAGGTCGGGGAAGATGAACACGGATGCGCGACCCGCGACCCGGCTCTGCGGCAGCTTCTTCGCGGCGACCGCCATGTCGGCGGCCGCGTCGTACTGCAGCGGCCCCTCGACCGGCAGCTCGGGCGCCCGCTCGTGCACGAGGCGGGTGGCCTCGCGCACCTTGTCCACGTCGGCGCCCGAGCCGGAGTCGCCGGTCGAGTAGCTGAGCATGGCCACGCGCGGCTCGATGCGGAAGCGCCGCGCCGTCTCGGCCGAGGAGATCGCGATGTCCGCGAGCTGCTCGGCCGTGGGGTCGGGATTGACCGCGCAGTCGCCGTAGACGAGCACGCGGTCGGCGAGCGACATGAGGAACACGCTCGAGACGATCGACACGGAGGGCTTGGTCTTCACGATCTCGAAGCTCGGCTTGATGGTCTGCGCGGTCGTGTGCGCCGCCCCCGAGACCATGCCGTCGGCGAGGCCGAGGTGCACCATCATCGTGCCGAAGTACGAGACGTCGCGCATCCGATGCCGCGCGTCCTCGAGCGTGACCCCGCGGTGGGCGCGCAGCCGCGCGTACTCCTGCGCGAACCGCTCGAGCAGCTCCGGGTCCTCGGTCGAGCGGATCTCGGCGCCCTCCAGGCCGACGCCGAGCTCGGTGGCGCGGCGGCGGATCGCCTCCGCATCGCCGAGGATCGTGAGATCGGCCACCTCGCGGGCCAGGAGGCTCGAGGAGGCGAGCAGGATGCGGTCGTCGTCGCCCTCGGGCAGCACGATGCGCTTGCGGTCGCGGCGGGCGCGGTCCAGCAGGGTGTACTCGAACATGAGCGGCGTGACCACCGTCGGCTCCGGCACGTCGAGCAGCGCGACGAGCTCCTCCGCATCCACGTGCTCGGCGAAGTCGGTGAGCGCCGCATCCACCTTGCGCTGGTTCGCGGCCGAGAACCGGCCGCGCGTGTTGACGATGCGCTGCGAGGTCTCGTAGGTGCCGTGGTCGGTGCGGATCACGGGGACGTTGAAGGAGACGCCGCTCAGCAGGGTCTCGATCACGGGCGAGAACTCGAAGGGCCCGTTCACGACGATCGCTGCGAGCGAGGGGAAGTTGTCGGCCTGCTGCGCGAGCAGCAGGGCGAGCAGCGTCTCGGTGCGGTCGGCGGCGACCACCGCGACGCCGGAGGCGAACGTGCGGGGCAGCACGTTCTCCATCGACATGCCGCACACCGTGACGCCGAGCACCTCGCGGCTCATGAGGGCCGGGTCGCCGTCGTAGAGCGACCCCTCGACGGAGGCGCAGAGCTCCTCGACCGTCGGCGCGATGAGGATGGGGTTCTGCGGCAGCACCCAGACCGGGGGCCGATCCTGGGCCATCGCATCGGTGACCTGCCGCACCGCCGACTTGATCGGCTCGAGCTCCTCCGGCTCGGCGCGGTTCACGATCACGCCGATGAGCGTGGCGTGCTCGGCCTCGAGCTCCGGATACGTGACCGCCGCGGCCTGCGCGAGTTCCTCGGCCGTGCGGGCCGTGCTGTCGCTCTGGTTCCGGCCGGAGAGCACGAGCAGCACCGGGGCGCCCAGGTTCGCGGCCACCCGTGCGTTGAAACCGAGCTCGGCGGGGTTGCCGACGTCGGTGAAGTCGCTGCCGATGATGACCACCGCGTTGCAGCGGCGCGCCATCGCGTCGTAGCGGTGGATGATCTTCGCGAGCGCCGCGGAGGAGTCCTCGTGCACCTCGTCGTAGGTCGTGCCCACGCAGTCCTCGGAGCGCAGCTCGAGCGAGGAGTCCACGCGATCCAGCATGTGGGACAGGACGTCGTCGCTCTCGGGGTCGGCGACGATCGGGCGGAACAGCCCCACGCGGCCCACGTGCTTCGTGAGCGTGTTCAGCACGCCGAGCGCCACGGCCTGCTTCCCGGAGTATCCCTCGGACGACGTGATGTAGATGCTGGCGGTCACAGGCCCAATGCTAGCGATCGGGATGCGGAATTCCTGAGCCGCGCAGCGCCGTCGCGGCGGGCCGCCGGGCCGGCCGCGCGAATCGCCATTCGCATCGCCATTCGAATCGTCGATCGATTCGCCATTCGCTCGGCGGAATCGCTATGATGATCGTCGGCCCCTCACGTGGCGCCATCCAGGCCAACTCCCCCAGGTCGGAAACGAAGCAAGGGTAACCGGGCTCTGGCGGGTGCGTGAGGGGTCCTTCGCATCTCCGGGCTCCTGACCGCGCCCGGAGAGTGCCGAGCCTCCTGCCCGAAGGCCGCCCGATCCGGGACGAATGGCGCCCGCATCCCCGCATCGTGCTCGCCGGCGCCATGCGTCCCCGCGCCGGCGGCGGATGACGCTGTTCGACGCGTTGTCCGCGCGATAAGGTCGGCGGGCCTAGGCTGGCGGCGTCCGCATCCGTCGTCCAGCCGAAGGAGAACCATGGCACGCATCCCCCGCACCGATCTCGACGTCTTCCCGCTCAACCTCGGCGGCAACACCTTCGGGTGGACCTCCGACCGCGACACCTCGTTCGCCGTCCTCGACGCCTTCGTCGCGGCCGGCGGCAACTTCATCGACACAGCCGACTCCTACTCGCAGTGGGCGGAGGGCAACGAGGGCGGCGTCTCCGAGACCGTGCTCGGCGAGTGGCTCGCCGCCCGCGGCAACCGCGCCGACGTGATCATCGCCACCAAGGTGGCCGGCAAGCACGACCGCAAGGGCCTGAGCCGCGAGAACGTCGAGGCCGCGCTGAACGAGTCGCTCGAGCGCCTCGGCACCGACTACATCGACCTCTACTACGCGCACTACGACGACGAGGAGGTGGCGATCGAGGACCAGGTGCGCCTCGCGCACGACCTCGTCGAGTCCGGTCGCATCCGCCACTTCGCGCTCTCGAACTTCGCGCCCGAGCGGATGCGCGAGTGGTTCGAGGTCGCGACGCGCGAGGGGCTCGCCCTGCCCGTCGCTATCCAGCCGCAGTACAGCCTCGTCGCCCGCAAGGAGTACGAGACCGAGTACGCCCCGATCGCGCGCGAGTACGATGCGGCCGTGTTCTCGTACTTCTCGCTCGCCGCGGGCTTCCTCACCGGCAAGTACCGCGCGCCCGAGGACCTCGAGGGCCGCGCCCGCAAGGACATGGTCTCCGGCTACGCGAACGACGAGGGCTTCGCCGTGGTCGACGCCGTGGTCTCGATCGCGGAGGCGCGCGGCGTCGAGCCGACGACCGTGGCGCTGGCCTGGCTGATCGCCAAGGGCGTGACGGCGCCGATCGCGTCCGCCAGCACGCCCGAGCAGATCCCGAGCCTCGTGGCGGCGGGCACGCTGTCGCTCACCGATGACGAGGTCGCCCGACTCGACGAGGCCTCCACGCCCTTCGCCTGATCCCGGGCCGCGCATCGCGGCTGGGCCGCAGTCCGCGGTTCCGAATTGCTCGGGGCCGCAGACTGCGGCCCGGCTTAGCGACTACGCTTGGCGGACATCCCCGGCACGAGGAGTGAACAGTGCGAGCGAGCGTCTGGCTGTATGCGTTCTGCATGAGCGTGCCCGCGGTGACCAGCATCTGGATGGCGCTCGGGAGCGCGCGAACCGATGTGCTGCTCGGCGAGCCGGAGCCCTCGCCCGATTGGCTGTTCTTCGGGCTCGGCCTGTTCGTGCTGCTCGCGGGCCAGGCGGGCACCTTCGGGCTGTACTCCGGGTACAGGCCTTGGCAGCGGCGGCGGAAGGGCGCGTTCGTGCTGATCGGCTGGGCGGCGATCGCCATGTCGGTCATGACGGTGCTGCTCTCGCTGCTCGGGCAGCTCGGCGTCGAGCGCGGCGTCTACCGCGGAACGGACGAGCGCTGGGACGGTGCGACCTGGACGATCTTCTGGCTCCCTCACGCCATCGCGGCGGTGCTGCTCGTGGCCGGGCTCGCGATGATCGCGATCGGGCGGCGGCAGTATCGGGAGGACGCGGCGTTCGTGAAAAGCTCGGGGGTGTTCACCTCCGGGTCGCCGAATCAGGAGGGGCGCATCCTGTCGATCGAGGGGGCAGGAGAGCTCGACCGCGTGCTGATCGAGACGGCCGCGCCGTGGGGCGTCGCGCGCATCCTCTGCGTCACCGACAACGCGGGGCGCAACGGCTGGATGACCGCGCCGGGCACGAGCCTGCGGGTGCTCCACGACCCGATGCTGGGCAGCGCGCCCGAGGCGTGGGGCGTCTGGGTGAATTCGTGGCGGCGGATGCGCGGCGCGCGACTGCAGCCGCGCGAGGTGCTCGTCCCGATGCCGCAGGAGCGCCCCCGCCCGTGAACCGTCGCGCAGATGCGTCGCAGTCCGCGGTTCTGCGACGCTCGAAACCGCGGACTGCGACGCATCTGCGCCGGGGCGTTCCGGCCCGCCGTGGGATGATGCGGCCGTGATCGAGATGCGGATGACGGAGGAGCGCCGACGGGCCGTCGTCCGGGCCAATTTCCGGGCGCTCTGGGTCTTCCTCCCGCTCCTCGCCCTGCCCGGCGTCATGCTCGTCCTCCAGACCGTCCTGTCGCGATCGCCCTCCGCGGCCGGCTTCGTGTTCTTCGGGCTGAACGCGATGGTGATGGGGCTGCTGCTCGTCTTCGCGTACGTGTGGATTCCGCGTCGGGCCGAGCAGCAGCGGATCGTCTTCGGCGAGGGTCGGTACGCGGTGACGACCTGGTTCGGCACGAGCCGGTTCGCGGCATCGGATGTCGCGGGGGTCGTGGCTGTGGATCGGCTGTCGCTCGGCGGTGTTCCGCCCGCGCATCATCTCGTGCTGGCGGGACACCGGCGGCGCCTGCTCCTGCTCGCGGGGCACATGTGGGACGTCGAGCAGCTTCGCGCCCTGGCCGACGATCTGGCGGCCAGGGGCGTACCGTTCGCCCACCTGGATCGGCCAGTCGCCCCTCACGAGCTGCGCGCGATGGATCCCCGCCTCATGCCCTGGCGGCAGGCCCGGCCGATCGCGTTCGCGCTGCTCCTCGTCCTGGGCGTGCTGCTCCTCTGCGTCCTCGTCGTGGCGATGATGCTGGCTCTCCTCTAAGGCTCCGCCCCTGCCTGCACTCGGCCGCGACGGACCCGGATGCGTCGCGGCTGCTTTCCCATGCGCGGGAGGACGGGCGGCACCTCGGGGTCGAGGCACCGGGCGGAGGAGCTGCGATCTCGCGCGCGGGAGGACGGGCCGCCCTGCCGAGGCATCAGGTATGCACGCGGGCGTCGCGGAGGATGAGCGGGGCCCAGGCCGGAGCCGGCGCGCGGCCGTGGCCGGGGTCGATGCCGACGATGCGGCGGTCGCCGTTCGTGAACGTGACGTGCCGGGACGCGACGTCGAGCGAGAGGTCCGGCAGTATCCAGCGCTCCGCCCGCCACTGCTCCCGGTCCCAGAGGAAGGCCGTGGAATGCCCGTGCGCCTGGTGGAACGGCATCGGCGTCTCGGCGCGCTTCCAGGACGGGTAGACCTCCACGCCTGCCTCCGCCCAGACCGGGCCGGCGTTCTCGTCGGCGCGGCCCGTGAGCATCGACCCGGGGAACCACAGCGCCCCGTCGGCCCTCGCCTCCGCGAGCGGCGCCAGCGCGTCCCGCGCCCGCGACGGCCGCCAGAGCCCCTGCTCCCAGAAGCCCCGGGTGAGTCCTCCGTGCGTGAGCAGCCAGTCGCCATCGGCGGCTTCGACCGCCGCGCCCGGCACCATCCATCCCTCGCCCCACCAGGCGCGCAGCGCCTCGGATGCGGCCGCCTCGACGGTCTCGGCCCAGTCGAAGACGCGGCGGTCGACGTAGAGCTGCTCGTGGTTGCCCACGAGCTGGGTCCACACGCCGCGCGCGAGCAGCCGGTCCACCAGCAGCACGACGCCGAGCGAGTCCGGGCCTCGGTGCACGAGGTCGCCGACCTGCACCACGTGCAGCCCCTCGGGCCACTCGAATCCGACCGACCGCCAGTCGACGCCCGTCGCCGAGTGCGCCGCGGGGTCGAACGCGACGCCGAGGCGCTCGAGCATGTCGCGCAGCACGGCCGAATGGCCTCCGACGTCGCCGATTACGGCGACCCGTTCGTGAAGTCCGCTCATGCGCCCAGCCTAGGGGCGGCCACCGACACGGAGCGCCGGGCGAGCTGCCGACGGATCCCCTGGACGGCGGCTCGACTGCCGGTCGAGAACGACCGAGGAGGCGGCCAGAAAGCCGGACGCGCAGAGCATTCAGCGGGAACGCCTCCGCCGGGACCGCAGATGCTGCGCCTCCGCGCGGCGGATCTCTCGCAGCCAGCCGGGGTACTTCCGCAGCGGCAGGATCCGGCGATAGACCGTCATCAGGAGCATCGCGATCCAGGCGCCCGGCTCGAGCACCATCGACAGTCCGATCACCGCGTTCGCCGCTGACGTGCCGATCCCCAGCACCGCGGCCAACGCCATGGTCTCCGCGCCCATCCGACCCGCGCGAACACCGGCGCAGGTGCACGATGGGCGCCGTGGCGCGAAGGCGCACGGGCGTGAACTTCCCGACTCGGTGGAGAGGACCCCTGCAAAAAGCGGAAGCCCCCGGTCTCCCGGGGGCTTCCTGCTGCGGAGGATAGGGGATTTGAACCCCTGAGGAGCTTCCCCAACTATAGCGATGGACTCCTCGAACGAGTGTTGCCATGACACCCCAGGCGTCACCCCACTACATCGTGCCTGAACTGACGGCAAAAATTTTCGAGAACGCATCGCTTTCTCCGTCGAGCTAAGCAAGCTGCACTAACTTCCTGCCGGCTGCAGAAGGAGCACCTGCGAGCGTGAGAACGACTCGCGAACTACGCGAAGCCACGCTCAGGCCCGGCCGAAACAGAAACCGCAGCCTGAGCAGCGCGCGTCGTCGGATGACGCAAACCATCACCCGCGCCGTGTTCGGCGGCGGTACCGGCCACGCAGCGGATGTCGTCTTTCACAAGCTCAACTCACTCGGCATCCTCTTAAGCCTGTCGGTGGGCATGTCAAACATCGTGCTCGCTCTCGCAGATGCGCTCCTTGCCGGGTTCATCATCATGATGCTCATAGGCTTCATCAAGACCAAGCCGCCGTTCCAGGACGCTTGCGCGCAGCTATTCCCGTTCCACGACCCGCCGAGCGCCCCCGCGCAATTGCCCGCGTCGTCACCACAATCGCGGGAGACCGCAGACTACTGCCTGTGAGCGCGTGGAAAACGGCGGCGAGCCGATCACTCACCGCCGTTCGCCGCCACGCCTACTTTCCGGGCTTGCCCTTCCCGAAATCGCCGATGGGCGTGATGCCGCGCAACAGCCGGAACACCATGAATAGCGCGAACAGTGCGACGGCGAAGATCCACCCGTTGGGAATCGCATAGCCCGCGTAGACGGCCAGCGCGAGCCACAGGATGGTGCGGAACAGCTTGGTGAACGTCGCGGCGAGGACGACGAAGCCCAGGCCAATGACGAAGAACCACACGTCGCCGGTCGCGAACCACAGAATGCCGCCCGCGAACGCGAGGAAGACGCTGAGCTTGTGCCTGGCGATGAACTTCCCGATCATGGCGTTGCTCCCTCCTTCTTAGCGCGCACCTCTTCGTAGGCTTTCGCCACCGTGGAGCGAGCGACCCCATAGCGGGCTGCCTGGCTCGACTTGGACTCCCCGCGCTCGATGGCCCAGTACACTCCGGGCTTCTTCCGGGCTGAGAGCGCCGTGGGTCGGCCCACGTTGTCGTAGCCCTCGTTCTTCTTCCGAACCGACACCGCCGCTCTCACGCGCTCACCGTTGAGGTCCGACTCGTACTCCGCCATGACGGCCTGCACGCCGAAGAGCATGCGGCCGGTGTAGCTGGCGAAGTCGTAGGCCTTCCCGTCCGCGACCAGCACGACCTTCTGTTCCTCGAACTGCCGCCTGATGCGCACGAGCGTTTCGGTGCGGCGGGAGAGGCGGTCGAGCTGTCGCACCACCACTCTGTCGCCCTCGGTGACTCGCTCTAGCAGCTTGTTGAACTCCGTGCGCCGGTCGCTCTTGCCCGTGTCGGTTTCGAGGACGACCTCGTCGCACCTCTGGGCTTCGAGGAACTGCCGTTGGTTTTCGCCGTCCTGTTTGGCTCGGGAGACCCGTGCGTATCCGTATGTAGTCATCGCGTACGTCCGCGCATTCCGCAGTTGTTGGCGCGGCGAATATCAGGACGCTTGTTTTCGGCATGCGATAGGCGACATGCCTGTGCTGCGGTGGGGCGTGGGCCTCCCGGTGGCGAGCGGACCAGGTGCTTGCTAGCGATTGGTGACACCCGCCCTGAGCGCACGAAAAACGCCGCTCCCAAGAGGGGGCGGCGTTCATCAGCCGATCTCAAAAATGGCAGTTAATCCAGATCATCTTAGGCGTCGCGTGATCCCTGTACGTGATGCGAGCCAGGTTGTATGTTCGCGACTAATTGCTTCTTCAGCGTCGGCGGCGACTAGGGCCCAGTCTTCCTCCTCAACTGTTCGAAGCTTG
Source organism: Gulosibacter sp. 10 (assembly GCF_900163695.1). Lineage (GTDB taxonomy): Bacteria > Actinomycetota > Actinomycetes > Actinomycetales > Microbacteriaceae > Gulosibacter. The sequence continues at coordinate 68,049 of NZ_FUIC01000038.1, forward strand.
TCAGCTTGGATGGCGAGTTCCTTGGACGCCACCGAATATGCGGAAGCCAGAGGCGAAAACTGCTTGACAGCCACCCAAGCGGCACCGGCAGCAATAGCGGCGCCCAAGAGCCCTGCGTAATCTACCGGCCACCCGCCCACGATTTTCGCGAGAGCAAGTGCCACAGCAGCAATCTCAGTGAAGATCAGCAGCACCCGCCAGGTTCGGGACTGGTTCCGGTTGAACTTAGCCTTCCAGGCGTACCAGCTCTGTTGTTCTTTTGTCCGGCCTTCAATGTACGCATCGCGCCGAAGAACGAACGGCTGCTCGCGTAGTCGGTTCATGCCAGGAGTCACGACGGGGTTGTCCCCAGTGAACTCGATCTGCTCCGAAAGCTCGGCAGTAACCGAATCAACGCGCCTTCGCAGAAGGTCGGTGGCTTCAGGCTCAGCAAGCGTCGGAAGGAAAGGCTCGGCGCAGATGGAGTACCGCCAAGATAGCGTCTTCACTGACTCCGCTACTGCGCGACCGTCGTACCATGCGCGCTCTGGCTGAAATATCCACGAAACCACTTCACTCGCGAGCGCAGCAACGAAGCCCACGAGAATGATCCAAGCCCCCACGGCAAGGCCAACTTCACCTATTGAAATAGCACCACCGAGGGCTGCTAGAACTCCACCGCCCGCTTTGGCGATGGTGAGACGCAATGCCAATCTCTGACCTTTACCCGACTCCGTGTCCGCGACCCGCCACACATCCGGGAGGTCGCTATCGGTCAATGTCAGGGGCTGTTTCATGAGGCGTTTCGAAGTCTCAGCGAACGACTGTTGTCACGCAAGTGCGACTTGCTGGTACGCGCATCGTACGCCGTCTCGATCATATTTGCGAGGCCCTGAGCTTCGCTCGGATACTGCCACCAGACCGCGTAGCCATCCTTGCCATCGGTGTTGTCGTCCAGGCGGGCTGGCGGCTTCTTGCCGGAAAAACTCGCCGCAGACGGCAAAGTGATCCCCAGTAGCCCACTCGCCAACGAGGTTGATGTGTTCCGGAGCGAAGCTGCGATTTCCCAGTCCACAAAGCGCCTCTTCCAGGTTTCCCGGCCGACGAGAACAATGGTGACAGTCGTGCCGCTGAGGTATTTGGCGCGAATCTGCTGCTTGATGTAGTCCGCGTTGGTGCTGTTGATGATGTCGCCTGACATGCTGGCACCTATGCCGCGCGCGATCAGTACATCACGGTCGTGATCGAAATGTTGAATGAACTGCTGAACTTCATCCTCGTCGGCGTGGTGGTAGGAGATGAAACACTTGTGTCGAGTCTTGCTAGCCAGGGATTCCATTTGCGCCTTTCTGGGCCCACGGGCATGAGCCTCCCCACGAACATTAAGCCATGCCACGGACACACATACCTAGCCGAGCAGATGGCGCCGTCCTGTGGGAGGCAGCCAACACCTCAATCGTGCCTCTGCTCATCCAATCCTACGGCTGTCGGCCACGCCAGCCATTCACTGTTGAGGGGAGTCGACGGTACGAAAAAACGCCACTCTCAGGCGGGAGCGGCGTTCATCGAGCGGCGGAGGTTACAGCCGCCAGGCGGGGCGGTGAACGGCTCGCCGTCCACGCCGAGGAGCGGGAGAGCCTTCATGCGGCCGGTCTCGATCATGCCGATGCCCTGGTCCTCCTCCTTGATGTGCTTCCGCACGTCTTCGGACTGGACCACCCACACGATCTGCGCGTAGCGCGTCTCATCCTCCTTGAACGAGCGAAGAATGCTCGCCGTCTCTCCCCTGTTCTTCGCCGTCAGCTCGATCTCGAAGGCGATGGAGACGGGCTCGCTACCTTCACGTAGGGCTTCGCAGTTGACCACCAGGTCGGGTTGGTGCGACTGCTTGGCCTTCTTGCTCTTCGCGTTCTTCACGGCAATGGTCCAAAGCGAGGGTTCGCGGCGGTGGGCGTCGGCGGGGCCACCTTCCCGGCCTCCACGGCCCGCCACATCGCATCGTGTCGTGCGGCTCCCACGTACCCCTCATCGGACTTCTTCACGTCGTCCATCCGTGAGGCCTTCAACGCGCCCCACACACTGCGAATCATGTACTCGCTGACGAGCGAGTCCAGGGAGTACGGCATCCGAAGCGATGAGGAGCTGTCCTCCACGGGGTACCCACGCATGAGCCAGAGCGCCGTTTGGTTGACCGCGAGGGTGTGCCCGAGTGACCCGAGAGCGACGTTTCAGACCTCCGCCACGTCGCCGAGGTTGATGTAGCGAGCCTCCGCGAGCCACCGCAACGCCTTGGCCGTGGCGAACCACACGCGGTTCGCCCCCCGGCACGTGCTCACACGCCGCCATGCCCAACTCTCGAAGGCCCATCATGCGCTTGTAGGCCGTCTTCGGCAGCACGTTCGACAGCATGGCGAGCTGCGCCTCGGTGGCGTACTTGAACCGTGCGATGAATGCTAGTAGCTGCAAGTCTCTGTCGGTGATGTCGCGGCGGCGGTAGGTGGATGCCCGCTTATGGCCGGGTAGCAGCTCACCGGCGGCCCGCCTCGCGGCCATGTCGGCGCGCTCCTCGGCCGTGTAGTCGCGCTCCCACGGTCGTCGCTCTGTGGTGGCCTCAACGTCGTTCTCCGCCGCTTGCTCATCGTCGACCAGCCGGGAATCTAGCTCGTCCTCGTCGTCCAAGAACGGGTTCGTGATGTCTGTAGCCATGTCTCGCGCCTCCCTCATCGTCGTGTGGCGGTGAATATCGGGGTGGAGACTCCGCCGTGGACTAGGGATGGAACGACCATCGAACTCTCGATTCTGATGCGCCCCACCCTCACGCAGACGGAACGGGGGGAGGGAAGCAGCAGCGCTAGCGCGCTTCTGAAAGCCTCTGAAAGCCACCGCGAAGCGCACCCTTCTTGGAGGCTTCCGGAAGTGCTTCCAGTACTGGAGGCCACTGACGCCCCGCATGAACCTGGGGAGCCATCCCCCGTTCCTACAACTTCCGGCCCCTCGCGCTTCGCGCCAGTGGGACGTGCACTCCTCGCCAGCTTGGGGCTGCCATTGGAGCACCGGTCCCTACTGACGCTCGCTTGGAGCAAGTGGGGCTCACCATTCCAAGAAACATCCCGAAGTTCACTGGGCCAACTCCCCAGGCTCTCCCGGCTCGTCAGCGTGTATCTAACATCGACGAAAGCTCCAACTGCCGAAGCTTCCAAAAAGTCAGTTCGCGAAAGTGCCACGAGAACGAAGCACCGGATCACAGTGGGGCGAGCGAGCGGCGCAGCGGTTCGTCGCCCGCGCCCCCTGAGAGCGACCGTCTTCTTTTTTCGGAGCGCGCGTCTCTAGTAGCGCCCGGCTCTCTGACGCTAGTAGCCGGGAGCTACTAGACCGCTCCGTTATTCACGAAGGACCATCGAACACTTCGGCGAGGAGGATGCCGTGCCCGCGAAGCAACAGCCCAAGCTCATTTACCACCTGAACTACCACAACGGCGAGCCGGAGGTGTGCCACGAGAAGGGGTGCACTTACCTCGAGCGCGACCACTTCGACACGAGGGAGGCAGCCAGCGCGGCCTACGAAGAGCACATGTGCGCCTACCTCTTCCCCAGGTTCACGAAGGAGCGGCGCGGACAGTGGAGGGTGCCGCGACCGCGCAAGTAACATCGGCGCACAGTGGCGAGGGCCGACGAGCGTTGGGCGTAGGGTTAGGAACATGGATGTGATCTGGGGGTCTGTCCCCGAGTGGGTAGGTGCTGTCGGAACGGCTGCGGCCTTCCTATGGGCCGTATTTCTGTACCGGCAGAGCATCCGAGATAAGGAGATCGCCCAGGCGAGGTTGCTATCCATTGTGAAGCCTCCAGTGCCAATCCAGATTCTCCCAGACCGAGTGACTGGCGAAGCTCCAAAGATTTTTCTCGCTGGCAACCCGCAGCTCAGAGCAAAAAGCGGCGGGACCGGGGTTGAGTTAGTCACCACAGAAGAGTCCGTCTTGGTGGACCTACATTTGGTGTCCACCAGCGATGAGACGTTCTTCATTGAATCTGTGGACATCTTGAGGCGAGACGGAACGGTAGTCCCTGTGCCCAATTCCTGGCCAGATATTGCGCCACATGCCGAGTTTAAGGTCGGTGTGCATTTTCCTACTGACTACCTCGGTGCGACTGAGAGCTTTCGTATCCGATTCCAGGACGCCAGTGGAAGGACGTGGGAGAGGATCAACCGCCAGCCGGTTCGAAAGTTCCGCCCGAAGGGGCGACTTCGCGTCACCCTAAGTGTCTGCGCGAAGAAGTTTAGCTTTCGCGTAAGCGCAGTGAGGGATCAGATCGCGGAACAACATTGAAGTCCCGAGCGGAACACTCATTCACGAAATTCTCCTGGCGTTGCGTGTTTGCCTTCAGAAAGAGACGCCGGTCGAAAGATTGGCGCCTTTTTGTGCCCGCTTGGGCACTCACGGGCGCGTCCCCGCGTACACGTGCGAGTTTTGAGCGGAGAGCGGACAGCCTCACCGCAACCTCGTAGGGGTGTGCCGCTGGTGTGCCGTTACTTCTCAAAACGCGGCACGGGTTTGAGCACGCTATAGCGTCCTCTGAGCAGGGTGTGACGGGGTGCCGTTACTTTCCATAAAACCGCTGGCATAAGAGAGCTGTAATGGCTATGGAATACGGCTCTAGGAGAAAAGTTTCCGGTTCTTTGCGGTACACCCGTCACACCTCCGCAAAAACGACGTAATAGCGTCATAGAACCCGTGCCGCGTTTGCTCACGGTTGCGGCACATCCCGTCACAGGTGCTCCGCTCGTCGGCTCCACTCTGCCAAGGCCGACAGCGGCCGCTCTCTGGGCTCGATATTGGTGCCATACGCGCAAGGCGCTGGCGGCGGCCCGCGACCTTGAGGGCGGCATTTCGGGATCGAGTGGCTTTGCCTCGCCTGTCTCCTCTCCCGAGGCGCCGCCCTTTCGCTTGAGAGTCGCCTGACCTGCGAAGACGTAGTTCCGATATTCCCTCGTGGCGCCTCCCCGCTCGCAACGGGTGCCACGAGACGAACGAGGTACATCGACATGGCTACAGACGACCAGATCATCGCCAAGCTCCGCCGCTTCGGGCTTCCCCTGAAGAACTTCAACAAGGGCCCCACCATGAAGCACTAGCAGCAGAAGGTGTGGGATGAGTTCACGGAGGACGAGCGCCGCAACACGACCGGCTACGGGGTCAATTGCGGGCGCGCCGGGCTCGTCGTCATCGACTTGGACACCAAGGCGACCGGCGTAAACGGCTTTGACTCCTGGGCGAAGCTCACCGAGGGCAACGAGAATCCCGCGACGCTGACCGTCTCCACCCCCAACGGTGGAGAGCACCGCTACTACCGCATCACGGACGCCCAGCGCGGGGGATACGCCAACATCCGCAACTCCGTGGAGAAGGTGCTGGGCACCGGCATCGACGTGCGTGCCAAGGGCGGGCAGGTCGTCGGCCCAGGCTCCACCGTCTGGCGCGACAAGGACGACCGCAGCAAGGGCAAGGGCAAATACGCCATCAAGCACGCCGCGCCCATCGCGGAGCTACCCGACTGGCTGTTCACGAAGCTCACCGCCAAGCCCGAGCCCAAGCCTGCGGCTGCACCGGCGCACAGCGGGGAGGAACTGCCCTACGACTTCCCGAGTATGAAGGCCAAGCGCGTGCTCGACAAGGCCGCGCTCAAGGTCATGAACGCAGCGCCGGGGAGCCGGAACGACACCCTGTACCGGCAGACCTACGCGGCCGCAGCCGCCGGTGCGCCCACGCACGCGGTGACGGCGGCCATGACGCGTGCGGGAATCGCCTGCGGCCTGCCGATGGATGAGATCGAGCGCACGGTGCCCCGCACGGTGGAGGAGGGTGCAGCCAACTACGTACCCGAATACGAGCCCGTGAACGTGACTGCCGAAACCCGCTCTGCCACCGCGACGGCCGCCCAGAAGGACGGCGAGGGCTTCACGAAGAACTACTTCACCGAGGACAACCTCGCACCCCTGTTTGCCGACAAGCTCCGCAGCACGACTGCCTACGTGACCGAGTGGCGCGCCTGGGCAGTGTACGAGCCCACCACCGGGGCGTGGCGCAAGGAATCCGGCGAGACCGTGAGCCAGTGGGCGAAGAGCTACTTCAAGGCCGTCTACGACGACGCAGTTGACCGCGGAACCGCCGCCGACGAGGTGGCCACCCGCCGCCTGCATAGCGTGGCAGTGTGCAAGAACATCATGGGTTCGGCAGCCGAGGAGCTCGCCGTGTCCTCCCTGGTGTTCGACGCCAACCCGGATGTCATGCTCGCCGCCAACGGGGCCATCGACCTGCGCACCGGTGAGCTACGCGAGGCGAAGCCCGAGGACTACTTCATGCGCCGCACCGGCGTGCGCTACCTGCCCGATGCTGAGCACGCGGGGTGGACCACCATCCTCGAGGCCATCTCCGCCGACACCCGCGAGTACGTGCAGACCATCGTGGGGCAGGCATTCACCGGCCACCAGCCCACGGACGCCAGCATCTACTTCTTCCACGGCGACGGCTCCAACGGTAAGTCCTCCATCATCGACACCACCCGCGCGTGCGCCGGCGACTACGCCACGAACCCCTCCGCCAACGTGCTCCTTCGCTCCTCCGGGGCGAACGACCACAGCCTCATGGTGTTCAAGGGCCTGCGCCTGGCGCTGTTCGAAGAGCTTCCAGACAGCAAGCACCTGGACGCCTACATCGTGAAGCGCCTCTCCGGGTCGCAGGTGCTCCGCGCCCCACACAAGTACCAGGCCGAGGAGGAGTTCCGCGTCATCGCCACGAGCCTCATCAACACCAACCACCTCCCAGCGTCTCCGAGATGGAGCACGGCACCTGGCGACGCCTCAAGGTGGTCCCCATGCCCTACAAGTTCGTGAAGTCCGCCGCGCTCATTGCGGGCGAGAACCACCGGGTGGGAGATCCCCGCGTCGCGCAGTGGACTCCCAACACCGCCGTGCAGGAGGCAGCCCTCGCCTGGGCCGTGCGCGGCGCGGTCGATTGGTACAAGCGCGGACAGCAGGAGCCGCCCATGACCGACTCAATGGTCAAGGCCCGCGACGAGTGGCGCGGGTCCAACGACAAGATCGGCCAGTGGTGGCAGGAATCCATCATGGACGACCCCGAATCGTTCATCACGCTGGACGACCTCTACACCTCCTACGCCGCCCAGATGCGCCGAAGCGGGCAGGGCATGGACAGCAAGCGCTCCTTCCTGGCCATGCTTGAACAGCACGAGGTGTACGCCCAGTCGGGCGCTGAGCGCGTGCGCGGTCGCCACAAGGCCTACACCCGCTCCATGCCCGCGCAGGCGGAGGACGACGAGTTCTACCGCCCGCGCTCGACGGCGATTCCCACCGTCGCCACGTTCGTTCGCGGCGTCCGCTTCCGCACGCTCGACGATCAGCGGGACTCGGAGATGAGCACCGACGACCGCAAGGCCGCCATCCTCCGCAGCATCCAGGCACAGCTCATGGCCGAAGGGCTCACGCTCAACGACCTGACCGCCACCGCCGCAACCCCGAACGAGGAGGAAGCCGATGCGCTCGATGCCGACGACCTCGTCTTCTGAAACATCGCTCAAGCAACCGCCGCAGGGAGGACCAATGGCTACCACTGAGAACCGCCGAGGGCACGGACGCCCACCCGCCTTCACCGCCGAGCAACGAAGGCAGCTCGTCGCACAGTACGAATCGGGCGAGTACACCTACCGCGACCTGCAGGCCCTCCACAAGGTCGGCCTCTCCACCCTCTACCGCGCCATCCACGGCACCAACGCATCGACCCTCACGGAGGAGAAAGGACATGAGCAAGGCTGAATCCCATCAGGGCATCCCCACCATCTACAACGGCGTCCGGTTCCGCTCCCGCACTGAAGCACGCTGGGCGGCGCTATTCGACCTCATCGGCTGGGAGTACGAATACGAACCGCTCGACTTCGACGGATACATCCCCGACTTCCTCGTGGACGGCGCGTTCTGGGTCGAGGTCAAGGCCGCTACGACGCAGGCCGAGCTACGGGCGGAAGCCCCCCAAGGTGCGCAGGGCGCTCGCACGGGACGCTAGGCAGGCATTCGTCGTCGGCGGAACGCTACTGACCACTGACGACCGCGCCAACGACCGGGCGTTCGGCGTGCTCGCCATCGACCACGGCGACGTGTGCGACCTCGAGGAGCACGGCGTGACCTTCGCCCGCGACTCCTTCGGTGCGGCCGAGTGGGTGCGCTGCGCGGATTGCAGGCAGTACCGATGGCAGGAAGCGGATGGAGCGTTCGGGGGCACGTGCGGCCAGAGTTGGCGGCACAACGCCTTCAACCTCCACGACCTCCGCGAGCACTGGGGGGGGGGGGAAGGTC
>NZ_FUIC01000012.1 GCF_900163695.1 Gulosibacter sp. 10
CTCCTACACGGACAGCGACGCGCTCAACGGACTACACCCTCGTTCGAGAAGAGCCCGATAACCGGGGTCCGCGACGGCCAGGACGCCGGGCGCACCGGCACAGGAGATGCCGTGCAGCTCCGCGAATCCCGTGGGGATGATCCGGCTCCCGACGACCGCCTCGATCGCGATGAGCGCACCGCCATCGGGGTGGGCGCAGAAGATCGTCCCGGCCTCGTCCACGGCGATGCCGGAATGCATCCACCCGTCGCTATCGGGCAGGTGATCGCTGAGGTCCTCCCACTCGACGATACCCGTCGGCGACGGCGTCGGAGAGGGCGACATCTGGGCCTGCCACTGCAGCGTCTGCAGGTGCTCGCGGATGTCCTGGCGCCGGGTCAGCGGCTCCGGCCACGCGAAACCGCGGACGGAAGTCCCATCGGGAAGCTCCAGCTCGAGCAGGAACTCGGCGCCCGTGAAATCCACGAGCCTGGCCGAGGCCGCCTCGGGAAAGGTCATGCGCGCGATATCGAGGAGTGCTTCGGGCTGGCTCTCGTTCATGTAGTCGGCGATGAACGTCTTCGCCTCGGCGTCGGGGGTATACATGCTTCCTCTCCAGTGGTCGGTTGAGGTTCGGCCCCGGGACCGCATCGCGCAGTCCCGGGGTGTGGAGCGTCGACTCTCAGCGGGTGTGGATCGCCCCGGTGGAGACGTCCTCCTCGATCTTCTCGAGGGTGCGGCCCCGGGTCTCGGGAATGAACTTGAGCGCGAACGCGAGCGCGATGAGGTTGAGCACGCCGAAGCCGAAGAAGGAGCCGACCATGCCGATTCCCTCGACGACGGAGGGGAATACGAGCCCTACCGTCGCATTGGCGATCCAGTGGCAGAACACCGCGACGCCGATTCCGAACCCGCGCATGTGCAGGGGGAAGATCTCCGAGAGGATGACCCAGGTGGAGATGCTGAGGAACGTCTGCATCGACCCGACGAATAGGACGATGAGGAGGAGGATCACGTACGGGCGAACGGCGGTTCCCTGCTCGAGGAGCATCGTCGAGAGGGCGATGAGGACGTGGCAGAGCGTGACCATTCCGTAGCCGATGATGAACATCTTCCGGCGATCCATGCGCTCCATCAGCGACAGCGCGATGAACCCGCCGATGACGCCGATCAGCCCCGGCGCGACGTTGGCGATGAGCGCCGCGTTCCGGTCGAAGCCGGCCTCGATGAGCACGGTCTGCCCGTAGTACACGATCGTGTTGATGCCGGTGAGCTGCTGGAAGACGCCGATGCCGATGCCGATGAGCAGGATGCGGCGCAGCCACTTGTTCGCGAGGATGTCGCGCCAGCCGCTGGTCTTCTCGGCATTCGCCTTCGCCTGAGCCGTGGTGTACATGATCTCGGCGAGTTCGGCTTCGGCTCGGTCCTCGGAGCGCATCCGCTTGAGGATCTCGAGAGCCTCATCGTTGCGGCCGCGCTCGACGAGCCATCGAGGCGACTCCGGGACCCGCAGCATGCCGATGAACAGCGCTGCGGCGGGAATGAGGCAGACGGCGAGCATGACGCGCCAGACGCCGTCGATGTGACCCCAGACGTTGCCGATGATCGCGTTGACGACGAAGGCGAGGAACGCGCCGATGATGACCATCATCTCGTTGCGCCCGGAAAGCGAACCGCGCACCTCGAACGGCGCGATCTCGGCGAGGAACACCGGCACGACCCCGGACGCACCGCCGACCGCGAGACCGAGCAGCACTCGGCCGACCACCATGACGCCGAAGCTCGGTGCGAATACGCAGATCAACGAGCCGAAGAAGAACGCCAGGGCGAGCAGGAGGATCGTCTTGCGCCTGCCCAGGACATCGGCGAGGCGGCCGAAGACGAACGCGCCTACCGCGGCCCCGAACAGGAGCGAGCTCGTGACGATGCCGACGGTAAGCGGGGTCAGGCCGAGCTCCTCGGTCATCGGCAGCAGCGCGCCGTTGATGACCCCGGTGTCATAGCCGAAGAGCAGACCGCCGATGGTGGCGATCATGGTCACGCGGACCAGGTATTTGCGATGCGGACCCGGGCGGAGGGCTGGCAGCGCGGGCCTCGCCTCGGGGATTTCTGAGTGTTGCGTCATTGCGACTCCTTTGTCATCTCGCGCCGGAGGCACTGCCCCGGCGCCCCAATCATGGCGCGCGCTAATACTATTGTCAAGACAAGAGATTCCCGGCTTGAAGCTGCCGAAATCGGCTTGACCTCGCAAGACGTGCTGGCTAGCATTCCGCAGTATTGGCGCGCGCCAATACTGCGCACACCGTAGAGAGACGAGTAATCAATGGCGATCAACATCGAAAAGCCCTACGTGGAGTCGGAGTACGACCCCATCTACGACCCCTTCACCGATGAGTTCCAGCGCGATCCGTTCACGGCGTACCGGCGGCTTCGCAACGAAGCTCCCGTGTACTACAACGAGAAGTGGGACTTCTACGCCTTGAGCCGGTTCGACGATGTCCGAGCGGCGCTCAAGGACCACGAATCGCTGCTGAACTTCCAGGGTGTCGACATCGACGACTTCGAGCAGGAGCAGAGCGGCTATCCCGGGATGATCCCGAACATCGACAACCCCCGGCACGACCAGTTGCGCTCCGTAGTGCAGCGCTCGTTCATGCCGCGGACGATCAAGGGGCTGACCGAGGAGGTCAGGAAAGTCTGCGACGGGCTCATCGACGGATTCGCCGGTCGTCGCGAAGTGGATCTCTCGGACGAGTTCGCGTGGCCGATCCCCTTCGAGGTCTTCTACAACTTCTTCGGCATGCCTCACGGGAAGATCCGCGAGCAGTTCGTGGAATGGACCCACGGCATCAAGCACAGGGAGCCCGGCACGCCGGAGCTGACCGACTTCGCGAGGGAGTCGTCGCGAGAGCTCCGCGAGTACCTGGCCGAACTGCTGCGCGAGCGCCGGCGCAACCCGCAGGACGATGTCCTCACACGGATCGTGCAGGCGGAGATCGACGGCGAGCCGCTCGCCCCCGAGGAGTTCGACTACGCCGCCGAGGCGGTCGGCGTGGCCTTCGCCCTCTATCTGGGCGGGGTCGAGACCACCGCGGGTCAGATCTCCACGCTCTTCGAACAGCTCGCACGGCATCCGGAGCAGCAGCGCGCCCTGCACGAGGATCCGACGCTGATCCCCCGGGCCGTCGAGGAGTCGCTCCGGTATCGGACCATCTTCCAGGTGACGGCTCGGACCACGAGCCGCGAGATCGAGGTGGACGGCGTCTCGATCCCGAAAGGCAAGCGCGTGTTCCTCATCCTCGGTTCGGCGAACCGTGATGAGTCGAAGTTCGAGAACCCGGACGAGTTCGACATCCACCGTCCGCCCGCGCCGCACCTGGGGTTCGGCGAAGGGCTGCACGGGTGCCTGGGCAATCCGCTCGCACGTCTCGAAGCCACCGTGGCGCTCGAGCAGATGGTCGCTCGAGGCGGGATGTTCGAACTCGCCGGCGACCCGGAGCGATACGTCACGACCCCGAACGCCTACGTCTTCGACCGGGTGCCGGTCCGCTTCCTCGATGCCCCCGTGGCAACCGAGCCGCGGAACGAGGAAGCGCCGTCCGCGGCGGCGGCCTCGCCCTCCGCCCCGATGGCGGCTCCCGCCCGGGCGAACGAGATCGCCGTGCGCGTCGCGAAGCGCATAGACGCCGCTGAAGGCGTCGCGCTCCTCACGCTCACGCCCGTCGACGGACAGCCGCTGCCCGACTGGTCCCCGGGCGCGCATATCGACGTGGTCATGAACGACATCCTCGAGCGGCAGTACTCGCTCTGCGGCGACCCGCGCGATCGCAGCTCCTACACGATCGGAGTGCTGAAAGAAGAACGAGGGCGGGGCGGCTCCCGGCACATGCACGAGGAGGTGTCCGAGGGGAGCATCGTGAAGATCCGCGGCCCGAGGAACCATTTCGAACTCGTCGACTCGGAGCGGTACCTCTTCATCGCGGGCGGTATCGGCATCACCCCGATCGCGGCGATGGCCCGCGAGGTCCATCGTCGGGGCAAGCCCTGGCGGATGATCTACTGCGGGCGCAGGCTCGAGACCATGGCGCTTCGCGAAGAGTTCGGGCAGTACGGCGACCGGGTCACGTTCTGGCCCCGGGACACGCACGGGAGGATATCGCTCCCCGACGTGCTGCAGAGCCCCCGGGAGGGGACAGCCGTCTACACGTGCGGTCCCGCGCCGTTCACCGAGGCGATCGAGGAGATCTGCGAGGCCTCGTGGCCGAGGGGATCCCTGCACGTCGAGCGGTTCACGCCGAAGCAGTTCGACGATTCGGAGAACACCGAGTTCGAGGTCGAGCTGGCCCAGCGGGGATATCGGCTCACCGTGCCGAAGGATCGATCAGTGCTGGACACGCTGGAGGCGGCCGGCGTGCACGTCCTGTCGTCCTGCGGAGAGGGAACCTGCGGAACCTGCGACACGGCGGTCCTCGCCGGGGAGGTGGACCACCGCGATTCGGTCCTCACCAAGGAGGAGCAGGACCGGAACGACTGCATGATGGTGTGCGTCTCCCGCGCGAAGTGTCCGAAGCTGGTGCTGAACCTTTGAGCACGCGCCGCCCCGGTCGCGGCCCGATAGCGCGTCAGGTCGCCGGGCGGAGGGAGGAACGCCGGACGACCAACTCGGGCTCGAGCACCACCGTCCGGCCCTGCTTGTCGGGTTGCGCGATACGCTCGAGCAGCAGCGCCGCGGCTTCGGCGCCGATCCGTTTCGAGCGCTGGTCGACAGAGGTCAGCTCCACTCCGGGGTATCCCGCACCGCGGGTGTTGTCGTATCCGGTCACCGCCAGATCCTCGGGAACTCGCAGGCCGAGCTCCTGCGCCCGCGCGAGGACGCCGATGGCCGTCGAGTCGTTGTAGCTGACGACGGCGGTCGGCAGCGTACCCGTCTCCGACATGTGCGTCAGCGCAGCCGCCCCGGCGGCCTCCGACGCGTCCCCGTCCAGCTCGAACGGGGCGAGCGAGGCCGAGAACATCGCATGCCTGTATCCTCCGCGCCGGGCGCTGTTCTGCTGCGTCACGGGGCCCGCGATATACGCGATCCGTCGGTGTCCCTGATCGATGAGGTGCTCGGTCGCGAGCCGTGCGCCGAGACGGTCATCGCCTGCAACGGAGTCCACCCGCTCGGATGAGGACACCTCGCCCAGCGACACGCACGGCGTGCTCGTGAGGAGCTCCTGAATCTCGAGCCCTGCCGAACTGTGATCGGCGACCAGCAGGCCGTCGACCCGCAGCCCCACGAGCGAATCGATGTTCTTCCTCCGGCTCTCCTCATCCGGTCCGCCGACTGCCAGGAGCAGCTGGTACCCGGCAGGGGCGGTGACCCGGGCGATACCCTCGGCGAAGTCCGCGTAGACCTGGTTGTGGATGTCCAGAGTCACCATGCCGAGCGCGAAGGTCCGCTGCCCCGCGAGGCCTGCGGCGAGGTGGTTCCGCCGGTACCCCAGGCGCTCGGCGGTCTCGAGCACGAGCGCGCGCTTGCCGGGCGCCACGTACCCCTGATTGCGGATGACGAGCGATACCAGCTGTCGCGAGACCCCGGCCGCCTTGGCCACATCCGCCATCGTGACGGTCCGGCGCGACTGGGGAGTGTCATCGGACGGCATGGTCGTGATCCTAGTGGATGGTGCGGTGCTGCGAAGCCCGGCGCCGGCGCGATCCCGCGGCTGGCCTAGAGGATGAGGTAGACCGCGCCGAGCACCGTGAGCACGAGCACGATGCCGTCGAAGAGCTCCTGCTTGATGCGGTTCGCGATCCAGCGGCCGACGAAGGCGCCGACGATGAGGCCCGGGATGAGCACGAGGTCCACGAGCAGACCGCCGGGCGTGATGAGCCCGAGGCCGATCGAGAAGGGCAGCTTGGCGAGGTTCACGATCGCGAAGAACCAGGCGGCGGTGCCGAGGAACGCCTTGACGGGGAAGCGCGCCGCGACGAAGTACATCGACATGACGGGGCCGCCGGCGTTGGCGACCATGGTCGTGAAGCCGCCGAGCGCGCCGTAGCCGATGCGCGAGGCGAGGGCCGCACGGTCGCTCGGCTCCTTGGGGGAGCGGTAGCGCTGCCACAGGGTGACGGCGACCACGAGCAGCAGCACGACGCCGATGACGCGCTGCACGCCCGAGTCGTCGGCGAGCCAGAGGAACAGCACCCCCAGCAGCAGCCCCGCGGCGACGGCGGGGATCAGCCGGATCAGGGCTTTGCGGTCGGCGTGCCGCCGATACGCGAGTAGCGCGAAGACGTCCCCGACGATGAGCAGGACCAGCAGCGCCCCGGTCGACTCCTTCGCGGGCATGAGCGCCGCGAAGATGGCGATCGAGATCGTGGAGATGCCCGGCAGCGCCGTCTTGGAGATGCCGACGAAGAAGCCGGCGCAGACGAGCAGCGCCCAGGCGTAGGCGGGGAGTTCGGGGAGCAAGGTCAGCACCGGGACAGTCTAGGACCGGCGGAGGATGTCCGCATGTCGTGACATTCGATGCCCACCGGGATCGCGCAGGCGATGCGCGGCCCCATCAGTCCAGCCGCGCCGTGGGGACCGGCTCGCCGATCTCGACCGGGACGGAGGGGATGACCTCGGGGTTGATCGTCGGGCTCGCCGTGAGCACGGCGGCGCGGCCGAAGCGCACGGCCGTCGCGAGCGCCGCGCGCACCGCATCCGGGTCCCCATCGCCGCGCCAGCCGTGCAGGAGGCCGGCCAGCGTCGCGTCGCCCGCGCCGGTGGTGTTCACCGGGCGCACCGGCGCCGTGCGGGCCCAGTGCTGCGCGGTGCGGGAGACGAGCAGCACGCCCCGATGGCCGAGCGTTGCGAAGACGTGCTCGACGCCCGAGCGCAGGAGCGCGAAGGCCGCGTCCACCGCGGCGCCGATCGTGGGGATGCGCCGGCCGGTGAGCTCCCGGAGCTCCTCGATGTTCGGCGCGATGAGGTGCGGTCGCACGCCCTGCGCGAGCCAGTCGCCCAGCGTCGCCGCGGGCAGGTCGAGCGCGAGCCGCGCGCCCGTTCGCTCCGCCAGCTCCGCGAAGGGGCGGACCTCGGCGGGCGCGGCGTCCGTGCCGTGGGCCGCGGGCATGGCCCCGCCCACGACGAGCCAGTCCGCGTCGATGTCCCGGACGGCGGAGTCGAGTTCGCGGTGCAGCGCCGCCCATTCCCCGGCGGAGAGCCGCGCGGCGGGCTCGTTGACGTTCGTCGTGGTGCCGTCGCGCTCGATGATCACCGAGTTCACGCGGGTGCGCTCGCGGATCGGGATCGGCCGCAGGTGCGCGCCGGGAGGCTGTGCGGCGAACTCCGGGGCGATGTTCAGCGGCGCCACCGCCGCGGTGGGGTTACCGGCGGCGGCGAGCGCCCTGGCGAGGTTGAGGCCGTTGCCGCCGAGGAAGTGCTCGGCCGGGGCCGACCGGTTGACGAGCCCGCGGGTCAGCGCGTCGAGGCGGATGACGCGGTCGATCGCGGGGGCGGGCGTGACCGTGACGACGCGGCTGAGCGCCGTCGTGCTGCGGACCTCGGGTGAGCTGGCCATGCTTCCTTCTTCGTGCGGGGGTGGAGTGGGCGTCGGGATGGGGTCCGGACGACCCGGGTCGAGTTAACTTATTGAAACACGGACAATTTGTCTAGTTTGTGAGATAAACTGGCGGCACTGACGACGAAGCGTGAAAGACTTGGGCAATGGCTGGTGACACCGACGCGGGCGGGATGGCGATCCTCGAGAAGGCGGGGGCGATCATCTCGGCCCTCGAGAGCGAGGGCGAGTGGACGGCGGCGCAGATCTCGAAGGAGGTCGACGAGCCGGTGAGCTCGACCTACCGCCTGCTCTCCACGCTCATGTCGCTCGGCTGGGTAGACGCCGGGTCCAAGCGCGGCCGCTACCGGCTCGGCGTGGACGTCGTCCGCATCGGCGGGCTGCTCGAGGACCAGCTCGACGTGCGCGCCACCGCGGCGCCGGTGCTCCAGCAGCTCCGCGACGAGACCCGCGGCACCGCGTTCCTCTGCGTGCTGCGCCGGGACAGCGCGGTGTGCGTCGAGCGCATCGGCGGGCGGGACGTGCAGTCGCTCGAGATGCGGCTCGGCGACAGCCTGCCGCTCTACAGCGGCGCGGCGCCCCGGGCGCTGCTCGCCTTCATGCCCGAGAAGGAGCGCGGCGCGGTGCTCGCGCGGCTCGCGGATCGTCGCGCCAGGGGCGAGGCGATCCCCTCGGAGCGGGAGATCCTCCGCGATGTGGAGGCGGCCCGGGCGTGCGGCTACACGATCTCCGATCAGGATGTGACGTTCGGGATCGGCGGCATCGGCGCGCCGATCTACAACCACCGGGGCGAGATCGAGGGCGCGATCTCGGTGAGCGGGCTGCGGGAGCGCGTGCTCGGCGTCGAGGCGGCCGCCGCGGAGCGCGTCGTGGTCGCGGCGCGCGAGATCAGCCGCGCCCTCGGCTACCTGGAAGCGGAGGAGGCGGCATGAAGCCCATCAAGACGCTCGGCAAGGCCGATGACATCGTGCGCCTGCTCGGCGTCGAGGGGGCGCTCTCGCCCGCCGAGATCGCCGAGCGCATCGACATGCCCCGGCCCAGCGTGTACCGGCTGCTCGACGGGCTGGCGGCGATCGGGCTCACCGAGCCGGCCGCCGGCGGGCGCGCGCAGCTGAGCCGTCGGTGGCTGCGCCTGGCCGATCGCGCGCGCGAGTCCATGGCCGAGTGGCGGGACGCCGGGAGCGTGCTGGCCGGGCTCGTGCGGGAGACGTCGCTGACCGCCTATCTGTCGGTGCGCCGGGAGCACGAGGCCGTATGCGTCGACTGGCGCCAGGGCCGGGGGATCGGCGTGCTGCTGCTCAAGCCCGGACGGAGCCTGCCGCTCAACGCCGGGGCGGCCGGGCGGGCGCTGCTCGCCTTCGACACGAACGCGGACGCCTATTTCGCCGCCGTGCCGGAGCGCCGCCGGTTCAATGCGCGGACGCTCGTGGAGGAGGGGGAGCTCCGGGCCGATATCGCGGCCACGCGGGCGCGCGGCTACTCCTTCTCCGATCAGGACGTGACCGACGGCATCGGGGCGTTCGGCGTGCCGGTGCTCGGCGGTTCGGGGGAGGACGGGCGCGGCGCGGTGCTGGGCGTGCTCTCGCTCTCGGGCATCGTGGCCGAGGTGCTCGAGCACCGCGAACGCGTGCTCGCCGCGCTGCGGGAGGCGGCGCAGCGCCTCGGCGCGGCCCAGGGATAGGCCGCCGGCGGCGGTGGAGCGGCCGCCGCCGGGCCGCCGGCGGCGGTGCGACAAATCCGACCGTATGTCGCACCTCATAGACATGGCGTCCATGCCCTGGTAGTTTCTTTGGAACGTTCCAATACGTGCGGGAGCCGACGTCGCCGTCAGGTTCCTCCAGTCCGAAAAGCTAGCCTCTTAACACTCACCACACACGACTCATGGAAGGGTGGTTGCGGTATGACGTCGAAGTCCTATCCAACTGTTCGGCTGACCGTCAGCCAGGCAATTATTCGTTTTCTGCAGGCACAGTACGTCGAGCGCGATGGTGAAACCCAGCGCTTCTTCGGCGGCGGCTTCGGCATCTTCGGCCACGGCAACGTCGGCGGCATGGGTCAGGCCATGCTCGAGTACGAGAAGGACTTCCCGTACTACCAGGGCCGCAACGAGCAGGGCATGGTGCACATCGGCATCGGCTACGCGAAGATGCGCAACCGCCTCGGCGCGCTCGCGGTGAGCACCTCCATCGGCCCCGGCGCGACCAACATGGTCACCGGCGCCGGCACCGCCTCGGTGAACCACCTCCCCGTCCTGCTGCTCCCCTCGGACGTGTTCGCCACCCGCGCCACGGGCGCGGTCCTGCAGCAGCAGGAGATGCCCTACGCGATGGACGTCACCGCCAACGACGCGTTCCGCGCCGTCTCGCGCTACTTCGACCGCATCTGGCGTCCCGAGCAGCTCGCCCCGGCGCTGCTCGAGGCCATGCGCGTCCTCACCAGCCCGGCCGACACCGGCGCCGTGACCCTGGCCCTCCCGCAGGACGTCCAGGCCGAGGCCTACGATTTCCCCGAGGACCTCTTCCGCGACCGCGTGTGGCACGTGCCCCGCAACCGCGCCGACCGCGCGTCGATCAAGCGCGCCGCCGAGATCATCCGCTCGGCGAAGAAGGCCGTCATCATCGCCGGCGGCGGCGTCATCTACTCCGAGGCCACCGAGCAGCTCGTCCGCCTCGCGGAGTCCACCGGCATCGGCGTCGGCGTCACGCAGGCCGGCAAGGCCTCGTTCCCGCACGAGCACGAGCTCGCCCTGGGCGGCCTCGGCTCGAGCGGCACCAAGTACGCGAACATCCCCGCGGGGGAGGCCGACGTCGTCATCGGCATCGGCACGCGCTACACCGACTTCACCACCGCGTCGAACACGCTGTTCAAGAACCCGGACGTCAAGTTCGTGAACATCAACGTCGCCGAGATCGACGCCTACAAGGAGTCGGCCACCGCTCTCATCGGCGACGCGCAGGTCACGATCGAGGAGCTGCTCGAGGAGCTCGGCGACTGGTCGCTGCCCGTCGAGTCGCGCGAGGCCAACGTCGAGTCGGCCTCGGAGTGGCGCACGGAGCTGGACCGCATCATCGAGCTCGACGGCTCGCCCACGCTCTCGCAGGGGCAGATGCTCGGCATCCTCAACGGCGCCGCCGGCGAGCGCGACGTGATCGTCAACGCCGCGGGCTCGATGCCCGGCGACCTCCACCGCCTGTGGCGCCCCGGCAGCACCAAGGGCTACGACATCGAATACGGCAACTCGTGCATGGGCTACGAGGTCCCCGGCGCGATCGGCAACGCGCTCGCCGACCGCAGCCGCCACGTGTTCGGCCTCATCGGCGACGGCACGTACCTCATGCTCTCGAGCGAGATCCTCACCGCCGTGCAGGAGCAGCTGAAGATCACCTTCGTCGTCGTGAACAACTACGGCTACGGCTCGATCGCGGCGCTCTCGGAGACCGTCGGCTCGCAGGCCTTCGGCTGCCGCTTCAACGAGCGCGGCGAGGACGGCTCCACCCACGACGGCGCCCGCCTCGAGGTCGACTTCGCGAAGAACGCCGAGAGCTACGGCGCCAAGGTCTGGACCGCCGACACGGCCGACGGCTTCCAGCAGGCCCTCGAGGAGGCCAAGGCCTTCGACGGCACGAGCGTCGTGTACGTCGAGGTCGACTCCCAGGCCCGCTTCGGCGGCTCGGGAGCCTGGTGGGACGTCGCCGTCGCCGAGGTCTCGGAGCTCGAGTCGAGCATCGGGGCCCGCGCCGAGTACGACGAGCACCGCAAGGAGCAGCGCCTCTACCTGTAGGGGATGCGCGCCGCGGGGCCCGGGAGCAGCTGCTCCCGGGCCCCGTCCCGGTTTCCGGCCGCCTCCATGCTCCTTGCCATCCGCGTGCGGGACCATAGAAGAGAAGCACTGACGCGACGCGAAGGAGCACGCCATGACCCTCCCTCTCCTCGACCCGACGCGCTGGCGGCGCGTGCTCTGCGTCCTCGCGCATCCGGACGACGCCGAGTACGGCCTCTCGGCGGCCGTGGAGCAGTGGACGCGGGCCGGCATCGAGGTGGACTACCTGCTGCTCACGAGCGGCGAGGCCGGCATGCGCCGGTCGCCCGAGGAGGCGGGGCCGCTCCGGGCCGCCGAGCAGCGCGACGCCTGCGACGCGGTCGGCGTCCGCCGCCTCGCCATCCTCGACCACCCCGACGGCGTGCTCGAGTACGGCCTGCCGCTGCGGCGGGACATCGCGAGGGCGATCCGCGAGTCCGGGCCGGATGCGGTGATCACCGCGAACTTCGACGTCGAGGCCTACGGGAGCCTCAACCAGGCGGATCACCGGGCGGCGGGGCTCGCCACCGTGGACGCCGCGCGGGATGCCGGCAACCGCTGGGTCTTCCGCGACCTGCTCGACGAGGGTCTCGAGCCCTGGCAGCCGGCCCTGCTGCTCGTGGCCGGAGCGGCCGAGCCGACGCACGCCGTCGAGGTGGATGTGCGCGCCGAGCGGGCAGCCGTGCGCTCGCTCGAGTGCCACCGGGCGTATCTCGCAGATCTTCCCGGCCATCCGGCGCCGGGGGAGTTCATCCCCGAGCTGCTGCGCCGGGGCGGGGCGGAGGCGGAGGCGGAGCGGGCCGTGACCTTCCGGGTGTTCCCGCTCGGCGGCATCGCGGCCGAGGAATGAGCCCCGCCGCGGTCCGGGAGGCGCGCGGCACGCCCCCGGATTCCGCGATCCGGCGCCGAGACGGGAGAATGGAGCACGTGCAGAGCGAATCGGAGCAGAGCGGAGCGGGAACGGCGGGCCGGGTCCCGATCTCGGCGCAGGAACTCGGCGCGGGGAACGAGCGGGTGGTCTTCCTGCACGGGCTCATGGGCCGCGGCAAGAACTTCACCACCGCGGCGCGCGGGCTCGGCGAAGACTACCGCTGCCTGCTCGTCGACCTGCCGAATCACGGCGAGTCCGCCTGGACCGACCGGTTCGACTACGCCGAGCAGGCGGATCTCGTCGCCGACTTCCTGGCCAGCGGCTTCGCGGCCCAGGGGCCCGTCAACCTCGTCGGGCATTCGATGGGCGGCAAGACCGCGATGACGCTCGCGCTGCGCCACCCCGAACTGGTCGAGCGGCTCGTCGTGGTCGACATCGCGCCGGCCCGAAGGCCGCGGCCCGCGAAGGGCTCGAGCAGCGACTTCACCCATCTGCTCGGCAGCCTCGCGGCGCTCGACCTCGGCGCCATCGAGACCCGCGCCGAGGCCGACCGGTGGCTGCAGGAGGCGATCCCCAGCCGGACGGTGCGGGGCTTCCTGCTGCAGAACCTGCGCCGCGTCGACGGCGGGTTCCGCTGGCAGCCGAACCTCGCCATGCTGCTCGCGAACCTCGACGCCATCGGCGACTTCCCGCGCACGGAGGCGCACTTCGACGGCCCCGTGCTGTGGATCGCGGGGGAGCGCTCCGACTACATCGGCGAGGACGACCTGCCCGAGATGAAGCGCCTGTTCCCTCGGACGACGAGGGTCGCGGTCAAGGACTCCGGGCACTGGGTGCACTCGGAGCAGCCCGGCACCTTCCTCGACATCCTGCGGTACTTCCTGCGCCAGCCGGCGGGAGGCGCGGGCCGCTGATGAGCATCGTCGCGAACCTGGGGCTGGTGCTGCTCTTCGTCCTGATCGGCGGGGTGTTCGCGGCCACGGAGATGGCGCTCGTGTCGCTCCGCGAGTCCCAGATCCGCCAGCTCGAGCGCGGCGGCAGATCCGCACGGGTGGTCGCGGGCCTCGCGCGGGACTCCGGACGGTTCCTCTCGGCGGTGCAGATCGGCGTCACCTTCGCGGGCTTCCTCTCGTCGGCCTTCGGCGCCTCCACGATCGCCCCGCAGGTCGTGCCGCTGCTCCTGGACTGGGGTGTTCCGGAGCCGACGGCCTCCGCGCTCGCGCTCGTGGCCATCACGCTGCTGGTCTCCTACCTCAGCCTCGTGCTCGGCGAGCTCGTGCCGAAGCGCATCGCGATGCAGCGCGCCGCACGGGTGAGCCTCGTCGTCGCGCCGCCGCTCAACGTGTTCGCGAAGCTCATGCTGCCGCTCATCTGGCTCGTGAACACGTCCTCGAACCTGCTGCTGCGGCTGCTCGGCTTCGACCCGGACGCGCGCAACGAGGAGATGTCCACCGAGGAGGTGCGCGACATCGTCGCGACCCACGGCGGGTTCGAGGAGGACGAGCGGCGGCTCCTCGCCGAGGCGCTCGACCTGAACGACACGCTCGTGGGCGCGGTGATGCGCCATCGCAGCGACATCGTCGCGTTCGACTCGGCGCGCACGGTGCGCGAGGTGGCCGACGGCATCGTCGACCAGCCGTACTCCCGCTATCCGATCTTCGACGGCATCATCGACCGCATCATCGGCTTCGTCCACGTCCGCGACCTGCTCGAGACCGCCTCGAGTGGCCGGGGCGACCGCCCCGTCACCGGGATCATGCGCACGATCGAATACCTGCCCAGCAGCGTCCGGGTGCCGAACGCGATGCAGCAGCTGCGCGCGAGCTCGACGCACATCGCCGTGGTGGTGGACGAGTACGGCGGCACCGACGGGCTCGTCACGCTCGAGGACCTGCTCGAGGAGCTCGTCGGCGAGATCTGGGACGAGTACGACGCGGCGGAGCACCGGGCCGCGCTGCGGCTGCACGAGAGCCGGCGGTTCGACGGCGCGACGAACCTCGAGGACTTCGCGGACCTGACCGGCATCCGCCTCCCCGAAGGGCCCTACGAGACCGTGGCGGGCTGGATGCTCGACCGGCTCGGCCGCCTCGCGAGGCCCGAGGACGTCGTGCCGATCGACCCCGGCTGCACGGAGGACCGCGAGGACGACGACGCGGCGGAGGGCGTGAGGTACCAGGTGGAGGTGGCCGAGCTGCACGGCAACCGCATCGCGGCCGTGCAATTGCGCAAGACCTCGGTGCCGGACGGGGTCGAGGACTAGCGGAACGACGAGCGGAGCGCCGCCCCGCCGGTCGAGCACGACTGGCGGGGCGGCGCCCCTGCCGCGCGGTCGATCAGACGTCGCGGCGGATGAGCTCCTCGAGCGGAACGGGGGAGATCAGGTAGGGCGGGATCTCCAATACGGTGCGGGCCCCGGTCTCGCCCGCCTCCGCGAGCCGGGCCGCGGCGCGGCCGTAGGCGACCATGGAGGCCGCCGTGAAGTCGGGGTTGCTCTCGAGATCGAGCGAGAACTCGACCGTGCTGCGCGACTCGCCTAGCGAGCCCGAGGTGATGACCCGGCCGCCGTGGGGCAGGCCCTGGTGGTCGCGCAGGAACTCCTCCTCCGAGATGAAGTGCACCTCGGTCTCGTAGCCGACGAAGTAGTCCGGCATGGTCACGATCGTCTCGCGGATGCGCTCCTGCTCCGATTCGTCCGCGACGACCCAGCACTGCCGCAGGTGCGCGCGCTTGCCGTCGATGTCGGCACCGCGCCCGGCCTTGGCCGCCTCGACCGCCTCCTGGCTGGGGATCGTGTACTGCACGCCGTGGCGGACGCCCTCGATGCCGCGCACCGCGTTCGAGTGGCCCTGCGAGAGGCCGCGGCCCCAGAAGGTGTTCTGCTGCGGCTCGGGGAAGAGCGCGGCGCCCAGCACGCGGTTGAGCGAGAACAGGCCCGGATCCCACCCGGTGGCGACGACGGCGACGGTGCCCGCCGCTCGCGCGGCCTCGTCCATCGCCCGGTAGTGCGCCGGGATCTGCTTGTGGTTGTCGTAGGTGTCCACCGTGGTGAAGCGCTCGGCGAAGGCCACCGCCTGCTCGGGGATGTCCGTGGCGCTGCCGAGGCAGAGGAAGAGGACGTCGATCTCGTCGGCGTACCGCTCGATGTCGTTCACGGGGTATACGGGGGTGTCGGTGTCCAGCTCGTTGCGGCGGGAGAAGATGCCGAAGAGCTCCATGTCGGCCTGCGCCCGGACGAGCTTCTCGACTCCCCGGCCGAGATTGCCGTAGCCGACGATTGCGGTAGTGATGGTCATGACTGCGAGATCACCTCGATGAATGCGTTGTTGAAAGCGGGCAGGTCCTTCGGCGTGCGGCTCGAGACGAGGGCGCCGTCGACGACGACCTCTTCGTCGACCCAGGTGGCCCCCGCGTTGCGGAGGTCGGTCTTGAGGCTCGGGAAGGACGTGATGGTGCGGCCGCGGAGCGCGTCCGCGTCGGTGAGGATCCAGGCGCCGTGGCAGATCGCCGCGATCGGCTTGCCGGCCTCGGCGAACTCCCGGACGAGGCGCACCGACTCCTCATCCATCCGCAGGTGGTCGGCGTTGCCCGTGCCGCCAGGCAGCATGAGGGCGTCGTAGTCGGCGGCCGCGGCCTCGCCCGAGGCGAGGTCCACGGGCTGGGAGTGCCCCTTCTTGCCGTTGATCTCGCCGCGCTCGGGCGCGATCAGCGTCGCGGATGCGCCCGCGGCGACCACCGCGTCCCAGGGCGAGGCGAGCTCGCTGTCTTCGTAGGCGTCGGTGGCGAGGAACGCCACGCGCCTGCCGGTGAGGTCGGTCATTGCTCTTTCCTTTCTTCGGTCTCGGTCGTCGCGCCGGCCTCGGCCCCCGCCTCGGCCCCGGTCACGGTATCAGCGGCCTCCTCGCCGTGCCCGGCCTTTTTGCCGTGCCCGAAGGGGAGCAGGTGCACCGCTCCCACGACGAGCGAGCCGATCGCGAAGCCCACGATCATCGCGCACACGGTATCCACGAGCCAGGCGAGCACGGCGCCCGCTCCCGGCACGAGGGCCGCCGGCTCGGCGAGCCGGTGGATCAGCTCGTAGGGTGCCGTGAAGCCGAGCGAGTCGAATCCGACGACGATGAGGTGGCCGCCCACCCAGAGCATCGCGATGGTGCCGATGAGCGAGATCGCGTCCATGACCCGGGGCATCGCGGCGACGAGGCCCCTGCCGAACCGGGCGCCCGCGCGGGAGCGGCCGCGGGTCATCGCCAGCCCGATGTCGTCGAGCTTGACCAGCAGGGCGACCGCGCCGTAGACGAGCGCGGTGATGCCGATGCCGACGACGATGAGCACCGCGAGGCGCGTCCAGAACTGCTCCGCCGCGACCTCGTTGAGCGCGATGACCATGATCTCGGCGCTGAGGATGAGGTCGGTGCGCACGGCGCCCGAGACGATCTGCTTCTCGTTCTTCGGGGACTGCGCGGCGACCGGTGCCTCCCGCTCGGCATGGCGGCCCCGCACCTTCTCCCAGACCTTCTCGGCGCCCTCGAAGCAGAGGAAGGCGCCGCCGAGCATGAGGATCGGCTGCAGCAGGCCCGGGAGGAACTGGCTGAGCAGCAGCGCGATCGGCAGGATGATGAGCAGCTTGTTGATGAGCGAGCCACGCGCGATGCGCCAGATGATGGGGAGCTCGCGGCTGGGCTTGAGGCCGGAGACGTACTGCGGCGTCACGGCCGCATCGTCGATCACGACGCCGGCGGCCTTGCTCGAGGCCTTCGTCGCGGCGAGCGCGACGTCGTCGAGCGAGGCGGCGGCCGCGCGGGCGAGCGCGGCGATGTCGTCGAGGAGGGCTACGAAGCCACCGGCCATGGGAGTCCTTTCGGAGGCAAACTCGATAAGTATATTGCTGGTTGACAAGGTCCACCAGTTCGGATTCGGCGGCGCGGCCGGGATCGGTCCGCCGCTCATTCTCGGGCTCGGTCATGGGGCGAGGCTGAGCGTTCGCCGCGGGGCGCGACGCGCGCACCGCGCTGTCAAGAGCGCTGTGCCATCCTGGTGCCATGGCAAACATCACCTTCCAAGGCAACCCGATCACCACGTCCGGCGAGCTCCCCGCCGTCGGCTCGAAGGCCCCCGACTTCACGGTCGTCGACACCGACCTCGGCGGGGTCTCGCTCGGCGGCTTCGCGGGCAAGCGCGTCGTCCTCAACATCTTCCCCTCGGTCGACACCGGCGTGTGCGCCGCCTCCGTGCGCCGCTTCAACGAGCTCGCGGCGGGCCTCGAGAACACCGTCGTGCTCAACGTCTCGCGCGACCTGCCTTTCGCGCTCGGCCGCTTCTGCGGCGCCGAGGGCATCGACAACGTGGTCGCCGCCTCCGCATTCCGCTCGAGCTTCGGCGAGGACTACGGCGTGGTGCAGGAAGAGGGCCCGATCCGCGGCCTGCTCGCTCGTGCGGTGGTCGTGATCGAGCCCGACGGCACGGTCTCCTACACGCAGCAGGTGCCCGAGATCGGCCAGGAGCCCGACTACGACGAGGTCGTCGCGGCCCTCTAGCGAGGACCACCCGGCTGTGCCGGGGAACTCCGATTCCATCCGCCCAGGCGCCCCTGACCGTCGCGAATCCATCGCGACGGTCAGGGGCGCCGAGCCGTGTCGCGCCCCGAGGCCGCGTCAGACGCCGAGGAAGGCCCGCCAGGCGGGCAGCTCCCGTCGGGCCTGCTGTGCGCCCAGCTCGTGCGAGCGCCGGAGCTTCCGCAGATCGCGCTCGGTGTTCGAGACGCTGAGGTGCTCGGGCAGGAAGAGGTAGGCGCTCCCCTCGCGCTCGAGCTCGAAGAGCTCCCGGCGCGACTCGTTGTAGCGGTAGGGGCGGTGCCGGATGCCGTTTAGCACCGCCGGGTAGCGCCGGAAGAGGCGCTGCAGCACCGGATTGACGCGCTGCTGCGGCTTCACGTACTCGCGGCCGCGGGTCATCACGACGAAGAACTTCTCGTAGCCCGCGGCCCGGGCGGCGTCGAGGGCGAACCCGCCGGTGGGTCCGAGCGCGCCGTCCACGTAGACGCGGTCGCCGATGCGCACCGGCGGCATGATCACGGGCAGCGTCGAGGAGGCGCGCACCCGGGTCAGCAGGTCCCCGAGCTCGTGCACGTCCTCGCGGCCCCAGTACTGCATCCGGCCCGTGGACATCTCGAACGCGCCGATCGCGAACTCGGCGGGGTTGGCGCGGTACGCCTCCCAGTCGTAGGGGAGCGCGCGGCCGGGGAGCCCGGCCTCCTCGTAGATGTAGGAGGAGTTGAAGAAGCCCTCGCCCCGCGCCCAGGTGCGGAGATTGCCGAAGTTCGGGTCCTGCGTGAACCCGGTGAACGACTCGTCCGACCGCTCGACATCCCGTGACAGGTAGTTCGCGGTGTTGCTCGCGCCCGCGGAGATGCCGCCGACCCAGTCGAAGTGCAGCCCCTCGCGCAGCAGCAGCGACACGACGGCGGAGGTGTAGCTCGCCCGCATGCCGCCGCCCTCGAAGATGAGCGCGGTGTCGTGGATGTTCGTCGTCAGCCCGGTTGCAGTCACCGCTCCATTCTCCCAGGCCGGTAGTATCCGGACCCATGGACGCAGCGGAAGCACAGGAGATCGCGCAGCGGGTCCACTCGCTCGCGGCCCGCTACCACGAGCTCCTCGACGGCTCCGGCATCGGGGCGGAGGCGGTCGGGGAGTACCGGCCGCCGCAGCGGCGCCTCCTACGCACCCGTCCGGCACGCATCGTCGAGGTGACGAGGGGGTGGCGGCTCGGCGTCCTGCTCGTGGACGTGGACGACCGCCTTCGCGCGAGCGGCGCCACGCTGCGGGCCCACGAGCCGCCGCCGGTGCTCGGCTATCCCTCCGAGTCGGCGCGGGAGCGGGACGCCCTGCGGCACGCGGCCATCCGGGGCGGGTTCGCCGAGGGGGAGCCGGTGCACTACGACACCTTCGTGATCGGCGAGGAGCGGCTGCGCACCTGCAGCGGGCCGATCGTGCTCAGGGACGGCGAGGCCGCGGTGCGCTGGCACCGGGACGCCCCCGTCGAGCGGGCCGTGCCGCTCGAGCGCTACCTCCGCGAACGCGCCGCGCTGCTGCTCGATCCGTCGCGGGGCGCCACCTGATCCGCCGCCCGCGCGGGACAGGAATCGCGGGCGTACACGCGGTGTGACCGGCCCCTTAGGCGAGTTTCCTGGGAGGACGATGCGAACCGGGGCGAATCGTGCCACGATGTATGGCCGTGCCTACAATCACCACTGCGATCCTCCGCCAGGTCGCGCATATCCTGCGCGAGGGGGAAGAACCGAAATGGATGCAGCCGGCGCGCTGCATCGAGTCCGAGATCGACCTCGAGGACGACCGCTTCGAGAACGACGAGGAGCCGCAGACCGAGAACCTCGACGCCGAGTCGAAGGTCAAGGTGACCGAGCTCGACCCGGAGGACGACCGGTTCGAGTCGATCGTGCAGGAGCAGCTCGACGGCGGCTCGTACCTCGGCTGCACCGGCTGCCTCGCCGCGGGCCTGCGCAAGGCCCTCGAGGTGCCCACGAGCGAGATCCTCGTGACGGACCAGCGCCTGATCGTCGTCGATGTCAACGGCGTCGACGAGGCCGAGCTGGAGTGGGAGGTCGATCGCACGGCTATCCTGCATGTGTGGCGCCGCTCGCGCTTCCTCGAGCCGGGCCGCGTCGTGATCGCGTTCAAGGACGGCTCGGTGCTCGCACTGCACGTGGGCCTGCTCGGCGGCAAATCCGCCTGCAAGCTCGTCGAGGCCATCCACTAGGCACTCAACCGCAGGAAAGACCCCCTCATGGCAGAGACGACGACGTCCATCGCAGACGGGGAGGCCGGCGTGCGGCCGAGCCGCGCCGAACGGCTCGACCGGCTGCGGCCAAACCGCGCGCACGGCAGGCTCCTGTGGGGATCGGGGGTCGGCTGGGCGCTCGACGCGATGGATGTCGGCCTCATCTCCTTCGTCATCGCGGCGCTCACCTCGCAGCAGCTCGTCACCACCGTCGAGGCGAGCTGGATCGTCTCCATCGGCTTCGTCGGCATGGCCATCGGCGCCTCGCTCGGCGGCCTGGTCGCGGACAGGATCGGCCGCCGTCAGGTCTTCGCCCTGACGCTGCTCGTCTACGGCATCGCGACCGGAGCCTCGGCGCTCGCCTCCTCCGTCGCGCTGCTCATGCTCTTCCGCTTCATCGTGGGCCTCGGCCTCGGCGCCGAGCTGCCGGTGGCGTCCACGCTCGTCTCGGAGTTCGCGCCCCGCCGCATCCGCGGCCGGCTCGTGGTCTGGCTCGAGGCGTTCTGGGCGGTCGGCTGGATCCTCGCCGCGCTCATCGGCACCTACGTGGTGCCCGCCGGCGAGCACGGCTGGCGGTGGGCCCTCGCGCTCGGCGCCGTCCCCGCCGTCTACGCGATCGCGGTGCGGATGGGCCTGCCCGAGTCGGTGCGCTTCCTCGAGTCGAAGGGCCGCCACGACGAGGCCGAGCGGGTCGTGCGCCGCTTCGAGGCCGCGGGCGGCATCGATCCGGCGCCGGCCCCCGTCCGGCCCGCGTCGGATGCGCAGGCCGTCTCGATCTGGTCGCGGCCCATGCGGCGGCGCACGATCGCGCTGTGGACGATCTGGTTCTGCATCAACCTCGCCTACTACGGGGCCTTCACCTGGATTCCGAGCCTGCTCGTCGACGCCGGGTTCTCGATGGTGAAGTCCTTCACCTTCACGCTCATCATCACGCTCGCGCAGCTGCCCGGCTACGCCGTCGCGGCCTGGCTCATCGAGGTCTGGGGCCGCCGGGCCACGCTCGCGGTCTTCCTCGCCGGCTCGGCCGGGGCGGCCGCGCTCTACGGATTCTCCGGCGGGGTCGGCGCGGAGTGGCTCATCATCCTCGCGGGCTGCCTGCTCTCCTTCTTCAACCTCGGAGCGTGGGGCGCGCTCTACGCGATCGGCCCGGAGCTGTACCCCACGACCATCCGCGGCACCGGCGCGGGCGCGGCGGCCGGGTTCGGCCGCATCGCGTCGATCATCGCCCCGCTCGTCGTCCCCGCGCTCGTCGCGGCCGGCGGCGGGGGCATCGGGCTCGTCTTCACGGTGTTCGCGATCGCCTTCGGCGTGGCCGCGGCGGCGGCGTTCCTCCTGCCCGAGCTGAAGGGCCGGGCGCTCGCGGGATAAACTGCGCGGGTGAACTCCTCCGACACCGACCGGCGCCTCGAGCCCGCCCGCCCCGCCGGAGGCACCCGGGGTGCGGCCGCGCCCTCCTGCGGCGGCGCCTGCGGAGCGCCCTCGCGCCGCGCATTCCTCCGCGCCTCCGCGCTGGCGGGCGGCGGCACGGCCCTCGCGCTGCTGCTCTCGGCCTGCGCCGAGGAAGGCGTCGAGCCGGGCGAGACCGCGGAGCCCTTCGACCTCCCGGCGGCGGAGGTGCCGGTCGGCGGCGGCGTGGTGCTGCGGGATCGGGAGGTCGTGGTCACGCAGCCGGCGGCGGGGGAGTACGCGGCCTTCGGCGCCATCTGCACGCATCAGGGCTGCGTGCTGAGCGATGTTCGCGATCGCGGGGCGCACTGCGGCTGCCACGGCAGCTTCTTCGACATCGCGACCGGCGACCCCGTGGCCGGGCCGGCGCAGCGGCCGCTGCCCGCGATTCCCATCCGACTCGAGGGTGACACGCTGCGGATCGGGGAACCGTCAGGGTGAAGCCCCATACACTCGTGGTGTGAGTGCATCGATTTCTGCGCAGGTTCTCGCCCAGCTCGCCCAGCGGTACGGCATCGCCGCCGAATACCACGACTGGCAGGGGCAGCACGTCGAGGTCGCCCCGGAGGTGCTCCGCGCGGTGCTCGCGGCTCTCGACGTGGACACGTCGACTCCCGAGGCGGCCGAGGCCGCGCTGCGCGCCGCGGAGGAGCGGCCGTGGCGCAGAACGCTCCCGCCGACCACGGTTGCGCGCCAGGGCCGGGAGACGGATGTGCTCGTGCACGTGCCCCACGGCCGCGGGGTGAGCCTCGAGATCGTGCTCGAGCCGGGCGCCGATGCGGCGCTCGGCGCGCCGCCCGCGGCGGTGCAGGTCGAGCACGACGCGGCGCCGCGCGAGATCGACGGCGCGCTCGTGGGGGAGGCGCGGTTCCGGCTCCCGGACACCCTCCCGCTGGGCTGGCACGAGCTCGTCGCCCACATCGCCGAGGACCCGGCGGAGGACGCCTCGGCCGAGGGCGGACGCAGCCGGCGCCGCCGGGGCGGTCAGGAGAACCGCTCGCGCCTGATCGTGGCCCCCGAGGCGCAGAGCGTCGGCGTCGAGGATCCTGCCTGGGGCATCATGGCGCAGCTCTACCAGGCGCGCAGCGACGGCTCCTGGGGCATCGGCGATCTGCGCGACCTGCAGACCGTCGGGCGATGGGGCGCCGAGCGCGACGCCGACTTCGTGCTCGTCAACCCCTTCCACGCGGCGGCGGTCACCACGCCCATCGAGCCGAGCCCCTACCTCCCCACGAGCCGCCGGTTCGCGGACCCGAGCCTCATCAGCATCGGCGACGTCATCGCGGAGTTCGAGCTGGGCCTCGACGAGGCGAGCGCGAACCGCATCGCCGAGCTCGCCTCCTACGGCCGGGCCCTCAACCGCGTCGACAAGATCGATCGCGACGCGAGCTGGCTCGCGAAGCGCGAGGCGCTCACCATCTGCTTCGACGCCATGCGCCGCAGCGGGCACCCGGGCTGGCGCGATTTCGGCTTCTTCTGCGAGGAGGAGGGGCAGAGCCTCATCGACTTCGCGACGTGGTGCTCGCTGTGCGAGCAGCACGGCGGCGACTGGCACGAGTGGCCCGAGGGGCTGCGCACCCCGCAGTCGCCCGAGGTCGACGCCTTCCGCCAGGAGCACTCGGACCGGGTGGAGTTCTACTGCTGGGTGCAGTTCGTGCTGCGCGGCCAGACGCTGCGCACCCAGGAGCGGCTGCGGGAGGCGGGCATGACCATCGGCGTCATGCACGATCTCGCGGTGGGCGTGCACCCCCACGGGGCCGACGCCTGGTCGCTCGACGAATCCCTCGCGCGCGGCGTCTCGGTGGGCGCCCCGCCGGACCAGTACAACCAGCTCGGCCAGAACTGGTCGCAGCCGCCGCTGCGGCCCGACACGCTCGAGCGCGACGGCTACGAGCCGCTGCGGGAGGTGCTCCGCGCCTCCTTCATCGGGGCGGGCGCGCTGCGCATCGACCACATCCTCGGCATGTTCCGGCAGTGGTGGATCCCCGAGGGTCTCGGCCCGGAGCAGGGCACCTACGTGACCTACGACCACGAGGCGATGATCGGCGTGCTGCTGCTCGAGGCGCATCGGGCCGGGGCGCTCGTGATCGGCGAGGACCTCGGCACCGTATCGGAGCTCACCCGCGAGGTCATGGCCGAGCGGGACGTGTACGGCACGCAGGTCATGTGGTTCGAGCGCGGCGAGGACGGCGCGCCCCGGGAGCCGCGGGACTACCGCGTCGAGTGCCTGGCCACCGTCACGACCCACGACCTGCCGCCCACGGGCGGGTTCCTCGAGCTCGCGCACATCGACCTGCGCGAGCGGCTCGGGCTGCTCGCGGAGTCGGCCGACGAGGTGCGGGTCGAGGAGGAGGCGCTGCTCGCGGCCTACAGAGATCGACTCCGCGAGGCCGATCTCGTTGGTGAGAACCCCACAACGGAGGAGCTCGTGATTGCACTGCACGAGTTCATGGCTGCTAGCGTTTCCAAGCTGTTCGGCGTGGCGCTGGCGGACCTCGCGGGAGACCGCCGGGCCATCAACCAGCCGGGAACGTCTTCCGAGTATCCAAATTGGTCACTTCCCCTGGCGGATGCCCGGGGAGGTGTACGCTTGGTAGACGAAATTCTGGCTGATGAGCACGCGGCAGCGCTGGCGCGGGTATCAGCCCGACACAACCCCCTAAAGCGTTGACCCCCTTCACCTGACGCGCTGACGCGTCGCGGTCGGGGGCACGTACTGACCCCCGACCGAAAAAAGGTGCAACGGAATATGGCGCTTGCAAAATTCCTTGTGCGAAGGCTCCTGAATTACGTGATTCTTGCCTTCATCGCAACCTCTCTGGCGTTCATCCTCGCCTCGTGGCTGCTGAATCCGCAGGAAGTCATGTACCCGCCGAACACGGTCGGCGGTCAGCCCATCTCCGAAGAGGTGAAGCAGGCCTACTTCGACCTTCGCAACATCAATCCTGATGTATCGATCTGGCAACGGTATCTGAATTGGCTGGGCGATCTCTTCACGGCGCCGTGGGACGAGAAGCTCGGGGTGACGGCGGGCACGGACAAGAAGGCCCTGCTCGTGATGCCGGAGCTCGGCACCCGCATCTGGATCTCGCTGCGACTCGTCGTCATCGGCACGCTCCTCGGCGTCGTGACCGGCATCGCCCTCGGCGCATGGACCGCCGTGCGCCGCGGCTCGCTCTCCGACAAGGCCGTCTCGACCATCAGCTTCGTGATCCTCGCCCTGCCCACGCCCGTGATCATCCTCTGCATCCAGGGCGCCAACCTCTTCGTGCGCCAGACCACCGGCGACTCGCTGCCGGCGGTGAACCCCATCGACCCGTTCGCCGAGCCCGGAAGCTGGGACGCGATCAAGTTCCAGATCCTCGCGATGATCATGCCGACCTTCGCGCTCATGCTCATGGGCGCGGCGAGCTATTCGCGCTACATGAAGGTCACCACGCTCGACGTGCTCGGCGCCGACTACCTCCGCACCGCCCGGGCCAAGGGCCTCACGAAGGGCGTCGCGATGCGCCGCCACGGCCTCCGCATGGCGCTCATCCCGATGGGGCAGTACTTCGCCTTCGCGCTGACCGGCGCGTTCACCGGCTCGTTCTTCGTCGAGCGGCTGTTCAACTGGCAGGGCATCGGCTCCTGGTCGCTCACCCAGATCCAGATCGCCGACATCAACGGCACCGCCGCGGTCGTGCTCTACGGCGCCATCCTGACGCTGCTCGCCGCGACCCTCGCGGACTTCATCCAGGCCATTCTCGACCCGAGGATCCGGTGATCGCACCATGACCACGCCGCTTCCACACCAGCAGCAGGGCGCGGGCGACACCGCGCAGTTCGCCGACCCCCAGGTCGCCGACCCGAACCCCATCGCGACCGACTCGCCCGCCGAGGGCCCGGTCGTCGACACGCTGCCGTCGACCACGGCCACGAGCCGCACCCGGCTCGTGCTGCGACGGATGCGCCGCATGCCCACCGCCTGGATCGGCGGCGGCATGCTCCTCCTGCTCGTGCTCTCGGGGGTGATCTTCCCGATGATCTACCAGTACACGCCGATCGAGTACGACTACGCCAACCAGATGTCGCCGCCGAGCCAGTACCACTGGTTCGGGACGAACGCCCAGGGGCAGGACATCTTCGCCCAGGTCATGGCGGGGCTGCGGATCTCGCTGATCATCGGCTTCGCGACCGCGGTGGCCGTCACCTTCCTGTCGGCGCTGTTCGGCACGATCGCCGGCTACTTCGGCGGCAAGCTCGACGCGGTGATCGTGAACCTCATCAACTTCATGCTCATCGTCCCGAGCTTCCTGCTGCTGCTCCTGCTGAGCCCGGTGCTGCAGGGCCTGCACTGGATCTTCATGGTGCCGCTGCTCGCGGTCTTCTCTTGGATGCTCACGGCCCGCGTGCTGCGCGCGATGACCCAGGGCCTCGTGAACATGGAGTACGTGCAGGCCGCGAAGTTCATGGGCGTGCCCTCGCGCACGATCATCATGCGGCACATCATCCCGAACATCTCGTCGTGGATGATCATCGACACCACCCTCGGGGTCGGCGGCGCGATCCTCGCCGAGACCGGCCTGAGCTTCCTGGGCTTCGGCATCCTCTACCCGAACTTCTCGCTCGGCACGGTGCTGCAGGCCTACAACATCGCCCACCCGCACACGTGGGTGTTCGCGGCCGTGGTGCTCGCGATGCTGGTGATTTCAATCAACATGGTCGGCGAGGCGCTGCGCGACGCGCTCGACCCGACGAGCGGACGGGGGCACTAGACGATGATCGGTACCGAACGAGACGGCGCCTCGGACTACGTGCTCGAGGTCGAGGACCTGTCGGTGCACTTCCCGAGCGAGGCGGGGCCGGTGCAGGCCGTCCGCGGGCTCGACTACCGGGTGCGGCGCGGCGAGTCGCTCGCCATCGTGGGGGAGTCGGGGTCCGGCAAGTCCGTGTCCTCGCTCGCCGTGATGGGGCTGCTGCCGCAGTCGGCGCGGATCTCCGGGGCCATCCGCTTCAAGGGCGAGAACCTGCTCGAGAAGTCGGACGCGCAGCTCTCGAAGCTCCGCGGCGACCAGATCTCGATGGTGTTCCAGGACCCGCTGTCGGCGCTCACCCCGGTGTACCGCATCGGCGATCAGATCGCCGAGACGGTGCTCGCGCACCGGCAGATCTCGAAGTCCGAGGCGCAGGCCCGGGCGGTCGAGCTGCTCGACGCGGTGGGCATCCCCAACGCGAAGCTGCGGGCCCGCTCGTTCCCGCACGAGTTCTCCGGCGGCATGCGGCAGCGCGCGATGATCGCGATGGCGATCGCGAACGACCCCGACCTCATCATCGCCGACGAGCCCACGACCGCTCTCGACGTGACCATCCAGGCGCAGGTCATGGAGCTGCTGCGCACCGCGCAGGAGGTCACGGGCGCCGCGACCGTGCTCATCACCCACGACCTCGGCGTCGTGAGCGGCTTCGCGGACCGCGTGATGGTGATGTACGCGGGCAAGGCGGTCGAGTTCGGCGACGTCGAGTCGATCTACCGGACCCCGCGCATGCCCTACACCAAGGGGCTGCTCTCCTCGATCCCGCGCATCGACGCGACCGAGAAGGAGCCGCTCACGCCGATCGAGGGCACGCCGCCCTCGCTCGTCGACGTGCCCAGGGGCTGCCCCTTCGCGGCCCGCTGCCCGATCGCGACGGACCTCTGCCGCGAGGAGGAGCCGCAGCTCACCGGCACCGACAAGCCGGGCATCCTCGCCGCCTGCCACCACAGCGACGTGCTCGCCGAGCGCGGCGACATCTTCGCGCGGCCCGAGCTGCCGGAGCCCGCGCTCCGGGCCCCGCGCGAGGAGCGCGACCGGGTGCTCGAGCTCGACGGGGTGGAGCGCATCTACCCCCTCACGAAGGGCTCGGTGGTCAAGCGCAAGGTCGGCAGCGTGCGCGCGGTGGACGGCGTGAGCTTCGACATCCGCGAGGGCGAGACGCTCGGCCTCGTCGGCGAATCCGGCTGCGGCAAGACCACGACCATCATGGAGATCATGCAGCTGCAGGCCCCGCAGACCGGCGAGATCTCGATCGACGGCCGCAACGTGACCGAGCTGAACCGCAAGGAGAAGCACGCGCTGCGCGCCGAGATGGCGATGGTCTTCCAGGACCCGATGGCCTCGCTCGACCCGCGCATGCCGGTGGGCGACATCCTGCGCGAGCCCATGCGGGTGCAGGGCTACGACGAGGAGCGGATGGCGAAGCGAGTCGACTGGCTGCTCAAGACGGTGGGCCTCCTGCCGGAGCAGGCCGACCGCTATCCGCAGGAGTTCTCGGGCGGTCAGCGGCAGCGCATCGGCATCGCCCGCGCGCTCGCGTGCGATCCGCGCATCGTGGTGCTCGACGAGCCCGTCTCCGCGCTCGACGTCTCCATCCAGGCCGGGGTCATCAACCTGCTCGACGAGCTGAAGAACCGACTCGGGCTGAGCTACCTCTTCGTCTCCCACGACCTCTCGGTGGTCTCGCACATCGCCGACCGGGTGGCCGTCATGTACCTCGGCAAGATCGTCGAGCTCGGCTCGACCGAGGAGATCTTCCGCGGCGAGCTGGCGCACCCCTATACGCGGGCGCTGCTCTCGGCGATCCCGATCCCGGATCCGGAGATCGAGCGGCGGCGCGAGCGCATCGTGCTGCACGGCGACCTGCCCTCGCCCGCCGACACGCCCACGGGCTGCCGCTTCGTGAGCCGCTGCTACATCTACCAGCATCTGCTCGACGAGCAGCAGCGCGCCCGCTGCGAGAGCGAGATGCCGCCGCTGGCGCCCCTGGAGGGCCGCGATCACGCGATCGCCTGCTACTACCCGGAGAAGACGGCGGGCTACGAGCCCGCCAGGCACGAGGAGGGCTTCGCCGACCTGGCGGAGACCGAGCTCCTCGGCAGCGCCGACTAGACCACCCGAAACCCGAATCCATCGGAGAAGGAGAGAACAATGAACAAGCGAATCGTGAGCGGCGTCGCTCTCGTCGCTGCCTTCGGCCTCGTGCTCAGCGGTTGCGCACGTGCCGACGAGGCGGGCGGCGGCGGAGTCGCCGAGGACGGCGGCCAGGTCGAGCACCTCAACGCCGCCGAGAACCAAATGAACTACGTCGACGAGGACGGGCTCGGCCACGGCGGCACGCTGCGCCTCTACAACAACGCGTACCCGGCCAACTTCAACTTCAACACCGTTGAAGGGTACGAGAAGAACACGAACGAGATCATGGAGGCCGTCTGGCCGCAGCTCTACGCCTATACCGCGGATGGTCAGGTCATCCCGAACGACCTCTACACCCAGCGCATCGAGCAGGTGAGCGAGGAGCCCTTCGCCTACGAGATTGAGCTCGTCGAGGGCCTCACGTGGTCCGACGGCACCCCGCTCGACTGGACCTCGGTGAAGAACAACATGGAGGCGTACCAGAACGAGGAGTTCAACGTCGTCTCCCGCGACGGCTACGACCGCATCGAAGAGGTCACCCAGGGCGACAACGAGCAGACCGCCGTCATCACCTTCAAGGAGGGCGAGGTCTACGCCGACTGGATCGGCCTGTCCGGCGTCATGCCCGACGCGCTCGTCGAATCGGCCGAGGAGTTCAACACCGGCTGGGTGGACGGCCCCAAGGTCACCGCGGGCCCCTACACGATCGAGAACGCCGACCGCGCCAACCAGGTCGTCACGCTCGTGCCCGACGAGAACTGGACGGGCGCGCGCGACGCGAAGCTCGACCGTCTCTCCTTCCAGACCATCGAGGACCCCTCGGCGGCCGCCACGGCCTTCAACAACGGCCAGCTCGACGTGATCGACGCCTCGGCCGAGGCCATCTACTCGGTGGTCATCGACACCGTGGACAACGGCGACGAGTTCGAGATCCGCACCGCGGCGGGCCCGGACTGGAGCCACTTCACGCTCAACGGCGGCGAGGGCAACGTCCTCTCCGACCCGAACCTGCGCGAGGCCTTCTTCTACGCGATCAACCGCGCGGACATCTTCATGGCGCTGAACGGCACCATGCCCTACCCGGAGGGCATCGAGAACGACCTGCTCGGCAACCACATGCTCATGTCGAACCAGGACGGCTACGAGAGCCACGCCGGCGAGTACGGCACGGGCGACGCCGACAGGGCGAAGGAGCTCATCGAGGAGGCCGGCTGGGAGCTCGGCGACGACGGCTTCTACCAGAAGGACGGAGAGGTCCTCGAGATCCGCTACGTCTACAACGCGGGCTCGGCCGTGAACGGCACGATCGCGCCGATCGCCACGGAGAACCTCCAGGCGGCCGGCATCAAGCTGACCGTCGAGCAGGTGCCCCCGACCGACCTGTTCTCGCAGTACGTCATCCCCGGCGACTACGACATCACGATGTTCGGCTGGAGCGGCAACCCGTTCGTCACCTCGAGTGTGAACTCGTGGCTCTCGGACGGCGAGCAGAACTTCACGAACATCGGCTCGGAGGAGCTCGACGACCTGCTCAACCAGCTCACGAACGAGGCCGACGTCGACAAGCAGACGGACCTGTTGAACCAGATCGACGAGGCGCTGTGGGGCCTGCACAGCAACCTGCCCCTCTACCAGTCCTACGACTTCATCGCCACGCCCGTGGACCTCGCCAACTACGGCGCCCCGGGCTTCGCGAACATCATCGACTGGTCGATGGTTGGCTACGTCGACGGCTCGCCCCACCTCGAGGGGTAGCACCCGCATCCGGCGCGCCGATCGTCGGAGGCCCCGCGGCCCGCGTCCCTCTCCGGAGGGCCGCGGGCCGCGGTCGTGCCCGGACGGGGTCAGAAGAGCCCGGGCCACAGGGCCGCAGCGAGGGGGTAGCCCAGGAAGGAGACGAGGTCGAGGAGCAGGTGGGCGAGCACGAGCGGCAGCACCCGCGGCCGGTCGCCGATCCGCCCCGTGCGCCGGGTGAACCACCACGCGAACACGATGCCCATGACGACGTTGCCGAGGGCCATGGGCACGCCCTGGTAGAGATGGTAGGAGCCGCGCAGCAGGGCCGAGGCGAGGATGACGCCCCAGCGGCTCCAGCCGAGCGTGCGCAGCCGGGTCGCGAGGTACGCGACCGCCACGACCTCCTCGATGAGCGCCGCCCGCAGCGCCGAGAGCACGAGCAGGACGGCGGTCCACCACGCGAGCTGCGCGTCGCCGGCCACCACCTGGACCGTCAGGCCGAACGCGCGCGAGACGGCGTAGAGCGCGAGCCCGGGCAGGCCGATCGCGAGGGCGAGCAAGGCGCCGAGGCCGAGATCCCGCGCCGGGCGCCGGGCGTCCAGGCCGATGCGGGCGAAGCCCGACTCCGCGCGCGACCAGAGCAGCCACACGACCAGCGCGACCGGCACGAGGGCCGCGGCGACGCTCACGAGCCGGTGCAGCACGTCGAAGAGCGGGAACTCGGAGGCGGCGGGATTGATCGAGGCGGAGGTCTCGCCGATCGGGGTGGGCGCGGCGGCGAGCTCGGCGAGCGTGACGATCGCGCTCAGCCCCGAGGGGAGGAGGGAGAGGCCGAGGACGATGAGGATCTCCCAGCGGAGCCGCAGCCGCGTCGCGCGCAGGTCCGGTCGATGTGCTCGAGTCATACGTGCAATTCTGCGGTTCGCGATCCGTTTTCCCGCAGGACGCGCACGGGACACGCGAAACGACTAGGCTGAACTGTCCGACGTTTTCACAATGAAAGTCATCCCGCGTATGCCGAATCCCTCGTTCACGACCCGCTCAGATCTTCGCAATGTCGCCATCGTGGCCCACGTCGACCACGGAAAGACCACCCTCGTCGACGCGATGCTCAAGCAGACGGGCACCTTCGGGGACCACTCCCAGCACGCCGACGAAGAGCGGGTCATGGACTCGAACGACCTCGAGCGCGAGAAGGGCATCACGATCCTCGCCAAGAACACGGCGATCCGCTACGCCGGCGAGTACGCGACCGACGGGCCCATCACGATCAACGTGATCGACACCCCCGGCCACGCCGACTTCGGCGGCGAGGTCGAGCGCGCGCTCTCGATGGTCGACGGCGTCGTCCTGCTCGTCGACGCCTCCGAGGGGCCGCTCCCGCAGACCCGCTTCGTGCTCCGCAAGGCGCTCGAGGCGCGCCTGCCCGTCGTGCTGCTCGTCAACAAGACCGACCGCGCGGACGCGCGCATCGACTCGGTCGTCGGCGACGCGCAGGACCTCCTGCTCGGCCTCGCGGGCGACCTCGCCGACGACGTGCCCGACCTCGACATCGACGCGCTGCTCGACCTCCCCGTGCTCTACGCCTCCGGCCGAGCCGGGGTCGCCTCGACCACGCGGCCCGAGAACGGCACCCTGCCCGAGGGCGAGGACCTCGAGCCGCTGTTCAAGGCGATCCTCGACCACATCCCGGCCCCGACCTACGACCCGGGGGCGCCGCTCCAGGCGCACGTAACGAACCTCGACTCCTCGCCGTTCCTCGGCCGGCTCGCGCTGCTGCGCGTGCACAACGGCACGCTCCGCAAGGGCGAGACGGTCGCGTGGGTGCACAAGGGCGAGACCCGGAACGTGCGGATCACCGAGCTGCTCGAGACCAAGGGCCTCGAGAGGGTGCAGACCGAGGCCGCGAACCCGGGCGACATCGTCGCCATCGCGGGCATCGAGGACATCACGATCGGCGACACCATCGCCGACGCGAACGACGTCCGTCCGCTGCCCGAGATCTCGATCGACGACCCCGCGATCTCGATGACGATCGGCCCGAACACCTCGCCGCTCGTCGGCAAGGTCAAGGGCCACAAGCTGACCGCCCGCATGGTCAAGGAGCGCCTCGACCGCGAGCTCATCGGCAACGTGTCGCTGCGCGTGCTCGACATCGGCCGTCCCGACGCTTGGGAGGTGCAGGGCCGCGGCGAGCTGCAGCTCTCGATCCTCATCGAGAACATGCGCCGCGAGGGCTTCGAGCTCACCGCGGGCAAGCCGCAGGTCGTGGTCCGGGAGATCGACGG
The DNA here is from genome assembly GCF_900163695.1 of Gulosibacter sp. 10. Classification (GTDB taxonomy): domain Bacteria; phylum Actinomycetota; class Actinomycetes; order Actinomycetales; family Microbacteriaceae; genus Gulosibacter. The sequence continues at coordinate 32,394 of NZ_FUIC01000012.1, forward strand.
CAAGAAGCACGAGCCGTTCGAGCAGACCACCATCGACGTGCCGGAGGAGTTCCTCGGCGCGATCACGCAGCTCATGGCGGCGCGCAAGGGCCGCCTGGACGGCATGACGAACCACGGCTCCGGCTGGGTGCGCATGGAGTTCACCGTGCCCGCCCGCGGCCTCATCGGCTTCCGCAGCGAGTTCCTCACGCTCACCCGCGGCACCGGCATCGTCAACTCGATCTCGGCCGGCTACGGCCCGTGGGCGGGCTCGATCACCACGCGCACGAACGGCTCGATCGTGGCCGACCGCGCGGGCACCTCGACCCCCTTCGCGATGATCGGCCTGCAGGAGCGCATGTCCTTCTTCATCGAGCCCGGCGACGAGGTGTACGAGGGCATGGTCATCGGCGAGAACACCCGCGCCGACGACATGGACGTCAACGTCACCAAGGAGAAGAAGCTCACGAACATGCGCGCCGCGAGCGCGGACGAGTTCGAGAAGCTCACGCCGCCGCGGCAGCTCACGCTCGAGGAGTCGCTCGAGTTCGCGGGCGAGGACGAGTGCGTCGAGGTGACCCCCGAGAAGGTCCGCATCCGCAAGGTCGAGCTGAGCGCGACCATCCGCGGGCGCGAGGCGTCCAGGAAGAAGCGCGAGGGCTGACGTGCGCGGGGGCCGGACGCTCGAGACGGTGCTCACGTTCCTCGCCTACCTCGTCTTCGGGGTGCTGGCGGGGATCGTGGGCACGGTCGCGCATCGCGCGCGGATCGACGTGCTCGGCGTCCAGATCTGGTTCGGCTGGGCCGTCGGGCTGCTCGCGGTGCTCGCGCTCGCGATCGGCCTGCGGCTCTACCTCGGGGATCGGCTGCCGGGGTACGGCTTCGCGATCGGCGTGTGCCTCGCCGTGCTCGTGTTCACGCTCGGCGGCGCGGGGCAGTCGGTGATGATCCCCGCCGCGGCGAACGGGCTCGGCGCGGGGGAGGCCTGGACCTTCGGCTCGGCCATCGCGGCCTTCGTCCCCGTCATCTGGCCGCGCCTGGCGCGGCGCGCGCCCCGGGACGAGTAGGCTGGAAGATCCCCAGAGAACGTTTCCGGTAGAGATGGAGTTTCGGTCGTGACCTATGTGATCGCCCTTCCGTGTGTGGATGTCAAGGACCTCGCCTGCGTGGACGAGTGCCCGGTCGACTGCATCTACGAGGGCGACCGGATGCTCTACATCCACCCCGACGAATGCGTGGACTGCGGCGCGTGCGAGCCCGTCTGCCCCGTCGAGGCCATCTACTACGAGGACGACCTGCCCGACGAGTGGAGCGACTACTACCGGGCGAACGTGGACTTCTTCGAGGAGATCGGCTCCCCGGGCGGCGCCGCCAAGGTGGGGGCCTACGACTTCGATCACCCGCTCGTGGCGGCGCTGCCGCCCCAATCGGAGGGCTGAACCCCCGCCCGCGGCCTGCCGTTGTCGAATGAGTGAATGAATTCGTAGAGGTATTGTCGATTTCATCAATGGGCATGCCGACGGTTTAGGCTAGTTTCCGGCGCCGCCATCACAAATGGCGGTCGCACATGATTGCAAGCGTTCCAGGAGGTTCCGTGAGCGAGCAGCTCCCCACGAATGACGCACCACAGGTCGCCACAATGACTTTCCCCGGCGGCACCGCCGAGTTCCCGATTCTGGAGGCGACGGAGGGCCGGGGTTCGCTCGATCTTTCGACGCTCACCAAGCAGACGGGCTACACGGGACTCGACTACGGCTACGTCAACACCGCATCCACCCGCTCGGAGATCACGTTCATCAACGGCGATGAGGGCATTCTCCGCTACCGCGGCTACCCGATCGAGCAGCTCGCGAAGAGCTCGTCCTTCCTCGAGGTGGCCTACCTGCTGATCTACGGCGAGCTGCCGACGGAGCAGGAGCACTCGGCCTTCACCGAGCGCATCACGCGCCACACGCTGTTGCACGAGGGGCTCAAGCCGCTGTTCCAGGCGCTGCCCGACTCGGCGCACCCGATGTCGGTGCTCTCGAGCGCGGTGGCGGGGCTCGCGACGTACTACGAGGACTCGCTCGACGTGCACGACCCCGAGGCGGTGGAGGTCAACACCATCCGGCTGCTCGCCAAGCTGCCGGTCATCGCGGCGTACGCGCACAAGAAGGCCATCGGCCAGGCGTTCATGTACCCCGACAACAGCCTCGGCTTCGTCGACAACTTCCTCAAGCTGAACTTCGGCAACTTCGCCGAGCCCTACGAGGTGAACCCCGTGCTCTCCCGGGCGCTCGAGCGCCTGCTCATCCTGCACGCGGACCACGAGCAGAACGCCTCGACCTCGACCGTGCGACTGGTGGGGTCCACCGAGGCGAACATCTACGCCTCGATCTCGGCGGGCATCTCCGCGCTCTACGGCCCGCTGCACGGCGGCGCCAACGAGGCCGTGCTCAAGATGCTCGGGGAGATCCGCGACTCGGGCGAGGGCGTCGGCCGCTTCGTCGAGCGGGTCAAGAACAAGGAAGACGGCGTGAAGCTCATGGGCTTCGGCCACCGTGTCTACAAGAGCTACGACCCGCGGGCGAAGCTCGTCAAGGAGTCGGCGGACGAGGTGCTCGAGTCGCTCGGCATCGAGGACCCGCTGCTCGAGATCGCGGTGGAGCTCGAGCAGACGGCGCTCAACGACCCCTATTTCCAGGACCGCCGCCTGTATCCGAACGTGGACTTCTACACCGGCATCATCTACAAGGCGATGGGCTTCCCCACGCGCATGTTCACGCCGCTGTTCGCGATCGGCCGCCTGCCGGGATGGATCGCGCAGTGGCGCGAGCAGAACGCGGACCCGAAGACGAAGATCGGCCGCCCGCAGCAGCTCTACCTCGGCGAGACCTCGCGCGACTACCCGGCCGGCCGCGGCTTCAGCGGGCCGCAGGACTAGCGACCGCGCCGTGGCGCGCCCCACCCGCGCGGCGATCCTCGCGGGCGGCCGGGCCGCCCGGCTCGGCGGCCGCCGCAAGCACGCCCTCGAGATCGGCGGCAGGACCGTGCTCGACCGCATCGCGGATGCGGTCCTCGAGTACGACCCTGCCGCCGATCTCTGCGTCGCGGGGCCCGAGCTGCCGGAGATCGCCGAACGCCGTCCCGGCCTGCGCTGGGTGCGCGAGGAGCCGCCGTTCGCCGGCCCCGCGGCCGGCGTCGCCGCGGCGATGGCGGCGCTCGAGCCCGATGAGGATGCGGTCGTGCTGCTGCTCGCCGGCGATCTGCCGCTGATCACCGCGGCGGCCTGCGCCGCGCTGTGCGCGGCCGCCGGGGCGGGCGCTCCGGCGCTTGCCGCGGACGCGTCCGGACGCGACCAGTACCTCTGCGCGGCCTGGCCCGAACCGGTGCTGCGGGAGCGTCTTGACGGGCTCGGGGATGCGACGGGGCTGCCGGTGCGCCGCCTCTACGCGGGATCGCCCGAGCCGACCCGGGTCGGGCTGCCGGAGGAGGTGCTCGCGGATATCGACGCGCCCGCCGATCTCGACCGCGTGCGGGCGCTCATCGAGGGCCGTGGACGCCCGGGCCGGCCCCGAGCCGCTCGCGATTGAGCCGGCCGAGGTCGAGCCCGTCGTGCCCGAGCTGCTCGAGCACGTGCGGCAGGAGCGGGCCGAGCACCGCGAGCCCGTCGGCGACGCCGCCGCGGGATCCGGGCAGGTTGACCACCAGTGTCCGGCCCCGCACGCCCGCGACGCCCCGTCCGAGGGTCGCGAGCGGGGTGCTCTCGAGCCCCCGGCGCCACAGGGCGTGCATGATGCCCGGCACCTCGTAGTCGAGCAGCCCCGCGGTGATCTGCGGGGTGCGGTCGTCCGGGGAGAGCCCGGTGCCGCCGGTGGTGAGGATGAGGTCGGGCGGCGCATCCGCGAGCGCGGCCTCGAGCGCCTCGAGGAGGGGCTCGCCGTCGGCCGTCACGCGCGGCTCCGGCGCCTCGAAGCCCCACTCCCGCAGCCGGCGCACGATCTCGGGCCCGGTGCGGTCGGCGGCGGCGCCGGCCGCGGCGGAGGTCGAGACGACCAGCACGAGGGCCGCGGGCGGGCGCTCAGCCATCCCGGGAGAAGACCTCGACGGCGCCCGTGAGGGAATTGCGGCGGAACAGCAGGTTGGCGACGCCCGAGAGCGTCCCCGCCTTCACGGCCTCGCCGCTCGCGGCGAGCCGCACCTTGGTGCCGGCCGTGACGTAGAGGCCGGCCTCGACCACGCAGTCGTCGCCGAGCGCGATGCCGATGCCCGCGTTCGCGCCGATGAGCGAGCGCTCGCCCACGAGCACGCGCTGATCGCTGTCGCTCGCGACCATGCCCATGATCGATGCGCCGCCGCCGATGTCGGTATGCGCGCCGATCACGACGCCCTGCGAGATGCGGCCCTCGATGATGCTCGGGCCGAGCGTTCCGGCGTTGAAGTTCACGAAGCCCTCGTGCATCACCACGGTGCCCGGGGAGAGGTAGGCGCCGAGGCGCACCCGGCCGCTGTCCGCGATGCGCACGTGCTCCGGCACCACGTAGTCGAGCAGCCGCGGGAAGCGGTCGATCGCGTACACCTGCACGCCGCTGCGGCGCATCACGGGCAGGCGGTCGGTGATCTCCTCGGGGTCCATCGGCCCGAGGTCCGTCCAGGCGTTGATCGGCAGTCGTGCGAAGAGGCCGTCGAGGTTCTGCGCGTGCGGGCGCACGAGCCGATGCGAGAGCAGGTGCAGCCGCAGGTAGGCGTCCTCGGCCGAGGCGATCGGGGCGTCGAGATCGGACTCCACGAGGATCGGCGTGAGCCGCACCCCGCGCCGGGCGTCCTCGTGGGCCTCGTCGGAGAGCGCCTTGGGCGCGAGGTAGCGATCGCGGGTGCCGGGCACGCGCCCGAGCCGCGGGGTCGGGAACCAGCAGTCGAGCACGCGGCCGGATTCCGTCATGGTCGCGAGCCCGTCGCCCCAGGCCCAGTTGCCCGCGTGCCGCTCGCTCAGTTGCGCATCCATGCGCTCAAGCGTAGCGCCCTACACTGGTCGGCATGCCTGCACGTCGCGCGCCCGTACCGACCCTGCCGAGGCGATACCGGGACCCGATGATCGACGCGCGGGAGTTCCGCCTCGGCCGCGAGGAGCCGGGCGCGCTCGCACGCGGCTGGCGCGCGCTGCCGGTCTGGCTGCAGCTGATGATCGTGTACTTCGCGACGCGGATCCTGACCACCGCGACGATGCTCGTCTTCGCCGCCAACCAGGAGGAGACGTGGCAGACGCCGGCGCGGCCGGACTACTGGACGTTCGCGAACATCTGGGATGCGGAGTGGTACCGCTACATCTCCCTCGCCGGCTACCCGTCGGAGCTGCCCATGCGCGAGGACGGCACGGCGGGGGAGAGCGCCTGGGCCTTCATGCCGGTCTACCCGCTCATGGCGCGGGGGCTGTCGATGATGACCTTCCTGCCCTTCGAGGTCGTGACGGTGCTGCTCTCGCTCGGCGCGGGGCTCGGCACCGTGTTCGCGACGCACCGGCTGCTGCGCCGGTTCGTGCCGCACGGCGTCGCGATGTTCGCGGTGCTGCTGCTGTGCCTGGGGCCGATCTCGCCGATGTTCCAGGTGGGCTACGCCGAGGCGCTGCACTTCTGGATGCTCGCGCTGCTGCTCAACCTGCTCGTGGACCGGCGCTGGCTCGCGATGATCCCGCTCGTGATCCTGGCCTCCCTCACCCGCCCCACCGGGCTCGCGTGGGCCTTCACGCTGCTGCTGTACATCCTCTACCGCTACCGGAACCGCTTCGTGACCCGGCTCGAGCGGTTCGACGCGGCGGAGCAGCGCAGGCTGTGGGGCGTCGCGGTGCTCTCGGGGGTGATGGGGCTCGCGTGGCTCGCGATCGCCGGCGCGGTCACGGGGCAGTGGGACGCCTACCTCGAGACCGAGTTCGCGTGGCGCAGGCAGTACACCGGCGGCGAGAGCCCGCCGCCCTTCACGCCGTGGTTCTGGGCCGGCGGGTTCTGGTTCGGCCAGCCCGCGGGCGCGGTGATCGCGGCGGCAGCGGTGCTGCTGTTCGCGCTGTGGTTCACGCGCCCCGTGATGCGGCGCTTCGGCATCGAGATCACGCTGTGGGGCGCGGCCTACACGAGCTACGTGCTCGCGGTGTTCTTCCCGCAGTCCTCGTTCTTCCGCATCCTCTTCCCGCTGTTCCCGGCGGCCGCCCCGCTCGCGCTGCCGCGCTCGCCCCTGTACCGGGTGCTCGTCGCGCTCGCGGCGTTCGCGCTGCAGGTCGCATGGCTGCACTGGATGTGGTTCGTGATCGGGCACGACTGGACGCCGCCCTGATCGAGGGAATTCCGGCCCGTCGGTGGTTCAATGGCTCGATGAACACTACCGAGAACGCCATCGACGGCACCGCCGCCTTCCGCGCGGCGCGCGACCGGCTCCTCGAGCTGCAGGGCAGCCCCGGGCGAGCCCGCGAGGAGTTCGAGTGGCCCGACGTCGGCCCGTCCTTCAACTGGGCCCTGGACTGGTTCGACGTCGAGGCGCTGGACAACCGCCGCTGCGTCCTGCGCGTCGTCGAGGACGACGAGGCGGACGAGCAGTACTCCTTCGACGAGCTCCGCCGCCGCTCCAACCGGGTGGGCAACTGGCTCATCGAGCTGGGGGTGCGCCCGGGCGACACCGTGATGCTCATGCTCGCGAACCGGGTGGAGCTGTGGGAGTCGATGCTCGCGCTGCTGAAGATCGGCGCGGTCATGCTGCCCACCGCGATCGTGCTCGGCGCGGCCGAGCTCGAGGACCGCGTGCGGCGCGCCGAGGTGCGCTGGGTCATCACGGACGAGGCCGACGCCGAGAAGTTCGACGCCTTCGAGGGCGACTTCGGGGTCATCGCCGTCGGCGGGGCCCGCGGGGCGGAGCGGGTCGCCATCGGCCTCCGCAACGAGAGGGACCTCGACCGTCCGCGCATCGACTACGGCGCCGCCGCCGAAGCCTCGGACGCCCCCGTCGAGCGGCGCGCTGGCGGCGACGACCCCGCGCTCGTCTACTTCACCTCGGGGACGACCTCGAGGCCGAAGATGGTGCTGCACTCGCACCGCTCGTACCCCGTGGGGCACCTCACGACGATGTTCTGGATCGGCGTGCGGCCCGGCGACACCCACATGGTGATCTCCTCGCCGGGCTGGGCGAAGCACGCGTGGAGCGCGTTCTTCGCGCCGTGGCACGCCGGCGCCACCATCTTCGTCTACAACTACCTGCGGTTCGACGCGGCGAGGCTCGTCGAGCAGCTCGACCGCGCCGAGGTGTCCTCGTTCTGCGCGCCGCCCACCGTGTGGCGGATGCTCATCCAGCACGGCGCCTCGAGCAGGCCGCGCGCGCTGCGCGAGCTGCTCTCGGCGGGCGAGCCGCTCAACCCCGAGGTGATCGGCCGCATCCGCGAGTGGTGGGGGCTCGAGATCCGCGACGGCTACGGCCAGACCGAGACCACGGCGACGCTGGCGAACGCGCCGGGGGAGTCGGTGCAGCCCGGCTCGATGGGACGCCCGCTGCCCGGCGTGCCCGTCTGCCTGGTGGATCAGCGCACGGGGGAGCGGATCCCCGACGACCGGGCCCGGGCCGAGGGCGAGCTCTGCATCGACCTGGCCGGCGGCGGCCCGATCAACGTGATGCGCGGCTACTTCGGGAACGAGGAGGCCACGCGCGAGCGCACCGCCGGAGGGGTCTTCCACACCGGGGACGTCGCGCAGCGCGACCCCTCGGGGCGCTACACCTTCGTGGGGCGCGTGGACGACATCTTCAAGTCGAGCGACTACAAGGTCTCCCCGTTCGAGGTCGAGTCGGCGCTCATCGAGCACCCCGCCGTGGCCGAGGCCGCCGTCGTGGGCGCGCCGGACGAGACGCGGCTGAACATCACGAAGGCCTACGTGCAGCTGGCCGCGGGATGGGCGGAGGACGAGCGATCGGCATTCGAGGTGCTGCTGCACGCGCGGAAGGCGCTGCCGCCATACATGCGCGTGCGGCGGGTCGAGTTCTACGAGCTGCCGAAGACCACCTCCGGCAAGATCCGCCGCGTGGACCTGCGCGACCGGGAGCAGCAGTTCGCCCGCCGCGGCGAGCGCATCCCCAACGAGTGGCGCGAGGAGGACTTCCCGGCGCTGAAGACCCGCGTCTAGACGCATCCGCGGAAACGGGAGCGGGGCGGCGCCGACCGGAGTCGGCGCCGCCCCGCGGCCCGTTCGCGCGCTACGCCTTGGCGGCGTCGATGCGCTCGGCGACGTTCGCCCAGTTCACGATGTTCCAGAACGCGTTGACGTAGTCCGCCTTGACGTTGACGTAGTCGAGGTAGAACGCGTGCTCCCACATGTCGAGCATGAGCAGCGGGGTCACGCCGAAGGGCACGTTGCCCTGCTGGTCGTAGAGCTGGAAGGTCGAGACGTTGCCGGTCGCGTTGTCGCGGCCGAGCACCGCCCAGCCCGAGCCCTGGATGCCGAGGGCCGCCGCCGAGAACTGCTTCTTGAAGTTCTCGAGGCCGCCGAACTCGCCGTCCAGGAGGTCCTTGGCCGACCCGGCCGGGTCCGCGTAGTCCGGGGTGAGGTTGGTCCAGAAGATCGAGTGGTTGTTGACGCCGCCGACGTTGAACGCGAGGTCCTTCTCGAGCTTGTTGATGTTCGCGAAGTCGCCCTTGTCGCGGGCCTCGGCGAGCTGCTCGAGCGCGGTGTTGGCGCCCTTCACGTAGGTCGCGTGGTGCTTGTCGTGGTGCAGCTCCATGATGCGACCCGAGATGTGGGGCTCGAGCGCCGCGTAGTCGTAGGGGAGGTCGGGAAGAGTGAACTCAGCCATTGTGTTCCTTTCGTGAAGTTTTCGGTGCCGTACAGGACGATACCGCCACCACCGGAGGACAACCCTAACGGCGGCTCGACTATTCCGCTCCGTGTCGTTCCGTGTCATCCGGAAGGCGGCTTTTCCGCCCGAATCTGGGAGGACCGCCCGAGGGGTGAGATAATGGGAAAGTTCGCACTACACAGGAGGCAGAGTAAATGGCTGCAATGAAGCCGCGCACCGGCGACGGACCCATGGAGGCGGTTCGCGAGGGACGCCTGATCATCGTCCGCGTCCCCCTCGAGGGCGGAGGTCGCCTCGTCGTCTCGGTCAACGACGAAGAGGCGAAGGATCTCGCCGAGGCGCTGAGCGGCGCCATCAGCAAATAGATCCGGTCGATCCGCTGCGGGTACCCCATCCGGGGCACCCGCAGTGCATGTTTTCCGGGGTCCGTGTTCGACGCGGAACGGTGCCGCGGGCGTCGGCCGCTACTGCGGCAGGGAGGTGACCTGCAGCAGCCCGCCGTCGAGCGGGATCACGGAGCTCGTGAGATCCGGCTGCCGCTGGAACTCGCGGATCAGGAGCCGCAGGGAGGCGGTGACCGGATCGCGGCGCGCGGGATCGGCCACCCGCCCGTGGTTGAGCGCGTTGAGCACGAGGATGCTGCCGCCGGGGCGCACGACCCGCAGGCCGTGCTGCAGGTGCGCGGCGACGTGCTCGAGGGGGCCGGTGACGAGGACGAGGTCGTAGGTGCCCTCGCTCATGCGGGGCAGCACGACGTGCGGGTTGCCGGTGATGCAGCGCACTCGCGACGGCGCGTGGCCCGAGGCCAGCAGCGCGCGGCGAGTCTGGGCGAGGTGCTCCGGCTCGTGATCGATGCACGTGATCACCGCCTCCGGCGCGCCGCGGCGCAGCCAGGTCGTGGTGAGCCCGCCCGTCGAGCCGATCTCGATGATGCGCTCCGCGTGCGTGGCGCCCGCCATGAACGCGAGATGCGCCCCGAGCGCGCGCGAGATCGTGGGCAGGCCGAGTTCGAGGGCATACCGGCGCGCGGCCTGCTGCGCCACGGGCTCGACGATCTGCTCGTCGATGAAGCGCATGCTCAACTCGAATTCGGACATTGCATCAGGCTACCCTTAACCGCATGGGCGGCCTGACCTTCGAGAAACTCCTGCTGATCGGGATCATCGCCGTGTTCATCTTCGGCCCGGACCGCCTTCCCAAGCTCGCCGAACAGCTCGCGCAGCTCATCAAACGGGTGCGCAGCTGGACGGACACGGCGAAGACCCGCGTCTCCGAGGAGCTCGGCGAGGACTTCACCGACGAGGACTGGCGGCGGCTCGATCCGCGGCAGTACGATCCGCGCCGGATCATCCGCGACGCCTGGAACGACGTCGACGCCCCGGCCGCGGTCCCTCCCGCGGCGAGGACCGCTGCGGCCGGCTCCGGAGCCGTGGCCGCGACGGCGGCCGGCGCGAGCGCGGGCGCAGCGGGCGGCGCGAGCGCGGCGGCGGGCGCGGCCAGCGCGCCGAGCTGGGCCGCGACGGGCGGCACCGCGACACTCGAGCCGGGCCGGGCGCCGTTCGACGACGAGGCGACGTAGGCGCGGAGCCGCAGCTGAAGGCCGACGACTCCTGTTCTCGGCGGTTCAGTCGTCGATGCTGAGGCCCAGCGGCCTGCCGGCGAGGCCGCGGGGGCGGCGGGCCAGGGCGCGCGCCGCGTCGCGGAGCGCGACGGCGGCCGGGTCCTCGGGATGCGCCAGCACTACCGGCGTCCCGGCGTCGCCGTCCGCGCGGAGGGCGCTCGAGATGGGCACCTGCGCGAGCAGGGGCACCTCGAAGCGCCGCGCCACCTCCTCGCCGCCGCCCGAGCCGAAGAGGTCGAGCACGGAGCCGTCCGGGCCGGCGGCGGGGGAGAGCGTCTCGACGACGCCGATCACGCGCTGCCCGGTCTTGCGGGCCACCGCGCCGGAGCGCCAGGCCACGTCGGCTGCGGCGGGCTGCGGCGTCGTGACCACGAGCACCTCGCCGTGGGGGAGGAGCTGGCCCAGCGAGATCGCGACATCGCCCGTGCCCGGCGGCAGGTCGAGCAGCAGCACGTCGAGGTCGCCGAAGTAGACGTCCCGGAGGAACTGCTCGAGCGTGCGGTGCAGCATCGGCCCGCGCCAGGCCACGATCTCGTCGGGGGAGCGGAGGAACATGCCGATCGACACGGCCTGCACCCCGTGCGCCTCGGGCGGGAGCATGAGCTCGCCGACCTGCGTGGGCTGCGCGCCCTCGGGCATGCCGAGCAGGCCGGGCACGGAGAACCCGAAGACGTCCGCGTCCACGACTCCCACGCGCAGCCCCTCGGCCGCCATGGCCGCGGCGAGGTTGACCGTGACCGTGGACTTGCCGACTCCGCCCTTCCCGCTCGTGACCGCGATGATCCGGGTGAGGGAGTCGGCGCCGAAGGGATGCTCCCTGCGGCGGGAGCCGCGCAGCCGCTCGGTGAGCCGCTGCCGCTGCTCGCGCGACATGACGCCGATCTCGAGCTCGTAGGGGGCGTCTCCGACGGCGCGCTCGATCGCGGCCCGGGCGTCGGCCTCGATGTCCCGGGCGCGCGGGCAGCCCACGATCGTGAGGCGGATCTCGACCCGGGCCGGGCCGTCGTCCGGCGCCTCCACGCGGCCGACCATGTCGAGCTCCGTGAGCGGGCGGTGCAGCTCCGGGTCGATCACCCGGCCGAGCTCGGCGCGGATGCGCGCGACGCGCTCGTCATTCACGGCGCTCACCGGTCCCGGCGGCCCCCTGCTCCTCCTCGCGCTCCTCGAGATCCTCGAGCAGCGACCGCAGCTCGGCGCGGATGAAGTCCTTCGAGGCCATGTCGTCGAGCCGCATCCGCATCGAGACGATCTCGCGGGTGAGGTACTCGAGGTCGGCCGTGTTGCGCTCCGCGCGCTGCCGGTCCTGCTCGATCTGCACGCGGTCGCGGTCGTCCTGACGGTTCTGCGCGAGCAGCAGCATCGGGGCGGCGTAGGAGGCCTGCAGCGACAGCGCGAGGGTCAGCGCGATGAAGCCGAGGTCGGCGGAGTCGAAGCGCCAGGATGCAGGCAGCAGCGAGTTCCACGCGATCCAGCCGCCGACGAAGAGCGTGAGCACGATGAGGAAGGCCGGGGTGCCCATCGCGCGCGCGACGGCCTCCATGACCCGCCCGAGCACATCGTGGTCCTCGCGCTCCTCCTCGCGCTGCTCCCGCTTGCGCTCGCGCCGCGATTTCCGGTCCTCGGATGAGCGCCCGCCGCGCTTGGCCTCCGCGCGCCTCGAGCGGCCGCGCTTCGGCTTCGCCGACTTCGGCACCGCCAGCAGCTCGTCGTCCTCGTTGATGTCAGCCACGCGCGACACCTCCGCCGTCGATCGTCGGGAGCGTGATGATGCCGGTCTCGGCGTGCTCCTCGCTGGGCACCGAGCGCCAGTCGTCCGGCAGGATGTGGTCGAGCACGTCGTCGACCGTGATGACGCCCACGAGCCGGTCCTCGTCGTCCACCACCGGCAGCACCACGAGGTCGTAGCGGGCGAGCGAGCGGACCACGTCGACGTCGGGCGTGGTCGTGTGCGCCGGCTCGATGCGCTTGTCGAGGATCGAGCCGACGCGCTCGTGGGGCGGATAGCGCAGGAGGCGCTGGAAGTGCACGAGCCCGAGATAGCGGCCGGTGGGCACCTCGTAGGGCGAGGCGGTGACGAACACGGCCGTCGCGAGCGCGGGGACCACTTCGCTGCGGCGGATGAGGACGAGCGCCTCGGCCACGGTGGCGTCGGGGGAGAGCACGATGGGGTCGGTGGTCATGAGCCCGCCGGCCGTGTCCGGCTCGAACTCGAGGAGCATCCGCAGGTCCTCGGCCTCCTCGGGCTCCATCAGGGCGAGGAGCGCCTCGGTCTTGCGGTGGTCGAGCTTGCCGACGAGGTCCGCGGCGTCGTCCGGCTGCATGTGGTCGAGCACGCTCGCGGCCCGCTGGTCCTCCAGGTGCTCGATGATGACGACCTGGTCGTCCTCGTACATCTCCTCGAGCACGGCCGCGAGGCGCACGTCCGGGAGCTCCTCGATGATGTCGAGGCGGCGCTCGAGGCTGAGGTCGAGCAGCGCGTCAGCGAGGTCGCTCGGGCCCATCTCCGAGTGCGCGGTGAGGAACTGGGTCGCGGGGGTGTCCTCCTCAGGGTCGAAGTCGAGGTCGAGCTCCTCCCATGTCGCGTACCGCGTCGGCGGCTTGCCGAACAGGCTCTTCGTCGTGCGCGGCAGGCGGACGAAGAGCTGGCTCACCGACCAGTTGCCGGCGTCGTCCTCCTCGATCGACACATCCTCGATCACGGCGCGGGCGCCCGTGTCGCGCAGCGTGCCCGAGCGGTCGAGCAGCTCGGAGAAGACGCGCACCTCCTCGCCGCGCTGCTCGAACGTGCGCTGGTCCACGTTCTGCCAGTTCACGATGAGCTGCGCCGAGCCGATGGCCGTGACGTGCTTCATCTTCACGAACACGAGGCGGCGCGTCGCGCCCACGAGCTCGACGAGCAGCCCGTTCACCCGGGGGGCATGCGTGGAGCGGTAGTTCACGATCACGTCGCGGAGCCTGCCCACCCGATCGCCGTCGGGATCGTAGACGGGCGTGTTCGCCAGCCGGGCGACGAAGACTTTTGAAGCGCTCACCCGACAATCGTATCCCCGGCTCAGCAAACTCCCCCGGTGAGGACGGAGAATGGAGCCCATGAGTGCTCCCCGCCCCCTGGGCCGTCTCGGCCTGCCCACGATCCCGGAAGGCGAGATCGTCGCATCCTTCCCCAGCTACGAGCAGGCGCGCGCCGCGGTGGACGCCCTCGTGCGCGAGGAGGGGTTCAGCGTCTCCTCGGTCTCGATCGTCGGCTCCGACCTGAAATCGGTCGAGCGGGTCACCGGGCGCATGAGCTACGGCCGCGCCGCGCTCGGCGGGCTGGCGAACGGCCTCATGATCGGCCTGTTCATGTCGCTCGCCTGGCTCGTGCTCGTCCCCTCAACGGACCTGCGGGCGCTGCTCGGGGTATTCATCATGGCGCTCGCCTTCGGCGTGATCTGGAACCTGCTCGCGTACTCCCTGAGCCGCCAGAAGAAGGAGTTCACCTCGATGATGCAGGTCACTGCCTCGCGCTTCGACGTGATCGTCCCGCGCGAGCTCGGGCAGCAGGTGCGGAGCATCCTCGAGCGCGGCGGGACACGGACGGTCTCGGGCCCGTACGCCGGCCACGACGGCGGCGCAGCCGCACCGGCGCCGTCCGCGCCGCCGATGCAGGGAGGCCTGCCGCCGGCCGCGGGAGGGCCCGCGCCGGGGAGCGGCGAGCCCGAGGCGCCGACGCAGCCGCCGCGCACCTACGGCGAGATGCAGGACGAGCTGCGGCGGCGCCGGCGTGAGGAGGCCGAGGCCTGCTCCGGTGGTCCCCGGACCGGAGCGGCGTCGACGAACCACGGCTCGCCGGACGGCCACGGCTCGCCGGAGAGCGGAGCGCCGGACCGCGGTTCGCCGGACCGTGGCTCGCTGGACGGCGGGGCGCCGGAGGACGACGCGCGGGGCTGACCGCCCACGAGGAGGGGCTCGCAGGAGGGATCCTGCGGGCCCCTTCGCCGTGCATCCCGACGACTACTTGATCACGCATACTGTGTGACGTAGAGTAATTACTACGTCAGACGAGGGAGTGGGGATGATCAGCGCCGAAGTGATCCGCGGCTACGTCGATCTGCTCGTCCTCGAGGCGCTGCTCGACGAGCCGTCCTACGGCTACGCGATCTCCCGCCGTATCGAGCGCATCGCGGAGGGCGAGTACGAGCTCAAGGAGACCACGCTCTACTCGGCCCTGCGCAGGCTCGAGAAGCAGGGCGCGATCGCCTCGTACCGGGGCGCGCAGAGCCAGGGAAGGCCGCGCACCTACTATCGGCTGACCGATTCGGGGCGAGCCCACTACCGCGATCGCTGCCGGGAATGGCAGCAGACCGTGGACCTCGTCCGTCGATTCGTGCGGGAGCGGTAGCCGCACGGCGCCGAACACACCCAGGGAGAGCGCTCATGGACGCCATCAGAAGCTATATCGACCACATGTTCCGCAGCCTTCCGGAGACCGAGGAGGTCCGGCAGGCCCGGCTGGAGCTGCAGCAGATCTGCGAGGACCGCTATCACGAGCTCCGAGGGGAGGGCGTGAGCGAGCACGAGGCGGTAGGCCGCGTGATCACGCAGTTCGGCGATCTCGACGAGGTCGCGGACGAGCTCGGCATCCGCTCGGCGATCGACGACCGGGGCGAGGAGGCCGAGGGGATCGAGCTCTCGCGCGAGGACGCCGAGCGGTTCCTCCGGTCCCGCCGCAGCGGCTCCCGGCTCATCGCGCTGGGGGTGTTCGTCATCCTGCTCGGCATCTCCGCCATGATCGCGGCCACGGAGGCGATCGGGCACGAGGGCGAGGAGCCGCCCGCGATCGCGCTCATCCTCTTGTTCATGCTCGTCGCCGGCGCGGTCGCGCTGTTCATCGTCGGCGGCATGTCGATCGGCCAGTTCCGGCGCTACGAGGACAGGGCGCTGCGGCTCGACCCCGCGACCGCGGAGCACTACCGCGCGCTCCGCGTCGCCGAGCAGGGCCGGTTCACGGCGTCGATCGCGACGGGCGTGGTGGTGATCATCCTCGGCATGGGCCTCGCCGCGATCGGCGGAGTGCTGCAGCAGGAGGGCGGCCCCGAGCCGGGCGGCTGGCTGCTCGCGTGCATGCCCGCGGTCGTGGGCATCGGCACGGGCGTGATCATCGTCGGCAGCATCCGCCGGGGATCGCTCGACCGCCTCACCTCGGAGGGCGACTGCCATCCCGAGCGCAGCCGTGCGAACCAGCTCATCTCCCGCATCGCCGGGCCCTACTGGCTGCTCGCGCTGCTCGTCTTCCTGGTCTGGGGGTTCATCGGCGAGGCGTGGGACCGCAGCTGGATGGTCTGGCCCATCGGCGGCGTGCTGTTCGCGGCGATCGCGATCACCATCGAGTCCTTCTGGGGCGATCGCGAGCGCCGGGGAGACCGCTAGCGCGTCGCGCGGACGCGGCGCATCCAGTCCTCGACCTCGTCGGCGGTGCGGGGGATGCCGATCGAGAGGTTCTCCGCGCCCTGCCCGGTGACGAGGATGTCGTCCTCGATGCGCACGCCGATGCCGCGCAGCTCCTCCGGCACGGTGAGGTCGTCGGGCTGGAAATAGAGTCCCGGCTCGATCGTGAAGACCATCCCGGAGCGGACCTCGCCGTCGAGGTACATCTCGCGGCGGGCCTGCGCGCAGTCGTGCACGTCGATGCCGAGGTGGTGGCTCGTGCCGTGCACCATGTAGCGGCGGTGCGGCTGGTTCTGCGGCTCGAGGGCCTGCTCGAGCGGCATCGGCAGCACGCCCCACTCGTCCAGGGTGACGGCGATCGACCGCAGCGCGGTGTCGTGCACGTCGCGGAAGGTGATGCCCGGCCGGACGATCGCGAAGGCCTCGTCGGCGGCCTTGCGGACTGCCTCGTAGACGCGGCGCTGCACGTCGGTGAAGGCGCCGTTCACGGGCAGGGTGCGCGTGATGTCGGCGGTGTAGTACGAGTCCACCTCCACGCCGGCGTCGACGAGGATGAGGTCTCCGGGCGCCACGGCGCCGTCGTTGTCGGTCCAGTGCAGGATGCAGGCGTGGGCGCCGGAGGCCGCGATCGTGCCGTAGCCGACGTCGTTGCCCTCGAGCCGCGCGCGGGCGTGGAAGGCGCCCTCGACGATGCGCTCGCCGCGGGGGTGCTCGGCGGCGCGGTCGAGCTCGCGGATGATGTCGTCGAAGCCGAGCTCGGTGGCCGCCACCGCGCGGCGCAGCTCGGCGATCTCCCAGTCGTCCTTGACCAGGCGCAGCTCGCTCAGCTCCTGGCCGAGCCGCGGGTGCTCGAGCTCGAGGTCGCCGCGCCGGCGCTCGAACTCCTCGATGCGGGCCGTCGCGATGTCGAGGGAGGCGCCCACCTCGGCGAGCGAGGGGCGCGGGCCCGTCCAGAACTCGCCGATCGCCGAGTTCGCGTAGAACTCGTCGGTGTCGCGGCCCGCGCCCTCGCGGAAGTACAGCGTGGCCTCGTGGCCGTCCGCCACCGGCTCGAACACGAGCACGGCGCCGGGCACGGTGTCCGAGCCCCAGCCGGTGAGGTAGGCGAACGCGGTGTCGGCGCGGTAGGGGTAGTCGGTGTCGTTCGAGCGCACCTTCGGGGCGCCCGCGGCGATGACGATCCGCTCGCCCGGGTGCATCGCCGAGAGCGCCGCGCGACGCGCTGCCGCGTAGGGCGCGACGTCGCGCACCACCGGCTCGGGCCGCTGCGGCATCGCCCACCCCGAGGTGATGAAGTCGCGGAAGGTGTCGGATGCGGGGGTCGTCGAACGGTTGCTGTCACTCATCCGGTCATTGTCCCACGAACCCCGGCGAGCGCCAGGACGCGGGCAGCGGCCGGCGGCGCCCCGGCGGAGGTCAGCCCGCGGGGGAGAGCTCGGCGAAGATCGGTCGGTGATCCGACCCCGAGCGGTCCTCGCGGCGGATGAGCTCGTAGCCCGTGGTCTGCCACTGGGGCGTGGACATCACGTGGTCGATCGCGGGGACGAGCAGCGGGTGCTTGCCGCTCGTCCAGGTGCCCGCCGAGGCCGCGCCCGCGTCCTGCGCCGAGTCCGAGCAGTCGCCGAAGACGGCGCCCTCGACCTCGTCGTTCTCGAGCCCCGCCAGGTGGTCGAGCGTCGCGTTGAAGTCGCCGGCGATGATCGTGTTGCCGTCGCACATCGTCGAGAGCCACTCCAGGTCGCTGCGCCAGTTGTCCATCTGCTCCGGCACGGGCGCGATCGGGTGCGCGGCGACGAGCCGGGGGCCCGAGCCGTCGACCGGCTCGGCGACCACGGTCGCGAGCGCCGAGGTGTCGCCGTACTCGGTGTGCACCTGGTACTCGCCGAGGTCCGCGGAGACGAGCAGCGTGGTCTCGGCGGCCCGGTAGCCCGGGGCGCCGGTGTTCGCGAACACCGCCATGGGGCGGCCCTGCTCGGCGAGGATGCCCGCGATCTCGTAGCCCATGTCGCCCGTGGTCTCGGGCAGCATCACCACGTCGGCGTCGTAGTCGAGCACGAGCTGGGCGATGGTGGGGGAGCCGGGCTCGTTGCCGAGGGTGTTCCAGGCGAGGACCCGGATGGCCTCATCGGCGCCGGTGGCCTCCTGCGACATCGAGATGCCGCGCTGGAGGTAGTTGAACCCGCCGGCGGCCAGGAGCACGGCGAGTACGATGGCCGTGGTGCCGAAGAGCGCGCGCGTCGGCCTCGAGACGAGCACGAGGATGAGCGCGATCACGAGCGCCCCGGCGATGCCGAGCAGCATCACCAGGCGGAAGGAGATGGCCTGGCTGACGAGCAGGCTGCGCTGCAGGCCGAACAGCTGGGGCCAGACGAGCGCCGCGCCGACGGCGAGGACGGCGAGGCCGAAGATGACGCCGAAGACGGCCCAGGCTGGGGAGATGCGTTTGCGTGCTGGCATGACCGCACCACTGTAGCCCGCCGCGGTGGGAAGTCCGGGAACGGCTCGCGCCTAGGATTGAGCAATGGCCATCCGAGGGTTTGACGAGTCGCTGCCGATCGATCTGCACACGCATTCGAGCGTGTCCGACGGCACGGAGCCGCCTGGCGCGGTCATCCGCGCCGCCGCGGCGGCCGGGCTCGGCACCGTCGCCCTCACGGACCACGACTCCTGCGCGGGATGGGCCGAGGCCGCCGCGGCCGCCCGGGAGGCGGGCATCTCCTTCATCCCGGGAGTCGAGTTCTCGACCCAGATCGATCGGGCCTCGGTGCACGTGCTGGGCTATCTCGTGGACCCGGCGGACGCCGACCTGCTGGCCTCGATGACCGAGGTGCGGGAGAGCCGGCTCACCCGCGCGGAGCGCATGGTCGAGCGCATCGGCGCGGACTACCCGCTGACCTGGCAGGACGTGCTCGACGAATCGGAGCCGGACGCCACGATCGGCCGGCCGCACATCGCGGACGCGCTCGTCCGGCGCGGGATCGTCGGCGATCGCACGGAGGCCTTCGAGGGGATCCTGCACTGGCGCGGCGGCTACTACCAGCCGCACCGGGCGCCGAGCCCCGTCGAGGCGATCGGCCTCATCCGCGCCGCGGGCGGCGTGGCCGTGCTCGCGCACCCCGCGAGCCGGGGCAAGGCCGCGCTGCGGCCGGGATGGATGCGGCGGCTGGTGGACGCCGGGCTGCAGGGGCTCGAGATCGATCACCGCGAGAACGACGAGGTCAGCCGCGGGCTGCTCCACGAGTACGCGCGGAAGCTCGATCTGCTCGTCACCGGCTCGAGCGACTACCACGGCACGGGCAAGCCCAACCGGCTCGGCGAGCACACGACGGCCCCCGAGCAGCTGCGGCGGATCCTCGAGCTGGGCACCGGGTCCCGGCCCGAGCTCGCAGTCGCGGATGACTCGGGGCAGCAGCAGCGCTGACCCGGGACGGGGGCCCGCCCCGCACGTGCAGCAAGCCGGTCGACGGAGCGGCTACGCGGGCCATCGAGGAGGAAGGCCCGCGTAGCGCCTGTGCTCTGCCGACGCGGCAGTGGCATTCCGCCGCTGCACCGGCGGGGCTTATCGGTCCTCGTCGGAAGGACGCGCTTCTTTCCTGCGCGGTGCACGGTCCTGCCCAGAGGGATCTTCGGCGTCGACCGTGCGGATGCCTCGGGTCTCTTCACCCACCATGCGGATTTCCGGGAAATGATGCTCGTCAGGGCCGCCCGCGAACTTGGGCAGCGGAGGCTTGCCCTCCGCCCGACGCTTCTCGTTCACCTTCGCGTATTGGTCCTCTACGCCGAGCATGATCGCGGAGTCCTCATTGGTGACGCCGCCCGCGAAGGCGATTTTCATAGCCTTCGGATTGAACTGCTTCTCCCATTTCGCGACGACGAAGGTGGCGACGCAGTTGCCGAGCAGATTGACGCATACCCGCATGGAGTCCATGATCCTGTCCGCACCGAGCAGCAGGGCCACGCCTGCCACGGGGAAGATGCCGAGGGCGGCGGCCGTCGCCGAGAGCGCGAGGAAGCTCGACCCGGGAACTCCGGCCATCCCCTTCGAAGTGAGCAGCAGGACGCCGAGGGCCGCGAGCTGCTGGCCGAGGCCGAGCTCTACTCCGAACGCCTGGGAGAGGAAGAGCAGCGCGATCGACAGATAGATGGCGGCGCCGTCGAGATTGAACGAATACCCGGTGGGAATGACCAGACCGGTGGTGGCGCGCGAGCATCCCGCGTTGGTCAGCTTGGTCATGATTCGGGGCATGACGGCCTCGGTGGAGGCCGTGCCCAGGGCGATCAGGAGCTCATCCTTGATGTACTTGATGAAGCTCCAGAGATTCACTCCTGCGAAGAACCACGCGACGAGGAACAGCAGCCCGATGAACACGATGCCGGCCCCGTAGCAGGCGAGGATCAGCAGCCCGAAGGTGCCCAGGGTCTCGATGCCGTACTGGCCGATGATGAAGCCCATTGCGCCGAATGCGCCGATGGGCGCCACTCGCATGATCCAGGCCATGATCTTGAAGACGATTTCCAGGATCAGTTCGAAGAGGCTCAGCACAGGTGCGCACCGTTTCGGGCCGATCACGATCACGGCGGCCCCGAAGAACACTGCGAAGAAGAGCACTTGGAGCAGGATGTTGTCTGCGAACGCCCCTACTGCGCTCTCGGGTATCACTCCCAAGAGGAATTCGGACGTGGACTGCGGCTCTCCCGTGGCCTCCTCGAGTGCCGAGGTATCGAGGGTGTTCGGGTCCACGTCCATCCCTCGACCCGGCTGGACGAGATTCGCGACGATCAGGCCGAATACGAGGGCGAACGTGGTTGCGGCGGTGAAATAGACGAGTGCTTTCACCCCTACGCGCCCGACCGATTTCACATCTCCCACTGCTGCGATGCCGGTGACGATGACCAGGAAGATCAGCGGGGCGATGATCATCTTGATGAGTCGTATGAAGCCGTCGCCTAATGGCTTGAGCTCTGCGCCGATTTCCGGAAGGAAATGTCCCAGGGATATTCCGAGTACGACTGCCACGGCCAAGTGGAAGAACAGCGATTTGTAGAAGGGCTGGCGTTTGGGCTTGACGGTGATGCTACTCGTCTCCGGCGACGGTGCCTTCATGATTCTCCTAGCCTCATCGTTGAGCTCTAGTTATTCGAGTTTTGACGCAGTGCGTTCGCACCGCTGGTTCAGCATGCTAGGCAGGGCAAGAAGATTCCGCAAGGGAGAAGCTGAATTCCGCTATGCGGAATCTATGGATCATCGAGGGCTTGACACGCTTCGGTGCTTGTGATCTAGTTCGTTTCAGTTACCGGAATCACGATTCCATGATGCGGAATCAAGGTCGATCGACGGCTCGGTGCCGGTGCGGACAACGACGTCATCAGCAAGCAAAGGAGCTTCATGTCGGAACAGGACTATGTCCACGTGCCGAGCCGAGCCTCGCAGGGACTGCACGATCCGGCCCCCTCCGGGGTGTTCGCCGTCAACGCGGGCATCAGCCCGCGCCTGTACAACCGAGACCTCGCTCCCACGACCCGAACGGGGCGCACCTGGAGCGCGTACAGCATCTTCACGCTGTGGGCGAATGACGCCCACAGCCTCGGCAACTACGTGTGGGCCATCGGCCTCTTCTCGCTCGGGATGAGCGGGGGAGCCATCCTCGGAGCACTCGCCTTCGGGGCGCTGTTCCTGTTCATCCTCCTCACGCTCTCCGGATACATGGGAGAGAAGACGGGAGTGCCATTTCCGGTGATGAGCCGCATCTCGTTCGGCGTCTTCGGGGCTCAGATCCCCGCGCTCCTGCGAGGAGTGGTGGCGATCGCATGGTTCGGCATTCAGACCTATCTGGCCTCGCAAGTGCTCCAGGTCGTGCTCATCGCCGTCCTCCCCGCTCTCGAATCATGGCAGGAAGGCGCATTCCTCGGACTTTCGGCATTGGGCTGGGTGAGCTTCATGGCCCTCTGGCTTCTGCAGACGGTGATCGTCAGCTACGGCATGGAGATGATCCGGAAGTATGAGGCCTTCGCAGGCCCGGTCATCCTGTTCACCTTCGTAGCGCTCGCGGCCTGGGTGCTGTTCCAGGCGGAATTCAAGATCGCGTGGTCGAACGGCGACGCCGTGACGGGAGGCGAGATGTGGATCAAGATGCTCGGCGCCGCATCGGCCTGGGTGGCGATCTACGGCACGTTCGTACTCAACTTCTGCGACTTCACACGCGGCGCGAAGTCTCGTAGATCGATCGTGCTCGGCAACTTCTGGGGAATCCCCATCAATATGCTTTTCTTCGGGTTCATCGTCATCGTGCTGGCCGGCGGATCCTTCACGATCAACGGAGAGGCGATCACCTCGCCGGCCGATGTGGTCGCGGCGATCCCCAACACGCTGCTTCTCGTGCTGGCCTCCTTCGCGTTGATCGTCCTGACGATCGCGGTGAATCTGATGGCGAATTTCGTCGCCCCGACGTACGCGCTGACGAACCTCTTCCCGAGGCATCTGAATTTCCGGAAATCCGCAATCATCTCCGCCGTGATCGGTGTGCTCATCCTCCCTTGGAACATGTACGACTCGCCGGTCGTGGTGGGCATCTTCCTGAACGGCCTGGGTGCCCTGCTCGGCCCGCTATTCGGCATCATCATGATCGACTACTGGCTCATCAAGAAGCAGCGCATCAACGTGCTGGACCTCTACGTCGATGCGCCTTCGGGCGATTACTACTACCGGAACGGGTTCAACCCCCGTGCCGTGGCCGCGCTGGTGATATCCGGTGCGTTGGCGCTGACCATCACCTTCGTGCCGCTGTTCCAGGTGGTCAGCTCGTTCTCATGGTTTATCGCCGCTGCGCTGGGCGCCTTGACCTATGCGCTCGTCGCCGACCGTCGAGGTCCATTCGTAAGCGTCGACGGCGAAGAAATCGCCGCAACCCCTACGCACTGAATCGAGGAATCAACCATGCGTATCTTGGTAGTGAACGTCAATACGACGGAGAGCATGACCGAGGCCATCGCCGCCGCGGCGAAGGAAGTCGCATCGAGCGCGACTGAAATCATCGGCATCACCCCGCGCTTCGGAGCGGAATCGTGCGAGGGCAATTTCGAGAGCTACCTCGCCGCAATCGCGGTCATGGATGCAGTGGCGCGGTATGAGGGCGAATTCGATGCGATCATCCAGGCGGGTTATGGCGAGCACGGGCGGGAGGGGCTCCAAGAGCTCTTCGACGTTCCCGTCATCGACATCACCGAGGCCGCGGCATCGACCGCGGCATATCTCGGGCGGACGTACTCCGTGGTGACGACGTTGGACCGGACGGTACCGCTGATCGAGGATCGCCTGCTGCTTGCGGGTCTCGACCGCAGGTGCGTGTCAGTGCGGTCCTCGGGGCTCGGGGTGCTGGAACTCGAATCCGATCCGGAGCGAGCGGTCGAGGCGATCGTCGCGGAAGCGGAGCGGGCGGTGCTGCAGGACCGCGCCGAAGTGATCATACTCGGCTGCGGAGGGATGGCCGAGCTGAAAGATCGGGTGGTCGCACGCTGCGGAGTCCCCGTTGTAGACGGAGTCCAGGCTGCCGTCGCCGTTGCCGAAGGGCTGGTTTCGCTCGGCCTGTCCACTTCGAAAGCGCGAACGTATGCGAAACCGCGAGAGAAACGAGTGACGGGGTTCCCAGTGGACCGGCCGGCGTCATCATGAATCTGCTCGTCCAGTGGACGACTGCAGGGAAGACGCGCATTTCCGCTCGTCCACCATCCCGGGGACGCACCGCGAGGCAGTAGCGGTGGGGCCCGCCGTGACGCGCGCCGGGCGGGCAGCGCCGCCCGGCGCGTCACGGCCTGACGCGGGGCTACTCGGCCGACGCGGTTCCGGCGTCCCCGCCCGAACCCGAACCCGCCCCGCGGCGCCGACGGCGGCGGCGCTTGCGGGGAGTCCCCTCCGCCGCCGGCCGCGCCTCGTCGGACCGCTGCTCCGGCGCATCCTGCCGCGAGCCGGAGTGCTCCTGGCCGCCGGATTCGCCCTGGCCGCCGGAGCGGCCCGAGCCGCCGCGGCGGGAGCGGGAGCGGCTGCGCGAGGACCCCTGGCCGGCTTCCTTGGGCGGGGCGTCCTTCCCGCGGGTGGTGGCGCCGGGGAGCCGGCCCTTGGTGCCCTCGGGGATGTCGAGCTCCTCGAAGAGGTGCGGCGAGGAGGAGTAGGTCTCGACCGGCTCGCCGGCGGGCAGCTCGAGCGCCTTCGCGATGAGCGCCCAGCGGTGCTGGTCGTTCCAGTCCATGAGGGTCACGGCGATGCCGGTGTTTCCCGCTCGGCCCGTGCGGCCCACGCGGTGCAGGTAGGTCTTCTCGTCCTCCGGGATCGTGTGGTTGATCACGTGGGTGACGTCGTCCACGTCGATGCCGCGCGCGGCGACGTCGGTGGCGATGAGCACGTCGCGCTTGCCCTCGCGGAACTGCGACATCGAGCGCTCGCGCTGGCCCTGATCCATGTCGCCGTGCACGGCGGCGGCCGAGAAGCCGCGGTCGCGCAGCTCCTCGAGAAGCTTGGCGGCGGCGCGCTTGGTCCGCATGAAGACCACGGTCTTGCCGCGGCCGCGGGCCTGCAGGATGCGCGCGATGATCTCGTCCTTGTCGAGCGGGTGCGCGCGGTAGACGTGATGCTTGATGTTCGCCTGCAGCACGCCCTCGTCCGGGTCGCTCACGCGGATGTGCACCGGCGAGGACATGAACCGGCGGGCCAGCGTGAGGATGGGGCCGGGCATGGTCGCCGAGAAGAGCATCGTGTGGCGCACCTCGGGCACGGCCGCGAAGATGCGCTCGATGTCGGGGAGGAAGCCGAGGTCGAGCATCCGGTCGGCCTCGTCGAGCACGATCTCCGAGACGTTCTTCAGCGAGAGCACCCGCTGGTTCATGAGGTCGAGCAGCCGCCCCGGCGTGCCGACGATGACCTGCGCGCCCTGCTTGATCTGCTCGATCTGCTCGTCGTAGGCCTTGCCGCCGTAGATGGGCACGACGGTGGTGCCGCGGCGCGAGGCGGCGAGCTTGAGGTCCTCGTGCACCTGCGCGGCGAGCTCGCGGGTCGGGGTCACGACGAGCGCGCGCACGCCGGGCTCGGGGTCCGCGCCGAGCCGCTGGAGCAGCGGCAGACCGAAGCCGAGGGTCTTGCCGGTTCCGGTCTTGGCCTGGCCGATGATGTCCTGGCCCCGGAGCGCCAGCGGGATCGTCTCGGCCTGGATGGGGAAGGCCTGCTCGATGCCCTTGTCTGCGAGCACCTCGACGATGTCGGAATCGATGCCGAGTTCTGCGAAACTAACCAAAAAATCGCCCTAACAATACGGGAGTGGATCGGCGCCCGTCTGCCCGGGGCGCACCGTGCCTTCTGCGGCACCGTATGCAAGGGTATCGCGACCTCGCCGGGCGCGTCCCCGATCCCGCCGGAACGGCGCCCGTCGCGCACTCTGCCGACGGGCACGGGGCACTCAGTAGGATGGCCACTGTGACCAGCAATGCAGAGACCAGCCCCGCAGAGCTCTACGCCGCTCTCGTCCCCTCGGCCGAACGACTGCGTCGCTTCGCGGCGCGCGTGCTCGTGAGCCTGCACGCCGAAGTCGTCGTGCTGCGCGAGAAGTACGCCTCCTCGCCCGTCGCGGGCACGATCGGCGCCGCCGCCGAGCGGTTCGGCCGGTACGCGGAGACGGCGCGGCAGGCGGTCCAGGAGGGACCGGAGCGCGAGCTCGACTCGCTCATCGCCGACCTCCGGGGGCGCACCGGCGGGAGGACGCACCACGAGCAGCTGCTCTCGGTGCACCTCAACGCCGCCATCGTCGAGGACGCGCTCCGCCATCTCGCCGCGGGGCACGGCGAGGACGCCGCGGCCGCGGTCGAACCGCTGCTCGGCTGGCAGGAGGGGCACGATCTGCTCCGGGACGCGCTCAAGGCGCTCTTCGAGATCGACAACCGGCTCGACGACCGGCTCGCGATGTGGGGCCGCCGGATCGCGGGAGACCAGGCGGTCTGGGCGCGACGCATCGTGGGCGTCGAGCCGGGGCGGCACGCCGACGAGGTCCGCGAGGGCGCGGACGAGATCGTGGAGCCCTACGTCGCCGAGCTGTTCGCGCAGCACTCGCGCCGGATGAACGCGCTCGAGCTGGCGGCCTGAGCGCCGGGCGGCCGCCGCGCCGCCGGAACGGGACGAGCCGGCACCCGAGGGTGCCGGCTCGTCGTCGCTCGAGGGCGCGTCAGAACGCCGAGGGCCCGGCGTGGCTCAGCCGGTCGAGCAGGTCGCCGTCGCTCGCGGCGCGGGAGCGCGGCAGCGCGATCGCCATCGCGAAGGCCACGATCGCCACGATCGCCACGAGCAGCGCCCAGATCGCCCCGCGGTCGTAGGCGAGCCACGAGAAGCTCGGGATCGTGAGCAGCCAGGTCGCCCCGGCCCAGTAGGCGAGGGCGACGGCGGCCGCCGTCCCGGGGATGAGCGCGAAGCCCACCGTGTGCCGGGGGCGGGCGACGAGCTGCGCCGCCACGCCGATGGCGAGGCCGAAGATGCCGGCGAACAGGATCTCCATGGTCAGGCCACGAACCCGATGCGCCGCTGCGTCTCCTCGCCGATCTCGAGGAAGGTGATCTTCTCCGCGTTCACGAGGAACACGCGCTCGCGGTCGTCGACGAACCGCGCCACGCCGGACTTGAACGCGTCGGTGAGGAGCGTTTCGATCTCGGCGGCCGACTGGTTGCTCTCGAAGGTGATCTCCCGAGCGGAGTGCTCGATGCCGATACGGATTTCCACAGGTGCGCCTTTCGCTGGGGTCTGGGACAGACACCAGGATAACGACCCCCGGCGGTGAAGCATGTCGGGGGCTCCGGATACCTTTGGGGCCATGAGCGAACAGCAGGCAGCCGATGCACGGGACCACGCCGCGATCGACCTCGATCCCTCGCAGCGCGAGGCGGTCGAGCGCGGCGGGGAGTCGTCCTTCGCCGTGCTCGGCGCGCCGGGCTCCGGGCGCACCGAGACGCTCGTCGAGCTCGTCGCCCGCCGCATCGAGCAGGGCGTCAAGCCGGATCAGGTCGTGGCGATCGCCGCCAACCGCCGCCTCGCGGCGGATCTGCGGGACCGTATCGAGCAGCGCATCCGAGTGGCGGCGGCTGGTGGCACCCTGGGCCGCACGGCCGCGTCGATCGCGATCGAGATCATCGCGGAGGACCTCGCGCGGCGCGGCGAGCAGCCGCCGCGGCTGCTCACGGGCTCGCAGCAGGACGACATCATCGCGGACCTCATCGCGGGTCGGCTCGACGAGACGGCGCCGGGCGCCGCCCGCCGCCCGCAGGACGAATGGCCCTCGTGGTTCGGCGCCGAGACCCTGCAGCTGCGCGGGTTCCGCGACGAGCTGCGGGCGCTCATCGGGGCGATGGCGGAGGAGGCGGTGACGCCCGAGCGGCTCGCCGAGCTCGCGGTCGACCCCGAGGCCGAGCCCGGCGCCGGCACCCGGCACCGCGCGCTGTGGCGGGGCGCGGCCCGGATCGCGCAGGAGTACTTCGACGTGCTCGACCGCGCCTACGAGGGCAGCTACGACTCGGCCCAGGCGCTCTCGGAGGCGGCCCGGCTGCTGCTCGAGCGGGACGGCGTCGGCGGGAGGCGGGTCTTCGACCGGGTGCGGCTGCTCGTGATCGACGACGCCCAGGAGCTCACCGAGCCCGCGCGCCGCCTGGTGCGCGCCTTCGAGCGCCGCGGTGCGCAGGTCGTCGCCTTCGGCGATCCGGACATCGCCACCGGCTCCTTCCACGGCGGCCGCGCCGAGCTCGCCGCGAACTGGCGCGACCCGGGGGAGCCGGCGCCCGAGCGTCTCGTGCTCGACCGCGTGCACCGCCACGGGCCGACGCTGCGCGGCGTCGTGCAGCGCATCGGCGAGGGGCTCGCGACCGGGCTCGCGGGCACGCAGCGACGTGCCCCGGCCGCCGCGGCGGACGCCCCCGGCCCCGGCACGGCGTCGCCGGAGGGCGCGCCGGGGCCGCGGGCCGCCGCGGGGCGGGCCGAGCATCCGCCCGTGGCCGCGCAGGCCATCGCCTCGAGCGAGGTCGAGGAGACCTCCCTCATCACGGGCTACCTGCGGCGGCTGCATCTGCTCGAAGGGATTCCGTGGGGCGAGATGGCCGTGATCGCCCGCAGCGGCGCGCGCCTGCCGGGCCTCGCGCGCGGCTTCGACCGCGCCGGCATCCCGACCACGACGTCCACGCCGGTGCCGGCCGCGGAGGACGCCGCGGTGCGGGCGATCATCGCGCTCGGCGAATCGGCGGTCGCGGGGGGCATCACGCCGATCGTGCTGCAATCGGTGCTCCGCTCCCCGCTGTTCCAGGTGGACCCCCTCGAGCTGCGGCGGCTCCGCCGCCGGGCGTACCTCCGGGACCTCGAGGGCGCGGGCCGGGCCGGGGCCGATGTGCTGGCCGACGCCGTCAACGCCCGTCTGCGGGGCGAGGCGGATCCGGCGGGGGACGCGCTCCTCGAGTCCGCCGAGGCGGCGGGCGGCCGCGGCCTCCGACAGGTGCTCGAGGTGCTGACCCGCATGACGGGCCGGCTGCGCGCGGGCGACCCGATCGACACCGTGCTCTACGAGGCGTGGCGCGACGAGCGCCGCGCCGAGCGCTGGCAGCGGATCGCGCTCGGCCACGAGGCCGCCGCCCTCACGATGAACCGGCGACTCGACGCGCTCGTGGTGCTGTTCGACCGGGCGAAGCGCTTCGTCGAGCGGGAGCCGCACGCCTCGCTCGAGAGCTTCCTCGCCGACTGGCACCGCGACTCGGTCGTCGACGACACCCTCGCCTCGGGCGCGGGGGCGGAGGCCGTCGCCCTCACCACCCCGGCGGGGGCCGTGGGGCATCAGTGGCGCATCGTGGTGGTCGCGGGCGTCAACGAGGGCGTCTGGCCGAACCTGCGGGTGCGGGACACGCTGCTGGGCGCCGGCCGGCTGGGCGAGGCGCTCGACCACGCGCGGGGCGGGGCGGCGGCGAGCATCCTCGACCGCCGCGCCGAGGTGCTCGCCGACGAGACGCGCATGCTGCTCTCCTCCTGCTCCAAGGCCTCCGAGCGCCTGCTCGTCACCGCCGTCGCCGACGAGGACGCGCAGCCCTCCCGGTACCTGCACCGGCTGGGCCTGCCGACCCTGGCCGCGGCGTTCGCCTTCGGCGACGTCGCGAGCCTCGGCTACGACGATCTCGGCATCGAGGCGCTCGTGGCCGCGCTCCGCAGGGAGGCCGCGGGGGAGCGCTGCCGGCCCGAGGCGCTCGCGGCGCTGGCGCGGCTCGCGCGCGCAGACGTGCCCGGGGCGCGGCCGGACTCGTGGTTCGGCACGCGCGGCCGCTCCACCGAGGCGCCCCTCGTGCAGCCGGAGGACGGCGAGCTTCCGCTCCGCCTGTACCCCTCGGGCATCGACCGGTTCCTGGACTGCGGAGTCGCGTGGTTCGTCGACCAGTACTCGGGCAGCGCCCCGAGCGACGCCATGACGCTCGGCAACATCCTGCACCTCGCGGCCGAGCGCGAGGCCGAGTTCGAGGACCGCGGGCAGATGATGGACTTCGCGGAGCGCCTGCTGCGCGAGATGACGTTCGACGCGGACTGGATCCGCGACATCCAGGTGCGCATCGCCCGCTCGGCCGCGGAATCGCTGTGGAGCTACCTCCGCAGGGACGGGGTCCGCGCCGTGGGCAACGAGACGAGCTTCGAGTTCGTCATCGAGGAGGAGCTCGACGCGGGCGCGCGCGCGGCCGTGACCGTCGCGGGCCGCATCGACCGGCTCGAGCAGACCGGGACGGGCCTCCGGATCATCGACATCAAGACCGGCACCGTCGCGCCGAGCAAGGACTCGATCGCGCAGAACCGGCAGCTCCTCGCCTATCAGCTCGCGCATCGCGAGGGCGCGATCGAGGGGGAGGCGCGGACGATCGAGCTCGAATCCGCGGCGCTGCTCTTCCCGCGCAAGAGCAGCGGCCGGGGGGCGAACAAGGTGCCGTGGTCGCTCTACGAGCAGCATCGCCAGAGCGACGCGGAGCTCGCGGGCGTGCGCGAGGAATTCGTCGATGCCGCACTCGGCCAGGCCGGCTTCGCGCGGCGGCGCGCCTCGTCGCTCGACGCGCCGCCGCGCTTCCTCGCCGACCACGCCGCCCACTGCTCCAACGCGGGCAACTCCTGCCACATCCATTCCATCGCGGAGGTAACCGAATGACCGCCGTCACGCACGAGCAGATCGCCCGGGCGCTCGACCCCGGGGCCGAGCGCCTGCACCTCCCGACGACCGAGCAGCAGGAGATCATCGAGGCGCCCCTCGACCCGGCGCTCGTGGTGGCCGGCGCGGGCAGCGGCAAGACCCACACGATGATGCTGCGCATCATGTGGCTCATCGCCAACCGCGGCGTCGCGCCGCAGCAGATACTCGGGCTCACCTTCACGCGGAAGGCCGCCGGCGAGCTGCGCGAGCGCATCGAACGCGGCCTCGACGGCCTCCGGCGGGCGGGGCTCATCGAGGTCGACGAGTTCGACGTGCCGCAGGTATCCACCTACAACTCGTACGCCAACACGATCTACGCCCAGTACGCGCTGCTCGTGGGCCGGGACCCGGACGCGACGCTCATCGACGAGCCTGGGGCCTTCTCGCTCATGCGGGAGGTGCTCCTCGACCACTCCCACGACCTGCTGAGCGCCCGCGAGAAGGTGTCGCTCTCGCACCTGACGACCACCTGCCTGCGCGTCGCGCGCGAGATGCGCGAGATGTGGCTGGGCGTCGAGCAGGTGCACGAGTACGCCGACGCCGTGATCGGGCGCATCGCCGATCTGCCGGGCAGACCCAACGCGGACACGAGGCAGCCGCTCGCGCGGCTGCCCATGCTGCGGCTCTACGCCGAGGTGGCCGAGCAGTACGAGCGGCGCAAACGCGAGACGGGGGTCGTGGAGTTCAGCGACCAGGTGGCGACCGCCTCGGAGATCATCGCGCTCGACCCGTCGATCGGCGCCGAGCTGCGCGAGCAGTCGCGCGTCGTGATCCTCGACGAGTACCAGGACACCTCGGTGGGCCAGATCCGGCTCCTCGCGGGGCTCTTCAAGGGGCACAGCGTCATGGCGGTGGGCGACCCGAAGCAGTCCATCTACGGCTGGCGCGGCGCGAGCGCCGCCAACATGAGCCGCTTCCACGAGGACTTCGACGGGCTCGCCGCGGGCCGCGACTTCCAGCTCTCGATCTCCTGGCGCAACGACCGCCGCATTCTCGAGGCGGCGAACGTCGTCGCGGCCCCGCTGCCGGAGGGCCGGGGCACGAAGACGCTCGACGCGCGCGAGGAGGCGGGGGAGGGCGTCCTCGAATCGGCCTATCTGCTGACGGACCGCGACGAGGCGAAGCGCATCGCCGTCTGGTTCCGCGCCCTGCTCGTCGATGCCGAGGGCGGGGCCGACCGGACGGCCGCCGTGCTGGTGCGCAACCGCAGCCACATGGCGCCGATCGCCGAGGCGCTCGCGGAGGAAGGGGTGCCGCATCAGGTGCTCGGCCTCGGGGGCCTGTTCTCGACGCCCGAGATCGTCGACCTCAACGCGCTGCTCCGCTCCGCCGCCGAGCCGCAGGCGGGGAGCGAGCTCATCCGCCTGCTCGCGGGCGCGCGGTTCGAGGTGGGGCTCGCCGACATCACGGCGCTCTCGCGCCTGGCGAGGGCCTCCGGCGGGCGCGATCTCGACGGGGAGCGGCTGCAGGGCGAGCGCAAGCGCCTCGAGCGCAACGACGCGAAGACCGAGGACCGGGGCGAGAGCCTCGCCGAGGCCCTCGACGCCTTCCGCGGGGCCCGGCCCGGACGCTTCCGCGAGCTCGGCGTCTCCGAGGCCGGCGAGGCGCGGCTGCGGGAGGCCGCGCGGCTGCTGCACGAGATCCGCATCCGACTCACCCTGCCGCTGCCGGATCTCGTCGACTTCGCCATCCGCGAATCGCGGCTCGACATCGAGGCCATCGCGAATCCGGGCCGCGCGGTGGGCCGCGCGAACCTCGAGGCCTATCTCGACGCCGTCGTGGCCTATACGCGCTCGAACCCCTCCGCGGACGTCCACGAGTTCCTCGACTGGGTGGCGCTCGCCGAGGGCGACGACTCGCTCGCCGAGATCACCGAGGCCGCCGCCAGACGGGGGGTGGTGCAGCTCACGACGATGCACTCCGCGAAGGGGCTCGAATGGCACCACGTCGCGGTGCCGCAGCTGAGCGACTCCATCCTGCCCTCGACGAGCGGTGCCAAGGTCTGGCTCGAGAGCGATGCGCTGCCCTACGAGCTGCGCGCGGACGGCGACGACCTGCCGCAGTTCGACTGGAGGCACGCCGAGACGCTCGACGACATCAAGGCGGAGTTCAAGCCGGACGGCGTGCGCACGCTGCCGCTGGTGGGCGAGCGGCCCTCCTTCGTCGAGCAGAAGCGGGCGCATCTCGTGGCGGAGGCCCGGCGCCTCGCCTACGTGGCGGTGACGCGGGCGCGCACGCACCTGCTCCTCACCGGATCGCGCTGGCGTGGTCTGAACACGAAGCCGCTCTATCCCTCGGAGTTCCTCTACGAGATGGCGGGGGAGCTGACGCTGGACAGCCCCGAGGGCCGCGAGCAGTTCGCCCGCATCGAGGGCGAGCCCGTGGTGCTGCGCGCCGCTCTCGACGCCGAGGACCGGAAGGCGATCGACGCCGCGCTGCCGGAGAACCCGAACTCCGGCGGGGAGCCCGTCGAATGGCCGCGTCCGCCGATGCCCCCGGCACGGCTCGAGCGGCTGCGGGAGGCGGGGCGGCGCATCCTCGAGATCAACGAGGAGGACGCCCCCGAGGTGTCGAGCTACGATCCGATCATCGACCTGCTCTTCGCGGAGCGGGAGGCCGACCGGCAGGGCGAGGCCGCGGCGCTGCCGGAGCGGTTCGGCGCCTCGCTGCTGCACGACCTGCTCGCCGACCCGGTGGCGATCGCGCGGCAGCGGCGGCGGCCCATGCCGCAGGAGCCGTTCCGGGCGACCCTCATCGGCAACCTGTTCCACAGCTGGGTCGAATCGCTCTACACGGAGGTGGGCGGGGGCGGGACGATGCTCGACGGCGCCGATCTCGACGACGAGGACCGGGCGGACCCGGGGCTCGAGCGGGCCACGGCGCAGGACCACGAGGCTCTCGAACGGTTCAAGGCGACCTTCCTCGCGAGCCGCTTCGCCGCCAACGGCCGCCGTCCCGCCGCGGTGGAGCTCGGGATCAACAGCCCGCTCGGCGCGCACACGGTGGTGGGCAAGCTCGACGCGGTCTACGTCGACGACGAGTCCGGGGAGGTCGAGATCGTGGACTGGAAGACGGGCCGGGCGCCGAGCACCGAGGCGGAGCGCGAGGGGCGGGAACTGCAGCTCATGTGCTACGCGCACGCCTACGCCGAATCCTTCGACGTGCCCATCGAGCGCATCCGCGCGACGCTCTACTACGTGTCGAGCGACCGGGAGATCTCGGTCCGGCGCATGCTGAGCCGCGAGGCGCTGATCGAGAAGCTCGAGCGGGCCAGGGAGGAGGTCGAGGCGGCGGGGAGCTGACGGCGGCGGCAAGGTGACGGCGCGCGGAGCTGATCAGGAGCTGCGCGGTGCTGTCTCCGGAGACGGCTCAGCGCGACTCAGCGCTCGCGGGGCTCCGGATCCTCGTCGAACTCCTCCGCCTCCGGCTCGAGCTCCTCCTCGAGCAGGGCGTCCTCCTCGGCGTCGGGGGCGAGCAGGCGCGCCTGCGGATGCCGGTTCTTCGCGCCCGCATCCGCGAGCAGGTCCTGCACCGCGACGATGTCGAGCACCGGCAGCGTGTCGTGGCGCAGCTCGGTCTCGTCGAGCGCCCGCACGCGGTTCACGAGGCCGTCGAGCAGCTGCTCCGCATCCGCGATCACCGCCTCGTTCTCGCTCTCGACGCCGTGCACGAGCCAGCGGGCGATCTCGAGCTCGGCGTAGAGCAGCGCCCGCTGCCGCAGCTGGCGATCCACCGATGCGCCGCGCGCCTCGGTGTACTCGTCGAACACGGCGCGCGCGACGGCCGCGTCGACGGTCTGCAGCCAGGCGAGGTCGCGGGCCGGATCGCCGATGGAGAGGTCGCTCCAGTTCAGCACCCCGACGACTCCGGCCCCGTTCGTGAGGAACGCGTTGCGCTCGAGGGAGCCGTGGATCACGCCGGGCACGAACTCCCACAGACCCGCGTCGTCGACGGCACCGCCCCAGCGGTCGTCGAGCGCGGCCGGCAATCGGTCCGATTCGCGCGCCCTGGCCATGAGCAGCTCCACGGCCTGCCGGGCGTCCGCGGCCGAGAGCGCCGGAAGCCCGGACTGCTCGACGTACTGCTTCGGGAGCGCATGGATCGAGCCGATGGCGCGGC
The DNA here is from genome assembly GCF_900163695.1 of Gulosibacter sp. 10. Lineage (GTDB taxonomy): Bacteria > Actinomycetota > Actinomycetes > Actinomycetales > Microbacteriaceae > Gulosibacter. Next base: position 66,564 of record NZ_FUIC01000012.1, read on the forward strand.
CGATATCCGCGACGAGCATCGAATCGTGCTCGAGGGGCACCCGATCGCAGGTGGTGCCGGGGATGAACTCGTAGACCGCGAGCTGCACGCCGTCGCCGACGTACACGCCGAGCTCGGCGGGCACCGCGAACGGCAGCCGTGCACGCAGCCCAGGGGTGAGCGCCGCGAGGGCGGCGGACATCGCGTTCTGCTCCTGCACGGCCTCGGCCGAGGCGGGCCGGCGGGCGATGAGCACGCGGTCGTCCGCGGCGCGCAGCACTGCGGAGTCGTAGTCGCCGGCCTCGTCGAACGTCCACTCGGTCGCACCGGTGACGATCAGCTCGTCGACGGCCGCGGTCGCATAGCTCGCTAGCTCCAGGAAGTGCCCACCCATGGGGGTCAGACTACGAGGCCGCGCCGGATCCGCGCCCGTGCCACACCGCGCAGCCCCACGACGGTGCCCGCGCAACCTCGTGAACCTAAGATGGCCGGATATGAATGACTTCGCCGCACGCCTGCCGCTCGCCCGCACCCGCATCGATCGCGATGACCTCGGACGGGAATCCGCCTTCTCGCTCCTCGAGGATCCGACCAGCCGGATGCTGCTGCAGCGACGCGATACCGCGCTCGTCGCCCCGCGCGGGGAAGGACTCGCGCTCGACCTGCGGCTCGGCGACACGCTGCCGGAGATCGCCGAGCCGATCTACCTCGGCAGGCTCATCGCCGATCGCGAGAACCCGGACGGCCGGGTCGACGCGGCCGGCACGCCGATCTTCGCGGTCGAGCTCGGCGACTTCGACGCGAGCCAGGTGGAGCCGGACGCCGATCGCTGGCCGATGCTCAACGAATCCGCGCTGTCGCTCGACGACCTCGACGCGGGCCTCTACGCCGAGGCCCTCGGCATCCGGAACTTCCATCGCGCGCACCGCCACTCGCCGACCACGGGCGAGCGGCTCGCGGCCGAGCACGGCGGCTGGGTGCTGCGGCCCGAGGACGGCGGCCAGCCGATCTTCCCGCGCACGGACCCGGCCATCATCGTCGGCGTCGTCGACGCGCAGGACCGCATCCTGCTCGGCGCGAACGTCAACTGGACGCCGCGCCGCTACTCGACCTTCGCCGGCTTCGTCGAGCCGGGCGAGAGCTTCGAGCAGGCCGTCGCGCGCGAGCTGGCCGAGGAGGCCAACGTGCGCATCGCGAACGCGCGCTACCTCGGCTCGCAGCCCTGGCCGTTCCCCGCCAGCCTCATGGTCGGCTTCCTCGCGGAGCTCGCCCCCGACCAGGATCCCGAGACGGTCGCGCCCGACAACGTGGAGATCGCGGAGGTGCGGTGGTTCACGCGCGAGGAGGTGCTCGCCCACAAGGACCAGCTGCCGCCCACCGTCTCGATCTCCCGGGCCATCATCGAGGAGTGGTATGGCGGACCCATCCGCTAGCGCCGAGTCCCGCACCGGCGGCAGCCTGCTCGCCGACCTCAATGCGCAGCAGCGCGAAGCCGCGCTCGCCGTCGTGGGGCCCGTGTGCATCCTCGCGGGGCCGGGGACGGGCAAGACCCACACGATCACCCGCCGGATCGCCTACGGGGTGCGCACGGGCGTCTACGCTCCCGAGCGCGTCCTCGCGCTGACCTTCACGAACCGCGCCGCGGGAGAGCTGCGCGGCCGGCTCGCCGCGCTCGGGGCGCACGCGGTGCAGGCCCGCACGTTCCACTCCGCCGCGCTGCGGCAGCTGGGCTATTTCTGGCCGCACGCGATCGGCGGCGAGATGCCGCGCATCAACGCCTCGAAGTCGAAGCTCGTGGCGGAGGCCGCCGAACGCGCGGGCATCCGGGTGAGGCCGGCCGAGGTGCGCGACATCGCCGAGGACGTCGAGTGGCGCAAGGTCTCGGAGCTCACGCTGGACGGGTACGCGCTCGCCCTCGAGCGCGGGGAGCGCACCCCGCCCGCGGGGCTGAGCCCCGAGCAGGCCGCGGCCGTCGTGGAGGGGTACGAACGCGTGAAGGACGACCGGCGCGTGCTCGACTTCGAGGACATCCTGCTCGCGACCGCGGGCATGATCGAGTCGGAGCCGTGGATCTCGCAGCAGATCCGGGAACAGTACCGGTTCTTCGTCGTCGACGAGTTCCAGGACATCTCGCCGCTGCAGTACAAGCTGCTGCGCTTGTGGCTCGGGCAGCGCCGCGACCTGTGCGTGGTCGGCGACCCGGCGCAGACGATCTACTCGTTCACGGGCGCCACCAACCGCTACCTCATCGACTTCGCCCATGAGTTCCCGGACGCGAGAACGCTGCGGGTCCAGGGCTCCTACCGCTCCAGGACGCCGATCATCGCCGCGGCCAATTCGCTGGCGGCGCAGATCCCGCACGCGCTGCAGCTCGAGCGCGCGGTCGATGCTCCGGAGCGCGCCGGCCTCCCGGAGCTCGTGGAGTACGCGGACGAGCGCGCCGAGGCCGAGGGCATCGCGAGGAGCATCGGCGAGCGCCTGGCGGCGGGGGAGCGGCCGGCGGACATCGCGGTGCTCATCCGCACCAACGCGCAGGCCGCGGACCTCGAGCGCGCGATGCAGAACCTCGAGGTGCCCTACCGCGTCGCGGGCGGGCAGCCGTTCTTCAGCCGCCCGGAGGTGCGGGCCGCCGTCGCCGGGCTCCGCGCCGCGGTCGTGGCCCAGCAGGACGCCGGGCCGCTGTTCAAGGTCGTCAGCGACGTGCTCAGCGCCCGCGGCTGGACCGTCAGGCCGCCGCGCGAGGCCGGCCCCGCCCGGGACGCCTGGGAGGCGCTGGACGCGATCATCCGGCTCGCGGACGAGGCGGCGCCCGGCACGACGCTCGAGGCGTTCACGAACGAGCTCATCGACCGCGGCCGGCATCAGCACGAGCCCGAGATCGATGCCGTGACCATCTCGACCATGCACGGGGCGAAGGGCCTCGAATGGGACCGGGTCTACGTGACGGGCCTCGTGGAGGGGCGGATGCCCATCGCCCAGGCGGCGACGGCCGAGAGCATCTACGAGGAGCGCCGGCTGCTCTACGTGGCGATCACCCGGGCTCGGCTCAACCTGCAGCTCTCATATCCGCGGGCGCTCGGCGCGCCGTCTCGCTATCTAGCGGAGCTCGGCAACCGCATCCGTCGTGGAAGTCCTGCGGCAGCGGACGGATCTCCGCGGTCGCCGCGTCGATGAACTGCGCGCTCGCGGACAGCGCCGTCGTCCCCGGGAGGCCGCTCCGGCGGTCGACAGCGGCGGCGAGGAAGCGCTCGCCGGCGATCCCGGCCTGGAGCGCGCCGATCCAGGCGATCTCCTCCCGCAGGCGGGCCGCCCGGGCGGTCGCGAGCTGGGTGGCGACCGCCGCCCAGGAGGCCTGCTCGGTGAGCCGCCGCAGATCCTGACAGCGGAGGCAGGGCGTCCGTCCGGGCACCACGAGCGGGCCGACCTGCAGCCCGTCGGCGTCGCGGACGACCGCGAGATGCGGCAGGTCGGCCGAGACGAGGGGCAGATAGCGGCGGGGCGGGATGACGAAGTCGGCGATCTCGACGGCGAGGTCGGCGTCCTCCAGATGCTCCGCGTTGTCGGAGCCGGTCACCGCCGTCCGGTGGCCGCGGCGTGCGAACTCCTTGGCCACGAGCCGGGCGAGTTCGAGCGCCGCCGGAACGGTGCGGACGAGGACGGACCGGCGGGCGGAATCGGCCGGGACGACCGGGATGCAGACCTCGAGGAACGCGTCGACGATCCGCGTGGCCGACGCGTCCTCGAGGCCGGAGGATCGGGCGATCTGCTCGAGCGCCTCGCGCGTCGCGCCGTACTGCAGCGAGCGGAGCATCGAGTGGACGGCGGGGTGGTCCGGGAACTCGCGTGCGAGGTGCGCGCCGCCGATGCGCACCGTGTTCGAGCTCGACCACGTCACGGGGATGTTCTCAGGCAATCGATAACGCACGGGATCATCCTGCGCCGAGGCGGGCGCGTCGCGTCGGCGTTATCCACAGGAGCGGGGCGTCAGCACGCCCCGCCGGAGCGCGTCTCGGCCAGCGAGCGCTCCAGCAGCGTCCGCAGCGCCTCGCGATCCGTACCGGTCAGCCGGGTGAGGTAGAGGCACACTTTGCTGCTGCGGTGCCTGCCAAGGCGTTCGAGCAGCTCGGGCCAGCGCTCGGCGAAGCCGCTCACGAGGTAGAGGGTGTGCCTGTCGCGACCCGTGGCGAACGCGAGCTCGGGCGCCCGTCCGCCGTGCCCGCTCTCGTAGCGGTACTCGTACTCGCCGAAGCCGATGATCCGGTTCGCCCAGACGACGGGCTCGGCGCCGCTCACGGAGCGGTGCAGTTCGAGGAGCTCGTCGGCCTCCGCCCGACGGGGCCCCGAGACCCGGTCGAGGACCTCGGCCGCGGGCGTATCGGAGGGGGACATCGCTGGGGTCGTGCCGGCCATTGGGCCTCCTCGTCGAAGCGGCGCGGAAATGTGCCAGGCCCCGACCGGTTCGCCCGGTCGGGGCCTGTTCTCGTTGCGGGGGCAGGATTTGAACCTACGACCTCCGGGTTATGAGCCCGGCGAGCTACCGAACTGCTCCACCCCGCGGCACAAGAGATAACTCTACAGCAGGGATCCGAGAACGTCGAATCGAGCGTCCGGGGGTGAACCCCGGGGCCCGCGCGCTCAGGCGATGCTCCTGCTGAACCCGACCCTGTCCTGTCCGGGGCCGTCGTAGTCGGTCGACACGGCGATGCCGTCGATCTCGGCATCTCCGGGAAGCACCTCGAACCCGAGGTTCGTATGGAAGGCGATGGATCCTCGGTTCGCCGGGGAGGTGACGCACCGAACGACCTTGCGGCCGTGGGCGCGCGCTTCGTCGAAGAAGCGCTCGTAGAGCCGTTTCGCGATCCGACGGCCCCGGTGGTCGGGGTGGACGCCGACGAAGTGGACGTAGGCCTGTTCGGGGTGCGTTGGCGACATGAACCCGATCAGGAACCCCGCCACGGCGCCGTCGGCCTCGAATGCGAAGCTCGTGCTCGCGAAATGTTCGAAGAACAGCCGCGGCAGCATGTCCAGCATGGCGCGTCCGTCCCACCACTCGTCGAGATGCTCGGCGATCGGCGCATAGTCGGCGGCCTTCACGGTTCTGATGCCCATGCCGACGACCCTACGGCAGCACCGGGGCCGTCGTGTTCCCGTGGCCGTGCCGGGGAAATGCATCAGGCCCCTGATCGATTTCCCGATCAGGGGCCTGTTCTCGTTGCGGGGGCAGGATTTGAACCTACGACCTCCGGGTTATGAGCCCGGCGAGCTACCGAACTGCTCCACCCCGCGGCACGAGAATCGACTCTACAGGATGTTCACCTGCGTGTCCAATTCGAGTCGAGAACTCGTCGCCGCGGGGCGGTTGCGGGTTACGGATTGTTCATCCGCGCTTCCGCCTCGGCCGCGCGCTCGAGCGCCTCGGTCATCCGCGCATCCGCTTCCGCGGCGGCGACGAGGTCGTTGTTCGCGTAGGCCTCGGTGCGATCCTCGAGCGCCTGCGACGCGTCGGCGAGGGCCTCCGCGAGCTCGGCCTCGGCGTCCGACGACCCTCCGTCCGACGGGGGAGCGGTGGTCTCGGTCGGCTCCTCCGTCTCCGCGGGCTCCTCCGGCGGCGCCTCCTCGCCGGTGTCGACGTCCTCGGGAGCGCCCTCGGCATCGGGCACCTGGACGTTCGGGTCGTTGAGCGCCTCGTCCATGTCGCCGTCGCCGGCGCTCGCGCCGGAGTCGCCCGAGAAGAGCTCGTCGAGCGCGGCGTCCAGGGTGTCCTCGAACGCGATCCGGTCGCCGAACGCCACGAGCACGCGCCGCAGCAGCGGGTAGCTCGTGTCGCCGGTGGACTGCACGTAGACCGGCTGCACGTAGAGGAAGCCCTCGCCGACCGGCAGCGTGAGCAGGTTGCCTCGAAGCACCTGGGTCTGCCCGCCCCGCTCCAGCAGGTTCAGCTGATTCGCCACCTCGTCGTTCGAGTTGAAGATGTTCTGCACCTGGCCCGGACCGTTGACCGAGTCGTTCTGGATCTGCAGCAGCGTCAGCGTGCCGTAGTCCTCGGAGACCTGGCCGTCGACATCGCCGGCGTTCGCGTTGGCGGAGAGATAGCCCGTCAGCACGTTCCGGGAGTTCGCGCCGTCGGAGACCATCGGGATGAAGGTCGAGTACAGCGAGAAGGCCGGCTCCTGACCCGGCATCTGCATGGTCAGGTAGTACGGGGGCTGGCGCAGGCCCTGATCGCGGGGCAGCGTCGGCTCGAGCGGCAGCTGCCACGCGTTCGTCTGGTTGTAGTACTCGGCGGCATCGGTGACGTGGTAGGTCGAGAGGATGCTGCGCTGGACCTTGAACATGTCCTCGGGGTAGCGGACGTGGCTCAGCAGATCGCCGGACATCTCCGAGACGGGCTCGATCGTGTTCGGGTAGATCTTCTGCCAGGTCTGCAGCACCGGGTCCTCCTCATCCCACGCGTAGAGGGTGACGGAGCCGTCGTAGGCGTTGACCGTGGCCTTCACCGAGTTGCGGATGTAGTTGATCGGCGGGCTGTGCACCGAGGGCGCCGGGGTGTTCGCATCGGTGCTGGCCTGCGTGATCGAGGTCTGCGTCGAGTACGGGTAGGCGTCCGAGGTGGTGTAGCCGTCGACGATCCACACGAGCTCGCCGTCGACCACCGAGGCGTAGACGTCGGAGTCGAGCGTCAGGTACGGGGCCGCGGCCTCCACGCGCTCGGCGGGGTGGCGGTCGTACAGGATCTGCGACTCCTCGTTGATCGCGTCCGAGAGCAGGATCTGCTCCGACTGGAACTTGATCGCGTACACGAGCCGGTTGAAGGTGTTGCCGAGCGACGGGCCGCCCGAGCCCTCGAAGGTCGTGTAGGTCTGCGAGGCGTCGCCCTCGCCGGCGTTCTCCTCGGTCTCGACCGGCTCGGTCGCATCGGGGGCCTCCTCCTCGGCGGCCTCCTCCGATCCGCTCGAGGCGGGGGCGCCGATGTGGTCGAACTCGACGGGGTTGCCGCCCTCGGGGGCGCCGACGATCGAGTACTCGGGCGAGTTCTCGCCGAAGTAGACGCGCGGCTCGAACTCGGGCAGGGCGCTGTCCTGCGGCATGCCCGAGGCGAAGAACAGCGGCTGGCCGTCGGGGCCGCGCTGGTTGCCGTAGCCGGCGACGAGGCCGTAGCCGTGGGTGTAGACGATGGTCTGGTTCACCCAGGACTGCGCGTCGGCGCCGAGGCCGTCGACGTTGATCTCGCGGACGGACATGACCGCGTCCTGGGTCTCGCCGTCGATCTGGTAGCGGTCGACGTCCAGCTCCTCGGGGAACTGGTAGTACGCGCGCTCCTGCTCGAACTGCGCGTACGTGGGGCCCACGATGGCGGGGTCGAGGATGCGGATGTTCGCCGTGGTCTCGGCGTCCTCGCGCAGCTGCCCCGACTCGGTGGTCGTGACGCCGGCGTAGGGCTGCACGTTGATGTCGGCGATGTCGTACGCATCGCGCGTCGCGTCGATGTTGTGCTGGATGTACTCGGTCTCGAGCTGCTGCTCGTTCGGCCCGACCTGCAGCTGCTGCACGACCCACGGGTAGACGGCGCCGACGACGAGGCCGACGACGAGCAGGCCCGCGACGCCGATGACAGGAAGCGTCCAGCGCCCCGCGACGGCGGCGAAGAAGAACAGCAGCGCGACGATCACCGCGGCGCCCGCGACGATCGCGAGGCCGGGGATCGAGGCGTTGTCGTCCGAGTACAGCGCGCCGGTCCAGCGGCCGTTCGAGGCGGTGAGCGCGTTGTACCGGTCGAACCAGAAGCTCACGCCCTGGCTCAGCACGAACAGCCCCGCGACGATCGCGATCTGGATGCGCGAGGCCTTCGAGATGACCACCTCGCGGCCGGTGATGCGGATGCCGCCGTAGAGGTAGCTCACGGCCACCGACAGCACGAGGCCCACGAGGAGCACCGCGCCCACGAAGGCGACGATGCCGCGCCAGAAGGGCAGCGCGAAGACGTAGAACGACACGTCGTTGCCGAAGATCGGATCGGTCTCGCCGAACGGCGTGGCGTTGAAGAACATGAGCACGTTCTCCCACGAGCCCGCGGTGCTGAGGCCCGCGAGCACGCCGAGGATGGCGGGGATGATGAAGAAGACGGCGCGGCGAATCGGCTCGAGGGCCTTCTGGTACTCGCCGAGCTGCTGCGAGAGCTTCGCGTACACCGGCCGGTTGCGGTAGGCGAACTGCAGCAGCAGGAAGGTCGGGACGGCCATCCCGACGAACCCGATGAGGAACATCGCCGCGGTGGCGATCCAGCGGGTGAAGAGGACGCCCGAGTAGCCGAGGTGGTCGAACCACAGCACGTCGGCGTAGAACCCGGTGAACCAGAAGAACACCAGGATGAGGCCGACGACGATCCCGATCGTGACGATCAGCGGCCCGAAGCGGCGGCCGTTCCCGCGCGGCGTCGAAGTTGGGGGAGTGGATTGTGGAGGTGCGGTTGCGCTCACTGAAGACCCGTCATGCTCGATTGTTGAAGATGCCGCACAGCACGAGTCACGTCGCGCTTCGGCGGCGGTGCGTCAAGTCTACCGGGAGCTGGGAGTGCGCTGGACTACACCTGGGGGACGTTCGCCTGCAGCGCATCCTCGCAGGTGCGGAGATCCTCGAGATCGCCGCCCGAGGCGTTCGCGTCCACGACGCCGAGCGCCTCGTCGAGCGTGGCGACCGCGTAGACCGGCAGCTCGTCCGAGACGGAGGCGCTCAGCGCCTCCGCGCAGTTGCCCTCGGGGGCGAGGAAGTACTCGGCGCCGATCTCGTGCGCCGCGTAGATCTTCTGCCGGATGCCGCCGATCGGCCCCACGCCGCCCTCGGCCGACATCGTGCCGGTGCCCGCCACGTGCATGCCGCCGGTGAGGTCGCCCTCCTCGAGCTTGTCGATGATCGCGAGGGTGAAGATGAGGCCCGCGCTGGGCCCGCCCACGTCGCCGAGCTCGATGTCGATGTCGACGGGGAAATCGAAGCCCTCCTCCACGAGGATGCCGAGCAGCGCCTCGCCGTTCGACGCCGCCCGGGGCGTGGCGGTGACGGCGGTCTCCTCGCCGTCGCGGAAGACGAGCAGCTCGGTCGGCCGCTCCTCGAGGGGCTCCGCGGTGAGGGAGGCGTGATCGGATACGGGCCGGCCGTCGATCTCGAGGATCACGTCTCCCGGCTCGAGGGCCCCGGCGGCGCCGCCGTCGGGGGAGACCTCGACGACGGTGAGCGAGGGCTCGACGTCGTAGCCGAGATGCTCGAGGGCGGCGGCCATCGCCGTGCCCTGCGACTGCGTCATCATCGCGGTGGTCTGCTCGGTGCGCTCCTCGGTGCTCACGCCGTCCGGGAAGTAGAGCTCCATGGGCATCACGTCCTTCTCGGGCGTGAGCCAGGCGGCGGCGATCGCGAACCAGCTCGGGTGGTACTCGGGGTTGCCGGAGATGTTGACCGTCATCACCGACAGCTCGCCGGAGTCGTCGTCGAAGGTCTCCGCGCCGTCGATGCCGATCACATCCACCTCGTCCACGACCTCGCCGTCCTCGTCCTTCAGCTCGGTGGTGCCGAGCGCGTCGAAGGCGGGGCCGGGCTGCCGGATGACATAGGGCGCCGGCGCGAAGGCGAGCACGAGCAGGAGCACGAGCCCGACGGCGAGGAAGACGACTCCCGCCCGGGTGCGCCGCTCCTGGCGGCTGCGGCGCGGCTGCGGGGATTCGGTGGTCAGGCTCATGTGGTGAAGATCGGCTTTCGGCGCGTGACGAGCGGCGGAGGACTCCGCTCTCAGTGAACGGGGCTGCGGCTCGGGGCCCAAGCTCGGAGCAGAAAGTTACTCTAGAGCGAACCCCTGAGAGGAGTCCCGCGATGAGCGACCAGGATACGCCCCGAGACGACGACGGCGAGCGGCCCGAAGACGAACTGCGGCGCATGCTCGAGCAGATGCTCGGCGGCGGCATGATCAGCCCCGACCAGCTTGCCGGGGTGGCGGGGCTCCCCTCCGATCCGCAGGCGCTCTCGCAGATGCTCATGCAGCTGCAGCAGGCGATGATGAGCAGCGGGGACGGGGTGAACTGGACCATCGTCAAGGACGCCGCCAGGCAGGCGGTCGAGGAGAACCACGAGGTCACGCCCGCCGAGTCCGAGCAGTACCGGCAGGCCTTCTCCGTCGCGCAGCTGTGGCTCAGCGAGGTCACGAGTGTCGGCTCCTACTCCCTGCTCGAGCCGGCGCGGACGATCACGCGGTACGAGTGGCTCAACCTGAGCATGGACACGTGGTCCGAGATCAGCGGACCCGTGGCCGAGAGCATCTCCCGCGCGCTCGTGCAGATGCTCTCGGAGCAGACGCCCGAGGAGTACCGCGAGATGGTCGACCGCTCGACGCCGATGGTGCGCTCGATGGGCCAGGCCATGTTCGCGATGCAGCTGGGCCAGGTGCTCGGCAGGCTCGCCAAGGAGGTGCTCTCCGGCGGCGACGTGGGCATGCCCGTCCTCGAGCCGGGCAAGGCCGCGCTCCTGCCGCAGAACCTGCGGGAGTGGAGCGCGGGCCTCGAGGTCGAGGACTCGGAGGTGCTCCTCTACTTCGCCGTGCGCGAGCTCGCCTACGCCCACCTCTTCGTGCATGCCAAGTGGCTGCGGCTGCACCTCGTCTCCTCGATCACCGAGTTCGCCCGCGGCATCCGCGTGGACGCCTCGCAGCTCGAGGACATCGTCCGGGACCTCGACATCTCGAACCCCGAGGAGCTCAAGTCGGTGCTCCAGTCGGGCCGGCTCATCCCGCCGCGGACGCCCGAGCAGGAGGCGGCCCTCGGCCGGCTCGAGACGATGCTCGCCCTCATCGACGGCTGGGTGGACGTCGTCACCCGCGAGTCGACCTCCCGACTTCCGAACGCGGACGCGATCGCCGAGATGGTGCGCCGCCGCCGGGCCACCGGCAGCCCGGCCGAGCGCGCCTTCGGGTCGCTCGTCGGGCTCGAGCTCCGGCCGCGCCGGCTGCGCGAGGCGACCGCGATGTGGCAGCTCGTCACCGAGAAGCTCGGCGCCGAGCAGCGGGACGGCCTATGGGACCATCGCGACGCGCTGCCCGGCGCATCCGACATCGACGACCCCTTCGCGCTCGTCGAGCGGCTGTCGGGCTCGGGCGATGAGCGGCTGCTCGACGAGCTCGACAGCGACCTCGAGCGGCTCCTCGGCGACCCGGACTCCTTCGGCGACGCCCCCAAGGGCGGCGACCACAAGGAGGACTGACGCCGTCCGCCCCGCATCCGCGCGGAGTAGCCTGACGCCATGAGCGAGAAATCCGAGAGCATGGCCGAGCGGAAGATCCGCGAGGCGATGGAGCGGGGCGAGTTCGACGACCTCCCCGGCGCCGGGAAGCCGCTCGACCTGCGCGGCGCCAACGATCCGAACTGGTGGACGGCGCAGTTCATCGAGCGCGAGGGCCTCGAGCCGCTGGCCACCGCGCCGACGGTGCTCGCGCTCCGGCGCGAGGCCCAGGGCTTCCCCGAGTCGCTCGCGGAGTACGAGGAGGAGGAGCTCGTCCGGGAGCTGCTGCGCGACTACAACGTGCGGGTGAAGCGGGACCGCCTGCGGCCCGCGCTGGAGCTGCCGGTGCCGATCATCGCGCCGATCGTCGACGTCGACGAGATGGTCGAGCGCTGGCGGGCGCTGCGGGACCGGCGGGAGGGCGCCTAGGAGCCCGGGCGCCGCCGCCGGAGGAGTAGCATTGCCCGAGGCGGGCCCGGCCCCTGAACGGCCGAGCGCCCCGGCCGCAAGCCCTCTTGCGACCGTATTCCAGCATCACACTCGTGAAAGGAACGGTCATGAAAGCAGTCATGTATTACGGACGGCAGGATGTTCGGGTCGAGGACATCGCCGATCCCGGCTCGCCCGCCGAGGGCGAGGTGAAGGTGGCGATCGCCTGGGCCGGCATCTGCGGCAGCGACCTCCACCTCTACACGGAGGGGCCCTCGTACCCCACCACCCCGACCGCGGACCGGCCGCAGCCGCGCACCGGGGAGACGCTCCCGGTGGTGCTCGGCCACGAGTTCGCCGGCACCGTCGTCGAGGCGGGCGACGGCGTGTCCGCGCTCTCCGTCGGCGACGCCGTCGCGATCAAGGCCGACATGCCCTGCGGCGACTGCGCCGCCTGCAACGCCGGGCTCACGAACATCTGCCGCAACTCCCGCGGCTTCGGGCTCTCGGGCGGGGGAGGCGGGCTGAGCGAGTTCGTGCTCGTGCCCGAGGCGAACGCCTTCCCGGTGGGGGACCTGCCCCTCGACCAGGCGGCGATGATCGAGCCCCTCGCGGTCGCGACCCACGGCGTCCGCCGATCCGGTGCGGGCGCGGGCGATATCGCGCTCGTCGGGGGAGCCGGCCCGGTCGGCATCCTCACCGCCGCGGTGCTCAAGGCGAAGGGCGCGCGCGTCGTCATCAGCGAGCCGAACGCCGTGCGCCGGCAGGCCGCCGTGGACGGCGGCCTCGTCGAGCGCGCGGTCGACCCCGCCGCGGAGGACCTCCACGCCGTCATCGCCGAGATCACCGGGGGCGACGGCGTCGACGTCGCCTTCGACTGCGCGGGCGTCGTGCCGGTCACCCACGACCTGATCAGGGCGATCCGCCCCGGCGGCCACCTGCAGGTGATCGCGATCCCGGCCCGGCCCCTCGACCTCGACGTGCAGGTCGAGATGCACCTCACCGAGATCACCTACGCGGGGATGTTCGGCTACCGGGACGAGGACTACCGCGACGCCATCGCCATGGCGCGCGGCGCCGACCTCGATCTCGGGCCGTTCATCTCCAGGCGGATCGCGCCGGAGCGCATCGTCGAGGAGGGCTTCGACGTGCTGCTCGACCGGGGCAACACCGCCGTGAAGATCCTGGTGGACCCCAGGGCCTGAGCCGCCGGCGCGCGGTGCCGGCCCGGCGGCCCGCCCGGGGCGCTCAGCGCGGGTCGAGCGGCGCGGTGCCGGCTCCGAACTCCGATCCGGCCCGGCGCCGCGCCTCCTCGCGCGAGATCATCCCGCGGTCCGCGAGCACGTGCAGGGCCTCCTCGCGGTCGGCGAGGATGCGGGCGCGGGCGCGCTCCGGCAGCAGCGCCCACTGCCGCTCGAGCGCCTCGCGGTGCGGGACGCCCGGGGGCGCGTCGGCCGAGCCCACGCCCCAGACGAGCTGCGCCGCGAAGGAGAGCGCGCCGAGCGCCGCGGCGCCCCAGGCGACGGCCGCGTAGGGCTCCCAGCCGCTCATCTGCCAGTCGGCCGCCTTGCCGGGGATGAGGAGCGCCGCGCCGATCCCCGAGAGCGTCGCGACCGCCGCGGCGATCATCCCCTCGAGGGAGCGCTGCCGGCTCGGGCGCACCCAGAGGAGCAGGGCGATCAGCAGCCCGAGCGCGGCGAGGCCGAGCCCCGTCGCGGAGATCGGCAGCGCCGTCCGCGCATCCCAGTCGTAGTCGAAGCGCAGATGCCTGCCCGAGAACAGGGCCGCGACGCCCGCGACCGCGGCGGCCATCGCCGTGTACTCCACGATCCGGCGGAGGAGGCCGACCCGCGCGCGCTCGCGGAGCGCGAGGACGGCGTCGCCCTCGCGGCCGAGCCGGCCGAGCAGCGCGGGATAGGCGCCCGCGGCGATGGCGTCGACGAGTCCGGGGGCGCGGGCCTGGCCGCGGTCCTCCACCTCGAGCGCCCACTCGACCGCGGATTGCGGGAAGCGCATCTCAGAGCCTCGCGATCGACTCGATGTCCTCCTCGAACGCGGCGGCGACCTCGGCGGACACGGTCGTGCGCGTTTGTGCGATTGCCTCCAGGAAGTCATCGAGGGTGGGCCCCGCCGTGCGGACGCCCTCCGTGACCGCGCGCTCGAGCGCGGCCTGCGAGGCGCTGCGGGAGGCGAACTCGATGTCGGCGGGGGAGAAGCCGTCGGTGGCGCGGACGAGCGCGTCGAAGTCGAGCGAGTCGCGCGTCTTGGAGGGCACGAACCCCTGCCAGATCGCGCGCCGGGCGTCGGCGTCGGGCAGCCCGATCGGGATGACGTAGTCGAATCGCCCGTGCCGCAGGAACGCCGGGTCGAGCGCGCGGATGAAGTTCGTCGCGCAGATGAGCAGCCGGCCCGGCTTCTCCCGGAACGCGGGGATGATCTTGAGCAGCTCGTTCGTGACCCCCTGCATGGCCGAGGGCGGCTCCCCGCCGCGGCGGACGGCGATCTCCTCGACCTCGTCGATGAACACGACGGCGTGGTCCAGGTCCTCGATCTTCTCGAAGGTCTCGCGCAGCTCGCCCGCCAGTCCCTTGGGCGAGGCCGCGAGCCGGGAGGGGAAGACCTCGACGAAGGGCCATTCGAGGCGCGAGGCGATGCCCTTGGCGAAGGTGGTCTTGCCGGTTCCGGGCGGGCCGAAGAGCACGATCGCGCGCGGCGGCACGACCCCGAACTCCTCCGCGAGCTCCGGATCCGCGAGCGGCAGCACGAGCCGGCGCTCGAGGATCTGCTTCTCCCGCTGCATGCCGCCGATGCCGTCCCAGCGGTCCCGGGCGAGCACGCGTCCGCCGAGCTCGCGCAGCAGCAGGATCTCCTCCTGCCGGATGGGGATGGCGCGCTCGAAGTACCGCAGGTGCCGCTTGTCGGCGAACCCGGCCCGGGTGAGCGAGGAGACGTGCCCCTCGCCGTCGGGCACGAGGATCGACACCCGCTGGATGCCGAGGCTGGCGAGCCGCTGCTCCGCCGCGGCGAGCAGCGCGCGGCCGATCCCGATGCGCTGCCAGCCCGCCGCCACGGCGTAGAAGACGATCCAGGCCTGATCGTGCGCGGCGCGGGCCACGGCCACGCCGACCACCTCGTCGCCGACGACGGCGGCCACGGCGGTGTCCTTCCTCGTGGAGGCGATGACCTCGCTCAGCGAGTAGACGGGCTCGGAGCCGCCGGAGCGGTACTCCTCCCAGAGCCGGAGGAAGCCGTCGAGGTCGGCGGGCTGAAGGTCGCGGATGCGCCAGCTGGTCATAGAGCACTCTGCTTCGTCGAAGGGATCAGACCGTGCGGGCGCCCCGGGCGCCCGCACGGCTTCAGCGTACGACAGCGAGCCTACGCGGGCGAGCAGGCTCAGCGGTCCGCGTCGTCCCCGTCCCTGCGGCCGTGCTCCTCGGCGTCCCGCTCCTGGACGTCGCGGATGTTGATCGAGCCGGTCGTCGCGGGCAGCTGACCGTGCGCGATCGAGTCGGTCACGACCTCGCGGTCGATCGAGGTGGCGAGCGGCTTCTCTCGGACGAAGATCAGCATGAGCACGGTCACGAGCACGATCGGGGCCATGAAGAGGAAGATCGGGATGAGCGCCTCGTTGTAGGAGGAGACGATGATCTCCTGCACCTCGGCGGGCAGCGAGTGGATGAGGTCCGGCGTGAGCGAGGCGGCGCCGTCGGCGGGGCCCTGCCCCTCGGGCAGCCGCTCCGACATGAGCGAGGAGAGGCGGCCGACGAAGAGCGAGCCGACGACGGCGGAGCCGAGGCTGCCGCCGACCTGCCGGAAGTAGTTGTTCGCGGCCGTAGCGGTGCCCACCAGGCGGTGCGGCACGGCGTTCTGCACGATGAGCGTGAGCACCTGCTGGCTCATGCCGAGGCCCACGCCCATGCCGCCCATGTAGAGGCAGATCACGAAGACCGGCGTGTCGAGCGTCACCGTCGAGAGCAGCGCCACGAATGCCGTGAGCAGCGTCACGCCGATGAGCGGCATGATCTTGTAGCGGCCGGTGCGGGAGATGATGATGCCCGTCACGATCGAGACGGTGAGCATCGCCGCCATCATGGGGATCATGAGCAGTCCGGCCTGCTGCGGATTGGCCCCGACCGCCATCTGGAAGTAGGTGGGCATGTAGCCGATGGCGCCGAACATGGGCAGCGCGATGAGCAGGCCCGCGAAGGTGGTCAGCGAGATGTTGCGGTCCTTGAACATCGACATCGGCATGATGGGCTCGGCCACGCGCGACTCGATGAGGATGAACAGCGCGGCGAACACGACGGTCGCGGCCGCCAGGCCGATGATCTGCGGCGAGGCCCACTCGTAGGTGGAGCCGCCCCAGGTCGCGACGAGGATGAGGGTGCTCGTGCCGGCCGCGAGCGCGGCCATGCCGAGGTAGTCGATGCGGCGGCGCTTCGGCGCGTCGGGACTGGGGAGGCGCAGCAGCACGATCGTGGCGACGAGCGCGATGAGGCCGAGCGGCACGTTCATCCAGAACGCCCAGCGCCAGCCGGGGCCCTCGGTGAGCCAGCCGCCGATGAGCGGCCCGGCCACCGAGGAGAAGGCGAAGACGCCGCCCAGGATGCCCATGTACTTGCCGCGGTCGCGGGCGGGCACGACGTCCGCGATCGCGGCCTGCGAGAGGATCATGAGACCGCCGCCGCCGAGGCCCTGGACGAGCCGGGCGACGATGAGCACCTCCATGTCGCCGGCGACCGCGCCGATCACCGAGCCCGCGACGAAGATGCCGATGGCGGTGAGCAGCACGGGCTTGCGGCCGAGGAGGTCGCTGATGTTGCCGTAGATCGGCATCATGATGGTGGCGGTGAGCAGGTAGGCCGTCGTGACCCACATCATGTGCTCGACGCCGTGGAGCTCGCCGACGATGGTGGGCAGGGCGCTCGCGAGCACCATCTGGCTCAGCGAGGCGAGCAGCATCGTGAGCATGAGGGTGATGAACAGCGGGACGATGGAGCGGCGCTTCGGCTTCCCTGCGGGGATGGAGCGGGTTACTTCAGCCATGTGGAGCTTTGAATCACCTCTCGGAACGTGATGATCGCGGTGTCGACGAGATCGGCGTGATCATCGGAAAGTGCGGACGGGTCCTTCGCGAAGGCGAAGCGGATGATGGTGGAGGCGTGCAGCGTGATCGCCTTGGCGGCGTCCCGGGTCCCCCGCTCGAGCGAGATGCCCTCCTCCGTGCTGATGCGCTCGATCTCCTCGGCGACGGCGGGCTCGACGAGCTGCTCGACCTCGGCGGCGAGCCGCTTGAGCCGCACGCCGACCTCGGGGAAGCTCCCGATGATGCGCTGCCGCCGCGCGCGGAGCTCGTCATGGGGGTAGGAGGCCCGCATGACCGCCGCGGTGAGGTACACGGCGCGGTGGATCAGATCCTGCTCGCCCGAGCGGAACGCCTCGAGCGCGGGCTGCGGGAGCCGTGGGGTCTGCGCGCCGAGGACCGCGTCCTCCTTGCTCGAGAAGTAGTTGAAGAACGTCCGGTTCGAGATGCGCGCGCGTGCGGCGATCTGCTCGACGGTGGTCGCGCTCCAGCCGCGCTCGAGCACGAGGTCGGCGGCGGCGTTGTGGATCGCGAGCCAGGTGTCGAGCCGATTGCGCTCGCGCAGGCTGAGCTCCTGCGGGGCGTCGGGACGGTTCGGCTCGGATTTTTGCACTTGTGCAGTGTATGCCCGAGTGCAAACTTTGCACAAATGCACTTTTGCAGGACTGCACGATGCGGGGCCGATCATCGCTCCGATACGATCGAGCGATGCGCGCCATCGACGAATCCGCCCGCTGCCCGTGCGGCACGGGCCTCCCCTACGGGGAGTGCTGCGCGCCCCGGCATCGCGGCGCGACCGCGCCCACCGCGGAGACGCTCATGCGCTCGCGCTACACGGCGTTCGCGCTGGAACTCGCCAGCAGATAGTCGCCGAGTTCCAGCGCTACACGGCGTTCGCGCTGGAACTCGGCGACTATCTGCTGGCGAGCTGGCATCCGACCACCCGCCCGGAGTCGATCGGGTTCGAGCCGGGCATCCGCTGGCGCCGGCTCGACGTGCTGCGGACCGAGGCAGGGGGCCCCTTCGACCGCGAGGGCGCGGTGGAGTTCGAGGCGCACTACCGGCTCGAGGGCGCGCGGGGCGTGCAGCACGAGGTCGGCGCCTTCCTCCGCGAGCGGGGGCGCTGGTACTACCTCGGCGCCCGCTGAGACGGCGTGCGCCGAAGCGCCATGCACCGGAGCGGCGCTCGCGGGCCGGGTGCACGCATCTGACGCTCAGCATCGCCTGCCACAGTGGACGACGTCCAGGGCGCGCACCGCGCCACGGTTCGACGAGAGGAGCAGTGTATGGGTACCGCAGACCGTGCAGAGAACAAGGGCGAAGACCTCGGGGGCCGGGCGAAGGAGGCCTTCGGAGCAGCCACAGACAACGACGACCTTCGCCGCGAGGGCAAGGCCGACCAGGCGTCCGCATCGATCAAGGACAAGGTCGAGGACGTCAAGGAAGGCGTGACCGACGCGATCGACAAGCTCCGGGGCAAGGGCGACTGATTCGCCTCGAGCCACGGCGCGACGAACGGCCTCCGCTTCGGCGGGGGCCGTTTGCCTTGTCGTCGGGGTCCGACATAATGGCCGGACAACTCGAAGCGAAGGAGCAGCGATGCAGCAGGTACAGGGCGTCATCTCTCGGGCCAAGGACGCGCCCGTGGAACTCGCGACCATCAACATCCCCGATCCCGCGGCAGGCGAGGCGGTCGTCCGCATCCAGGCCTGCGGCGTGTGCCACACGGACCTCCACTACGTGCAGGGCGGGATCGGCGACGACTACCCGTATCTGCTCGGCCACGAGGCCGCGGGCATCGTCGAGCAGGTCGGCGAGGGCGTCACCGAGGTCGAGGTGGGCGACTACGTCGTCCTCAACTGGCGGGCCGTGTGCGGCGAGTGCCGCGCGTGCCACCGGGGGGAGCCCTGGTACTGCTTCGCGACGAAGAACGCGACGCAGAAGATGACCCTCGAGGACGGCACCGAGCTCTCGCCGGCGCTCGGCATCGGCGCGTTCGTCGAGAAGACGCTCGTGGCGGCGGGCCAGTGCACCAAGGTCGACGAGGCCGCCGCCCCGGCAGCGGCGGGGCTCCTCGGCTGCGGCATCATGGCGGGGGTCGGCGCGGCCATCAACACGGGCGGCGTGCGGCGCGGCGAGTCGGTGGCGGTCATCGGCTGCGGCGGGGTCGGCACCGCCGCGATCGCCGGGGCGAACCTCGCGGGCGCCTCGAAGATCATCGCGGTGGACGTGGACGACCGCAAGCTCGCCCAGGCCCGGGAGTTCGGCGCCACCCACGTCGTCAACTCGCGCGAGACGGACCCGGTGGAGCGCATCCGCGAACTCACCGGCGGCTTCGGCGCCGACGTCGTGGTCGAGGCGGTCGGCCGCCCCGAGACGTACGAGCAGGCGTTCTACGCCCGCGATCTCGCGGGCCGGGTCGTCCTCGTCGGCGTACCCACGCCGGACATGGAGATCACGCTGCCGCTGCTCGAGGTCTTCGGCCGCGGCGGCGCGCTGAAGTCGAGCTGGTACGGCGACTGCCTGCCCGAGCGCGACTTCCCGATGCTCATCGACCTCTTCCTGCAGGGGCGCTTCCCGCTCGACCGGTTCGTCTCCGAGGAGATCGGCATCGGCGACATCGACGAGGCGTTCGCGAAGATGGGCCGCGGCGAGGTGCTCCGCTCCGTCGTCGTGCTCGAGCCGGCGGGGGAGGCGAAGTAGATGGCCGCCCGCATCGACCACGCCGTGACCAGCGGCACCTTCACGCTCGACGGCGAGACCTTCGACGTGGACAACAACGTCTGGGTGATCGGCGACGACGCGGAGTGCGTCGTCATCGACGCGCCCCACGACCCGCAGCGGATCCTCGACCTCGTCGGGGGCCGGCGGCTCGTCGCCATCCTCTGCACCCACGCCCACGACGACCACGTGCGATACGCGCCGGAGCTGTCCGAGGCCACCGGGGCGCCGATCCGCCTCAACCCCGAGGACCGGGTGCTGTGGGACCTCACGCATCCCGATCGTGCGCCCGACGCCGAGCTGCACGACGGGCAGGCCGTCGAGATCGCCGGCACGCGCCTCGAGGTGATCGCGACGCCCGGGCACGCCCCCGGCGCGGTCTGCTTCTACGCGCCCGAGCTCGGCGTGCTGTTCAGCGGCGACACCCTCTTCGAAGGGGGCCCGGGCGCCACCGGCCGCAGCTACAGCGATCGGCCGACGATCGAGCGATCGATCCGAGAGAAGCTCTTCCCGCTCGGCGACGAGGTGGTCGTGAAGACGGGCCACGGCCCCGACACGACGATCGGCGCGGAGCGCCGGGGCGACTGGGTCTAGCCCGCGGAGGCGGACCCCTCGGGAAGACGGGCGGGGCGGCATGCGTGCGCATGCCGCCCCGCTTCGCGCATCCGGGGCGCTACAGCGTCAGCTCGGGCGGCAGCTGCCCGGCCTTGAGCTGCGACTGCTCGTTCTCCTCGCGCGCCAGCTCGTTCTCGCGCGAGCGCTCGACGTACGGCGCGGCGCGCACGAGCTGCGTGTTGAGGTTGTCGATGGTCGTGGCGAAGTTCCGGTTCGCCTCGGTGCGGAACTGCTCGACCTGGTCGATGGCGCTGAACACGTTGTCGTAGGCGCGCTGGAGGGTCTCGAGCGAGACGCCGGCGGTCGAGGCCTGCTGCTGGATGCGCGCGGAGTTGTCGCGCAGCATCGCGGAGGTCTGCTCGATCATCGAGTTGGTGGTCGAGTTCACGGCGTCGATCTGGTCGAGGACGATGCGCTGGTTCTCGACCGCCTGGGCGACGACCACGGCGGTGCGCAGCGCCGTCATGGTCGTGGTCTTGGCGCGCTCGACGCCGTCGACGAGCTTGAGGTTGTTGTCCTGGATGAGGTCCATGGACAGGTACGACTGCACGCTCACGGCGAGCTGGGTCTGCACGTCCACGTGCCGCTGGCGGACCGCGAACAGCACGTCCTGGTCGAGCGCCTTCGCCGCCTCGGCGTCGCCCTGGCTCTGCAGCTGGTCCATCTTGCGGACGACCGAGGCGTCGAGCTCGCCGAGCAGCTCGCTGAGCTTGTTCAGCTCGAGCATGGAGTCCCACAGGTTCTTGCGCTCCACCGAGAGGGCGGCGTTGTCCTTGCGCAGCATGTCCTGGCCGCGCTCGAGGGCGTGCAGCACCGCGTTGAGCTGCTCCTGGTTCGACTCGTACTGTCGGAAGTACCGCTTGACCCCGCGCGAGCCCGGGAGCTTGCTCATGAACCGGCCGAACGCGCCCTGCTCGCCCGGCTGCAGGTCCTCGACGAGGTTGCGCAGGTCCACGAGCGACTTGGAGACCTCGACCGCCTGGCCGCCGTCGCCGTCCGACCTGGCCTGCTGCAGGCTCCGCTCGAAGAAGCGCCCCGAGGCCGAGGAGGTCTGCTCGATCTCGGCCCGGGCCACCTGCGAGATCGCGCGCACCTGCTCCGTGTACTCGGGGGTCTTCGGCTTCAGCGTCGCGAGGTGGCCGACCCACGTGTCCGCACGGTGGCGCAGATCGAGCGCCGTCTCCGGGTCCACCTCGGGGAGCATGCCGGGCGCCGACTTGGGCTCGACCTCGGTGACCGGGGGAGCGGCCTCGATCGGCTCGAGCTCCTCGGGCGACGGGGGCTGCAGCTTCTGATTCATGGGGTCTCTCATTCCGTCGTGGCGGTGGCTGGTGATCAGGTGGAGGGGTGCTCCGGATCGATCCGTTCGGTGAGATCGAGCACCGGGGTCGCGCCGGCCTGCTCGAACCGGAGCCGGAGGAACGCCTCGTGCTCCTGGATCGACTGCGTCGTACCCCGGACCACGTCCGTCTCGATACGATCCAGCACTTCCGAGAGGATAGCGACCTGTTCCTCGAGATCCCGTACATTCCGCTCCACCTGCTCCCGGGAACGGGCGCCGGCGAAGGCGCTGTGCATGCGGTCGTTGTCGATCGCGAGATTCACGACGGCGGGCAGATAGTCGGCGGCGATCTGATAGAGCATGCGCACGTCGCCGTCGAGCCGGGTCCGTCCGCCGAGCTCCGGCAGCCGCCCGAGGGTCCGCACCCGGTCGACGAGCCCGGCGAGGCGCTCATCGACGTCCGTGCCCGCCCACAGCGGGCGGCTCTGCGGGCGCCGCAGCGCCGCCGTCATCGCCGCGCACCGCTGCTGCACGGCGTCGAGGGAGCCCGCGACGGTCGTGGGCTCCGGGGCGGCGACCTCGAGCGGACGCGGCGCGGTCGGCAGCATGAGCAGGCCGCCGCCGGCCCCGACCGCGGCGCCGATGGCCAGGCCGAGCGGCCAGGCGATGCCGAGCAGGAGGATGCACGCGGCCGCGGCCCCTGCCGCGAGGACCGCCGCGACGGACGCCGGCAGCGCCCATCCGCTCACAGATAGCCCCGGATCTCGCGGAAGGCCGCGGCGAGCGACTCGGCGGTGGCGTCGAAGAGCCGCCCGCCCGTGAGCGCCGCGATATGCTCCATCTCGGCGCGATTCGCCTCGCCGAACTGCACGGCGAACACCGGGATGCCCGCGGCCTCGGGATGCTCGTCGAGGAACTCCGCGTACCAGTCCTCGAAGGCGGCGGCGTCCATGCCCTCGTTGCTCTCGCCGTCGGTGAACAGCACGATCGACGAGATCGTGCCGCTCCCGGCGCCGGCGGCCGAGATCGCGAACGCCTCGGCGAGCGTGTCGTAGATCGAGGTGCCTCCGCCCGCCTCGTAGCCGTCGATATGTCCGTCGATCTCCTCGAGCGCCGCCTGGAGGGCGGCCGGATCGGCGGGCAGGTCGTAGGTCTCCTCGGACTTGATCGCGTCGGCGAACTCGAGGAAGGTGATGCGCTCGCGCGGCTGCAGCCGCAGGAAGGCCCCGGTGCCCTCGGCGCCGATCCCGGAGAGCACCTCGAGCGCCTCGTCGAGCTGCGCCATCCGGTCTCCGCTCATCGACCCCGAGGTGTCGATCGCGAACACCATGCTGGAGGGCTTCTTCACGTTGGCGACCCAGGTCTCGAGGAGCGTCTGCACCGTGTCGAGCCGGTTGGGGAAGGGGAGCTCGAAGACGCCCGCGTCCATGCTCGGCGGCGTGGCGGTGGTCCGGCGGCCGGTCTCCTCGGCGATGCGCTCCTGGACGTCCTCCCGCATCAGGTACTCGACCGCCGCGTCGTAGCGCTCGGCGGTCTCCGCGTCGGCCCCGGCGAGGAGCGAGAACGGGTAGTCGCTCGTGATGACCCCGTCCGAGGGGATGATGATCGTGAGCGGCTCGCCGTCCACGCGGATTTCCTCGAGCACGGACTCGTAGTTGAAGATGCCGTGCACCGCCGTCGGATCCTGCATGAACCGATCCACGAGCCAGCCCGAGGAGCCCGAGGCCAGCTCCTGGCCCTCGGCGAAGGTCTGCAGCGGGCCGGCGGCGGCCGCGACGTCCTCGGCCTCGAGCACCGTGCCGGTGCCCGAGACCGCGGTGGCGAGCTGGACCAGGGTGGTGAACCCCGAGTTCGAGGAGACGGGGCTCGTCATCCCGTAGGAGAGCGCTCCGCGCTCGACGGCGTCGACGACCTCCTGCCAGGTCGGCGGCGCCTCCTCCGACCAGCCGAGCGCGTCGGCCGCCTCGGCCTTGAGCCCGAGGACGACGGGCGAGCGCATGATCGACTCGCTCGCCTGGACGAGGTCGGCGCCCTCCGGGAAGAGCGAGAGATAGCGGTTGGAGGGGAACCAGATCGCGTCCCAGCGCGGGTCCTCCTCGGCGAGCAGCGCCTCGGTGCCGTCGAGGGTGCCGATGTACTCGAACTCGAGCTGGACGCCGATCTCGGCGGCCATGTCGTCCAGCAGCGGCTCGAGGTCGCGCACCTCGGACCCCGCGAGCACGTGGAGGGTGCTCGCGGCGGCCGTCGCGGAGCATCCCGCGAGGGCGAGCGGCAGGGCGATCGCGGCGGCGAGGAGGGCGCCGGCGCGGCGCAGGGCCCGGCGGGGAGTGCGAGCGGTCACGGGGCGGTCTCCTCGTCCTCGTCCGGGCGGGCGGCGACATCCCCGTCGGGCGCCGGCGGCGGCGCGCCGGAGACGTCGTAGGCCGCGCCGATCTGCTGCAGCATGGAGTCCTGCATCTCGTAGCTCGGCTCGGCGGCGACGTGCACGAACTCCGAGGCGGCGGGGTAGTCGACGATCCCCTCGGCGTCGAGGAACTCCCCGAAGGCCGCGGCGTTCTGGCCCTGCGCCCGGAAGCCGTGCTCCGCCAGCAGCGTCGCGAGCTCGGGATCCGTCTCGAGCAGCCGCATGACCGCCTCGCCCTCCTCGGAGAAGGTCACGCCCGTGTGCACCGAGAAGATCGTGGGGGACGGATAGGCGAGGACCATGCCCTCCTGGATGCGCGAGCGCTCGTGCAGCTGCTCCTCGAGGAACTGGCCCTCGTAGACCATCACCATCGGCGCCGCGCCCATGCCCTGCGAGAGGTAGTCGTCGAAGGGGGCGCTCGAGCTCGCGCCGGAGTAGCCCTGCGCGACGAACAGCTCGGTGAGCAGCTCGAGATGCTCCGCGGCGGCGGCGCGGTCCGTCACCACGGCATCCCCGTTCAGCACGTAGGAGGCGAGGGCCAGGTACATGCCCGCCGAGTTCGAGGTCCGGATGTCGGTCGAGGTGATGAGCACGTTCCTGGGCGAGTCGTAGAGGCCGTCGGCGCCGTCGAGCTCGTTCCAGCGGGTGTCCGCGGCGACGAGCTCGAGGTACGCGGCCATGTCCACCTGCCAGCGGCCCTGTCCGTCCAGCTCGGCCGCCCCGTTGCGCTCGAGCAGCTGCACTACGGGCTCGAAGGTCGCGATCGCGAGCGGCGAGAAGAAGGGCTTGTGCGTGGACACGACGGCGTCGCCGTGGGCCGCCACGATGTGCTGAGCGGAGATCTCGGACGCCGGGAAGGCGAAGTCCTGCTCGGCGATCCCGTCGAGCTCGGCCATCCGCCACGATCCCGAGGTGCCGACGCGGATCTCGTAGCCGTGCTCGGCGAACACCGCCTGCACCTCCGGATCGGCGAAGAACTCCGCCTTCTCGGAGCCGACCACGCCCTCCACCGCGGTGAGCCCGCCGCCGGGCGCGCCGCGCCCCAGACCGGTCAGCTGCACGACCAGGACGGCGACGATGCCGACCACGAGCAGGCCGATGCCGATGAGATGCGGGGCGCGGAGCTTCACGTGCTGTTCCTCGTGGTTCTGGACGGGGGAACAGCCCACCACGCGTCCGT
Organism: Gulosibacter sp. 10; assembly: GCF_900163695.1. Lineage (GTDB taxonomy): Bacteria > Actinomycetota > Actinomycetes > Actinomycetales > Microbacteriaceae > Gulosibacter. Next base: position 91,513 of record NZ_FUIC01000012.1, read on the forward strand.
GAACGAGGTGGAAACGCCCGGTTACCGGTGGGCGCGCGCCGGCGCGGTCAGCCCTCCTCGGCGGCCTCCGCGGTGGCGGCGTCCATGAGCGGCAGGATGCGGTCGCGGGCGATGTCGCGGAGCACGATCGAGGTCGAGACCCGGGAGACCGAGTCGAGCCGGGCGATCTGGTCGATCACCCGCTGCAGATCGGAGTTCGAGCGCGCCACGACGCGGAGCAGCATGTCCCACGGCCCGGCCATGGTGGAGCAGTCGATGACCTCCGGGATGTCGAGCAGCTCGTCGTGGAGACCGGCGTACCCCACGCGTTGATCAATTTGTAACATCATCATCGCCTGCACGGGGAACCCCATCGGCTCGGCGGCGAGCTTCGGCAGAATATCAAGGAGGAGGCCGCGTTCGCGCATCCGATTCAGGCGGGCCTGGATCGTCGGGCGGGCGACGCCGAGCTCACGCGCCGCGGACAGCACGCTGGTGCCCGGCTTGCGGGTGAACAGGGCGATGATTCGGTAGTCGAGACGATCCATGGGATAAGTACTCCGTTGTACTTGAAATCGGGATGAGCGTTGTAAGAATGTACAACCCCCTAGGCAGTAACGCCAGCACCCTGCTAGTTTCACTCTTACTTCCCAATGCGAGGGAACCAATCATTGTTGACAAAGGAGTCCAAATGAAGCGCACCCCCAAGACTCTCGGCGGCATCGCCCTGCTCGCCTCGAGTGCGCTGGTACTGGCCGGATGCGCGAACGGCGGCGGCTCGCCCGACGCCTCCGGCGGCGAGGGCGAAAGCTACACGATCGGCATCTCGCAGCTCGTCCAGCATCCGGCGCTCGACGCGGCGACCGCCGGCTTCCAGCAGGCCTTCGAAGACGCGGGCCTCGACGTCGACTTCGACGTGCAGAACGCGAACGGCGAGCAGTCCACCGCGGTGACGATCGCCAACACCTTCGCGTCGGACGCGAACATCGACCTCGTGCTCTCGGTCGGCACGCCTGCGGCGCAGGCCGCGGCGCAGGCCATCGCGGACCGCCCGGTGCTGTTCACGGCCGTCACGGACCCGGTCGAGGCCGACCTCGTCGCCGACGCCGAGGCGCCCGGCGCGAACGTGACCGGCACGACCGACCTCAACCCGGTCGCCGAGCAGATCGAGCTCGCGCAGGAGATCGTCCCCGACGCGGAGTCGATCGGCATCGTCTACTCCTCGGGCGAGGTGAACTCCGCCGTCCAGGTGGAGCTGGCCAAGGAGAAGGCCTCCGAGCTCGGCATCGAGGTCAAGGAGGCGACGATCACCGCCGTCAACGAGATCCCGACGGCGCTGCAGTCGCTCGGCGACGTGGACGCCATCTACGTGCCGACCGACAACATGGTCGTCTCGGGCTTCGAGACGGTCGTGCAGCACTCGGAGCAGAACCAGATCCCGCTCTTCGCGGGCGACACGGCGACCGTCGAGCGCGGCGCGATCGGCACGCTGGGCCTCAACTACGAGAAGCTCGGGCACCAGACCGGCGAGATGGCCATCCGCATCCTCACCGAGGACGCCGACCCGGCGACGATGCCGGTCGAGCAGCAGACGGAGTTCGAGCTCTTCGTCTCGCCGACGGCGGCCGAAGCCCAGGGTGTCGAGTTGGCGCAGGAGGTCATCGACCGCGCCGACACCGTCATCGAGTAGCACCTCCGCCGAGCACCCGCGCCCGGCCGCCACGAGCGCGGGGGCGGGTGCTCGGCGATAGCGAAGGAAGGACGCAGCCATGATCGGCGCGCTCGAACTCGGCATCATCTATGCCGTCGTCGCACTCGGCGTGTATCTCACGTTCCGCGTGCTCAATTTCCCGGACCTCACGGTGGACGGCAGCTTCACCACGGGCGGGGCGGTGGGGGCCACCCTCATCTCGCTCGGCTACAACCCCGTGCTGGCGACCGCGATCGCCTTCGCGGCCGGGATGCTGGCCGGCTGCATCACGGGCCTGCTGCACACCAAGGGCCGCATCGACGGCCTGCTCGCGGGCATCCTCACGATGATCGCGCTGTGGTCGGTGAACCTCCGCATCATGGGGTTCTCGACCTACGACGGGCAGAACTGGGACACCGCCAGCCCCGGCGTCGCGAACGTCTCGCTGCTGCGCGCCGAGACGGTGTTCACGCCGCTGCGCGACTCCGAGTTCCTCAGCTTCGCCCAGAACAGCGCGGGAAACCCCATGCCGGTCATCGGCAGCTGGGCGGGCCCGGTGCTGCTGTTCGTCGGCGTGCTCGTGCTGAAGCTCATCATCGACTGGTTCCTCGCCACCGACCGCGGCATCGCGCTCCAGGCCACCGGCAACAACGAGCAGATGATCCGCTCGCTCGGGGCCAACACCGACAACCAGAAGATCCTCGGCCTCGCGCTCTCGAACGGGCTGGTCGCCGCGGGCGGCTCGCTCGTCGCCCAGTACCAGGGCTTCGCTGACATCTCGATGGGCGTCGGCCTCATCCTCATCGGCCTCGCGTCGGTGATCATCGGCCAGGCCTTCTTCGGCAAGAACCGGGTGTGGCTCGCGACCCTCGGCGTGATCGTCGGCGCGGTGCTGTACCGGCTGATCATCTTCGTCGCGCTCAACTACGGCGGCCTCAACCCGAACGACATGAAGCTCATCACCGCGATCATCGTCATCATCGCCCTGCTGCTGCCGCGCTTCGGCATCGGGAAGTGGCTCACGCAGGCGATCAGACCCGGGAGCAAGGGAGCCGAGCCGCCGCAGCCCGATGAGGAGCCCGTGCCGGCGACCGCAGGAGGGACGCGATAATGCTCGAACTCAAGAACGTCTCGAAGACCTTCTTCCCGGGCACGGTGAACGAGCGCCGCGCGCTCGTGGACCTCAGCCTCGACATGCGGGCGGGCGACTTCGTCACCGTGATCGGCTCGAACGGCGCGGGCAAGTCGACCCTCCTCAACGCGATCACCGGGCGGCTCAAGATCGACCGCGGCGAGATCGTCATCGACGGCGTGCCCGTACGGCGCATGCCCGACTACAAGCGGGCGCGGTTCTACGGGCGCGTGTTCCAGGACCCGATGGCGGGCACCGCCCCGGACCTCACCATCGAGCAGAACCTCGCGCTCGCGCTCCGGCGTGGCAAGCCCCGAGGGCTGCGGCTGGGACTCGACCAGAAGCGGCGGGCCTTCTTCAAGGAGCAGCTCGAGATGCTCGGCCTCGGGCTGGAGAACCGGCTCGGCGCCCGCGTCGGCCTGCTCTCGGGCGGCCAGCGGCAGGCGATGTCGCTGCTCATGGCCGCGTTCACGCAGCCCAGCATCCTGCTGCTCGACGAGCACACCGCCGCGCTCGACCCGCAGCGCGCCGCGCACGTGACCCAGCTCACCGAGAAGGTCGTGCGGGACTCGAACCTCACGACGCTCATGATCACGCACAACATGGCCCAGGCCATCGAGCTCGGCAACCGGCTCATCATGATGCACGAGGGCGAGATCATCTACGAGCTCGGGCCCGAGGAGAAGGCCAAGGTCACGGTCGAGGAGCTGCTCGACCGGTTCGCGAGCATCAAGGGGGCGGTGGTCTCCGACAAGTCCATGCTCGGCTGAGCGGCGGTCGGCCCAAGACGAACGCGGGGCGCCCCATCCATGGGGCGCCCCGCGTCGTCGGATGCGCGGCTAGCGCTCGTCGTCGTCCGGCTCCTCGTCGAAGTCCTCGTCCGAGTCGAGCTCGAGATCGTCGAGGTCCTCGAGCTCGTCGATCCACTCGTCGATGAGGTCCTCGGCGTCGTCCGCGTCGTCGGCGGCCTCGACATCCACCGTGCCGCCGCCCCAGATGCGGGCCGACAGGCCGATGCGCTCGACGTCGACGGCCGAGTCGTGCACGGCCTCCTCGTACTGCGTGGCGAGCTCCACCGCCTCGTCCTTGCTGTCGGCCTCGACCACGAGCCCGGTCACCACTTCGTATCGCATGAGAACGGCGTATTTCGGCATGGGTATTCCTCTCGATCACGATGCCCCGCGCATCACCCGACACTGACGCTAGCGCGCAAAATCAACGGCGACAAGCAGGCGGGCGTGCCATGCCCGGCCGAGCCGCGTATCCTGTCCGGATGTCCGAATTCATCGCCTGCGCCGTCAGCCAGTTCGCACCGACGCTGGACCGCGTCGAGAACCTCGAGACCCTGGGCGAGCACGCCGCGCTTGCGGTCTCGCGCGGCGCGACGATCCTCGTGGCGCCCGAGTACGCGGCAGCGTTCGACAAGGAGCCGGGGGAGTGGATGCGCGAGCACGCGGAGCCGCTCGACGGCCCCTTCGTGGCCGGCGTCTCGCAGCTGACCGCGGAGCTCGGCATCACGATCATCGCGAGCCTGCTCGAGCGCTCCGAGGAGCCGGACGGCAAGCCCTACAACACGGTGTTCGCGGTCGGCCCCGAGGGACGGCTGCTCGGCAGCTACCGCAAGGTGCACCTCTACGACGCGTTCGGCGCGGGCGAGAGCGAGTGGCTGCAGGCGGGGGATGCGGATGCCGCGCCGGTCGTGGTGGACGGCGGCCCCTTCCGCATCGGGCTGCAGACCTGCTACGACCTGCGCTTCCCGGAGGTGAGCCGCCGGCTGGTCGACGCCGGCGCGGACGTGCTCGCGGTGCCCGCCGAGTGGGTGCGGGGGCCGCTCAAGGAGCATCACTGGACCACGCTGCTGCAGGCGCGCGCGATCGAGAACACCGCGTACGTGGTCGCCGCCGATCACCCGGCGCCGATCGGGGTGGGCCGCTCGGCCATCGTCGATCCGCGGGGCATCGAGGTGTCGGCGCTCGGCAGCGAGGTCGGCGTGGCCGTGGCCTGGCTGGACGCCCAGACCATCGCGAACGTCCGGCGGCAGAACCCCGCCCTCGAGCTGCGCCGCTACGGTGTGGCGTAACGATCGCCGCCGTCCTCCGGCGGCGGCGACGGCATCGGGCTCTCCCGTCGCGCGTTCTTGCTACCGTTGGCGGAATGGACACCGAGGCGGAATCCGTGACTGACGCAGCATCCCCGAACGACGACGCACAGCCCGAGCCCGAGCACGAGCAGCCGGAGGCTCCGGACGAGCAGCCGGCGGCGCTCGACGGGCGGCAGGACGCGCCGCAGGAGGGCGACATCGCGCTGCGGATCTCCGGCCTGACCAAGCAGTTCGGCAGCCGCAAGGCGGTCGACGACGTCAGCTACACCGTCGCGCGCGGCTCCTTCGCCAGCATCGTCGGCCCCAACGGCGCCGGCAAGACCACGACGCTCTCGATGATCACCGGCCTGCTGCCGCCCACCCGCGGGCGCATCGAGGTGCTCGACATCGACGTGTGGAAGAACCGCAGCGCGGCGCAGAGCCGCATCGGCTCGCTGCCAGACCGGCTGCGGATGTTCGAGCAGCTCACCGGCGCCCAGTACCTCGCCTACGTCGGCGCCATCCGCGGGCTCGGCTCGGAGCAGGTGCGCGAGCGCGTCGAGAGCCTGCTCGACACCTTCGGACTGCGCGATCACTCGAACCGCCTCGTGGTCGACTACTCCTCGGGCCTGCGCAAGAAGGTCGGCCTCGCCGCCGCCCTCATCCACAACCCCGAGCTGCTCGTGCTCGACGAGCCGCTCGACGCGATCGACCCCGTCTCGGCGGGCACCATCATCGAGGTGCTCGAGCAGTTCACGAGCCGGGGCGGCACCGTGCTGCTGTCGAGCCACTCGATGGACTTCGTGCAGCGCGTGTGCGACCACGTGGCGGTGCTCGTCGACGGCCAGCTCATCGCCGACGGCACGGTCGACGAGGTCCGCGGCGAACTGACCCTGGAGGAGCGCTTCCGCCACATCGTGCGCGGCCCGGAAGAGACGGAGGGCTTGGATTGGCTCGACATCTCGTTCGGCTGAGCTGGCGGAGCGTCGCCCAGTCGTTCTCGCGCCGGGCGCAGGTCGCCTCGAGCGCGTGGGCGGGGCTCGCGGTGCTGCTGTTCGGTGCCGTGCTCGTCGCGGTCGCGCTCCGGTTCTCCGGCGAGGCCGCCGACACCACCGACCGGCTGCTGCGCGGCGCGCTCGTGCTCGTGCTCGCGGTGGGCTCGTTCGGAACGGGGGCGCTCACGCACGCGGCGGACCCGCTCGACGAGCGCGCCGTCGTCTTCGCGGGCCGAACCCCGGGGGCGGCCTCCTCCGGCACGCTGCTGGCGAGCCTGCTGACCCCCGCCTCCCTCGCGCTGCTGCTGCTCTCGGCGGCCACCGTGCTCACCTCGATGACCGAGGACGCGCCCTGGCTGCAGGCCGCGGCCGTGGTGCTCATCTGGCTCGTGTGGTGGCTGGCCGCCCGGCTCGGCGTGCGCGTCGGCCGCGGCGTGAGCGGGCGGCGCTGGGGGCACGAGTTCGCGATGCTCGCGAGCTACTGCCTGCTGCTGATCGCGCCCCCGCTCGTGTTCTGGCTGCTGTTCCTGCCCTGGCAGGACGCGCTGGACGCGGCCGGCGAGGCGGTTTCCGGGTCCATCCCGTGGGCGCCGCCCGCGAGCGTGCTGTTCGTCGACACGGCGTCGAGCCCGCTCGTGTCGATCCTGCCGGTGGTCGCGCTCGTGCTGCTGCTGGGCCTGCTCGAGTTCGCGCTCGGCGCCCGCGCCGCGCGCCGCGCGATGCGGGCCGTGAGCCCGGGCGGCGCGACGCGGCTGGGGCTGTTCCGCAGCGCCACCTCCTCGGGGCCGCGCGCGATCGCCCTGCGGATCTGGCTCGCGTGGCTGCGGGACGGCCGCTACGCCGTGGTGCTCACCACGGTGATCCTCATGCCGCTGGTGTTCGTCATCCCCATCGCGGTGGGCGGGCTCGGGCTCGAATGGCTCTCGCTCCTGCCCGTCCCGGTCTTCGCGTTCCTGCTGGGCTGGGCGCTGCACAACGACACCGCCTACGACTCGACGGCCCTGTGGATCCACGTCACGAGCGGCATGCGCGGCGTGGTCGACCGGTTCGGCCGCGCGATCCCGACCCTCCTCCTCGGCGTGATCGTCATCCTGCTCGGCGGCGTCGTCACGGGGTGGTTCACGAGCCGCGAGCTCGACGCGGTCGTCGTGATCGGCGTGGGCCTGGCACTGCTCGGCACCACGGCGGGCGGCTCGTCGATCATGTCGGCGTGGCGGCCCTACCCGGTCGCGCGCCCGGGGGAGTCGCCCTTCTCGCAGCCGCTGCGGAGCTGGGGCGCCGCGCTCGTCGCGCACCCCGTGGCCGGCCTCGTCGAGATCGCGCTGTGCGCGCCGGCCATCTGGCTCGGGCTGCTGGCGGTCCGGGACGGCGATTGGGCCCTCGCATGGGGCGTGCTGGGCGCCGGCATCGGTATCGGGGCGGTGCTCGCGGCCGCGGGGCTGTTCATCGGCGGCCGGGTCTTCACCCGCCGCGGGTGGAAACTCCTCGAATTCGCCCAGAGCTACTAGCCCGGCCGCGGCCCGCCGCCGGGGATCGCCGTAGAATGGGCCCATGGCTCCCTTCGACACGACGATGAACCCAGGCAACGATTCGCCCGCCGGCGGCACGGACGTGCTCGACCGCGAACTCGAGCAGCTGCTGGAGGACGAGCAGGTCGACGACGGCGATCACGACAAGTTCTCGCACTACGTGCGCAAGGAGAAGATCCTCGAGTCGGCGGTGACCGGCAAGCCGGTGCGGGCGCTGTGCGGCAAGAAGTGGCTGCCGAACTCCAACCCGGACCGCTTCCCGATCTGCCCGGACTGCAAGAAGATCTACGAGCGGATGAAGTAGGCCCGTTCGCCCGGGGCCTTCAGACCCGGGTGGTCGCGCCCCGCTCGTCGATGTAGTAGGTGCCGATCGCGGGCTCGCCGCGGCCCAGGCGCATCGCGGTGCGCGGCAGCTCGGCGACGGCCGAGGCGCGGTGCTCGCGCGCGAGCCGAACGCCCTCGGGGCCCGTCCACGTGCGGTCCACGGCGCCGTCGACGACGAAGTCGACGTACAGCGGCCGGTCGTCCTCGTCGCCCACGGGCAGGCCGCCCACCGAGATGAGCTCGCCCGTGGCGGTGCCGTGCGCACTGCGCCGGCGGACGGGGTACTTGAGGCCGCCCACCGAGGCCTTGCCGGGCGAGGCCTTGGCGACGGGAACCCAGTCGCCCCGGTCGTCCTTGCGCGCGACGAGCTTGTAGACCATGCCGGAGGCGACCGAGCCGGAGCCGGTGACCACGCTCGTGCCGACGCCGTAGGCGTCCACGGGGGAGGCGGCGAGAGCGGCGATCGCGTACTCGTCGAGGTCGTTCGTGACGGTGATCCGCGTGCGCCTCGCCCCCAGCTCGTCGAGCTGGGCCCGGACCTCGCGGACCAGCACGGGCAGGTCGCCCGAGTCGAGGCGCACGCCGCCGAGGTCGAGCCCGCCCGCCTCGACCGCGTTCCGCACGCCGCGCTGCACGTCGTAGGTGTCGACGAGCAGCGTCGTATCGGTGCCGAGGGCGGCGACCTGCGCGGCGAAGGCCTCGCGCTCGTCCTCGTGCAGCAGCGTCCACGCGTGGGCGGCGGTGCCCATCGTCGGCACGCCCCAGGTGCGTCCGGCCTCGAGGTTCGAGGTGGCCGAGAACCCGGCGATGTAGGCGGCGCGGGCGGCGGCCACGGCGCTCCGCTCGCCCGTGCGGCGCGAGCCCATCTCGGCGAGGGGCCGGCCCTCGGCGGCGGAGACCATCCGCGCCGCGGCGGAGGCGACGGCCGAGTCGTAGTTGAAGATGCTCAGCAGCATCGTCTCGAGGATCACGCCCTCGGCGAAGGAGGAGCGGACCTCGAGCAGCGGGGACTGCGGGAAGTAGACCTCGCCCTCGCGGTAGCCGCGGATGGTGCCGGAGAAGCGGTAGTCGGCGAGCCAGTCCGCGGTGTCCTCGGAGACCACGCGCTGCCCGACGAGGAACTCGAGCTCCGGCTCGGTGAACCGGAAGTGCTCGAGCAGCTCGAGGGCGCGCCCGATCCCGGCCGAGATCCCGTAGCGCCGGTCGTTCGGCAGCTTCCGCGCGAAGAGCTCGAACACGCATTCGCGGTGCGCGGTGCCGTCCTGCAGGGCCGCGTCGAGCATCGTCAGCTCGTAGTGGTCGGTGAGCAGCGCGGTGGACGGGGCGGTGGCCGGGCGCATCGAGGGCGCGGTCTCGGGGGCATCCTGCGTCATGCGCACAAGTGTAACGATGCGGACGGGGATAGGATCGGACATCGTGAGCAGCGCACCGATTGGCATCTTCGACTCCGGGGTCGGCGGTCTCACCGTCGCGCGCGAGGTGCGGGCGCAGCTGCCGCGCGAATCTATCTCCTACGTGGGCGACACCAAGCACACCCCGTACGGCTCCAAGTCGATCGCGCAGGTGCGGCGGTACTCCCTCGAGATCCTCGACGAGCTCGTCGAGGAGGGCGTCAAGATGCTCGTGATCGCGTGCAACACCGCCTCGGCGGCGATGCTCCGCGACGCGCGCGAGCGCTACGACGTCCCGGTCGTCGAGGTCATCGCCCCGGCGGTCCGGACGGCCGTCCGTTCCACGCACTCCGGCAGGGTCGGGGTGATCGGCACCGAGGCGACGATCGGCTCCCGCGCCTATCAGGACGCCTTCGCGGCCGCGATCGACCTCCAGATCACGGCGCGCGCGTGCCCCACGTTCGTCGACTTCGTCGAGCGCGGCGACACGACGAGCCCCGAGCTCGTGGCGCTCGCGGAGGCGTACCTCCGGCCGCTGCAGGAGGCCGAGGTCGACACGGTCGTGCTCGGCTGCACCCACTACCCGTTCCTCAAGGGCGTCATCGGCTACGTGATGGGGCCCGACGTCACGCTGGTCTCGAGCGACGTGGAGACGGCGAAGGACGTCTACCGCACGCTCGCCACGGAGGGGCTGCTCAACGACGGGGCCGTCCCCGCGGCGTACAGTTATCGGGGGACGGGCGCGAACACCGACGCCTTCATGACGCTGGCGAATCGCTTCCTCGGTTCGGACATCCGCCACGTCGAACAGCTGCGCACCGGCAGGATCCCGCAGATCCGCGGGGGCGCGCACGACACCACGCCGCTTCGCGAGAAGCCGCTCCACCCGAACAGTTAGGGGACTGCGAATGACGACCACCCGTGCAGACGGCCGCGAGCTCGACGAGCTGCGCCCGGTCTCGATCGAACGAGGCTGGAGCGAGCAGGCCGAGGGCTCGGCGCTCATCGCCTTCGGCCGCACGCGCGTGCTGTGCACGGCCTCGTTCACGCCGGGCGTGCCGCGCTGGCTCACCGGCAAGGGCACCGGCTGGGTCACGGCCGAGTACGCGATGCTCCCGCGCGCCACGAACGAGCGCTCGCAGCGCGAGTCGGTCAAGGGCAAGCTCGGCGGCAGGACCCACGAGATCTCGCGCCTGATCGGCCGCTCGCTGCGCGCGGCGATCGATACGAGGGCGCTGGGCGAGAACACGATCGTGCTCGACTGCGACGTGCTGCAGGCCGACGGGGGCACGCGCACCGCGGCGATCACCGGCGCCTTCGTGGCGCTGGCCGACGCGATCGAGTGGGCGCGTCGAGAGAAGCACATCCCGAAGAAGGCCGAGGTGCTCAAGCAGTCGGTCTCGGCGATCTCGGTGGGCATCGTCGGCGGCGTGCCGATGCTCGACCTGCCCTACGAGGAGGACGTGCGGGCCGACACCGACATGAACGTCGTGATGACGGGCACCGGGAAGTTCGTCGAGGTGCAGGGCACCGCGGAGAACGAGCCCTTCGACGGCGCGGAGCTCAACGAGCTGCTCGCGCTGGCGATCAAGGGCAACGCCGACCTCGCGCGCATCCAGTCGAAGGTGCTCTCGCAGTGAGCGGAGAGGCGGCCGACGGGCGCGTCGTCCTCGCGTCGAAGAACGAGCACAAGCTCGTCGAGCTGCGCCGCATCCTGGAGCCGGCGCTGCCCGGCATCCGGCTCGAGGGCTACGACGGCCCCGCTCCGGCCGAGACGGGGCTGAGCTTCGCCGAGAACGCGCTCATCAAGGCGCGGGCCGCGGCGCGGGCGACCGGTCTGCCCGCGATCGCCGACGACTCGGGCATCTCGGTGGAGGCGCTGGGCGGCATGCCCGGCATCTTCTCGGCGCGGTGGTCCGGCCCGGGGCGCAGCGACGCCGAGAACGTGGACCTGCTGCTGTGGCAGCTCGGCGATGTGCCCGACTACGCGCGCGCGGCGCGGTTCGTGGCGGCCGCGGCGCTCGTGGTGCCGGGGCGCTTCGAGGACGCGGTGACGGGGGAGTGGCACGGCACGATCCTGCGCGAGCGGCGGGGCGAGGGCGGTTTCGGCTACGACCCGATCTTCCTCCCGGACGGCTCGGACCGCTCGGCCGCCGAGCTCGCGCCGGCCGAGAAGGACGCGACGAGCCATCGCCGCCGCGCCTTCGACGCGCTCGTGCCGCGGCTGCGGACCGGGCTCCGCCTCTGACCCGGTCTCGCGTCGGGCGCGTCCGCTAGCCGAGATCGCGCCGGCGGAACCGCCAGGCGCCCACGGCGAGGAGCGCGGCGGCGATCCCGGCGAGCGCCAGCGCGGGCAGGGGCTCGAACGCCTCCGCCGGGAGCGCCGCGAGCGCGGAGTACGGGGAGAGCGCCTCGGCCCACTCCGGCAGCTCGAGCATCCCCGCGAACGCGACCGCGAAGATGCCGTAGGCGACCGGGAGCCACGCGAGGCCGATCAGCCGCGGCAGCGCGCCGAGCAGCGCCGCTCCGAGCGCGAGCGCGCACAGCAGCGCCGGCACCTGGTTCGCGTGGGCGGCGAGCAGCGAGGGGACGAGCCCCGGGTCGTCGGTGACGGCCCACGCGCCGAGCCCGGTCGCGAGCCCGCCGAGCAGGAGCATCGCCGCGGCGGCGAGCGCGGTGAGGAGCAGATTCGCGCCGTACCAGCGGAGCCGTCCCACCCCGGCGGCGAGCACCGGGTCGAGCCGCCCCGCGGACTCCTCGCGACGCATCCCCTGCACGGCGCCGATCGCGTAGGCGGACGCGAGCACGGCGAGGAACACCGCGAGGACGCCGAAGAAGCCGTCGAGGATGTCGTCGCTGCCGAGCATCGCGAGCACCTCGGGCGGGAGGTCCGCCGCGGCGTCGAGCAGCGACTGCGCGTAGGCGCCGAAGACGAGGCCGGTGAGGGCGAGGGCGATCGTCCAGGCGCGGATGCCGCCGCGCTGGATGCGCCAGCCGAGGCCGAGGGGGCCGCGCAGCGCGGCGCCGCCGTGCCGCGGGCCCGGTCGGGGCGCGATGAGGCTCGCGCCGAGGTCGCGCCGGGCGCCGAGCGCGAGGCCCGCCGCCCAGAGGAGCGCCGCGAGGCCGAGGGACAGGGCGAGCGGCCACCAGCGGTCGAGCACGTAGGGCGCGGTCTGCTGCGCCCAGCCGAGCGGCGAGGCCCAGGAGAGCGCGCTGCCGCCCGGCTCGGCGAGATCGCCGGCCGCGCGCAGCAGGAAGGCCGCGCCGAGCGCCGCGCCGGCGATGCCCGCGGCCGCGCCCGAGGTGGCGGCGAGCTGCACGGCGATCGCGGCGATGCCTCCGAAGACCATCCCGGTGGCGGCGAGGCCCGCGCCGAAGAGCAGCGCCGCGCCGGGTTCGCCGGGCTCGCCGACGAGCATGGCCGCGGTCACGGCGGCCGCGACGAGGAGGTTCACGATCAGCGCGAGCAGCAGGGTCGAGACGAGCGTGCTCGACCGGCCGACCGCGCCGGCGCGGATGAGATCGGCGCGGCCGGACTGCTCCTCGCCGCGGGTGTGACGGGCGACGAGGAGGATCGACATGAGGGCCGCCGGGACCAGCAGGTAGAGGCCGTAGACGTTCGCGAGCACGCCCGAGTAGGTCGGGTGCTCGACGCCGTAGCCCGGGCCGATCAGCACTCGGCCCACCGGGTCGGCGTAGAGCGCCGCCATCGCGGCGAGGTCCGGTTGGGCAGGCGCGATCTCCGGCAGGGCGTAGACGAGCATGAGCATCGCGAGTCCGAGCGACGCGGCCCAGATGACGAGTCGGAGCCGCTCCCGGCGCAGCAGGAAGCGCAGGAGGGGGCCCGTGCCGGCGAGGGCGGTCATGCGGCATCCTCCCCGTAGTAGCGCATGAGCAGCTGCTCGAGCGTCGGCGGATGCGCCACCAGCGAGCGGACGCCCAGCGGCGCGAGGCGTTCGATCGCGGCGTCGAGGTGCTCGCCGTCCACCTCGAAGCGCACCCGGTCGCCCTCGGCCTCGAGGCCGTGGACGCCCTGCAGCTCGGCGAGCCCCGCCGCGGAATCCCGGGTGAGCGCCTCCACGGTCGTGCGGGTGAGGTGCCGCAGCTCGGCGAGGGTGCCGGTCTCGACGGTGCGGCCGGCGCGGATGATGGAGATGCGGTCGGCGAGGGATTCGACCTGCGCCAGGATGTGGCTCGACAGCAGCACCGTGGCGCCCGCGTCGCGGGCCTCGGCCACGGTCTCCTGGAATACGACCTCCATGAGGGGGTCGAGGCCCGAGGTGGGCTCGTCGAGGATCAGCAGCTCCGGGTCGGAGGCGAGCGCGGCGACCAGCGCCACCTTCTGCCGGTTGCCCTTGGAATAGGCGCCGCCCTTTTTGGCGGGGTCGAGCTGGAAGCGCTCGATCAGCCGATCGCGCCTGGCTTCGTCGAGACCGCCGTGGAGCCGGCCGAGCAGGTCGATGGCCTCGCCGCCGGTGAGGTTCGGCCAGAGCTCGACATCGCCCGGCACGTATGCGAGCCGGCGGTGCAGCGCCACTGCGTCGCGCCAGGGGTCGCCGTCGAGGAGCCGGGTCTCGCCGGCGTCGGCGCGGATGAGGCCGAGCAGGACGCGGATCGTGGTGGACTTGCCCGCGCCGTTGGGGCCGAGCAGGCCGTGGACCTCGCCGCGCTCCACGACGAGATCGAGGCCGTCGAGGGCGGTGAAGCCGCCGAAGCGCTTGCGGAGCCCGGCGACGCGGATCGCGGGGGTCGCGTGGGCGGGGTGCGGTCGGGTCGACATCTGGGGCCTTTCGGTGGGGTGCCGCGCGCCGCGGTGCGGTCGCGCGCGGCCGGTCAGGATGCGTCGGGCTCGCCGCGGTGCTCGAGGTACGCGTCGAGCATGGCCCGGTCGGCGAGGAGCCCCTCGGTGAAGAGCTCGAGGACGGGCAGGGTGATCTGCTCGCCGTACCGCTCCCACGTGGGGCCGAACCGCGAGAGGTCGTTGGCGTGGTCGAGGGAGAGCTCGAGCAGCAGCGCGCCGAAGGAGCTCATGACGAGGTAGCGGGCGCGGGCGGTCTCATCGCGGCTCGGGCGGATGGTGCCCGCCTCGACGCCGAGCGCGAAGTACTCGAGGGTGTCGGCCACCGTCTGCTCGATGAACCTGCGCGCGTAGTCGCCGCCGGCGAGCAGGCTGCGCAGGACGTAGGTGACCAGCGGCGTGTACTCGGCCATGCGGTCGAGCTGGGCGAGGAAGACCGCGGGGTTGGAGGGGTCCGCGACGGAGTCGCGCTTGAGGTCGAAGATCTGCCCGAACACGCGCTCGTCGCATTCGGCCCGCAGCCGCTCCTTCGAGCCGAAGTGCTTGATGATCGAGGCCGGGCTGACCCCGGCCTCGGCGGCGATCGCGCGCATGCCGACGTCGAACCCCTCCTCGCCGAAGCAGCGGATGGCGGCCGCGCGGATGCGCGCGCGGGTGTTGAGGTCCGAGGATTCCCCGCTGGTTGGTGAACGCATGTTCACCAAGGTAAACGACTGTTCACCGAGGTGCAAGCGCCCGTGCTGCGGGGATGGCGCAGTGCTGCGCCGACGCGGGCCGCCGGCTCGAGCGGGTGCGCGGCAGGAGGGGCGCGAGGAGGAGCTGCGACGGGTTGCGAGGCAGAGGGGGAAGGAGGCACGGCCCCGAGCTCCTCGCGTCGGCGAAGAATCCGGGGCCGTGGAATTCGTGCGGGAGAAGGGACTTGAACCCTCACGCTCGAAAGCACAGGAACCTAAATCCTGCGTGTCTACCGATTCCACCACTCCCGCGACAGCGCACAGTCTAGCGGCTGGACGTTCTCGGGTTCCCGCCCGGCGCATCGCCTATCCTCCGCTCATCCGACGAATGAGAGGAACCCGCATGACCGCTCCGCGCATCCCCGCCTACAACCTGTTCTTCGGCGATCGCCCCGATCGCCCGGCCGACGCTCGCGAGATCGGCTGGATCGGCACGAACGGCCCTGCGATCGACCGCGCCCTGTGGCCGCGGGGTCCGCTGACCGGCCTGCCGATGCTGCACGCGTTCACGATCGAGCTGCCCGAGGAGTACCGTCGCCGGGGGCCGGACTACCCGGCGATCGCCTTCTTCCAGGGCGAGGGGCAGTTCGCGGAGGAGGACGAGGAGAGCCGCCCCGATGCGGAGTCCGGGGACCCGTTCCTGCGCCAGTGGGCCGAGGCCCGCGAGCACCCCATGCTCGAGCGGCGCGAGGACGTCATCGACGGCCAGTTCGCGTTCATCTGGCTCACCGCGGAGGAGTTCCGCGGCGGGCCGACCCCGCCGCCCGAGGACGTGCGCCGCGAGGGCGAGCACGGCGACGACGACGAGGGGCCGAACGCGTGGGATACGCCCGTCGAGCACGAGACGGCGTGGCTCGCCGACCGGGAGGATCCCAACGCGGGGCTCGCGCCGAACGAGTCCGGCGCGGACGGCTACGAGCTGCGCTTCGAGAGCGACCCGTTCGCGGTGAAGCCGTGGGCCGACGCGCTCTGGAAGTTCGACCACCTGGGCGGCACGGCGTTCCCGGTCCAGGCCCTGCCCGAGGGGCTGAGCCCGTACTATCTCGAGTTCGGCGAGTTCGGCGGCCTGAACTTCGGCGGCGGGGCGGCGCAGCTCGATCTCGAGACCGACGTCTTCGACTGGGCCTGCGGCTGATCGCACCCGAATTCGCCTCGGGCGCGGATATGCCGGGGTGTGGATAACTTTTCCGGCATTTCGCGATTCCGGTCATGATTCGGTTCGTGACCCAAGCCGTATCAGCCATCACCTCGAGAGTGCGGGAGCGCGTGCTCCGCGAGCGCATCGAACTCGTCGCTGGCGCCGATCGCGCCGACGGCATCGTGCGCACCGAGGTCCGCGCCTACGCGGAGCACGCGCTCGCGAACGGGCTGCCGCAGATCGACGACGAGCAGCAGGCCGTCGCGGCCGTGCTCGCGCAGGTCACGGGCTTCGGCGCGCTGCAGCCCTATCTCGACGATCCGGAGATCGAGGAGATCTGGGTCAACGCGCCCTCCCGCGTGTTCGTGGCCCGCAACGGCGTCGCCGAGCTCACGAACACGGTGATCCCGGAGGTCGAGCTGCGCGCGCTCGTGGACCGCATGCTGCTCTCCACCGGTCGCCGGGTCGACGTGTCGAGCCCGTTCGTCGACGCCTCGCTCCCGGACGGCTCCCGCCTGCACGTCGTCATCCCCGACATCTCGCGGCAGCATCCGGCCATCAACATCCGGAAGTTCGCCCGCCGCATCCGCGACCTCGCCGCGCTCGTCGAGCGGGAGTCGCTGACCGAGCAGGCCGCGGCGTTCCTGCGCTGCGCGATCCGCGCGGGCGCGAACTGCCTGATCTCGGGCGCGACCCACACGGGCAAGACCACGCTCGCGGGCGCCCTGCTCGCCGCCGCGCCCGCGGGCGAGCGCATCGTCACCGTCGAGGAGACCTTCGAGATCGACCTCGTCGCACGCGACGTCGTCTCGATGCAGTGCCGCCAGCCGTCGCTCGAGGGAGCGGGGGAGATCTCCCTCCGGCGCCTGGTCAAGGAGGCGCTGCGGATGCGCCCGGACCGCCTCGTGGTCGGCGAGGTGCGGGAGGCCGAGGCGCTCGAGCTGCTCATCGCCCTCAACTCGGGGCTGCCCGGCATGTGCACGATCCACGCGAACTCGGCGCGCGACGCGCTCGTCAAGCTCTCCACGCTGCCCCTGCTGGCCGGCCGCAACATCGACGCGGGCTTCGTGGTGCCCACCATCGCGAGCGCCGTCGACCTGGTCGTCCACCTCGAATCCCTGCCCTCGGGCCGCCGCCGGGTGGCCGAGATCCTCGCCCCGACCGGCGCCGTGCACGCCGGCGTGATCGAGGCCTCGACGCTCTTCTCCCGGCCCCACGGCGAACTCGTCGCGAGCGGCGTGCAGCCGCCCCGGCTCGAGAAGTACCGCCGTCGGGGCCTCGACCCGATGCCGCTGCTGGTGCCGCAATGGTGACCGCGTTCCTGCTCGGACTCCTCGCGGGGGCAGGCGTCGCCACCATCCTCCTCGCCCTGCTCCGGCCCGCGACGGCCGCGGCGCGCCCGGTCGAGCACCGGATCGGCCGGCGTCTCCGCGAAGACCTCACGCGCGCCGGTCTCGAGCGGGTTCCCGCGGGCGCGTTCCTCGCCATCGCCCTCGTCGTGGGCGCGATCGTCGGCGCCGCGGCCCTGCTCGCCACCGGCATCCTCGTGCTCGGCTGCCTCGGGCTCCTCGTCGGCGTGTGGAGCGCGTTCGCCCTCGTCCGGCTCCGTTCGGCGCAGCGCCGCCGCTCGAACCGCGCCCACTGGCCCGACGTCGTCGACCACCTCATCGCGTCGGTGCGCTCCGGGCTCGGGCTGCCGGACGCGATCGAGCAGCTCGGCCGCTCCGGCCCGGAGCCGCTGCGCGAGGACATGCGCACCTTCACCGCCCACTACCGCGCCACCGGCTCCTTCGACCTCGCCGTGGACGAGGCCAAGGAGCGATTCGCCGATCCGGTCGCCGACCGCCTGCTCGAGACGCTCCGCATGGCGCGCGAGGTCGGCGGCACCGAGCTCGTCGGGGTGCTGCGGGCGTTCTCCGGCTTCCTCCGGGAGGAGCAGGCCGTGCGCCACGAGGCGGAGGCGAGGCAGAGCTGGGTGCGCGGCGCCGCACGGCTCGGCGTCGTCGCGCCGTGGGTGGTGCTCGTCATGCTCGCCACACGCCCGGAGGCCGCCGCGGCCTACAACACCGCGGGCGGCATGACGGTGATCCTCGTCGGCCTCGGCGTCACGCTCGTGGCCTACCGCCTCATGATGGCGCTGGGGCGACTGCGCGAGGAAGGCCGGTGGTTCGCATGAATCCGCAGCTCGGCCTCGCCGCGCTTCTCGGCACGATGCTCGGCATCGGGCTCTGGGCGCTCGTCGCGGCGGCGCCCCGACTCGCCCGCCCGCGGCTCGCCGATCGCGTCGCGCCCTTCCTCGTCGACATCTCCCAGGAGGCCCGCGCGCACGCGAAGCGCCCCGCCGTGGATCCGCTGCCGGTGCTCGGCACGCTCGTGAGCCCGCTCATCGCGGGCATCCGCTCCGTGCTCGGGGAGCTCGTCGGTGGCAACGACCTCGTCCGCTCCCGCCTCCGCCAGGCGGGCAGCGCGCAGACGCTCGAGCGGTTCCGCACGGAGCAGGCGGTCTGGGCCCTCATCGGGGCCCTGCTCGGCCTCATCGGCTCGGCGGCCCTGCTGCGGGGCTCGGCGCAGCACCTGCTCGCGGCCGTGCTGCTGCCGATCATGTGCGCGGCGCTCGCGGTCGCGATCCGCGATCTCCTGCTGCGCCGTGCGGCGGCGAGCCGCATCCGCCGGATCGCCGGCGAGTACCCCACCGTGCTCGAATTCCTCGCGCTGTCGCTCGCCGCCGGCGAAGGCGTCGTGGACGGGCTCATGCGGGTGAGCCGGATGGGGCGGAGCGAGCTGTCCCGGGAGCTCGGCGGGGCGGTCGTGCGCGTGCGCGCCGGCACGCCCGTGACCGTCGCGCTCCGAGATCTCGGCCGGGAGCTGGGCTACACCCCGCTCACGCGCACGCTCGACCACCTCGTGACCGCGATCGAGCGCGGCGCCCCGCTCGTCGAGGTGCTCCGCGCCCAGGCGCAGGACGCCCGCGATCTCGCCAAGCGCGATCTGCTCGAGCAGTCCGGGCGCTCCGAGATCCGGATGATGATCCCGATCGTGCTGCTCGTCCTCCCCGTAACCGTCCTGTTCGCGGTGTATCCCTCCTTCTTCGTCCTCTCCACCACGTTCTGACCCCGGACCACCCCCGAGAAAGGCTCGACATGCGCATCCCCGACCGACTCCGAAGCGGCATCGAATCGATCGACCCGCGGCCGCTCCTGCGCCGCGCCCGCGCGAGCGGCGCGGCGCTGCTCCGTCACGACCGGCTCCGCGACGACCGCGGCGATGTCCCCGGCTGGGTCCTCGTGGCGCTGATGTCCGCGGGCCTCGTGATCCTGCTGTGGACGCTCGCGGGCCCGCTGCTCTCGGACGTCTTCCAGTCGGCCATCGACCGCGTGACCGCCAACTTCTGACGATGCCCGGTCCCCCGAACGGCGTCGCCGCGGGTCTCGCGCCGCAGCGCGGTCGGCGAGTCCCGGCGGATGAGCGCGGCAGCGCGACGCTCGAGTGGGCGCTCGTCGCCGGGCTGCTGACGCTGCTCTTCCTCACGGTGCTGCAGATCGGCTTCGCGCTGCACATCCGCGCCACCCTGATCGACGCCGCCGGGGAGGGCGCCCGCGCGGCGGGCCTGGACGGGGCGGTCGAGGCCGACGGCCTGCTGCGCACCGAGGCGCTGATCTCCGCCGCCGTCTCGCCGCAGTACGCCGAGGACATCCGCGTCGACCGCGGCGACGCGATCGTGACCGTCACGGTGCGCGCCCCCTTGCCGCTCATCGGACTGCTGGGGTTCCCCGAGGGCGTGGAGGTGGCGGCGCATGCCCCGGTCGAATGAACGGCGCGCGGAGGCGCGGCCGGTGCGCGCGCCCGTGGAGCAGCCGGCCCCGACGGCGCGGAGCGCACGAACGGCCGGGATGCGCCGCATCGCATGGCGCATCCGCCGCGCCGCGCTACGACTATCCGGCGCACTTTCCGATACCCGGGGCTCGGCCACGCTCGAGTTCCTCGGCATCGGAGTGCTGCTGCTCGTGCCCATCGCGTACGGCATGCTCACCCTCGCGCAGCTCGAGCAGGCGATGCTCGCCACCGAGACGGCCGCGCGCAACGGCGCCCGGACGCTCGTGAGCCAGGCGGTGCCGCAACCCGACGACCCCGGCACGGCGCAGCAGATCGCGTGGGCCCTGCACGACCAGGGCATCGACCCCGAGGCGGCCGAGATCACGATGCGCTGCAGCCCCAACCCGGACTGCGCGGTGCACGGCGACGCACTCACGCTCACGGTGCGCGTCGAGGTGGTGCTTCCGCTGCTTCCCGGCGAGTCCGGCCTCGCGCTGCCCGTCGAGGCGAGCGCCACCTTCCCGAGGGAGCCGTTCGGATGACGCCCGCCGACCCGAACCCGAGCGTCCTGCACCCGGGCGTTCTGCACCCGCGCACCGGCGACCGGCACTCCCCGGCCCGCCCAGCCCTGCGCCGTCGTCTCGCCGAGGAGCACGGCTCGATCGCCCCGCTGGCACTCGTCTACACCGTCATCGCGCTCGCCGCCGCCCTGCTGCTCTTCGGCGCCGCCGACCTCTACCTCGAGCGCAAGCAGCTCTACACGCACGCGGATGCCGCGGCGCTCGCGGCCGCGGGCACCTACGACATCCGCGACATCGAGACCTCGGACGGGCCGCCGGCCGTGGTGCTCGACCGGGACGCGGCGCTGCTCGCCGCGCAGCAGCACCTCGATCGCACGACCTCCGGCGAGGTCGAGATCCTCGCGTTCGAGGTGCGCGGCGACGAGGTCACCCTCACGCTGTCGGGGGAGTGGCGCCCCGCGGCCGGCGGAGCGCTCCTGCCGGTCTCGGTGCCGGTGGAGGTCCAGGTCAGCGCCCGCGCCCGGCTGGAGTGAGCCCGGCACGAGCGGGGCCCGGCGGACCCCTCCCGGAGCCCACCCCGGGGGTTTTCCGGAGACTCCGCCGGGGGCATCCGGAGACCGCGCGAGAACGCGCGAGAATCCGCCGGCCGCTGACTAGCGTTCCAATCATGGATACCGCACGAACCGCATCAGCGCAGGCGACGACGCCTGCGATGCCCTCCGCCCGGCTCGAGCGCCGGGCCGCATGGACCTTCGTCGAGCTCGCGCTCGCGGCCATCGCGCTCGTCTCCGGCGCCTTCCTCGTCCTCGACATCCCCATCCCCGAATGGCTCGTCCTCGTCGGCCGCTGGATACCCGGCCTCCTCGCGATCCTCGTCATCAAGGCCTATGCGCTGCCGGGCGGCCTCCGCGCGCGCCTCGGCGTCCTCCCCGGCAGCTGGCCGCGACTCGTGCTCGGGAGCCTGCTCGGCGCGGTGGCGCTCGCGGCGACCTACGCCGCGACGGCCTACTTCTTCGCCCGGGTCATGCAGATCGAGCTGCAGTCCTGGGCCTTCATCGGCCAGGCCATCGCCCTCGCCGTGCCGCTCGGGCTGCTGTTCGTCCTCAGCACGGCGGGCGAGGAGATCGCCTGGCGCGGATTCCTCCAGCACGCCTTCCGCCGGGGCGGCTTCTGGCGTGCCTCGGCCGGGGTCTCCGCGATCTGGGTGCTGTTCCACGTGCCCCTGCACGCGGCGATGGCGGCCCAGGGCGCGTTCCCGTGGGCCGTGGCCGCGGCCACCACGGCGGCGCTCTTCGGGCTCGGCATCTTCCTCAGCGCCCTCGCCGTCCGGTTCGGGAGCATCTGGCCCGCGGCGCTCGCCCACGCGGTGCCGGTCGGGGCGATCAACTTCCTCGCCGACGGGGGAGCCCTCCCCGCCGGGCAGATCGTGGCGGCCACCCTCCTCGCGGGCCTCGCCCTCCTCCTCGTGGGCGGACTGCTCGCCAGGGGCATCCCGGCCGCGATCCCGGAGCGCTCCGCAGAGGCACGCCGGCGTCCGACGTTCGGGCCGCGCAGCTCGACCGGCACCGCCCCGGGTAGGCTATTGGGATCATGATCAACCTCGAAATCTCCGAAGACATCGCCCAGCTGCGGTCCACGTTCGCCGATATCCGACAGGTGCTGGACCCCGAGGCGCTCGAGCGGTCGATCGGCGAACTCGAGCAGCGCGCATCCGCCCCCGACCTCTGGGACGACCCCGAGCGCGCGCAGCAGGTCACCAGCGCCCTCTCGCACGCGCAGGCCGATCTCAAGCGCATCCGCTCGATCGAGGAGCGGCTCGACGACCTCGAGGTGCTCGTCGAGCTGGCCAAGGAGGCCGACGACGAGGACACCGCGGCGGAGGCCCGTCAGGAGCTCGAGGCCATCGCCAAGGTCATCGGCGACATGGAGGTGCAGACGCTGCTCGACGGCGAGTTCGATCCGCGGCCGGCCGTCATGACCATCCGCGCCGGCGCGGGCGGCGTGGACGCCGCCGACTTCGCCGAGATGCTCCTGCGCATGTACCTGCGCTGGGCCGAGCACCAGGGCTACAAGACCACCGTGCTCGACACCTCCTACGCCGAGCAGGCCGGCATCAAGTCGGCCACGATCGAGATCGACGAGCCCTACGCGTTCGGCACGCTCTCGATCGAGGCGGGCACCCACCGCCTCGTGCGGATGAGCCCGTTCAACTCGGCCGGCTCGCGCGAGACGAGCTTCGCCGCGGTCGAGGTCGTGCCGCTCATCGAGCAGACCGACCACATCGAGATCCCCGAGAACGACATCCGCGTGGACGTGTACCGCTCCTCCGGCCCCGGCGGCCAGTCGGTGAACACCACCGACTCCGCCGTGCGCATCACCCACCTCCCGACCGGCACCGTCGTCTCCTGCCAGAACGAGAAATCGCAGATCCAGAACCGCGCCGCCGCCATGCGCGTGCTCCAGTCGCGCCTGCTGCTGCTGCAGCGCGAGCAGGACGAGGCGAAGAAGAAGGAGCTCGCCGGCACCATCACCGCCTCCTGGGGCGACCAGATGCGCTCGTACGTGCTCGCCCCGTACAAGATGGTCAAGGACCTGCGCTCGGGCTTCGAGACCGGCAACCCCGACAAGGTCTTCGGCGGCGATCTCGACGAGTTCATCTCGGCCGGCATCCGCTGGCGCAAGACGGCGCAGCAGGAGACCTGATCGCCCGCTCCGGTGCTACCATCCCGGCAAGAGCGCAAGACGCTCGCGCAGACCTCGACCCGGCGAGCACCAGGAGCGAAGCCAATGGCGGCAACGAAGCAGCACTCCCCGGTCGCCGAGACGTTCGCCTCGCGGAATGCCTTCATTCTCGCGGCGATCGGATCGGCGGTCGGCCTCGGCAACATCTGGCGATTCCCGTACGTCGCCTATGAGAACGGCGGCGGGGCGTTCATCATCCCGTACATCGTCGCGCTGCTGTGCGCCGGCATCCCACTGCTCTTCCTCGACTACGCGATCGGCCACCGCTACGGCGGCTCCTCGCCCCTCTCGCTCGCGCGCATCATGCGCTGGATGGAGTCGCTCGGCTGGTGGCAGGTGCTCGTCTGCGTCATCATCGGCATCTACTACGCCGTGATCGTGGCCTGGGCGCTGATGTTCATGATCTTCTCCGTCACGAAGAGCTGGGGCGACGACGCCAACGGCTTCTTCTTCGGCGAGTTCCTCAACCTCGCCCCCGAGGCCGGGGCCGGATTCGACTTCGTCCCCGGCGTGTTCTGGCCGCAGGTGCTCGTATGGGGCTCGCTGCTCGTGATCATGCTGCTCGGGGTGCGCAAGGGCATCACCCGCGCGAACCCTGATCTTCATGCCGCTGCTGGTGATCATGTTCCTCGTCATGGTGGTGCAGTCGCTGTTCCTGCCCGGCGCCATGGGCGGCCTGGACGCGCTGTTCACCCCCGACTGGAGCGCACTCGGCGACCCGAGCGTGTGGTCGGCGGCCGTGGGGCAGATCTTCTTCTCGCTCTCGGTGGGCTTCGGCATCATGATCACATACGCCTCGTACCTGCGCCGCAAGACCGACCTCACCGGCTCGGGCCTCGTCGTCGCCTTCTCGAACTCGAGCTTCGAGATCCTCGCCGGCGTCGGCGTGTTCGCGGCGCTGGGGTTCATGGCGAACGCGGCGGGGACGGGAGTCAACGACGTCGTCGACTCGGGCATCGGCCTCGCCTTCGTGGCCTTCCCGACGATCATCTCGGAGGCGCCGTTCGGGGCGGTGATCGGGGTGCTGTTCTTCGGCTCCCTGCTCTTCGCGGGGCTGACCTCGCTCATCTCGATCATCGAGGTGGTCATCGCGGGCGTGCGGGACAAGCTCGGGCTGCGCCGCGTCCCCGCCGTGCTGCTCGTCGTGATCCCGATGGCGGCGATCTCGCTGCTGCTGTTCCCGACCACGACCGGCATGTACATCCTCGACGTGTTCGACGCCTTCGTGAACCAGTTCGGCATCCTGGCGGGCGCGCTCGCGATGGTGATCGCCGTGTCGTGGATCGCGCGACGCATCCCGGCGCTCTCGCGCCACCTCACGGTGCTCTCCTCGTTCCCGGCGCGCAGGATCTGGATGGTGTTCATCTCCGCGGTGGTGCCGCTCGCGCTCGCCGCGATGCTCGTCAGCGAGATCGTCAAGAACACGAGCGAGGTCTACGGCGGCTACCCGCCGGAGTTCGTCGCGGTGTTCGGCTGGGGCATGTCCGGGCTGCTGATCGTCGGCGGCATCCTGCTGAGCCTGCTGCCGTGGAGCAGCCGGGTGCGGCCGGTGTTCGACGAGGAGCAGGCCGATGAGCTGAACCGCAAGATCATGAGCGGCGAGCTCGTGCAGGCCGACGACGGCCGCACGACCCCGGTCGAGACCGTCGACGCGAAGGAGCGAGAGGTATGAGTCCCGAGGCAGTCATCATGATGATCGTGGCGTTCGCGACCGTGTGGGGCGGGCTCGTCGCGGTGACGATCAACCTGCAGCGACGCGGCACGGATCGCGAGGAATAGCCGCCGGATCCGCTCACCGAAATCACAGCCGCGACGCGCGGCCGGCCCCGCGCGTCGCGGCGGCTTTCCGGAGGTCGGCACGTAGCGTTAGCGTGCCATGATCAGATTTGACCACGTCTCCAAGGTATTCCGCGGGCAGAAAGACCCCGCGCTGGACAGCGTGACCTTCGAGATCCTCCGCGGCGAGTTCGTGTTCTTGGTCGGGCCCTCGGGGTCGGGCAAGTCGACGGTGCTCCGGCACATCCTCCTCGAGGATCACCCCACGAAGGGGAAGGTCCACGTGCTCGGGCAGGATCTCGCGAAGATCTCGAACCGCAAGGTCCCGTTCTACCGCCGCAACGTCGGCATGGTGTTCCAGGATTTCCAGCTGCTCGCGAACAAGACGGTCTACGAGAACGTCGCCTACGCCCAGAAGGTGATCGGCCGTTCGCGGGGCCACATCCGGCAGGCGGTGCAGGACGTGCTGAGCACCGTCGGCCTCTCCGGCAAGGAGGACCGCCTCCCCAACGAGCTCTCGGGCGGCGAGCAGCAGCGCGTGGCGATCGCCCGCGCCGTGGTGAACAAGCCCGCGATCCTGCTCGCCGACGAGCCCACCGGCAACCTCGACCCCTCCACCTCGAGGGGGATCATGAGCGTGCTGCGGCGGATCAACAAGAACGGCACGGCCGTGCTGATGGCCACGCACGACGTCTCGATCGTCGATGAGGAGCGGCAGCGCGTCATCGAGCTGCTCGACGGGGCGATCGTGCGCGACGAGGCGAAGGGCGTCTACACGCCCGAGGTCGTCAAGTACGAGGCGCCCGAAGCCCCGGAGGTCGCCGAGGAGCCGGGGCCCAAGACCATCGCGGCGGCCATGGCCGAGCGCGTGGCGGCCCCCGACCGCCGCAGCGCCAGGCGAGGCGCCGGGGTGGACGTGCCGACGTCGCGGCTGCCCGAGGCGGATGAGGACGACGGCGAGGACTTCCACCGCGAAGGGGGGCGGCGCTGATGTTCGGATTCATCATGGGCGAGATGTGGCAGGGGCTGCGTCGCAACACCTCCATGGTCATCTCGGTGATCCTCGTGACCTTCGTGTCGCTCACCTTCGTGGGCACCGCGCTGCTGCTGCAGATGCAGATCCAGTCGATGAAGACCTACTGGTACGACCGGGCGCAGGTGGCCGTGGACTTCTGCACGGACATCTCGACCTCGCCCGACTGCGCGGCAGGGCTCGCGACGGAGGACCAGAAGGAGGCCGTCGAGGCCGAGCTGAGCGGTCCCGCGCTGTCGCCGTACATCGACAACTACGAGTTCGAGTCGCAGGATCAGG
This sequence comes from Gulosibacter sp. 10, assembly GCF_900163695.1. Classification (GTDB taxonomy): domain Bacteria; phylum Actinomycetota; class Actinomycetes; order Actinomycetales; family Microbacteriaceae; genus Gulosibacter. Next base: position 117,467 of record NZ_FUIC01000012.1, read on the forward strand.
CGTACGAGCGCTTCGTCGAGCAGTTCGAGGACGATCCCATGGTGTCCTTCGTGAAGCCGGAGCAGCTCAACGAGGCGTTCTGGGTGAAGCTCGCGAACCCCGAGGACTCGGACATCGTGATCCAGACGATCTCGGGCATGCCCGGCGTCGAGTCGGTCACCGACCAGCGGCAGTTCCTCGACTCGATCTTCGCGGTGCTCAACGGCGGCAGCATCGTGGCCTTCGCGGTCGCGATCGTCATGCTCGTCGCCGCCGTGCTCCTGGTGGCCACCACCATCCGGCTCTCCGCCTTCTCGCGCCGCCGCGAGCTGCGCATCATGCGGCTCGTGGGCGCCTCGAACGGCTTCATCCAGGCGCCGTTCGTGCTCGAGGGGCTGCTCGCCGGGCTCATCGGCTCGGTGCTCGCCTCGGGCGCGGTCGTCGGGGCCGCGCACTGGTTCGTGCAGGGCTACCTCGCGCCGAGGATGCCAGGCATCCAGCTCGTCTCGGTATGGCCCGACGCGCTGCTCGCCTCAGGCGTGCTCATCGTGCTCGGCGTCCTGCTGGCCGGGCTCTCGTCGAGCGTGTCCATCCGGCGGTACCTGCGCGTGTAGGCGGCGAGGTCCGCCCGCGGCGGCATCGGCCCCTCGGCGGCCGGTGCCGCTACGCGCTATCCTAGAAGGCTGCAATGCGAATTCGGACGCGGCGAGGCGCCCGCGCGGACCAGTGAGGAGGGAGGCACCATGGCCAAGGAAGAGGGGCTCAAGGTCGTCGCGACCAACCGGAGGGCCCGACACGACTACACGATCGAGGACACCTACGAGGCGGGCATGGTCCTCCACGGCACCGAGGTGAAGGCGCTCCGGGAGGGGCGCGCCTCGCTCGTAGACGGCTACGCGTACGTGGATCGCGGCGAGATGTGGATCGACAACGTCTACATCCCCGAGTACTTCCAGGGCACCTGGAACAACCATTTGCCGCGCCGCAAGCGCAAGCTGCTGCTCCACAAGGAGCAGATCCGCCGCATCGCCGCGAAGACCCGCGAGGGCGGCTACACCGTCGTGCCGCTGCGGCTCTACTTCCTCGACGGCCGGGCGAAGCTCGAGATCGGCGTGGCGAAGGGCAAGCGCGAATACGACAAGCGCCAGGCGCTGCGCGAGCGGCAGGACCGCCGGGAGGCCGATCGGGCGATGGCCGCCCGCAAGTACGTGGGGGAGTAGCCTCCGCGCGACCCCGGCGGGCCGTCCCGCCGATCAGGAGGGGAGCCGGCAGCCCGAGGCGATGTCGACCATCGCGTCCCGATCCTGCAGGGTGACGGCGATGTCGTAGCGGTCGGCGAGGTAGGTGATGCGCGCCACGTAGACGCAGTGGTAGCCGGCGTCGGCGGGCAGCCATTCTCCCGGCAGCCGGTCGCCCTTGGCCTGGTTCTCGGGGCCCGAGACGGCCTCGAGGTTCACGGGGTCGTTCGCGAACTGCTCCCGCTCCGACGTCGTCCACGAGTCGGCGCCGCCCTGCCACGCCGCCGAGAGCGGGATGACGTGGTCGATCTGCACCTGCGGCGAGGTCTCCGGTCCGCGGACGAACTCGATCGTCTCGCCGGTGTACGGATCCACGAGGGTGCCGGTCATCACGCGGCAGCCGTCCTCGGCCCAGATGATCTCGTCGAGATCCCGGGCGAGGATGTCGTTGCGCGTGTCGCAGCCGTTGCCGTCGGGATCCGTCCAGTGCGGGAACTCGTCGCGGTCGTAGCCGATCCGGCCGCGATCGGTGATCCGCAGGGCGCCGGCCTCGGCGGCCACCGCCTGGCCGTCGATCGCGATGCCGCCCTCTACCTCGACGGCGAGCCCCGTCTCGAGCAGCGGGTCGAGCTGGGAATCGGGGGCCGCGGTCCGCTGCTCCCCGTCGAGCAGCCCTGCGTCCTGGACGAGGTAGAAGACGAGCGCGAGGACGACGAGGAGCACGAGCAGGATCCATCCGGCGCGGGTCTTGGGCAGCTCCCGCCTGGCGGGGAGGCGGAGGCGGCGATCGGTGGTGCGGGACACGGCATCCTTCGCGGTCGGGGGAGGCGGACGACGTACCAGTATCGGTGCGGGGAGGGCGCGGCGCGCGCAGGCGCAGCGGCGTGGGCGGATTCGTCTCCTCGCCTCGCGGGCCGATAGCGTGGCGAGGATGCACGCCTTCCGGCGGTCGATGCCGCCCCGCACGCTCGCCCTGCTCGCGCTGGTCGCGATCGGGGCCTTCGTCGACGGCGCGATCCTGCTGCTGCTCCTGCTGTCGAGCTCGGCGCAGGAGGCCTCCTGGTGGGTCACCGGCATCGTGCTCGCGAACCTGCTGCCGCCCGTCCTGCTCGCGCCGGCGCTCGGCTGGGTGGTCGACCGCATCCCCGGGCGCCTCGCATGGGCCGGCGGCTTCGGCGTCTCCGGGGCCTCGACCATCGGCCTGGCCCTCGTCGACGCTCCCGCCGCCTCCGTCGCGCTGGCCGGGGTGCAGGCCACCTGCGCGGTCGCGGTGAGCGCCACGCAGTTCAAGCTGCTGCCCGCCGCCCCCGGGTTGACCGAGCGCAGGGCGGCCTCGCTCGTGGTGACCCTCGCGGCCGTCGCCGGCATCGTCGCGCCGCCCGTGGCAGCGCTGATGTCGGGAATCGGCATCCGGGCCGCGCTGGTCGTGTGCGGCGCGCTCTTCGTGCTCTGCGCGGTGTCGGTCGGTCTCCTCGTCCCCGGCACGGGCAGGGCCGCGGTGCAGCGCTCCTCGTGGCACGAGATCTGGCTCGGCACGCGATCGCTCGGGCACATGCGCTCCTTCGCGGGGTTCGTGCCGGTCATGGGCGCGATCGTCGTCGCCACCTCCATGGAGGGCGTCGCAGGGGTCTTCTACCTGCAGGATGTCGCGGGCGGCGCGGTGGGATACGGCCTCATCCTCGCGGCCTGGGCAGTCGGCAGCCTCGCGGGCTCCTCGATGACCCTCCTGCCGGGGTTCCGGCTGGGCCCCGGCGCGAGCGTGCTGCTCGGCGCGATCGGGATCTCGGCGGCGCTGCTCTTCGAGGGGCTCGTGCCGATCGCGGTGCCGATCCTCCTCGCATTCCTCGTCGGCGGCGTCGCGAACTCGGTGCACAACATCGGCGTCCGGAACCTCGTCTACGACACCGTTCCCGAGGAGCTCCAGGGCCAGGCCTGGGCGGTGGTCGGCGCGCTCTTCTCGAGCGGGGCGGCCCTCGGCAACCTCCTCGGCACGCCGGGGCTCCTCGCGCAGGAGCGCGCGCTCGTCATCGCATCCGGGGCGCTCGGGCTGGGCGTCGCGGTCGTGTCCGCGGCGGTCATCGCGCTGCTGCACCGGCGTCGCGGCGGCTGAGCCGTCCCGTGACGGCGCGCGGCTACGCCGTGTGCTGCAGCCGGAGGTGGTCGGCGAGCCACTCGATCGCGAACTCGTAGCCGAGCGTCCCCGCGCCCGCGATCACGGCCTTCGCGAGTGGGGAGACGTACGAGTGGCGGCGGAAGGGCTCGCGCGCGTGCACGTTCGAGATGTGCACCTCCACGGTCGGGGTCTCGGCGTATTCGAGGGCGTCGTGGATGGCCACCGAGGTGTGAGTGTAGGCGGCGGGGTTGATCACGATGCCGACCGCGTCCCGCCGCGCCTGCTGGATCTTCTCGACCAGCTCTCCCTCGTGATTCGACTGGAAGAACTCGATCCCGAACCCCGCCGCATCCGCGCGGCGGCGCACGCGCGCCTCGACGTCCGCGAGCGTCTCCGCCCCGTAGATCTCGGGCCGGCGCGTGCCGAGCGTGTTGAGATTGGGGCCGTTGAGCACGAAGATCGTCGGTCGCTGCATGCCTCGATGCTACTCGCTCGCCGCGCGCGGCTGCCGTCCTGCCGCCGCCGTCTCCCAGCCGCCGCGCCGCCCGGCCGGGGTCTCCCGCGTGCTAGGCTCCAAGCCGCCCGAGGACGGGCGCCGGCGGCCGGAGGGCCGTCGTCTCTACAACGGATCGTCCGGCGCGTACCCGCCGGTGGAGGAAACCATGGCAACAGTGACGTTCGACGCCGTGAGCTGCGTCTATCCGGGAGCCGATCGCCCGTCGGTGGATCGGCTCGACCTCGAGATCGAGGACGGCGAGTTCCTCGTCCTCGTCGGCCCCTCGGGCTGCGGCAAATCGACCACCCTGCGGATGCTCGCGGGCCTCGAGGAGGTCCATTCGGGCCGCATCCTCATCGACGGCCAGGACGTGACCGATGCGCCGCCGAAGGACCGCGACATCGCGATGGTCTTCCAGAACTACGCGCTTTACCCGCACATGACGGTCGCGGAGAACATGGGCTTCGCGCTGAAGATCGCCGGCGTCGACAAGCAGGAGCGGGCGGAGCGCGTGCTCGAGGCCGCGCGCATGCTGGACCTCGAGCCGCTGCTCGAGCGCAAGCCCAAGGCGCTCTCGGGCGGCCAGCGGCAGCGCGTCGCGATGGGCCGCGCGATCGTCCGCGAGCCCCAGGTCTTCCTCATGGACGAGCCGCTCTCGAACCTCGATGCGAAGCTGCGCGTGCAGACCCGCACGCAGATCGCGTCGCTGCAGCGCCGCCTCGGCGTGACCACCGTCTACGTCACGCACGACCAGACCGAGGCGCTCACGATGGGCGACCGCATCGTCGTGCTCAAGGACGGGCTGCTGCAGCAGGTGGGCACCCCCCGCGAGCTCTACGAGACCCCGAGGAACGCCTTCGTGGCGGGTTTCATCGGCTCGCCTGCCATGAATCTGCTCGACGGCACCGCGACGGCGGAGGGGGTGCGCGTGGGCGGCCTCATCGTCCCGGTCGAGCGGGGCCTCGACGCCTCGGGCGCGGTCACGCTCGGCGTCCGGCCCGAGGACTTCCGGGTCGTGCCGGCGGGGGAGCCGGGTCTCGAGATCGCCATCGACCTCGTGGAGGAGCTCGGCGCCGACGGCTACCTCTACGGCCGCACGACCGGCGAGCATCCGGTCGCCGTCGTGGCGCGCGTGGACGGCCGCGCGCACCCGGGCGCGGGGGAGACGGTGACGCTGGCGCCGAACCCCGAGCACCTGCACCTCTTCGACGGGGAGTCGGGCGAGCGTCTGAACTGAGCCGATCGCCGGCGGACGATCCGGCGGAGACGGGGACGCCCCGATCGGAATCGATTCCGATCGGGGCGTCGACGCGTTCGGCGCGGTGATCAGGCCTCCGCCTGCTGCGCCTGCTGCGCTTCGGCGCGCTCCTGGCGCGCGGTGCGGGCGCGGAAGAACAGCGCGAGCAGGCCGCCCGAGATGTTGTGCCACACGCTGAACACGGCGGCGGGCAGCGCGGCCGCGGGGTTGAAGTGCGTGCTGGCGAGCGTGGCGGCGAGGCCGGAGTTCTGCATGCCGACCTCGACGGCCGTGGTGCGTGCGACGCTCTCGGGGTACTTGAAGATGCGCGAGGCGAAGTAGCCGAGCAGGTAGCCGAGGCCGTTGTGGAGGATCACCACGACGAAGACCAGGGCGCCGGCGACGAGGATCGTGTCGGCGGAGCCGGCGACGACCGCGACCACGACGAAGGCGATGCCGAGCACGCTGACCCAGGGCATGGCGGGCAGGATCGCGCCGATCCACCTGCGCAGGAGCCAGCGGACGAGCAGGCCGCCGATGATGGGGATGAGCACGAGCTGGACGATCGACAGGGCCATCGCCCCGGCGTCCACGGGGAGCAGCGCTCCCGCGAGCCACAGCGTGAGCACGGGCGTGAAGATCGGCGCGAGGAGGGTCGAGACCGAGGTCATCGTGATCGAGAGGGCGACGTCGCCCTTCGCGAGGTAGGTGATGACGTTCGAGGAGGTGCCGCCGGGCGCGCAGCCGACGAGGATGACGCCGATCGCGAGCTCGGACGGGAGCTGGAAGGCCCAGACGAGCGCGACGGCCAGGCCGGGCATGATGGCGTACTGCGCGATCACGCCGAGCAGCACCGGCAGCGGGCGCTTCACGACGAGCGCGAAGTCCGGCAGCGTCAGCGTGAGGCCCATGCCGAACATGATGATGCCGAGGGCGAGGTTCACGTACGGGCCGAGCGCCTGCATCTGGTCGGGCAGCAGGAAGCCCAGCAGGAAGGCGGCGATGACGATGATGGGGAAGACGGTGACGGCGAGGCGGGCTGAGCGGTCCTCGCCCGAGGGCTTCGCCGGGGTCGGTGCGGGTTTGGTCATGGGTTCTCGTTCGATCGCATTCGGACAGGGTGCAACTTCTCAGTCAGTTCACAGAATCTACCGGGTGCCGTGCGAATTCGCGAGGCGGGCGGGGCGCCGCACGGTTCGGGCCGATGCCGGGAGCGCGGAAACGGGGGCGGGGACGGCTCCTGTGGAGCCGCCCCCGCCCCCGTGAACGGCGACGCGCGTCAGCCTTCGAGCACCGCCGTGGCCGCGTCCCGGATCGCCTGCACCTTCTGGTCGAAGTAGGTGCCGAGCGAGGTGCCCGTGGTGGTCATCGAGTACGCGCTCGGCTCGATGTTCTGCCACTCCGTGAGGATGGCGTTCTCGGCCGAGACCTCCGCGTCGCTCGTGGCCTGGCCGAGGCCGTCGAGCTCGGGGTAGAGCGGCTGGTCGACCTCGGTGGTGGGCTCGGTGGTGCGCAGGTGGTCGACCACCTCGGCCCAGGCGTCCGACACGGACTGGTATTCGGTGGCGGCGACGTCGCAGACCGCCTGGAAGTCCGTGAGGAAGCACTGGTCGGAGTAGAGGGTGGAGAGCTCCGAGTAGTAGTTCACGTACGTCGTCTCCATGGCGGCCGCGAACTGCTCGCGGGTGTCGTCGTCGTAGAGGTTCGGGCAGCCGCCGCTCGCGTTGCACTCGTAGTAGACGTTCGCCTCCTCGATCTCGATGCGGCCGCCCTCCTCGACGACGTTCGCGTCGGCGAGCACGCCGTCGATGTTCGACTCGAGCTCGTCGTAGAGGTCGGCGTAGGCGGCGTAGTTGCCGCAGAACTCGCCGAGGGTGGCGAGGGAGCTCTCGCTCGTGCTCAGGAAGGCGTCGGCCTGCGTGCGCTGCTCGTTGAGCTTCTCCGCGTCGGCCTGCGCCTGCACGTAGGCCTCGGAGGCGGTCGCGCCCTCGTCCTCCGGCAGCGAGGGGACGTCGGCGTTCGCGAGCTCCTCGCGCTTCTCCTGCGCGGTGGGGATCGCGGCGCATGCGTCGTCGAGGGCGGTGCGGTTCTCGGAGTTGAGATCGAAGAACACCCGTGCGGAGGCGCTGATCGGCGTCGAGATGTCGACGGCCGAGACGGCCGCCAGGCTCTCCTCGTTCCAGGTGCCCTGATAGGACTCGAGGTCGCTCTGGAAGGCCGCGGCGAGCTCGTCGCCGCGGTTGACGTTGTTGTTGTGGATGATGAGCGGGGTCGCGATGGCCGCGCCGGCGATGAGCACGACGCCCACGATGGCGGGGATCATGATGGCCTTGCGCTTGAACCACTTCTTCTTGCGCTTGGGCGCGCCGTCGTTCGGGCCGGTGCCGCCGGGACCGCCCGCACCGGGTCCGGTCGGGCCGCCGGGGCCGCCCGGACCGCCGAGGTCCGGTCCGCCCGAGAACCCGCTGAAGGGCACGTGCTGGTCGCCGGGGAGCGCGGCGGGCGGTGCGCCGAAGACCTGCGGGGCGTCCTGCGCCTGTCGGCCGTCCTCCCAGGGAGCGGCCGAGGCGGCCCAGGGGGCGGCGTCACCGGCGCCCGTCGACTGGTCGTTCCAGTCCTGCGACCGATAGGCCTCGGTGGGCTGCGCGTCCTGCTGGGCGGCCGCGTCCCGGTCCGAGGCGAAGTCCTGACCGAAGCCCTGCTGCGCGTCGAATGCGCGGGTGGGCTGATCGAAGCCGCCCTGATCGAAGCCGCCGCGGTCGAAGGCCTCGGTGGGCTGGTCGTCGGTGCGGCCCGATGGCACGGGGGAGAACGGCACCGTGTCGTGCGCGGACGCCTGTCCGAAGGCATCGGCGGCCTGGTCCTCGGCGCGGTCCGAGGGCGCGGGGGAGAACGGGGCGGTGTCCGGTGCGGAGGACCGGTCGAAGGCCTCGGTCGGCTGCGCGTCCGCCGGCTCCGGAGCCTCGTCCCGCGGCGAGGGCGCCGGCGAGAAGGGTGTCGTGTCATGACCCGGAGCGGCCTGCTCGGGCGTCGGGGAGAACGGCTCCGTGGGCGGGCTGAACGGCTCGGTCGCGGGCTGGAATCCATCCGGGCCGTCGGCGCGACCCGCCTGCCCGCCCCAGCCGGAGCCCGCGGCGTCCGATGCCGGCTCGCGGCCCGCGTCGTCCGCTGCGGCGGGCTCCTCGGCCCCGGCGGGCGGGGGCGGCGGTGCGCCGAATCCCCGGGACTCCGGCGCGAAGGGGGACGCGAACGGCGACTGCTGCTGCTCGAAGGGAGCGCTGCTGAACGAGCCGAAGCCGTTCCCCTGGTCGGTATCGCGCGGCTCGCCGTGCGCGTCGGACGCCTCGGGGCGGCCGCCCTGGGCATCGGACGACTCGGCGCCGTCCCAGCCGTCGGCGGACCGGTTCGGCGTCGACTGCGACTCGTCGCCGGGCTTCTCGCGGTCCGGCCCCTGGGTACCATCATTCCAACTCATACCGATAAGGATATGCCGCGCCGCCGCCTCGATGCTCGCCGAACGGCGAATCAATCTCAGGTCGTAGGGGGACAAACGCCGGGGAGTGGAATATACTGGCTGATCTCAGGGTTTACTCTGAGGAACCCGCCCGGCCCTGGTCAGGCGGGGGACAACTCCACAGTGTCATGCTGCAGAGTCACGGGGATGATCGGTTTCGACATCGTTCGTGAAACTGCGTGAAGCGGGTCGAGGACGCGGGGTTATCTCGTAAACGCCCCTCGCAACCGATAAGTGCCAATAACAAGCGCACTGACTTCGCCCTCGCTGCCTAAGTAGCGAGCCCGAGTCCGTCAGCCCAGATTCGCGTTCGGTCTGGTTCCTGGCGTCATTGAGAACGCTTGCTGCGTAGCCGCGTCACAGGGCTGCGCAGGACTTCTACTGTGACTGGGCTCGTGTCGGTCAAGGTGTCTGCCCCCATGACCGGAGCCGAGTAGCACGCACGGCAGACTGCACCCGGAGAAACCGCAGAATCTCGGCGATGGACGGGGGTTCAATTCCCCCCATCTCCACGAATCGAAGGCCCGCCTTCCGCACTGCCGTGCGGAAGGCGGGCCTTTTTCGTGCGCCGACGGGCAGCGCCCGGTCGTGCCTCGGCGAGCAGTGCCGGTCCGTGCCCCGTCGCCCGGCGCCGTGCCCGCTCGGGCGATCCTCGACGGCCCCTCGGCCCCGACTCGGATCACCGGGCGGGGAGCCCGCCGCCGGGAGCCCCGCCCGGGTAGCCGAGGAACATCGCATGGGCGAGGTTGATGAGCGCCATCACCTCGCGCTCGTGCATCCCCTCGACGCCGGGCAGCTGGATCCAGCGGCAGCGGCGGTCCCGGATCGTGCCGGAGGGCCCGACCCGGTGCCGGAGCTCGGCGGGCAGCCGCTCGTTCACGCCGACCAGCCCCGATTCGCTGAGCGGCATGAGCGCCCGACGCTGATAGCTCCCGCTGCTCTTCGCGCGCACCCATTCGTGCCGCGCGGGCAGGAAGTCCTGCCAGGGGATCGGCCCGACGCCCCGGAGGCCGAGGCCGCGGGCGTCGATGACGACCGGCAGCCTCTCGGCCTCCAGGAATCGGCGCTGCCGACGCCGGTTCGCGATCATCCGCGCCGCGAGGCCGACGAGCACGGCCTCGACCATGAGGATCCCGAAGACGGTGGCGCCGGTGAACCGGACCCCCGACGCGGCGGCGATCACGGCGACGACGAGCCCGCCGACGACGAGGAGCAGCAGCAGCCCGATGAGCACCGAGTAGAGGGCCTTGAGCGCACCCGCCTGGCCGTCGGAGGTGCCGGGCAGGGAGATGCTCCCCCTCATCCGCAGGGCGTGCGCGGCGTGCTCGAAGCCGGTCGACGTCGTCATGCGATGCGGCTTCCGGGGATCGGCGCCCCGATCATCGCTGCGGCCCCACGGCGCCTAGAAGAGCCGTTCCGAGGCGAGGCGCGCGCCCTCGGCGAGCGAATCGAGCTTCGCCCACGCGATGTCGGGGTGCACCCGGCCGCCGAGGCCGCAGTCGGTCGAGGCGATGACGTGCTCGCGCCCGACCACCGAGGCGAACTGCTCGAGGCGGTCGGCCACGAGCTCGGGGTGCTCGACGACGTTGGTCGAGTGCGAGACGAGGCCGGGGACGATGAGCTTGCCCTCGGGCAGCTCGACGTCGCGCCACACCTTCCACTCGTGCGCGTGGCGCACGTTCGCGGCCTCGAACGAGTAGGAGCCGGCGCGGACCTCGAGCATCTGCTTCACGAGGTGCCGGAACTCGATGTCGGTGGTGTGCGGCCCGTGCCAGGAGCCCCAGCACAGGTGGAAGCGGACCTTGTCCTCGGGCAGGCCATCGAGGGCGTGGTTGAGGGCGTCGATGCGCACCTGCGTGAAGGCGAGGTAGTCCTCGACGGTGGGCTCGGGCACCACCTGGTCCCAGGACTCGGCGATCGAGGGGTCGTCGATCTGCACGGTGAAGCCGGCGTCGACGATGGCCTTGTACTCGTGCTTGAGCGCCTCGGCGCAGGCCCACACGACCTCTTCGTCGTTCGCGTAGAACTCGTTCGGCAGGCGGGCCGCCGAGCCGGGGGAGAGCGCGGCCACGAAGCCCTCGGCGGGCGATTCGAGCTCGTCGAGCGCGCGGCGGAGCCCGGCCACGTCGGCGGCCACGGCGTCCTCGCCGATGTACTCGATCTTGCCGGTGATCGAGGGCTGGTTCAGCGGCTTGCGGCCTGCGAGCACGCCGTTCTCGGGGTCGTGGTAGGCGTCCTTGAAGCGGGTGCGGTCGCGTCGGTGCGAGAAGGAGGCGAGCCGGATCCGGCCGGGCTCGGAGAGGACGACCTCCTCGTCCGCCTCCTGCCAGCGGTCGGCATTGCCGGGGGTGAGCCCGGAGAGGCGCGTGAACGAGTAGTTCCACCACCCGCCGTAGTCGACGGACTGGGTCATGATGTGGCCGTACTCGCCGTCGTTGAGCACGTCGATGCCGAGCTCGTCCTGCCGGCGCACGACGCCGACGACCTCCTCGTGCAGCACCGAGGTGAACTCGTCCCAGCCGAGCTCGCCCTCCTGGTGGCGCCGGTTGGTCTCGAGCAGTCGCCTCGTGCGGGGCAGCGATCCGACGTGGGTGGTCTGGAAGCGGTCGTTGTTGGGCTGCGTCATGGTGTCCCTTCGGGTGTTGGATAGTCAGACGGTACTCCCTGCGCGCTGTCCGAGGTCTCGGCGCCGTCGCCCGGCGTCACGACGCAGACGATCTCGCGATCGTCCTGCTCGTCCCAGCCCGCCTCGCCGGGGGCGAAGCCCATCGCCGCCCACGAGTCGGAGGCCGCGGGGGCCCCGCCCGTGTAGTCGGCGAAGGCCGCGGGGCACAGCTCGTCAGTGAGGGCCTGGAGCGCCTCGTCGCCGGGGAAGGCGTCCCCCTCGACGGGATGCACGTCCGTCACCTCGAAGAGGTGGGGCTCGCTGCAGGGGGTGACGAAGGCGGCGGTGTGCTCCGCATCCGTCGAGAAGCAGTCGCCGCGGCTCAGCGAGAAGACCGAGACGGGCTCGGGGGAGGTCTCCTGCATCGCGCATCCGGCGAGGCCCAGGCCCGCCAGCGCGGCGATCGCCGCCGCGCGCACTGCTCTCGTAGTCACGCCTTTCAGGCTACCCGCACCGGGGCTAGACTGACGCGGTGTCGAATACCCCCGAGAGCATCGCGAATCGCTGGCCCGCCTTCATCGTGACGATCGCGGTGGCGATCACCACGATCCTCGACCTCGTGAAGGTGAACGTCACGATCTCGCCGATCGAGGAGACGCTCGGCGCCACGTCCTCGCAGGCGCAGCTGATCGTCGCGGGCTACGTGCTCGCCTTCGGCATCTTCCTCGTGCCCGCGGGCCGGCTCGGCGACATCTGGAACCGCAAGGCGATGTTCATCATCGGGCTGAGCGTGTTCACCGCGGCGAGCCTCTACTGCTCGCTCGCCCCCGACGCGGTGCAGCTCGTGGTGGCGCGGTTCATCCAGGGCACCGCCGCGGGCATCCTCATGCCGCAGGTGATCGGGCTCATCCAGAACCTCTTCCAGGGCAAGGAGCGCGGGCAGGCCTTCGGCATCTTCGGCGCCTCGATCGGCCTCGGCACGGCTTTCGGCCCGACCATCGGCGGGCTCTTCATCGGCGCGCTCGGCTCGGAGCTCGGATGGCGCTGGACCTTCGGCATGAACGTGCCGCTCGCGCTCGTCATCCTGCCGTTCGCGATCTGGCTGCTGCCGAGCAGGCAGAAGCACGAGAAGCACAGCGACCTGGACATCGTCGGCACCGTGCTGATGGCCGGCACGGTGCTGTTCGTGATGCTGCCGTTCGTGCTCACCTCGGGCGGGGCGGACGACGACCCGCGCCGCTGGTGGCTGCTGCTCGCGGCCGCGGGCTTCGCCGCCGCGTTCGTGTGGTGGGAGCGCCGGTACGTCGTCAAGGGGCGCAGCCCGGTCATCGACTTCGGGCTCTTCAAGTTCCCCTCCTACCGCAACGGCGTGCTCATCACCACGCTCTACTTCGGCATGATGCCGCCGATGTTCTTCGTCATGACGCTCTACAACCAGCAGGGGCTCGGGCACCCGGCGGTCGTGGTGGGCATGATCAGCATCCCGTTCGCGATCGTCTCGGCGGTGATCGCCGCGGTCACCGGCAAGTACACGTTCCAGCATGCGGCGGGCATGGTGCTGAGCGGTCTCGTGATCTTCGTGACGGCGATGATCGGGCTCGTGCTGATCGCGCTGCTCGTCGAGCCGGAGGCCACGCCCATGTGGATGGCGATCATGCTCGGCGTGGGCGGCGTCGGCCCGGGCCTCGTGATGTCGGCGAATCAGATGCGCACGGTCAAGCACGTGCCGCTCGAATCGGCCGGCGTGGGCGGCTCGTTCATGCAGGTGGGCCAGCGCCTCGGCAACGCGATGGGCATCGCGATCGCCACCTCGATCTTCTTCTCCTTCGTCTCCTCGCTGCACCTCGTGGACGGGCTGCCGGATCCGAGCGATCCGGCCACGCTCGAGATCTACCGCCAGGGCTTCGTCGCGGCGATGTCCTTCGTCGGCGGGATGGGCCTGCTCGTGCTCGTCATCGCGGTCTTCGACTACCGGGTGGACCGCCGGGAGCGGCGCGCCGGGGCGGCGTAGGGGCCCGGGTTCGCTCGAGCCCGCCGGAGCGCCGCCGGGGCTTGCCGTTCCGGATGCGAATAGCTCACAGGACCCGCATAGACGGCTCTGCGGGCCATACGCATCCGGAACGGCGGTTCGCGCGCCGCACCCCCGCAGCAGTACCGTGAAGCGCATGGAGCAATTCGAGTTCGTGCATCTGGACGAGGACCGGCGGGATCAGTACGAGCAGCTCAACGACTGGACCTGGCCCTCGACCTTCACCCCCGAGCAGCAGCGCGCGCTGCCGTTCCCCTTCGATCCCGAGCACACGCTCGGCTTCGCGGATGGCGACCGGCTCGCGGCCGAGGCCGCCTTCTACCCGTTCCCCGACCTGGCCGTGCCGGGCGGGCGGGTCCGCGCGAACGGGCTGAGCACCGTCGCGGTCCACCCCTCGTACCGGCGGCGGGGACTGCTGCGCAGCATGATCGAGCGCTACTTCGAGATGAGCATCGCGCGCGGCGACGCCCTCAGCCTGCTCACCGCGCAGGAGTATGGCATCTACGGCCGCTTCGGCTACGGGCACGCGAGCGACACCCTCACGCTGCGCATCCCGCACGGCACGAGGCTCGTCGCGCCCCGAGACGGCGGGGGAGCCCCTCCCGTGCTCGACTTCGACTACGCCGACCCGGACCGCGACGCGGCGTTCATCCACCGGGTCCAGCGCGCCCAGGATCGTCCGGGCACGCCCGTCCGTGAGCTCGACGGCTTCCAGCGCCGCGCCCTGATCGGCGAGCCGCTGCCGGCCCAGCCCGTGCGCATCCTGCGCGTGGGGGCGGAGGGTGCGCCGGCGGCCTACGCGCTGTACACCCGGCCCCACGCCGACGCGTCGGCGAAGACCCTCACCGTGTTCGAGTGGAACGCCCTCGACGCGCGCGCCGAGCACGCCCTCTGGCAGGCGCTCGTCGAGAAGGACCTCATCGAGACGGTCGTGGCGATGCACGTGCCCACGGACTCGCCGCTGCTCTCGCTGCTGCCCGACCCGCGCGTCGCCGAGCCCGCGCTGCGCGACGACATGTTCGCCCGCATCCTCGACCTGCCCGCCTGCGCCGAGGCGCGCCGGTACGGCGCGGACCTCGACCTCGTGCTGCGCGTCGACGATCCGGTGCTCGAGGCGAACGACGGCCGGTGGCGGCTCAGGATCGCCGAGGGCCGGGGGAGCGCCGTCCGCGCGGAGGGCGAGGAGCCCGATCTCGCGCTCTCGATGTCGCAGCTCTCGGCCGCGTACCTCGGCCGGCCCGTGATCGCCGCGCAGGCCCGCGCCGGACTGCTCGAGGAGCGGACGCGGGGCGCCGCGGATGCGCTGCACCGGGCCCTGATCTGGCCCGAGCAGCCCGCGGCGACCTGGGGGTTCTAAGGGCCGGCCGGGCCGGTGCCGCTCAGGCCCGGTGGAACACCTCGAGGGCGGCCTCGTGCACGTTCGCGTTGGTGGCGAGCGCCGAGCCGTGCCACGGCCCTTCCTTGCCCTCGATCGAGGTGAACTGCCCGCCGGCCTCCTCGATGACGGGGATGAGCGCGGCCATGTCGTAGGGCTGCAGGCCGACCTCGCACGCGACCTCGAAGGAGCCCTCGGCCACGAGCATGTAGGGCCAGAAGTCGCCGATCGAGCGGGAGCGCCACATCCGGTCGTTGAGCTCGACGATGGGCTCGAGGCGGTCGATCTCCATCCAATACTGCATCGAGCCGTAGCTGAGCTGGCCGTCCTCGAGGGTCTCGACGCCCGAGACGTGGATGCGCCGGTCGGTCGCGGTGTCGGAGTCGGCGAGGTCGTCGTCGAGGTATGCGCCGTGTCCGGTGGCGCCCCACCAGCGCCGGTTCAGCGCCGGGGCGGAGACCACGCCGACCTCGGGCCTGCCGTCGATGACGAGCGAGATGAGCGTCGCCCAGATCGGCACGCCGCGCATGAAGTTCGCGGTGCCGTCGATGGGGTCGATGATCCACTGCCGGCGCGAGTTGCCCTCGCTGCCGTACTCCTCGCCGAACACCGAGTCGCTCGGCCGCTCCTCGGCGAGCTTCGCCCGCAGCGCCTGCTCGACGTTGCGGTCGCCGTCGGTCACGTGCGTGCGGTCCTCCTTCACGTACACCCCGAGGTCGCGCCTGCGGAAGTAGTCCATGGAGATCTCGTCGGCGATGTCGGCGAGCTGCCGGGCGAGGCGGAGATCGGCGGTGATGGGGTGCAGGAGTTCGACGGCCATGCCTCAAGTATCCCGCTCCGCCCGTGATTTGCCTGCGGGCCGCACCGTGCCCGCGCGGTTCCGACACGCCCGAGGCCGGTCGAGCGCCGCGATTCTGGGCATCTCGGAGGCGGCGGGATGCGAACCCCATGCATTCTCGTTATCGTGCCGCGGTGGCCGTTCTCCCACGTAGGTGGGGGCCGAGGCCGCGAACCGACGAAGCAGCACCGGAGGAGGGGACTTTGATGACGACGATGACGGCGACCGCGACCCAGCGGTTCGAGGAAGTGCATCCGCGAGACGCCAGGCTGAGTCCGGTCTTCGAGGAGCTCGTCAGGGAGTACGAGCGCGCATACGGCGATTTCGAGGGGTACGCCGAGGCCGAGGTGCACGGCGTGGACGAGGAGCGCTTCACCCGCGAGCGGGGCGGGGCGTTCGTCGCGCTCGTGGACGACGAGCAGGACGCGGTGATCGCCACCGGGGCGGTGCGCCGCTTCGACGATCGCACCGCCGAGTTCAAGCGCATCTGGGCGCATCCGGAACGGCGGGGCGAGCGGCTCGCGAGCCGGATGCTCGAGCGGCTCGAGGAGCGCGCCCGCGAGCTCGGCTACGGCCGGGCCTACCTGACCACGGGCCCGCGCCAGCCCGCCGCGGATCGGCTCTACCGGCGCAGCGGGTTCACACCCCACTACGATCCCGAGGCCTTCACGATGCACGCCTACGTGAAGCCGCTCGACGACGCGGCGGAATCGGAGCGGCTGCCCACGGCCGCAGTCGAGCAGCTCATCGACTTCGAGGATCTGGTCAGGCTGTCCTAGGGCGGGAGCGCCGGGTCGGCGGGGATCGCCGGCCCGGCGCCCGTCACGGGGCGGGACTCGTGTCCACGGCCTGCTGCAGCAGGTCGGCGGCGGTGAAGTAGTCGAACACGGGCAAGCCGGTGCGCCGCCGCAGCGCCCGGGAGACCAGCGTGAGCTCCCCGCATTCGACGCAGATCGCGCCGATATCGGGATGCCCGGCCAGGGCCTCCTCCACGGCTGCCGACGCCTGCCCGACGATGGCCTCGATATCGGTGATCTCGCCCGCCTCGAATACCTGCGCGGCGAACGGGCCCGGTCCGTCCAGGCCTCGCACGATCACCCGGTCCCGCGGGTCGAGGCCGGCCGCGCGGATGCAGCGCGCGTCGGCCGCGGCCCGGTTCGAGGCGAGCACGAGGATCGTCCGGTCCCCGACGAGCGCCCGGATCATCGGCAACTGCAGCAGGCTCGAGCTCAACACCGGGACCGGGAGATCCCGTGAGAGCGCCGTTTGATATGGCGTGAAATAGCCGCAGGTGGTGATCACCCCTGAAGCGCCCTCCGTCACGACCAGCTCGGCGGCCTCGAGCACGCTCGGGTAGAGCTCGGGGTCGGCGCGCAGCGCCAGCCGCTGCAGCGCCTCGTGGCAGAGCGGACGGGCGATGACGGCGAAGCGATAGGAGCCGGGGTGCCCTGCCGTGCCTGGGATCGGCACGACATCGCCGAGCGTGACGAGGCCGAGCGCTGCGGCGGAGGATGCGGTGGACACGGCGCGCCTCACCGCGACCAGACGGTGGAGCCCGTGGACTGCTCCTCCGCGTTGTCGATGCCGAGGTCGATGCCTCGGCGGTCCCGCAGCAGCAGGGTCGCGAGAAGCCCCGCGAGGGTGAGGGCGCCGAGGTACAGCGATACCGAGGCCGTCGTGCCGGTGCTGTTCACGAGCCATGTGGCGATCATGGGTGCGAAGGCGCCGCCGAGCACGGCGCCGAAGGTGTTCGAGACGTTGACCCCGGAGTACCGGACCGTAGCCGGATAGAGCTCCGCGTACCAGGCGGCCTGCGGGCCGGAGGTGAACCCGAGCCCGACGGTGAACAGGCACATCGCTAGGTAGAGCAGCGCCATGCTGCCGGTGTTGATCAGCCAGAACAGCGGGAACACCATCGCGAGCTGGCACGCCCAGCCGATGAGATAGCAGGTCTTCCGCCCGATGCGGTCGGAGAGCACCCCGGCGAGCAGCGTCATGAGCAGCCAGGTGACGGCGCTGAGCATGACTCCGAGCACGACCGCGGTGCGGTCGAGCTGCAGCGCGCCGGCGGGATCCGTGGTGTAGTTCTGGATGAAGCCGCCCGTGGTCATGTACCCGGCCGCGTTGTTGCCCGCGAACACCACCGAGGTGAGCAGTACGACGGGGCCGAACCTGCGGAAGAGCACCACCACGGGCATCTTCGTCTGCTGCTTCCTCTCGGACATCTCCGCGAATACGGGGCTCTCGGAGACGGAGCGGCGCACGATGTAGCCGATCGCGACCAGCACGACGCTGAGCAGGAAGGGCACGCGCCAGCCCCATTCCAGGAACGCGTCGCCCGGCGCGATGACGCCGGTCATCAGCGCGATCACGCCGCTCGACAGGAGCATCCCCAGCGGCACGCCGATCTGCGGGAACGTGCCCCACAGCCCGCGCCTGTTCGAGGGCGCCGATTCGACGGCCATCAGCGCGGCCCCGCCCCATTCGCCGCCGGCCGAGAAGCCCTGAAGGATGCGCATCAGGACCAGGAGCACGACGGCGGTGATGCCGATGTGCTCGGTGGTGGGGAGGAACCCGATCAGGGTCGTGCTCGCGCCCATGAGGATGAGCGTGAAGACGAGCATCGCCTTGCGGCCGATCCTGTCGCCGAAGTGCCCGGCGACGAAGGCGCCGAGCGGCCGGAAGAGGAAGCTGACGCCCACCGAGGCGAAGGAGAGCATCGTCGCCGCGGCCGGGCCCGCTGGCTCGAAGAAGACGGCGGGGAAGACGAGCGCCGCGGCGCTCGCGTACAGGAAGAAGTCGTACCACTCGATGGTGGTGCCGGTGATGGTGGCGAAGGCCACGCGGCGGAGATTCGCCGGGGCGCTGGACGGCGCGCGCGTTTGGCGCGCGGCGGAAGAGGGCAGGGACATCGTCGTACCTCGTGGTGATCGGGATGGGTGATGGGATCGGGAGTCAGACGCGCTCGGGCTGTATGCGGGCGATCCACGCCGAGCGCATGTCCCGCAGCACCCACTTGAGGCGGTCGTCGGGGATGCAGTACCCGCCGACGCCGGTTGTGAAGAGGATGTCGAAGATGCGGCCGGACAGCGCCTCGAGCGCATCCGCCCGGTGCTCCGCGGGCGGAACCACCGGCAGGAGCACGGCGATGGTGTCGTGCCGCTGATCGACGATCTCGACGCGGTAATCGCCCTCGGGCATGTAGCCGAAGTACCACCGGAGCTCGGCGACCGGATCCTCGATGAGGCGCGCGCGGGCGGCGGGGTCCGAGGTGAGCAGCCGGTAGTGCTCGGCGGGGTCGTGAGTCGTCCGCGCGGGAGGAGGCGTCGAGGGGCCGCGCGCGAGGCGAGCCGATTCGGCGTCCGGCTCGGGCGCGTCGGATGCCGCCGAGGACCGCTGCACCGGTGGAATCGGCCCCGACGCCTGCGCCCGGCGATGCGCCTGCCGCATGCCGAGGAGGTCCATCTTCAGCCCCTCGGGCAGCAGCCAGCAGAACTGATCGGCGCTGCGCCACAGGTCCATCTGGTTCGGGATGAAGCCGTCCGGGCAGGCGGCGCGGGTCTCGGCATCTGGCATGGGCGGGATTGCGAAGTAGAGCGTGTCCCGGCGCTGCACCCTGATGTCGAGCCGGACGCCCGCGGGCACCCTTACGCCGAGCTCGAGCAGCGCAGTCGCGGGTTCCGTCCGCAGCAGCGTGGCGAAGCGGGGATCGGACCAGGCGCGTTCGGTGAGCGCGTACTCGAGGTCCGCGTCGCTCATCGCCGCTCGCCCTGCGTCTCGGCTCCCGCGGGCGCATCCGCGTCCTCGAGGGGAGGGAAGAGCGGCCCCTCGGCCACTCCGGGGCGCACCACCGGCTGCTTCGGCCGGCCATCGAGCAGCAGCCTCGTGACGTCCGGCCGGGCGTAGTGCCCCGCCGGATCGACCGTGTTCTTCGCGAGGTCGATCCGGGCGAGGTCGATCTCGGCGAACACCAGCCCCTCGTGCCCGGGGTCCAGTGGCTCGGTGAGCAGCGCCGAATCCGGTCCGTAGACGCGTGCGTATCCGCCGCCGCCGGTGTAGACGGGGCAGGGGAGGCCCTCGCCCGCGGAGAAGACGAGGGCGCCCTCCTCGCTCATGATCTGGGTGGCCATGATCGCGTAGGTGCTGCCGATGAGCGCGTACGTCTTCGTCGCGGCGGTGAGCGCCTCCGGGCTGAGGGCGGGCACGTCGCCGAGGATGCCGAGGCACGGCCAGCCGGCGATGTGGATCTGCTCGTCCTGCGCCGCCATGGCGTAGACGCTGAGCGGCTGGATGTGCTCGAAGCAGTTCAGCGCGCCGACCCGGCCGATCGGCGTGTCCACCACCTTCAGGCCGCTGCCGTCGCTCTCGCCGAAGAGCGTGCGCTCGGCGTGCGTGGGCTTCAGCTTGCGGCGGTGCTGGAGCACCTCGCCGTCCCCGCCGATCACGATCTGCGCCATGTAGAGCGAGCCGCCGGATTTCTCGCTGAAGCCGAGCACCACCGTGATGCCGCGGGCTCGCGCGGCCTCGCGGATGCGGGTGATCTGCGGGCCGTCCACGGCGACCGAGTTGGCGTGATAGCGGGCGACGAACGGCATCTGCTCGTAGACGGGATGGCTCCAGAGGAAGACCGGATACCCGGGCAGCCAGGTCTCGGGGAAGGCCACGAGGTCTGCACCGCCATCGGCGGCCTCCTCGATCAGCCGGATGGTCTTGTCGGTGGTGCGGTCGGCATCGAGCCAGACCGGTTCGGCCTGGACGGCGGCGACGGTGCTCTGCGTCATTGCGTAACTCCTTAGGACGGGACGAGCGGGTTGTTCAGGGAGCCTAGGAACGAGCAGGAGCGCGGCGCATCGACACATCCTGCATTCCGCTAGGCATCCTCTGCACACTCTCGGGAAGGGCCCCGCCGCCGTGCGCCGGGGGATACGCTGGGCCCATGAGACACCAGTGCCGGTGATATCGCCGGCGGACCCGGGAGCCCACCATGACCGTCATGACGGCCGAGAACGTCGCACAGTGGCAGGCGCTGAGCAGTCGCATCTACGTGCCCCTGTACTGCAGCGAGATCGCGGAGGACTTCGAGGCCCGGGTCGACCTGCGGATCCCGAGCCCCTTCCTCTCGCTCACCCGCATCGACACGGGCAGCGTGCACGTGCAGCGGAGCACAACCATGGCGGCGGGGGAGGACGAGGAATTCGTCCTCTTCGCGATCCAGGACGCCTCCTCGGGAAGCGTGTCGCAGTACGGCCGCGACGCGATGCTGCGGCCGGGCGACGCGGTGCTCTACGAGACGAGGGGCGCCTACGAGATCGACCACCGCCAGCCGGGCCAGCGGGAGCTCATCGCGAAGATCCGGCGCTCCGCGATCCACCTCCCCTCGGAGACGATCTCGGCGAACTGCGGCCGCCTCATCGCCGCGGGAGAGCCGCGGCTCCGCGTGGTGTCCGCCTACATGGAGGCGCTCTTCGCCGATACCGAGGAGCTGAGCCTCACCGCGCGATTCGAGATGGCGGCCGTGGCGGTGGACCTGCTCGAGACCCTGCTGCGCCCCGACGGCGAGCGCGCGGTGCCGGAGGGGAGGGAGCAGCTGCTCGAACAGCTCAAGATGTTCGTGATCGACAGCCTCGGCTCGCCCCGACTCACGGTGGAGAGCCTCGCCGCCCATCACCACCTCTCCGTGCGCACCGTGTATCAGCTGTTCGAGGCCACGGGGGAGCCGCCCGGGGTGTTCATCCGCCGCGCCCGGCTCCGTCGCGCGGCCTCATTGCTCGGCGATGCATCCGGCGGCCGTCGCACCGTCGCCTCGATCGCGGCGGAATGCGGCTTCCCGGACCCCTCCACGTTCACCCGCGCCTTCCGGCGCGAGTACGGGGTCGCCCCGACCGCGTGGATGAGCGAACAGGCCTCGACTGGATGATCGGCCGCATTACCCCGGCCGCGTCCCGCGCGCAGCGCCGCTCCGCGCTGTATGACGCTCCGTAACGCTGTTTGATGCTCCGCAACTCCACATGACGTAACACATTGTCGGCGGCGCCGCACTGGTGCTGAACTCCTCTCCATGTTCCAGTCGAGCCACGACGAACCGGAGAAGAGCGAATGACCACTACCGGCACCACCACCGGCACACGATTCGAGGTCGTGCATCCGAGCGACCCCCGCCTCGTGCCCGTCCTGGAGGACCTCGTGCGCGAGTACGACTCGCGCTACGGCGACTTCGACGAGCACGACGCCCGCGGCGAGGTCTACGACGCCATCGAGACCGAGTTCGTGGAGTCGAACGACGGCGTCTTCCTCGCCCTGCTCGAGGGCGAGACCGTCGTCGCCACGGGCGCGGCGCGGCGCTACGACGAGGAGACGGTCGAGTTCAAGAAGCTCTGGTCGCATCCCGAGCGCCGCGGGCAGCGGCTCTCGAGCAGGCTCCTCGGCCGGCTCGAGGAGGAGGCCCGCCGACTCGGCTACCGCAAGGTGTTCCTCACGACCGGACCGCGGCAGCCCGAGGCGGACCGGCTCTACGAGCGCAACGGCTACACGGCGCACTTCGACCCCGAGCAGTTCACGGTGCATCCCTATACCAAGGCGCTCGTCGAGGGCGCGGACGGCACGACGCTGCCGTTGCAGGCCGTCGAGGCGATCGAGCGCGACTTCGGCGATCTCATCGCCGCGCGGCGCGAACAGGCCGAGGCGGATCAGGCGCCGCCCCGGCGCGACGCCCCCGCACCGCGGCGGATCATCCGGCGCCGCCACTGGGGTCGCTGGATCTTCGCCGCCATCGCCCTCTTCCTCGTCGCCCAGGGCGTGGTGTCGCTGTTCCGCAACCCGCAGTGGCGGTGGGACGTGTTCGCCCAGTACTTCCTCTCGCAGGCGATCGTGGACGGCCTCGTGCTCACGCTCGTGCTCACCGCGGTGTCCGCGGTCGCGGGGTTCCTGCTGGGCGGGATCCTCGCGGTGATGCGGCTCTCGAAGTCGCCGATCCTCTCGGGCCTCGCGAGCGCGTACATCTGGTTCTTCCGGGCCGTGCCCCTCGTCGTGCAGCTGGTGGTCTGGTACAACCTCGGCTATCTGTGGCCGACGCTGGGACTGGGCACGCCGTTCACCACGGACTTCTGGCTGCTCGAGGTCAACACGGTGCAGCTCATCTCCGCCTTCACCGCGGCGGTGCTCGGCCTCTCGCTGCACGAGGCGGCCTACTCGGCGGAGATCATCCGCGGCGGGCTGCTCTCGGTCGACCACGGCCAGGTGGAGGCGTCCAAGGCGCTCGGCATCCCGCGCGGCGTGCGGTTCTTCCGCGTCGTGCTGCCGCAGGCGCTGCGCTCGATCGTGCCGAACGCCTTCAACTCGGTCATCGGCCTGGTCAAGGGCACCTCCGTCGTCTTCGTCGTCGCGCTGCCCGAGCTGTTCTACACGGCGCAGGTCATCTACAACCGCAACCAGCTCGTCATCCCGCTGCTGCTCGTGACGGTGGTCTGGTACGCGATCATCACGACGCTGCTGAACATCGCGCAGTACTACATCGAGCGCCACTACGCGCGCGGCCACGAGCGCGAGCTGCCGCCCACGCCGCTGCAGCGCATCCGCCGCTGGTTCGCCGCGAGGCGCCCCAACCCGGTCCCGACGCCCGTGGACCGGACCCTGGAGAACCGGGACCCGGAGCGCCGGGACCCGCAGCACCCGGCCGCCCGGCGGCCCGAGGCCGAGGAGGCACGAGCATGACCACGGACACCATCACGCGCGGGCGGGTCGAGATCCGCCAGGTGCACAAGTCCTTCGGCGAGGTCGAGGTGCTGCACGGCGTCGACCTGACCGTGGAGCCCGGCGAGGTCGTGGTGCTGCTGGGACCATCCGGGTCCGGCAAGTCGACGCTGCTGCGCACCATCAACCATCTCGAGACCATCGATCAGGGCGAGATCACGATCGACGGCGAGTTCATCGGCTACGCCGAGCGCGGCGAGGGCCTGCTCGAGCTCTCCGAGCGCGAGGTGCTCGACCGCCGGCTGCGCGTCGGCATGGTCTTCCAGCAGTTCAACCTGTTCCCGCACCTCACGGCGCTCGAGAACGTGACGCTGCCCGTCACCTCGCGCAAGCTGCTCGGCAAGGAGCAGGCGAAGGCCAAGGCGCGCGACCTGCTCGAGCGCGTGGGCCTCGGCCACCTCGCCGATCGGTATCCGCGCCAGCTCTCCGGCGGCCAGCAGCAGCGCGTCGCGATCGCCCGCGCGCTCGTGCTCGACCCGGATGTGCTGCTCTTCGACGAGCCGACCTCGGCGCTCGACCCCGAGCTGGTCGCCGAGGTGCTCGGCGTCATCCGCGAGCTCGCCGACCAGGGGCGCACCCTCATCGTCGTCACCCACGAGATCGCCTTCGCGGGGCAGATCGCCGACCGCGTCGTCTTCATGGCCGACGGCCGGATCGTCGAGCAGGGCGAAGCCGAACAGCTCCTCAAAGCCCCGCGCGAGCCCCGCACCCGCGAGTTCCTGCGACGGCTCCTCTGAGCCGGCCGCCATCCCCAGCCCGTACCCCTCCCCGATAGGACTGAAATGACCGAACGAACCCGCACCCGCACCCGACTCCTCCGAACCCTGCCGCTGCTCGCGACCGCCGCGCTCGCGCTGACCGCCTGCACGAATCCCGTGAGCGCCTCCGAGACCCAGGGCGACACCGCAGGCTTCGACCTCACCACGGGCAACGCCGAGGACCGGCCCCGCCTGGAGCCGGTGCAGGAGGCCATCGACGCGCTCGAGGCGAACGGCTTCGAGCCGATCGACGAGGGATACCTGACCGTCGCGGTGGCCCCCTACGCGGCGCCGCTCGCCTTCGCGGCCGAGGACGACCCGAACATCATCATCGGCAGCGAGATCGACTTCGCCCAGCTCATCGCCGACGGCCTCGACCTCGAGCTGAAGACCGAGGCCGTGTCCTGGGCCGACTGGCCGCTGGGCGTGCAGTCCGGCAAGTACGATCTCGTCGCATCCAACGTGACGGTGACGGAGGAGCGCAAGGACCTCTTCGACATCGCGACCTACCGCGAGGACGTCGTGGGCTTCGCGGTCAAGGCCGACAACACCGAGGTCACCTCGATCGAGGAGCCCGCCGACGTCGCGGGGCTCAAGATCGTGGTGGGCTCCGGCACGAACCAGGAGAAGATCCTCCAGGCCTGGGACGAGCAGAACCAGGAGGCGGGCCTCGAGCCGGTCGAGTTCGTGTACTACGACGACAAGGCCGCCGCGAACCTCGCCCTGCAGTCGGGCCGCGTGGATGCGCTGCTCGAGCCCAACGCGACGGTAGCGTTCGCCGCGGCGTCGACCGGCGAGACGCAGGTGGTCGGGACGCTCAACGGCGGCTGGCCCGAGACGGCGAACATCGGCGCCGCGACGGCGAAGGACAACGGGCTGATCGAGTCGGTGCAGCTCGTGCTGCAGGCGGCCATCGACGACGGCACCTACCAGGAGGTGATCGACCGTTGGTCGCTCGACGAGGAGGCGGTCGAGGAGTCGCTCGTCAACCCGCCCGGACTTCCCCGCGAGGAGGGCTAGGCGCAGGCTCCCGGCCGTGCCGCCGAGGCCGGCCGAGAGGGCGGTGACGGTCGCACGGGTTCGCAGCGCGCGAACCCGTGCGACCGTTTTTGACGCGCCGGCTTGTGCCGGGGGCCCCGCGGGTGTGGACTATGCTCTCGACGCCGCCGGGCCCTCGCGGACCCGGCCCGCCGCCCAACCGCAACGACACCGGGCTCTAACACCGAGCCGCACGATTCGGAGACCACGCATGACCACGACCGGAGCCGCATCCACCGCGCGTTTCGAGGCGCTCGAGCCCGCCGACCCCCGGCTCGAACCCGTACTCGAGGACCTCGTGCACGAGTACCACGTGCGCTACGGCGAGTTCGCGGGGCACGACCCCCGCAACGAGGTCTACGAAGGGCTCGAGACCGCGTACACCGCGCAGAACGGCGGCGTCTTCCTCGCCCTGCTCGACGGCGAGACCGTGATCGCCACGGGGGCCGCCCGCCGCTTCGACGAGGAGACGGTCGAGTTCAAGAAGATCTGGTCGCATCCCGAGCGTCGGGGACGGCGCCTGTCGACCCGGCTGCTGGCGCGGCTGGAGGACGAGGCGCGCCTGCTCGGCTACCGCAAGGTGTTCCTCACGACCGGGCCGCGGCAGCCCGAGGCGGACCGGCTCTACGAGCGGAACGGCTACACGGCGCACTACGATCCCGAGGAGTTCACGCTGCACGCGTACACGAAGGCGCTGGTGGCGGATGCGGACGGCACGACGCTGCCGCCCGATGTCGAGGAGCTGTTCATGGACTTCGGCGAGCTCATCCTGGCCGAGTCGATCGCGCGTGCCGAGGCTGCGGCGCAGGACGAGGCCGCGGCGCAGAACGAGGCCACGACGCGGGACGAGATCGCGGCGCGGGCCGAGGCTTCCGCGAGGGATTAGCGAAGCGGCGGCACGGCGCGCCTGCAGGAGCCGTCCGGCAGAACGCCGCGCCGGAGGCCCTCGAACGGCCTTAGCTATTGCGCTAGGCCGCCGTGTCCTCGCCCGCCTCCATCGACGCGAGGAGGCGGCGGAGCGAGGCGACGCGGGCGGCGCCTACCGCGTCGAGCTCCCCGGACTCCATCGCCGCGTCGAGCTCGCAGTCGGGGGCGTCGGCGCGGTGCGTGCAGCCGCGCGGGCATTCCGCGACGATCCGGGCGAGGCCCGGGAAGGCGGTGAAGACGGCCTCGCTGTCCACGTGCCCGAGGCCGAAGGAGCGCACGCCGGGGGTGTCGATGATCCAGCCGTTCGCGCCCTGGGCGTCCTCCACGCGCAGCGCGAGGGAGGACGAGGAGGTGTGGCGGCCGCGGCCGGTGACCGCGTTGACGCGGCCGGTGGCCCGGCCCGCCTTGGGCACGAGGGCGTTGACGAGCGTGGACTTGCCCACGCCCGAGTGGCCGACCATCACGGTGATGTGCTCGGAGAGCTGCGACCGCAGCTCGGCGGGCGGGGGCACGTCGAGGGCGGTCTCGAAGACGGGCACGTCGAGCGGGGCGACGAGCTCCCGGATCGCGTCGGCCCGCGCGAGGTCGGTCTTCGTGATGACGACGAAGGGCTCGATGCCGGCGTCGTAGGCCGCCACGAGGTAGCGGTCGATGAGCCGGGGCCGGGGCTCGGGCCGGGCCGCGGCGACGACCACGCAGAGCTGGTCGGCGTTGGCGACGATGATGCGCTCGACGCGGTCGGAGTCGTCGGCGGAGCGGCGCAGGAGCGTGTCGCGCTCCGCGATGCG
This sequence comes from Gulosibacter sp. 10, assembly GCF_900163695.1. GTDB lineage: Bacteria > Actinomycetota > Actinomycetes > Actinomycetales > Microbacteriaceae > Gulosibacter. Next base: position 144,151 of record NZ_FUIC01000012.1, read on the forward strand.
CACGATGCGGGCGAGCGAGCCTGGCTCGCCGGAGACGTCGCCCACGAGCGAGACGCGGTCGCCGACGACGACGGACTTGCGGCCCAGCTCGCGCGCCGTCGCGGCGAGCACGGTGCGCTCCCGCTTGCGGCGCCCCTCGTCGACGAGGCATGTGTAGCGGCCGCGATCCACGGTCAGCACGAATCCCTCCACGGCGTCCTCGTGGTCGGGGCGCTGCTTCGTGCGGGGGCGGGATCCCCGCCGGTTCGCGCGGACGCGGACGTCGTCCTCGGAGAAGCGGTCGTAGCGGTCGTACGCCTCCGTGCGCTCCCAGCTCATCCGCGGCCTACAGCTCCGTCGTGAGGAATCCTGCAGCGGGCGAGTCCTCCTCGGGCTCGTCCTCGTCGCCGGCGAGCAGCGCATCCCAGAGCTCCACGAACTGCGGCAGCGTCTTCGAGGTGCACTTGACGTCGTCGAGCACGATGCCGTCCACGGCGAGGCCCACGATCGCGCCGGAGGTGGCCATGCGGTGGTCCGCGTAGCAGGCCCACTCGGCCCCGTGGAGATCGCCGCCGCGGATGACGAGGGCGTCTTCGCGCTCCTCGACATCGCAGCCGATGCGGGTGAGCTCGGCGGCCAGCGCGCTCACCCGGTCGGTCTCATGGCCGCGGAGATGGCTGATGCCCGTGAGCGTGCTGGGGGTGTCCGCGAAGGCGCACAGCGCGGCGATGTTCGGCACGAGCTCCCCGCCCGCATCGGCGAAGTCGAGCTCGGCGCCGTCGAATCGGCCGCCGTCGATCACACCGCGCCCGACGCGGCAGGTGAGCACGCCGTCCGCGAGCTCGATCTCGGCGCCGAACCTCGGCAGGATCTCGCGGAGCAGGTCGCCGACCTGCGTGGTCTCGGAGGGCCAGTTGGGGATGCGCACCTCGCCGCCCGCGACGACGGTCGCGAGGAGGAAGGGCGCGGCGTTCGAGAGATCGGGCTCGACGTCGAGCTCGACGCCGCGAATGGGGCCGGGCTCGACCCGCCACGTGCGCTCGTCGATGCTGCGGGCGTCGACGCCGCGGTTTCGGAGCGCCTCGAGCGTCATCTCGATGTGGGGGAGCGAGGGGAGCGCGTCGCCCGTATGCGCAAGGGTCAGGCCCTTGGCGAAGCGCGGCGCCGAGAGCAGGAGGCCGGAGACGAACTGGCTGGATGCCGAGGCGTCGATCTCGAGCTCGCCGCCCTCGACCTCGCCGGTACCGTACAGGGAGAAGGGGAGCCTGCCGCGGCCCTCGTCGCTGACGTCGACGCCGAGGGCCCGGAGCGCCTCGAGGGTGCCGGACATCGGCCGGTTGCGGGCGGCCGGGTCGCCGTCGAATGCGACGGGGCCGAGCGCGAGCGCGGCCATCGGGGGGACGAACCGCATGACGTTGCCCGCGAGTCCGCAATCCACGGAGACGCCGCCCTCCAGCTCCTCGGCCGGGGTGATGGTCCAGTCGGGGCCGAAGCGCCCGCCGGGCTCGACCTCGTCGACACGGGCGCCGAGCTGCTTGACGGCCTCGGCCATGAGGGAGGTGTCGCGCGCGTGGAGCGGGTGGCGGAGCGTGGATTCGCTCTCGGCGAGCGCGGAGAGCACGATCTCGCGATTGGTGATGGACTTCGAGCCGGGGATCTCGACGGTCGAGTCGAACGCGCCCTCGGCGCGGGGCGCGGGCCAGGGGCCGTCGTCGAGCACGAGCGGATCGGTCTGCTGATCGCCGTAGATGTCGAACGAGGGGCCGGAATAATTGAAGATCTCCATCGGTTCAACACTGTAGCGGGCGCAACCCGCTCCGTGGCGGTGCGGCGCGGGCAGACTCTGCCCGTTGCCAGGCGGTGCGGAGGGGAGCGTGCGCGGAGCACCGCAGCGCGGGGCCGGTTCGCTAACCGGCGTGAGCGCGGCGCACCCGCCGCGGCCCGTACCCGTATCGAGACGAACGACGGAGGCATGGATGGGCGCCTGCACCCTGGAGCGCGTGGCCGTAGACTCGCAGACGATGAATGCCTCCGATTCCCGCAACGCGGAGTACAGCGACGAGGAGCTGGCCGCCCTCTTCGAGGAGCAGGCGATGCCGCTGCTCGACCAGCTGTACGGACACGCGATGCGCATGACGCGCAATCCGGCCGATGCCCAGGACCTGGTGCAGGAGACCTTCGCGAAGGCGTTCCAGTCCTTCCGGTCGTTCCGCCAGGGGACCAACCTGCGGGCCTGGCTCTACCGAATCCAGACGAACCTCTACATCAACCAGTATCGGAAGGCGCAGCGCGAGCCGTACTCGAGCGCGCTGGAGGATCTCGAGGACTGGCAGCTCGGCGGCGCCACCTCCTATACCGCGGAGGGCAGCTCGCGCTCGGCCGAGGCCGAGGCGTTCGACAACCTGCCCTCGGACGTGGTGAAGGAGGCGCTCGCGGAGCTGCCGGACGACTTCCGCATGGCCGTGCTGCTGGCGGACGTCCAGGGATTCGCATACAAGGAGATCGCCGAGATCATGAGCACGCCGGTGGGGACGGTCATGAGCCGCCTGCACCGAGGGCGCAAGCTGCTCAGGGACCGGCTGCAGGATTATGCCGCCGAGTACGGCATCGGCGGCGCGAAGGAGAACGACGAGTGAACGACTGCGGATGCGAGAAGGCGAAGAGGGCGCTCGAGGACTACCTGCGCGACGAGCTGGGCTCCGATCTTCGGGCCGAGATCGAGCGGCACCTCGAGGGGTGCACCGAGTGCTCCACCGAGGCACATATCCACACGGTGATCACCGGCGTAGTGCGCCGCTCGTGCGACGGCGAGGCGGCGCCGGACGAGCTCCGCGAACGGGTGCGGAGGGCGCTGCGCGCGACGAGTCACTAGCGCGCCTGCCTCTGCCTATACGAGCGGACATGCCTCGGCTTGTCGTGGGGGCGGTTGGCGGTCGGTGGAAGCCGACGCGGTAGGCCGGTAGGGCACGGTAGAGCATCGGACTGCTGTCGTGCTGTCGTGCTGTCGCCCGATGAGCCCGCGCGTCGCCTCTACGAACGGCTCGGGTTCTCGACGCTCACGGTGACGCGGATTCTCGAGGTGCCGATCGTTCACTCGATGCGGAGGGACGCTCTGTGTGTTCAAGGCGCGCCGGCCGACGGTGCTCGGTGAGGGAGGTCTCTCCACCCTTCGAGAGGCGCGACGAGCAATCCCGGTAAGGGCGCTTCAACTTGATCGCGTTCAACTTGATCGCGGTTCCGCCCAGGCGTCGTTCTGGATGGAGAGCGTTCTGGACGGAGAGCGTGATGCCCTGGCTAGTGGGGCTCTTAGGGCCGGGCTCTCGGAACAGGGCCCTAGAACGGTGGCGGGTCCTCGCCCGGTGGTCCTCCCGTATCTGACCGGGTCTCGGCACGCCGACGCATATGACTGCGCACCGAATGGCCCCGACTCCGATCATCGGGATCTCGTTCTGCGTGTTGCCGTTCTGCGCATTGCCGTTCCGCGTGCTGTCGGTCCGCCTGTTGTGGTCGGTGCTGTTGCCCTCCGTGTTGTGGTCCGGGCTGGTGCCGGCCTGTGTTCGGCTGTTCGGAGTGGAGCTGGTCGGCGTGCCGGTGATCGGGAGGCTGGTCGGCGTGCCGGGTGCCGGGATGCCGCTCACCGGCGCGATGGCGCCGTCCGGCATGGCGGAGCCCTGGGGCGACGTGGTCTTCGTAAACGACGAACCGTTGCCCCGTCGGAGAGATCCAGACCATGCGGCCGGGGCCGTCTTGTTCGAGTACCCAGCCGGCTTCACGCATGGTGTGATGCCCGCGGCATAGCACCGCGAGATTCTCGTACTTCGTGGACCCGCCTTGGGCCCACGGCGTGGTGTGGTCGATATCGCAGTCTTTCGCGAGCCGGCGGCAGCCGGGTGCGACGCAGGTCACGTCTCGGATCTGGAGTAGCCGGCGGAGTGCGGCGGGTGGCCGGTAGGTCTCCGCGGTGAGCGGCGTGCCCTCGATCGGGTCGGTGAGGACCCGGTACCAGGTGGTCGTGTCCCCGCAGAGTTCGAGGGCGGTGTGGATCGGAATCGGGGTGCGGCCGGCGAGTTCCGCGGGACCGGTGAACGCGGCCAGTGGAATCGGGTGCTCGGGAGCGTTCTGCTCGGCTTGTTCGGGCTGGCCGACGAGGGGCGTCGTGGTCGTCTCGCGGGCGGGCATCGTCGTCGTGCCGGGGGCGGGATTCGTAGCGGGCTCGGCGTTCGCCGCGGTCGTGGCAGTACCGGCGGTGACCGTGCGCCCGGCGTTGACGGGCATGCTCACGCCAGTGCCAATCCCGGTGTCGGTGCCAATCCCGGTGTCGGTGCCAATCCCGGTGTCGGTGTCGGTGCTTGAGCGTACTTGCGCTCCCTCATCGCCGTGCGCGACGGGACTCGACGCGGTTGCGACCGGACCGGCTGAGGCATTCATGGTCGATGCTGTCGATGCTGTCGATGTGGTCGGGGTTGTTGTGCCGCGGTTTGCGGTGATCAGAGAGATCGCGGGTACCGTGATCGCAACGGTCGCCTGGATCGGTTTCGCGACATGGTTCGGCGAGTCTGGGGCGACTTGACCGGTGAGGAGCAGATCGGCGAGCACGTCGGCGCGGGTCTGCTCGAAGGTGCGCGCGTCGTGGGCGTCACGACCCGGCCCGTGGAGCTGTTTAGCCGTCTGGGTGAGCCGGTCGAAGATGCCCGCACCCACCACCGCGGGGAGAAGTGTGGAGAGCTGGCACATGCCGTCGGGTTCGTCCTGGACCCACACCCGGCGGTCGTCCTGGGCGTGGTGGAGACGCTGCTCGGTTTCCTCGGGTTCCAGGTCCGCCGCCACGCGCTTCGCGTACACGCGGAGCCGACCCGGGGTGGTTTCCAGAGCCTTGGCGACCACGAGCTCCTCATACGTGCGGATCGATTCCGCCCGGGTGAGGCCGTCGCCGCAGGACTCGATCACTCGCACGTGCCCGGTACTGATGGCGCCTTGGCCCCAGGCGGCGGCGGTACGCGGGTAGCGGGCCTCCAACGCCGGTGCCGCGTTGAGCTTCGCCGAGACGGTACGGTCACTGGTGCGCGTGACCGCGCCGATCTCCGCCGCGAGGGATTTGAGTTCTTGCTCGAACGCGTCGGGGCCGTGGCCGGCGGTGAGTTGCCGGCAGTGCTCGTACGACGCGGCCAATAACTGCGCTTCGAGCGCTTCCGCGGAAGCCCGAAGCTTCGCCGCATGACCAAGCGCGTCCAGGAGCAGCCGCCGGTTATGCATCGCCTCCGGGGTACGGGTCCCACCCCTGAGATGCTCAGGCGTGCCATGAGGGCGGGGCCGATCGGCCTGGCGGGAGGAGCCGTGCCGGCCGGCGCTGTCGTGCTGCCCTGCATCAGCAGTGCTGCTGGTCGTCGAGGTCATCAGCCCCACCCCCCCCTTCCATGCGGTGTATTCACCTGCGGTGTTCGTGCATTAATTCTACTACGCGGGTCGCTGGTTTCTTCGGGCTGTGGATAACTCCGCAGCGACTTCAACCCCGCGTGCTCCCGCCCACGCAACCGTCACCGCGCTGCCGTCCCCGTGATGTTTGCCAGCGGGCATCCCGGCGCACTTCGGGGAAGACAACAGCGGCTTCGACCTCGTACCCGAAGTAGACCACGAGCCACCGACATCCCGCGCTCGCCCGCGAACAGCCCCGCTTCCGATGCTGCCGCGGGGAGCGCAGCATGCGCCTCGCACTCCCAACCGCGTACTCGCACCGAGGATTACCTCTACGCACCGGTCGGCACCCCCGCCGCGCTCCCGACCACCGACTTCCCGGCCCCACGACGTTCCGGCGCAGCGCCCGGAGACCGGAGAGATGGCGCCGTAAGAGTCGGCAGCGCCGATACCCGGCGAATCATCCGACGCTCATGACAGCCTGGCCGTACTTCCGCCCCGGTGCGGACGAGGGAGACCGCATGGCCAGAGACATCCGGCAATGCCGATGACGACGGTGAGGGAGACGTAGACGAGGGAGACCGCATGACCATCGACATCGAATACCCCTTCACCGGCCGCTGGATCGCGCGCAACAGCCCGGCGAACCGAGTGCCGAGCCACGGCACGGAGCTGTTCGGCAGCGCCTACTCGATCGACTTCGTGCCCGTGGATGCCGACGGCCGGACCGCGCGCTTCACGGCGCGTTCGCTGCTGCGCCCCGAACCGCCCGAGGCATTTCCCGGGTTCGGACGCCCGCTGACGTCACCCGTGGACGGCACGGTCATCGCCGCGCACGACGGCGATCGCGATCATCCCGCGTACAGAGGATTCCCCTCGCTCGGCTATGCGCTCTCCCAACGACGACGACTCGCGGCCGGCTGGCCGGGACTCGCGGGCAACCACGTGCTCATCGCGGTTCGCGGAGCGTATCTCGCCCTGTGCCACCTCCGACGAGGCAGCGTCGAAGTCCGCGCGGGGGAGCGCGTTCGCGTCGGCGAGCGGGTGGGGCGGTGCGGGAACTCGGGCAACAGCACCGAGCCGCATCTGCACCTGCAGGCGATCGATCGTGCGGATCCGGTTCGAGCGCGCCCGGTCCCGATCGCGCTGCGCGGCGGCCTTCCCCGCAACGGCGAGATCATCGACGTCGATGCGCGGGAGCCGCGGCGCGGAGCGGATGACACGAGGGCCCGCATAGCGCCCGCCGCTTCAACCGTGGCCGCACCCGGCACGCGGTTCACGGGACACCGCACCCGGCAGGCGGTTCACGGGACACCGCACCCGGCTCGCGGCTCGCGGGACGCGGCACCCGGTACGCGGCTCGCGGTTCACGGGAGGGAATGCGTGGCGCACTAGCCCCCGGGAAGCGCCGCCACGAGCTCCTCCGCGGCGGCGGCGGGATCCGCGGCCTCCGTGACGGCGCGCACGACCACGACGCGCTCCGCGCCGGCCTCGCGCACCGCGGCCAGCCGCTCGCCGGCGGCGATGCCGCCGATCGCGAACCACGGCTTCCGCGCGACCGAGGCGGCGTACTCGACCAGTTCGAGTCCCACCGCGGCGCGCCCGGGCTTCGTGGGCGTCTCCCAGACGGGGCCCACGCAGAAGTAGTCCAGGCCGTCGTCCTCGTTCGCGGCCCGGATCTGCTCGCGGGTGTGCGTCGAGCGGCCGATCAGCACCTCCGAGCCGAGCAGGGCCCGCGCATCCGCGGTGCCGAGATCGCCCTGGCCCACGTGGAAGACGTCCGCGCCGACGAGCGCGGCGATGTCGGCCCGGTCGTTCACCGAGAACAGGGCGTCGTAGCGCGAGGCGGCCTCGGCCAGCGTCCGCAGCTGCACGAGCTCGGCGGCCGCCTCCATGCCCTTGTCGCGGAGCTGGATGATGCCGACCCCGCCCGCGAACGCCGAATCGAGGAACTTCGCCAGATCCCCGCGATCGACCCGAGCGTTCGTGCACACGTAGAGGCGGGTCGCCTCGAGCCGGGCGAGGCGCTCCTTGCGGGAACGTGCGGATGCGCGGCGATCGGAGGGGTGCGTCTTGAACGTTGCGGTCATATGCCTACACTAGAGGCACTGTTCGCGGGAGCCCGATCCGGGCTGAGAGGGCCGAGTGCCGACCGCTGCACCTGATGCGGTTAATGCCGCCGGAGGAAGGAACATCGTGGCGAACGCTATCGTCGTCGGCGCAGGCGTCATCGGTCTCGCGACCGCGTGGGAGCTCTCCCGCCGCGGGTGGTCGGTGACGATCTGCGATCCCGCGCCCGCCTCGCAGGCGACCCGCGCCGCCGCGGGCATGCTCGCCCCGGCCGCCGAGGTCGTGTGGGGCCAGGACGCGCTCTACCCGCTCATGCGGGACTCGGCGGAGCGGTATCCGGAGTTCGTCGCGCGCATCGAGGCCCGGACGGGTCGCCCCACGGGCTATCTCCGCAACGAGACGCTCGTGGTGGGCCTCGACTCGGCGGATCGGCAGACCCTCGACGAGCTCGCGGCGCAGCAGACGCGGTTCGGGATGCGCGCCGAGCGCATCAACGCGCTGCAGGCGCGCAGACTCGAGCCCGCGCTGGGGCGGGGCGTGGTCGGCGGGGTGCACCTGCGCGAGGATCACCAGATCGACCCGAGGACGCTGACGAGCACCCTGCTCGAGCACCTCGGGGAGCGGGTGCGCCGCGCGCGGGTCGTCTCGCTGCTCGAAGAGGGCGGGACGACCGTCGGCGTCGTGCTCGCGGACGGCTCGCGGCTGCGCGCCGAGCAGATCGTGCTCGCCACGGGCCTCGCGGCGCTGCCCGAGACCGCGCACCTGCCGCTCCGCCCCGTCTACGGCGACGTCGCGCGGCTGCGCCTCGCGGACCCCGCCCGACCGCTGGTGGACCGCACGGTGCGGGCGCTCGTGCGCGGCCGACCCTGCTACGTCGTGCCGCGCGCCGACGGATCGCTCGTGCTCGGCGCCACCTCCCGCGAGGACGCGCGCAGCGGCGTGAGCGCCGAGGGCATCCACCAGCTGCTCGAGGACGGCAGGCGCGTCGTGCCGGGCATCCTCGAGGCGGACCTCGAGGAGACGATGGCGCGCGCCAGGCCGGGCACCCCGGACGACCTGCCGGTCGTCGGCCGCCTCGACGCCGGCGCGGTGGTCTCCACGGGCTACTTCCGCCACGGCATCCTGCTCGCCCCGCTCGCCGCGGCGGTCGCCGCCGACCTGGTCGAGGGGCGGGGCATCGACCACGACATCCAGCAGGCCGTCGACCCCGGGCGGTTCGCCGGGGCGCCGGCCGCCACGCACCACCGATCACCGAGAGGGAGTCACGCATGACCACAACGCCGACACCGCAGGCGGACACGATCGCCATCACGATCAACGGCTCGCCCGCCGAGACCGCCGCCGGGGGCGCGCTGCTCGACGCGGTCGCCGCCCACACCGGGAGGGAGCTGCTCGAGGACGGCACCGCCGCGGACGGGGAGCGGCTGGGCATCGCCGCCGCCGTCAACGGCGTCGTCATCCCGCGCAGCCTCTGGGCCGCTCGCGGGCTCGAGGCCGCCGACGAGCTCGAGATCGTCACCGCCGCGCAGGGAGGCTGAGCAGATGACCGCGCAGGAGACCAACGGACGCCCGCTCGTCATCGACGGAGCGGAGCTCTCGAGCCGGCTCATCATGGGCACGGGCGGAGCGACCTCGCTCGCGAGCCTCGAGGAGGCGCTCGTCGCCTCCGGGACCGAGCTGACCACCGTCGCGATCCGCCGCTACAGCCCGGGCTCGGGATCGGCGATGTTCGCGATGCTCGAGCGGCTGGGGATGCGGCTGCTGCCGAACACGGCCGGCTGCTACACCGCGCGCGACGCGGTCTTCACCGCCCAGATGGCCCGGGAGGCGCTCGAGACGAACTGGGTGAAGCTCGAGGTGATCGCGGACGAGGACACGCTGCTCCCGGACCCGCTGGAGCTCGCCGACGCGGCGGCCCAGCTGGTGGACGACGGCTTCACCGTGTTCGCCTACACGAACGACGATCCCGTCCTCGCCCGCCGGCTCGAGGACCTCGGGGTCGCCGCGGTGATGCCGCTGGGCGCGCCGATCGGCACGGGACTCGGCGTGCTGAACCCGCACAACATCGAGCTGATCACGAGCCGGGCGGGCGTTCCGGTCGTGCTGGACGCCGGCATCGGCACCGCCTCCGACGCGGCCCTCGCGATGGAGCTCGGCTGCGACGCCGTGCTGCTCGCCAGCGCCGTGACCCGCGCCCACGATGTGACCATGATGGCGCGGGCGATGCGGGACGCGGTGAATGCGGGCCGGCTCGCGGCGAACGCGGGCCGCATCCCGAAGCGCACCCTCGCGCTCGCCTCCTCGCCGAGCGAGGGCCGCATGGCCGAGGTGGCGATGTGACCGCGCCGGAGCGCACGGCGACGCGCATCCCGCCGCTCGTGGAGCCCGCCGGTCCGCTGAGCCCCCGGGAGCTCGGACGGTACTCGCGGCATCTCTCGCTGCCCGGGATCGGCCCGGAGGGCCAGCGCCGGCTGCGGGCCGCCCACGTGCTCGTGATCGGCGCGGGCGGGCTCGGCGCGCCGGTGCTGCAGTACCTCTGCGCGGCTGGCGTCGGGCGGCTCACCGTGATCGACGACGACGTGGTCGAGGCCTCGAACCTGCAGCGGCAGGTGATCCACCGCACGGAGGACATCGGCCGGCCGAAGGCCGAATCCGCACGCGACGCGCTGCTGCGGCTCGACCCCGAAGCACGGGTGCGCGCGATCCACGGGCGGCTGAACCCGGAGAACGCGCTCGAGCTGTTCGCCGAGCACGACCTGGTGCTGGACGGCACGGACAACTTCGCCACCCGGTACCTCTCGAACGACGCCTCGGAGCTCACCGGCACGCCCCTCGTGTGGGGCACGATCTTCCGGTTCTCGGGCCAGGCGAGCGTGTTCTGGCCCGAGCACGGCCCGACGCTGCGAGACCTCTTCCCGGACATCCCCGCCGCGGACTCGGTGCCGTCCTGCGCCGAGGGCGGGGTCTTCGGCGTGCTGCCGGGCCTCGTGGGCAGCACGATGGCGAACGAGGCGCTCAAGCTCATCTGCGGCATCGGCGAGCCGCTCATCGGCCGGCTCTGGCGCTACGACGCGCTCGCCGCCACGGCCGGCGAGCTGCGCTTCGGCCGCGACCCGGGCAGGGAGCCGGTCGTCGACCTGGAGGAGGCGACCGTCGCCTGCGGCGTAGAGGCCCCGAAGGAGCCGGAGGAGGCCGGCCGGATCGGGAGCGCCGAGGCGCGCGCCCTGTCGGAGCGCGGGCGGGCCGTGCTCGTGGACGTGCGCGAGCCCTGGGAGCTCGAGATCGCGAGCATCCCCTCTGCGCGGTCCGTGCCCCTCGGCGCGATCGAGGCGGACGGATGGCGGGCTCTCGGCGACCTGCCCGAGGACTCCGCCGTGGTGCTCCTGTGCAAGGCCGGGGTCCGGTCGGACCGGGCGAGGGAGCGGCTGCTGCGGGATGCGCGGCGCGACGTGCGCTCGCTGACCGGCGGCATCATCGCGTGGCAGGAGACGGTGCACGGCGAGACGCTCGTGTACTAGCCCCGCTCCCGGCGCAGACGAGGACGCCGCCCGGAAGGCCGAAGCCTTCGCGGGCGGCGTCCGCGTCTACGGGCGTCGGTCAGCCGAGCGCCTGCTGCACCAGGTCCGACTGCTGGGTCTGGTGCGCCTGCATGGTGCCCACCGACGGCGCCGATGAGGCCGGGCGGGTGGCCGGACGGATCGGCCGGTCGAGGTGCGGGACCAGGGTGGTCTGCAGGAACGGCCAGGCGCCCTGGTTCTCGGGCTCCTCCTGCGCCCACACGAGCTCCGCGTCCGGGTACTTCGCGAGCACGCCCCGGAGCTCCTCGAGGGGGAGCGGGTAGTACTGCTCGAGGCGGACCAGCGCGATCGACGAGTCCTCCTGCTTCTCGAGCTGCTGCTTGAGCTCGTAGTGCAGCTTGCCCGAGTGGATCACGACCCGGCGCACGTCCTCCGGCCTCGTGATGCGGGCGTCGTCGAGCACGCCGCGGAAACGGCCCTGCGTGAAGTCCTCCACGCCCGAGGTGGCGCCGCGAAGACGGAGCATCGACTTGGGCGTGAACACCACGAGCGGCTTGCGCGGGCGCGAGTACGCCTGCTGGCGGAGCAGGTGGAAGTAGTTCGCCGGCGTCGAGGGCTGCGCGATGGTCATGTTGTCCTGCGCGGCGAGCGTGAGGAAGCGCTCGATGCGGCCCGAGGAGTGGTCGGGGCCCTGGCCCTCGAAGCCGTGGGGCAGCAGCATCACGACGCTCGAGTGCTGCGACCACTTCTGCTCGCCCGCGGCGATGAACTCGTCGATGATCGTCTGCGCGCCGTTCACGAAGTCGCCGAACTGCGCCTCCCACAGCACGAGCGCGTCGGGGCGCTCCACCGAGTAGCCGTACTCGAAGCCGAGCACCGCGTACTCGCTCAGCAGCGAGTCGTAGATCGAGAACCTGGCCTGGTTGTCGCGGATGTTCTGCAGCGGCAGCCAGTTCTGGTCGGTCAGGCGGTCGTGCAGCAGGGCGTGCCGCTGCGTGAACGTGCCGCGGCGCGAGTCCTGCCCGGACATCCGCACCGGGGTGCCCTCCGCCAGCAGCGAGCCGAGCGCGATGAGCTCGCCGAAGGCCCAGTCGATGCCGCCCTCGCGGGACATCTTGTACCGGCTGTCGAGCACGCGCTGCAGCTTGGTGTGCACGGTGAAGCCCTCGGGCGCGTTCTGGTGCGCATCGCCGATCTCCTCGAGCAGTTCCCGGGAGATCCCGGTGGTCTCGGGCACCGACGCGTTCTGATCCTCGCGGGAGCCGACGGTGGAGAGCTCCGTGGCCGAGATGGACTCGGTGTGCGCGTTGTGCGTCTCCGCGAAGGCCCGCTCGAGCTCGCCGTGGAACTCCGCCTGCGCCGTCTCGTACTCCTCCTGCGTGATGTCGCCGCGGCCGACCAGGTTGTCGGCGTAGATCTTTCGCACCGAGCGCTTGGCCTCGATGAGGTCGTACATGAGCGGCTGCGTCATCGACGCGTCGTCGCCCTCGTTGTGGCCGCGACGGCGGTACGACACGAGGTCGATGACCACGTCGCGGTTGAACTCCTGGCGGTACTTGAACGCGAGCTGCGCCACGCGGGCCACGGCCTCCGGGTCGTCGCCGTTCACGTGGAAGACCGGCGCCTGAATGGCCTTTGCCACGTCGGAGGCGTACATCGACGTGCGGCCGTCCTGCGGCGTCGTGGTGAAGCCCACCTGGTTGTTGATGACCACGTGGACCGTGCCGCCGGTGCGGTAGGCGCGCAGCTGCGACATCTGCAGGGTCTCGAAGACCACGCCCTGGCCGCTGAACGCGGCGTCGCCGTGCACGAGCACGGGGAGCACCGAGTAGTCGTTCTCGCCGAAGCGGTCCTGCTTGCCGCGCACGATGCCCTCGAGCACGCCGTCCACCGCCTCGAGGTGCGAGGGGTTCGCGGCGAGGTAGATCGGCAGCTCCTTGCCGTCGGGCGAGGTGTAGGTGCCTTCGATGCCGAGGTGGTACTTCACGTCGCCCGTGCCGGAGACCCGGCCGGCCTTGCCGCCCTCGAACTCGCGGAAGACCTGGTTGTAGGTCTTGCCCGCGATGTTCGCGAGCACGTTGAGCCGGCCGCGGTGGGCCATGCCGATCGCGACCTCGCGGAGGTCGTCGTTCACGGCGTCCTGCGCGATCTGGTCGAGCAGCGCGATCACCGACTCGGAGCCCTCGAGGGAGAAGCGCTTCTGCCCCACGTACTTCGTCTGCAGGAAGGTCTCGAAGGCCTCTGCCTGGTTGAGCTTGGTGAGGATGCGCAGCTGCTCCTCGTGCGTCGGCGGCACGTAGGGGTGCTCGAGCTCGCCCTGGAACCAGGCGCGCTGCTCGGGCTGCTGGATGTGCATGTACTCGATGCCGATCGTGCGGCAGTACGTGTCGCGGAGGATGCCGAGGATGTCGCGGAGCTTCATCAGTCGCTTGGTGCCGAAGCCGTCCGTGACGAACTCGCGCTCGAGGTCCCAGAAGGTGAGCCCGTGCGATTCGATCTCGAGGTCCGGGTGGGTGCGCTGCACGTACTCGAGCGGATCGATGTCGGCCATCATGTGGCCGCGGACGCGGTACATGTTGATGACCTGGGCGACGCGGGCGGTCTTGTTGATCGCCGCGGCGGTGTCCACATGGACGTCCTTCGACCACAGCACCGGCCGGTAGGGGATGCGGAGGGAGGCGAAGATCTCCTCGTAGAAGTTGAAGCCGCCCGTGAGCTGCTCCGCGACGAGCTTGAGGAACTCTCCCGAGCCGGCGCCCTGGATGACGCGGTGGTCGTAGGTGGAGGAGATGGTCATCCGCTTCGAGATCGCCATCTCGTTGAGGGTCTCCTGCGCCATGCCCTGGAAGGCGGCGGGGTAGTCGAGCGCGCCGGCGCCGATGATCGCGCCCTGGCCCTTGGTGAGGCGCGGCGCCGACTGCACGGTGCCGATGCCGCCGGGGTTGGTGAGCGAGATGGTCGCGCCGGCGTGGTCGGCGGCGGTGAGCTTGCCGTCGCGGCCGCGCTGCACGAGCTCCTCGTAGGCGTTGACGAACTCGCGGAAGTTCATGTCCTCGGCCTGCTTGACGCTGGGGACCACCAGGCCGCGCGAGCCGTCCTTGTTCGCGACGTCGATCGCGATGCCGAGGTTGATGTGGGCGGGTGCGACGACCGAGGGCTTGCCGTCGATCACGTCGTAGTAGACGTTCTGGCTGGGGAACATCTTCAGCGCCTGCACGATCGCGTAGCCCAGGAGGTGGGTGAACGAGATCTTGCCGCCGCGGGTGCGGCGCAGGTGGTTGTTGATGACGATGCGGTTGTCGATCATCAGCTTGGCGGGCACCTCGCGGTAGCTCGTCGCCGTGGGGATCTCGAGCGAGACCTCCATGTTCTTGGCGATGGCCTTCGGCATGCCGCGGAGGGCGTCGATCTTCGCCTCGCGCTGCGGGGCCGCCTCCTTCTTCTCGGTCGGCGCCTCGGCGGGGATCGGCTGCGCCCGGGCCGGGCGGGCGGTGGTGCGCGCCTGCTTGCCCTGCTCCGTGCGGGGCTCCGAGGCGACCGGCGTCGTCTCGGGCTTCGTCGCGGGTGCGGGGGCCTCCTGGCGGGAGGCGGATTCGGCGGTCTGCTGCCGGATCTCCGCGTCGTAGCGTTCGAGGGTGGGCCACCAGGCCTCATCCACGCTGTTTCGGTCTTCTTGGAACTTCGCGTACATTTCGGCAACCAGCCAATCGTTGGCTCCGAAACTCGGCATGTTGCTTGGACTGTCCAAACCGGAGATGGGGGTCGACACTAGGAAATCGCCGCCTTTTCTGCTTGTCGATTGTGACCCAGAAGTGGATATGAACTTCGGCACTGTCGACCAGCCAGCATACTGCCTGAAGGCGATAAACGCTGAATGCTCGGGAAGCCTGTCGGCGAGCCACGACGGGAGCGCGCCATAGAGTGGTGCCATGCAGTTCTATGGACAAGCTCCGCAGCATGATCTGACCTATTCGGACGTCTTCCTGATCCCCTCGAGATCCGAGGTCGGGTCGCGCCTCAACGTGGATCTCGCCACCGGCGATGCGACCGGCATGACCCTGCCGCTGGTCGCGAGCAACATGAACTCGGTGACCGGGCCGCGCATGGCCGCGGCGATGGCCCGGCGGGGCGGCCTGGGCGTG
Organism: Gulosibacter sp. 10; assembly: GCF_900163695.1. GTDB lineage: Bacteria > Actinomycetota > Actinomycetes > Actinomycetales > Microbacteriaceae > Gulosibacter. The sequence continues at coordinate 159,272 of NZ_FUIC01000012.1, forward strand.
CTCCCGCAGGACCTCGACGACGCCCAGCTCGCCACGGGCATCCGCTGGGTCAAGCGGCAGTCGCCGCTGTGGACGGCGGCGTTCGAGTTCGACGCCGAGGAGGGCGTCGCGGACGTGCTGCGGCGGGTGCCGCCGGTTGCGGGTCAGGCCGTGGCGGTGCTGCGCGGGGGAGTGCCGGGGTTCGTCCTCGAGGCCTCGCACCTCGAGCGGATGCCCGAGGACGCGCGGCTCGGCGATCTCGGCCATTTCGCGGCCCCGGTCCGACCGGCTGCCGAGCTCGCGGACGCGCGCGCCGCGTTCGACCTGCTCGAGGAGGCGGAGGGCCGGCTCGCCGCGGTCGAGGAGGACGGGAGGCTCGTGGGCGCCTTCTCGCAGCGGGACGCGCTGCGCTCGACGATCTACCCGCCGAACGTCGACGCGGACGGCCGCCTGCGCGTGGCCGCCGCGGTGGGCGTCAACGGCGACGTCGCGTCCCGGGCCCGGGCGCTCGCCGCGGCGGGGGCGGACGTGCTCGTCATCGACACGGCGCACGGCCACCAGTCGAGCATGCTGCGGGCCATCGCCGCGGTGCGGGAGGCGGAGCTCGGCCTCCCGATCGTGGCGGGCAACGTGGTCTCCGCCGCGGGCACTCGGGACCTCGTGAGCGCGGGCGCGTCGATTGTCAAGGTCGGCGTCGGCCCGGGGGCGATGTGCACGACCCGCATGATGACCGCCGTGGGGCGGCCGCAGTTCTCCGCCGTGCTCGAGTGCGCCGAGACGGCGCGGCACCACGGCGCAGGGGTGTGGGCGGACGGCGGGGTCCGGTACCCGCGCGATGTGGCGCTCGCCCTCGCCGCGGGCGGCGCCGCGGTGATGATCGGCTCCTGGTTCGCGGGCACGTGCGAGGCGCCCGGCACCGTGCTGCGCGACGAGGAGGGCCGCGTCTACAAGGAGTCCTTCGGCATGGCCTCCACCCGGGCGGTCACGAGCCGCTTCGGCGGGCTGAGCGCCTACGAGCGGGCCCGGAAGATGCTGTTCGCCGAAGGCATCTCGAACTCGACGATCCTCATGGACCCGAAGCTGCCGAGCGTCGACGACCTCATCGACATCATCGCCACCGGCGTGCGCTCGAGCTGCACGTACGCGGGGGCCGGCAGCCTGGCCGAGTTCCGCGAGCGGGCGAAGGTGGGCATCCAGTCCGCGGCGGGGTACGAGGAGGGCAAGCCCCTGCCGGTCTCCTGGTAGCGGCCGGCGCCGCCGGCGTCCTGCCGGCGCGCGGTCGCAGCACGGCGATCCAGTAGACTCGCGGACAACTATGGACTGGTTACTTCTGGTCGTCGGCCTGCTGCTCTGCGTGGGCACGGGCGTCTTCGTCGCGACCGAGTTCACGCTCGTGAACCTCGACCGCAACGAGCTCGAGAACCGCAGGGACCGGGGCGAGCGCGGCCTCGGCCCCGTGATCGCGGCCCTCAAGGAGACCTCGACGCATCTCTCGAGCGCGCAGCTCGGCATCACGCTCACGACGCTGCTCACGGGCTACACGATGGAGCCCGCGATCACCTCCCTCCTCGCGGACGGGCTGATCGCCCTCGGCATCGGCGAGGACTGGGTGTCGAGCATCGGCACCATCATCGCGATGCTCGTCGCGACGTTCCTGTCGATGGTGATCGGGGAGCTCATCCCCAAGAACTTCGCCCTCGCGCTGCCGGACCGTCTCGCGAAGATCGTGGTGCCCGCGCAGAACGTCTTCACCGCGGTGTTCCGCCCGGCGGTCGCGGTGCTCAACGGGTCGGCGAACTGGCTCATCCGCCGCATGGGCATCGAGCCGAAGGAGGAGCTCTCGGGCGCCCGCAGCGCCGAGGAGCTCTCGAGCCTCGTGCGCCGCAGCGCCCTCGCGGGCGTGCTCGACACCGACAAGGCCGTGCTGCTCAACCGCACGCTGCGGTTCAGCGAGCACACGGCGGAGGAGGTGATGACCCCGCGGCCGCGCGTGGCGGTGATCGGCGCCGACGCCTCGGTCGACGAGCTCATCGCGCTCGCGCACCAGACCGGGTTCTCGCGCTTCCCCGTCACCGACGAGGACATCGACGACGTGGTCGGCGTCGCGCATCTCAAGTACGCCGTCGCGGTGCCGCGGGACCGGCGCGCGAGCGTGCCGGTGGGGGCGATCCGCCGCGACGCCCTCATGGTGCCGGAGACCATCGAGCTCGACGCGCTGCTCGGCGAGCTGCGCAGCGGCGAGGGCTACCAGATGGCGATCGTGCTCGACGAGTACGGCGGCACCTCCGGGGTGGTGACGCTCGAGGACCTCGTGGAGGAGATCGTCGGCGAGCTCGTGGACGAGCACGACCGGGCGCACGCGGAGATCATCCGCCGCCGGGACCGCATCAGCTTCGACGGCCTGCTGCGGCCGGACGAGCTGCGCGAGCGGCTCAACATCCGCATCGCGGAGGACGGCCCCTACGAGACGATCGGCGGCTTCGTGATGATGGAGCTCGCGCGCGTGCCCGCGGTGGGCGAGCAGGTCGCGATCGACGAGGGCGTGCTCGAGGTCGAGGAGATGGACGGCCGCCGCGTCAGCCGGCTCCGATTCATCCCGAACGACACCTACGAGAGCCGCGAAGAGCTGCTGCGGCGCACGCGGCAGTCCGAGGAGCGAGGGGGCCGGCAGTGAACCCGGATATCCAGGGCATCGTCTGGCTCGTGGTCCTGCTCGCCTTCAACGCGTTCTTCGTGGCCGCGGAGTTCGCCGTCATCACGGCGCGCCGCTCGCAGATCGAGCCCCGTGCCGAACGCGGTTCGAAGGCGGCCCAGACCGCGCTGTTCGCGATGGAGCACGCGACCCTCATGCTCGCGACCTCCCAGCTCGGCATCACGGTGTGCTCGCTGCTGATCCTCAACGTCTCGGAGCCGGCCATCCACCACCTCGTGGAGGGGCCGCTCGCCTGGACCGGCATGAGCGCCGAATGGGTCGGCGTCTCGGGCTTCGCGATCGCGCTGATCCTCGTGACCTACCTGCACGTCGTGCTCGGGGAGATGGTGCCGAAGAACATCGCCTTCTCGGTCCCGGACCGGGCGGTGCTGCTGCTCGCACCGCCGCTCGTGTTCGTGGCCCGCGTGTTCCGTCCCGTCATCTGGCTGCTCAACGAGGTCGCGAACCTCACGCTGCGCGCGTTCCGGGTCACGCCCAAGAGCGAGGCGACGAGCACGTTCACCTTCGACGAGGTGGCGGGCATCGTCGCGCAGTCGAAGCGGGAGGGCATCCTCACCGATGAGGCCGGCACGCTCGCGAACACGTTCGAGTTCACCTCGAAGAAGGTCGGCGAGGTGGCGGTGCCCATCGCCGGCATCCGGATGCTGCACGAGGGGGCGACCCCGCACGACGTGCAGCGCGCGGTGGCCGAGTACGGCTACTCCCGCTACATCATCGCGCGGGAGGGCGTACCGGTCGGCTACATCCACCTCAAGGACCTCATCGGCCTGGGCGATGCCGAGTACGACCGGCCCATCGTCGAGTCCGAGGTGCGGCCGCTCGCGTCGATGTACGCGGGCACCGAGCTCGAGGACGCGCTCGCCTCGATGCGCCGCACTGGACGGCACCTGTCCCGGGTGATCGACAAGACGGGGCAGACGCTCGGGGTGCTCTTCCTCGAGGACGTCATCGAGGAGCTGGTGGGCGAGGTGCGCGACGCCACCGAGCGGCGCTGAGAGGAGCCGGATCTCGCTAAGCTGGCAGGCATGGCACACACCTCCCGGCCCGGATGGCGATCCGTCGATGCCGAGTTCGTGCGCCGGCGCCTCCGGGCCCCGGCGGGGAGCGACCACAAGTACACCCGCGGCGTGGTGCTGCTCGCGACCGGTTCGGCCGGCTTCCCCGGCGCGGCCGTGCTCGGCGCCCAGGCGGCGGCGCGCGGCGGCGCGGGGATGCTCCGGTACGCGGGACCGGATCCGGTCGGCGAGGCCGTGCTCGCGGCGCGGCCCGAGGTCGTGCGCGGCGAGGGGCGGCACGACTCGCTGGTCATCGGCTCGGGGCTCGCCGATCTCGAGGGCGACCCGCGGCGCGGGCTCATCGCGGAGGCCGAGTCCGCCGGCGTCCCGATCGTGGCCGACGCCGGCGCCCTGAGCGCCATCCGGCGGGGCACGCGCGGACTCGTCGTCACCCCGCATGCGGGGGAGCTCGAACGGCTGCTCGGACGGCTGCCCGGCGACGCGCCCACGAGGGCGGAGATCGAGCGCGATCCCGGCTCGGCCGCGCTGCGCGCCGCAGATGCGCTCGACTGCGCCGTGCTGCTCAAGGGCGGCACGACCCGCATCGCGCGGGGGGAGCATCGCCTGCTCGTCGAATCGCCGACGGCGTGGCTCGCGACGGCGGGCACGGGGGACGTGCTCGCCGGACTGCTGGGCGCGCTGCTGGCCACGGCCCATGCGGCGAGCGCGCCCGACCCGCTCGCGGACGAGGACGTGGCCGCGATCGCGGCCGCGGGCGCCTGGGTGCACGCGCGGGCCGGCTGGGTCGCGGCCCAGCGGGCCGCGGGCGCCTCGCCGGGCTCCGAAACGATCGTCGCGGACGCCCGAGGGCTCGCGGCCGGCCCGGCGGGCGGGCCGATCACCGCCTCGGACGCGGCCGCCGCGATCCCCGCCGTCATCGGCGCGGTGCTCGCATCGTGACGGCCGCGGGCCGCCGCGCGCCCCGCGCCGTCCCCCGCCCGCGATGGTTCGGGCCGGGCGTCGAGCTGTGGCTGATGTGGGTCGTCTTCATCGCCTGCCACCTCTACTACGGGTGGGTGTCCTCCTGGCACGCCTCGGTGCCGATGAACGATGTGACGGGCGTCTACCGGGGCTGGCTCGATCGCGCCGCGGAGACCGGATCGATCCCGGGCGTGCACGAGCCGTTCGTCTATCCCGTGGCCTCGCTCCTGCCGATGTGGCTGGCCGACCTCATCGGCGGGCACGCGCACTACGGGACCGCCTGGCTGCTGATCGTGCTGCTGCTCGACCTCGCCGCGCTGTGGTGGCTGACGCTGAGGAACCGCGGCGCGGCGGGCGCGGGGCTCCGGCGCGCGGCCGCGTGGTTCTGGGTGGCCTTCATGATCGCGATCGGACCGATCGGCATCGGCCGGATCGACGCGATCACGGTCCCCTTCGCGCTCGTCGGCATGCTCTCGCTGCGGGAGCGGGCGATGGGCGCCGGGGCCGCGCTCACCTTCGCGGCGTGGATCAAGGTGTGGCCCGCGGCCCCCTTCGCGGCGGCGTTCGTCGTGATCCGGCGCCGCGGGCGGCTCGTGATCGGGGCCGTGCTCGCCTGCCTCGCCGTGCTGCTGCCGATCATGCTCCTCGTCGACGGATGGCGCTTCGAGCATCTGACGAGCTTCGTCGCCGAGCAGACCGGTCGCGGCCTGCAGGTCGAATCGCTCGGCGCGAGCCTGCTGCTCATGCTCGCCGCATTCGGGGCCGGCGGCTATCGCGTCTACTTCGACCAGCAGATCCTCACGACGCAGATCGAGGGCCCGGGCTCGGCCGCCATCGCCTCGGCGCTCACGCCGCTCATGTTCGTCGTGATCCTCGCGCTGCTCGGGTTCGGGTTCCTCGCGGCACGGGGCGGGACGCGGTTCGCGCGGCTGTACCCCTCGCTGACGCTCGCGCTCGTGGCCACCTTCATCCTCGTCAACAAGGTCGGCTCGCCGCAGTTCTTCACGTGGCTCGCCCCGGTCATCGTGGTCGGGCTCGTGTGGGACTTCCGCTGGTTCCGCTGGGTGGCGCTGCTCGGGCTCCTCGTGGCGCTCCTCACGCAGGTCATCTACCCCTGGTACTACGGCTGGGTGACGGCGGGCATCCCGTGGGCGGCGTTCACGCTGCTGCTGCGCAACCTGCTGGTCCTCGCGATGCTCGTGCTCGCCGTCGTGCGGATGGTGCCGCGAGGAGCGCGGTCGCCCGCCGCGGCGCCGACGCGCTGAGCCCGCGCCCGGCTCAGCGCCGCTCGAGCACCTGGCGCAGGGCGCCGCCGACCTCGCGCATCTCGAGCAGGAAGCCGTCGTGCCCGAAGGGCGATTCGATGACCATCGCGCGATCGCCCGTGAGCGAGTTCGCCAGACCGGCGGCGATGCGGTGCTGCGTCCCGATCCGGAAGAGCGTGTCGCTGTCGATGCCCACGACGAGCGCGGGCACCTCGATCCTGCCGAGCGCCGCCTCCGCGCCGCCGCGATCGCGGCCGACGTCGTGCGTGTTCATGGCGCTGGTGAGCGTCACGTAGCTGTTGGCGTCGAAGCGCCGGGTGAACCGGTTGCCGTGGAAGTCGAGGTAGGACTCCACCGCGTAGCGCCCGACGCCGTCCTCGGGCGCGAGCGAGGACTGCCAGGAGCGGCCGAAGCGGTTGTCGAGCTCGGTGTCCGAGCGGTACTGGAGCATCGCCAGCCGGCGGGCGAGCGCGAGCCCCCGGTTGGGGCCCTCGCCGGCGGAGGCGTCGTAGTAGTCGCCGTCGGCCCATGCGGGATCGAGGCGGATCGCGTCGGCCTGCAGCGTGTTCTGTGCGATGGTCATCGCGTCGATCACGGGCGGCGCCGAGAAGATCACCAGCCGCTCCACGCGCTCGGGCAGCATCGCGCCCCACTCGAGCGCCTGCATGCCGCCCATCGAACCGCCGACGACCGCCGCGAAGCGCTCGATTCCGAGTGCATCGGCGAGGGCCGCCTGCGCGCGCACCTGGTCGCGGATCGTCGTGCGCGGGAACCGGGCGCCCCACTCCCGCCCGTCCGGCGAGATGGATGCGGGGCCGGTCGTGCCCTGGCAGCCGCCGAGCATGTTCGGCGCGATGACGCACCACTCGTCCGTGTCGAGGGGGAGTCCGGGGCCGATGAGGCCCGGCCACCAGCCCGGGGTGGCGTGGCCGCGCCCGACGGCGCCCTCCACGTGCGAGTCGCCGGTGAGGGCGTGCAGCACGAGCACGGCGTTCGAACGGTCTTCGTTCAGCTCGCCCCAGGATTCGTAGGCGATGCGCAGCGGCACCGAGCCGCCGTGCTCGAACTCGAACTGCCCGGCGAACGCGAATCGGCGCGCGCCGGGGTCGTCGCCCTCCAGCCACGCGCCCGTGGCCGGAGGGCGGATGGCGGAGGAACTCCGACGCTCGGCCGCGCGCTCGATGCCGCGCACCCCGTAGAGAGCATCACTCCATTGCATTGCAGACAGCCTAGCCGCCGACCGCCGCTCGGATGGCCTGTTCGAGGTCGCCGATGATGTCGTCGATGTGCTCGATGCCGACCGAGAGCCGGATCAGCCCCGGGGTGACGCCGGCCGCGAGCTGCTGCTCGGGGGTGAGCTGGGCATGCGTGGTGGATGCGGGGTGCGTGATGATCGAGCGCACATCGCCGATGTTCACGACGTGGTTGAACAGCTCCACGCCCTCGACGACCTTGCGGCCGGCGTCGTGCCCGCCGCGGAGCTCGAAGGTGAGCAGCCCGCCGGCGCCGTTCGGCGAGTACCTGCGGATCCGGTCGTGCCACGGGCTCTCGGGCAGTCCCGCGTAGTTCACCGAGACCACCTGGTCCTGCTGCTCGAGCCACTCCGCGACGGCCTGCGCGTTCCGCACGTGGCGCTCCATCCGCAGGCTGAGCGTCTCGACGCCCTGCATGATCTGCCAGGCGGAGGCCGGCGCGAGGGTCGTGCCCATGTCGCGCATGAGCTGCACGCGGGCCTTGAGGATGTACGCGGCGGCGTCGCCGAGCGCGCCCGTGTAGCTGATGCCGTTGTACGTGGGGTCCGGCTCCGTGAGGCCGGGGAAGCGGTCGACGTGCTCGCTCCACGGGAAGCGGCCGCCGTCGACGATGAGTCCGCCCACGACGGCCCCGTGGCCGCCGAGGTACTTCGTGGCGGAGTGCACGACGATGTCGGCGCCGTGCTCGAAGGGGCGGATGAGGTAGGGCGTCGCGACCGTGTTGTCCACGATCAGCGGCAGTCCCGCCTCGTGGGCGACCTGCGCGACGGCCTCGATGTCGAGCACGTTGATCGCGGGGTTGCCGATCGTCTCGGCGAAGAACAGCTTGGTGTTCGGGCGGACGGCGCCGCGCCACTCCTCGGGGTCGTCCTGATCGGCGATGAAGGTGACCTCGATGCCCTGCCGGGCGAGGGTGTACTTGAAGAGGTTGAAGGTGCCGCCGTAGATCGACGTGGAGGAGACGATGTGGTCGCCCGCGCCGGCGATGTTCAGCACCGCGAGCATCTCCGCGGCCTGCCCCGAGGAGGTGGCGAGCGCGGCGGCGCCGCCCTCGAGCGCGGCCACGCGCCGCTCGAGCACGTCGGTAGTCGGGTTCATCATGCGCGTGTAGATGTTGCCGGTCTCGGTGAGCGCGAAGAGCCCCGCCGCGTGCTCCGCGTCGTTGAAGGCGTAGGCGGTCGTCTGATAGATCGGGGTGATCACCGCGTTGGTGGTCGGGTCGGTCTGGGCGCCGCCGTGCACCTGCAGCGTTTCGAACCGTGGCGTCATTCGTGGACTCCTTAGTCGTCGTGGGATTCGATCGCGTCGAATCCCGGATCGGGGCTTCGTCGCCTACCGAGTATCCTGCCCGCATCCGGGAGCTCTGCCAATTCCGGGCGTAACGCGCGGGCCCATCCGTGGCACGATGGAGGCGATGAGCATTCTTCTGGCTGGCGGCGGCGATCGCGAGGCTCTGCGCCCCATCGTCGATCGGTTCGTGGCGTCCGCGCAGGCGCGGGCGGGCGGTCGGATCCCGCGCGTCGCGGTGATCGTCGCGGGGGAGCACCCGGACGCCGCGCTGCACGAGGCGGTGTCGTTCGGCATCGATTCGCGGGTCGAATGCGTCGCGCTCGCCGCGCGCACGGACGAATCGGACGCGGTGACGGCGGGGTTCGACGGCGGCGAGCTCCTCACCGCCGACGGCATCCTCGTCGCCGACGGCGCCCCCGCGGCGCTGCTCGCGGCGCTGGCCGACCGGGCGACCGACCTCCGCAGGCTCGTGCACGAGCGGGTGCCGTACCTCGGCATCGGCGCCGGCGCGGTCGTCGCCTCGGAGGCGGCGATCCTCGGCGGGGACGAGATCGGGGGCGTCAGGGTGGCCCCCGCCGGCCCCGCCGGCCCCGCCGGCTCGGCCGGGGAGGTGCGCGTGGAACCCGGGCTGGGCCTGATCGACATGTCGGTGCTGGGCCACGCCGCGCAGCGGGGCCTCGTGGGGCTCGGCGTGGCCTGCTGCGAATCGGGGCTCGTCGAGACGGTCCTGGCCCTCGACGAGGGCACGGCGCTCGAGGTCTCCGAGACGGCGCTCGAGCTGCTGGGACGCGGCTCGCTCTGGCAGATCTCGGCCGCGGACGGCGGCGTCCGCGTCGAGAGCTCGCGGGCGGAGGAGCCGGCATGACGCTCGCGGATCTGGTTTCCTCGGGCCGCATGGACCCGGGCTGGGCGGAGGCGCTCGCGCCCGTGGAGGGCCGCATCGCCGAGCTCGGGCGGTTCCTGCGCGCCGAGAACGCGGCGGGGCGTGGCTACCTGCCCGCGGGCGAGAACGTGCTCCGCGCCTTCAAGCAGCCGTTCGCGGATGTGCGCGTGGTCATCGTGGGGCAGGACCCCTACCCGACGCCGGGGCATCCGATCGGCCTGAGCTTCGCGGTGGACCGCGAGGTGCGGCCGATCCCGCGCTCGCTCGACAACATCTACCGCGAGCTGCACGACGATCTCGGCATCCCGCCGGCCGAGCACGGCGACCTCGCCCGATGGAGCGAGCAGGGCGTGCTGCTGCTCAACCGCGCGCTCACCGTGCAGCCGGGCCGTCCGGCCTCGCACCGCGGCAAGGGATGGGAGGACGTCACCGAGACCGCGCTGCGGGCGCTCGCCTCGCGCGGCGGCCCGCTCGTCGCGATCCTCTGGGGCAACGACGCCCGGCGCACCAAGGTCTTCCTCGGGCCGACCCCGGCCGTCGAGTCCCCCCATCCGTCCCCGCTCTCGGCCTCGCGCGGGTTCTTCGGCTCCCGCCCGTTCTCGCGCGCGAACGCGATGCTCGAGGAGCAGGGCGCCGCGCCGGTGGACTGGCGGGTGGACTCGTGAGCGGCAGTCGATAGGCTCGGGGCATGAGCGAACTCCACGAGCTGTCCGCCGTCGAGCAGCGCCGCCTTCTCGCCGAGGGCGAGCTGCGGAGCCTCGAACTGGTCGAGCACTATCTCGCCCGCATCGAGGAGCGCAACGATTCGCTCCGCGCCTTCACGACCGTGACGGGCGAGGCGGCGCTCGAGCGGGCGCGGCGGCTGGACGAGGCGCGGCAGGAGGACCCCCGCGCCGCCCGCGACCTGCGCGCCTTCCCGCTCTGGGGCCTGCCCTTCGGCGACAAGGACCTCTCGGATCGCGCCGGCGTGCCGACGAGCTTCGGCTCCAGGTCGATGACCGGGTACGTGCCGGAGCGCTCCTCGCCGATCGTCGAGGACATGGATGCCGCTGGCGGCGTATCGCTCGGCAAGACCAACACCCCCGAGTTCGGCTTCCCCTCCTACACCGAGAACCGGCTCGACGGCGGCGTCGCCCGCAACCCGTGGGACCTCGAGCGCGGGCCCGGCGGCTCCTCGGGCGGCGCGGCGGTCGCCGCGGCGGCGAGGATGCTGCCCTTCGCGCCCGGATCGGACGGCGGCGGGTCGATCCGCATCCCCGCCGCCGCCTGCGGGTTGGTCGGGCTCAAGCCGGGGCGCGGGCGGGTACCCGGCGGCTCCGGCATCGACGCGCTGGGCGGGCTGGGCGTGGCCGGGCCCATCGCGCGCACCGTCGAGGATGCGGCGCTGCTGCTCGACGGCATGATCGCGAAGCGGGGCGACGGCAGCCCGCACGACCGCTTCGCGCTCACGGCCCCGGCGGGGGAGGCCTCCTACCTCGAGGCGCTGGAGCGCCCGCTCGAGCGGCTGCGGATCGGCTTCAACACGTGGTCGCCCTGGGCCTCGCACTACGACATCCGCCTCGATCCGGCGGCGCAGGCGGTGCTGGAGCGGGCGGCGGCGGCGTGCGAGCGCCTCGGGCACCGCGTGGAGCCGGTCGAGCCCCGACCGTTCCCCGAGTACGTCGACGCCTTCCGCGCGATCTGGCAGGGCGGCGCGTCCGGGGTGCCGCTCGACGACGAGGCGCTCGCGCACGTGCAGCCCCTGACGCGCTGGCTCATCGAGGTGGGGCGCACGCTCCCGGCAAGCCGCGTGGTGGGGGCGCTCGGCGCGCTGCAGCGGTTCGAGCAGCAGCTCATCGCGGACTACGCGCCGTACGACCTCGTGCTCACCCCCTCGCTCGCGATGTCCCCGCGCCCGCTCTGGTGGTACGACCAGGAGGACGGCGACCGCAACTTCGTCGAGCAGTGCCAGTACACGCCGTACACGAGCTACCTCAACGTCGCGGGGCTGCCCGCGATCACCCTGCCGGTCGAGGCGGACCCGCTGCCGTGGGGCGTGCAGGCGATCGGGCGCCCGGGCGCGGAGTCCCTGCTCCTGCGCTTCGGCGCCGAGCTCGAGCGGGTGTACGACTGGGCCGCGCGGGCGCCGGAGCCGGCGTGATCGCGCTCAGCCGCGGCGCGGTCGGACGTAGCCGCCGTCCTCCAGCCCGGCCTCGATCTCGAAGCGGTTCCTGAGCGGGTCCGCGCCGGCGAGCCCGTAGAGCAGGGGGAAGAGCATCCCGTAGCGCTCCCATTGGCGCACGTGGCGCTCCTCGTGCCGCAGCACCCTCGGCGAGACGTTGCGGCTCGTGAGGTAGACCCTGCCCACGCACACGCCGCCGCGGCGGAAGGCCCAGCGCGGCAGCCCCTGCAGCACGATGAGCCGGTTGCGGCGCTCGATGCGCCCGGTCGACAGCGGCACGCCGTAGGCGAGCGCGATGCCGGTGGCGATCGTGCTCCCCAGACGGGAGAGCGGCGAGTCGAGGAGCGTGTCGCGGAGCAGTCGGATGAGCATGCCTCGATCCTTCCAGACCGATTCGGCTTTGTGGGGCCCGGTACGGCGCGGAGAGGGCGTAACATTGCTCGCGGTTCTGTCCCAATGTACTGAATTTACGGAGGCATACGTGCGCAGTGATGATGTGCTGCAGGAGCAGTTCCGCGCCACGAAGTACACGGTCGGCTACGACCAGATGGAAGTGGACCACTTCCTCGACCGTGTGGTGGACACCCTTCGGCACTACGAGGCCGGGGAGTCCCCGAAGCGCCAACCGGTGACTGCCGAGCACGTGCAGTCGGTGGCGTTCGCGCAGACCCGATTCCGCGAGGGGTACGACCCTCACGACGTCGACCAGTTTCTTGACCGCCTCCACGAGGCGTTCACGGACTTCGAGCGCGGTACGGAGCACTAGCTCTCTCAGCGATACCGAACCCAAGTCCCGCGAACCGATCAAGGCCGACCGCCGGCATCGGTTCCTCGACACGACGACGGTGCCCCGCAACCGCGGGGCACCGAGCCGTTTCCCGGAGCGTCCGCCCCTGGTATAACGAGATCGTGACCGTCTCCGCGCCCTTCCTCCTCGTCGTCGACGCCACCCGCCGCCGCGAGGACCACGCCTTCACGGACGTGCTCGACTCCCTGAGCCGTCGGGTCGTGACCGCGGCGTCGGCGGTCGGCTGGGTCACGGGGCGGATGCTCATCGGCGATATCCGCGAGGCCGAGGTGCTCACCGGGTTCGAGCAGGCCGACGCGGTCGTGATCATGGGCGGCGAGGACGTCGATCCCTCGCTCTACGGCGGCGGCGAGGACTATCCGGAGGCGGGGGCGCACCTGCCGCTCGCCGACCGGCGCACGATCGCGCTCATCCGCGCCGCGCTCGAGCGGGAGACGCCCCTGCTCGGCATCTGCCGCGGCCTGCAGCTGCTGAACGTGGCGCTCGGCGGCAGCCTGGTGCAGCATCTCGACAGTGCGGACGCTCACCGGGGCGGCGGAGCGGGTTCGGACAAGTTCATCGCCCACCCGGTCGTCCCGGTCCGAGGCACCCGACTGGCCGGGCTGCTCGGCGGCGCCCCGCTCTCGACGCAGTCCTACCACCATCAGGCGGTCGAGCGGCTCGGGGCGGGGCTGCGCGTGAGCGCGGCGGCGCCGGACGGCGTGATCGAGGGCGTCGAGCACGTATCGGCGCCCCTGCTCGGGGTGCAGTGGCACCCGGAGGCGCCGCGCGCCGGGGCCGAGCAGCTCGAGCGGCTGCTGCGCGGCCTGCGGATCCGGGCGGATGCGTCGGGCCGCGGGGAAACGGCGAAGCGCCCGGAGGATTCCGAGAATCACTCCGGGCGCCTGCGAAGCGTGCCCCCGACAGGAGTCGAACCTGCGACCTACGGTACCGGAAACCGGCGCTCTATCCACTGAGCTACGGAGGCAACTGGATCACTGTAGCAGGATCCGGGGCGGGGTTCACATCCGATTCACGACCGCCCCCGGCACCGCCTACGATTGACCCTGATGAACGACTCGACTCTGACCCCAGTACTCGCCGCCGCGGTACGCGCCGCGCTCGACCGACGCGAAGGCGGCGAAGCCCTCGAACCGACCGCGGAGGATCTCAAGCTCGAGCGTCCTCGCAACCGCGAGCACGGCGACTGGGCCTCGAACGTCGCGATGCGCTTCGCGAAGCGGGTCGGCACGAACCCGCGCGAGCTCGCGCAGGAGATCGCCGAGGGGCTCGAGGAGCATCCCTCGGTGAAGCGCGTCGAGGTGGCGGGCCCGGGCTTCATCAACATCACGCTCGACGAGGCCGCCGCGGGCGAGCTCGCGCGCGAGATCGTCGCGGCGGGGGAGCACTACGGGTCCGGCGGCTCGCTCGAGGGGCGCAGCATCAACCTCGAGTTCGTCTCGGCCAACCCGACCGGCCCCATCCACCTCGGCGGGGCGCGCTGGGCGGCCGTGGGGGACTCCCTCGCGCGCGTGCTCTCAGCGGCCGGCGCCGACGTGACCCGCGAGTACTACTTCAACGACCACGGCGCGCAGATCGACCGCTTCGCCGGCTCCCTCGTGGCCGCGCACCTCGGCGAGCCCGCGCCCGAGGACGGCTACGCGGGCCAGTACATCGTCGACATCGCGAACGAGGTCGCCGCGGCGCACGCCGAGGAGCTCGCCGTCGCGCCCGACCGCGCGGCCCGGCAAGAGGTGTTCCGCACGCACGGCGTGGAGCTCATGTTCGGCGCGATCCGCGAGAAGCTCGAGGAGTTCCGCGTGCACTTCGACGTGTTCTTCCACGAGGACTCCGTGCACACCGACGGGTCCGTGGACCTCGCGATCCAGCGCCTGCGCGACCTCGGCCGCATCTACGAGGCGGAGGGCGCGGTGTGGCTGCGCACGACCGATTTCGGCGACGACAAGGACCGGGTCATCATCCGCTCGAACGGCGAGCCCACCTATTTCGCCGGGGACATCGGCTACTACCTCAACAAGCGCGAGCGCGGCTTCGACGAGTGCCTCTACATGCTCGGCGCGGACCACCACGGCTACATCGGCCGCATGATGGCGATGGCGGAGAGCTTCGGCGACGTGCCGAACGTGAACATGCAGATCCTCATCGGCCAGATGGTGAACCTCGTCAAGGACGGCCAGCCCGTGCGGATGTCCAAGCGCGCCGGCACGATCGTCACGCTCGACGACCTCGTGGACGCCGTCGGGGTTGACGCGGCGCGCTACTCGCTCGTGCGCTCCTCGACCAACACGTCGATCGACATCGACCTCGACCTGCTCGTGAGCCGCTCCAACGACAACCCCGTCTACTACGTGCAGTACGCGCACGCGCGCACCCGCGCCGTGGCCCGCAACGCGGCCCAGGCGGGGATCGACGGCGGGGCGTTCGACCCCGCGACGCTCGCGCACGCGGCGGAAAACGAGCTGCTGGGCCAGCTCCGCGAATTCCCGCGCATCCTCGAGGTCGCGGCGACCGAGCGGGAGCCGCACCGCGTCGCGCGGTACCTCGAGGACCTCGCCGCCGCGTACAACCGCTGGTACGACAACTGCCGCGTCATCCCGCAGGGCGATGCGCCCGTCGAGGCGGTGCACTCGAGCCGGTTCGTGCTCAACGAGGCCGCGTCGCAGGTGCTCCGGAACGGGCTCGGGCTGCTCGGGGTCGACGCGCCGGAGCGGATGTAGCGCATGGCGCGACGTCGACGCATCCGCGGACTCGGCTGGTGGATCGCGCTGGTCGCGATCATCGTCGTGCCGCTCTCGGCCGAGTTCGCGGCGCGGGGCGTCGTCGGCCACGTGGCCGCGAGCGAGACGGAGAAGGCGCTCCCGGAGGGCGTGGCCGCGGAGGTGAGCGCCTCGACGACGGGCTGGTGCGTGCTGTGCGAGCTCATCGGGGGCGAGCTCTCGGGCCTCCGCCTGGAGAGCGATTCGCTCACCTTCGGCGGCGCGACGGGCGCGGTCGCGCTCGAGGCCCGGCAGGTGGACCTCGAGCAGCCCATCGCGGTCGGCGCGCTCGACGGCACCCTCACGATCGACGAGGCGCAGCTGAACACCCTGCTGCAGGAGGTCGCGGCCGAGTCGGGGCTGTCGATCGACGATGTGCGGCTGCAGGACGGCCGACTGGGGTACGCGACCTCCTTCTCGGCCTTCGGCGCCGAGGTGCGGGTGGATGTGAGCGCCTCGGTCCGGGTGCAGAGCGGCGGCCGGCTGCAGATCCTCGCGGAGGATCTGTCGCTCAGCGCCGGCTCGGTGGGCACCGACATCCCGGTGGACCCCGAGCGCTTCTCGCTGCAGATCTGCGCCGCGCAGTACCTGCCGGAGATGCTCCAGATCACGTCGGTCTCCGTCGTCGAGGACCGGCTCGAGATCGGCTATCGCGCCGACCGGGCGTTCACGCTCGCCGCGGAGTCCTTCCAGACCCTCGGGGCCTGCTGATTGCCGCACCCGGTCCTCTAGACTGATCACCAGCATCCGGCGAGTCATCCGCTGGAGGGAATTCGCGCCGCGCGCATTGGGGCGGCGCGGACGAAGTGTTTCAATAGGCGGTGCGGCTCGCACGACCTCGGCAGCACCCGGCCGCCAGATTCCCGAACAAGGAGTTCCACCATGACGTACGACCCGAACGCCGGAAACCAGAATCCGTGGGGTCAGCAGCCGGGGCAGGGCCAGCAGCCCGAGAACGGCCGGCCGCAGCCCGGGCAGGGCGACGACTTCGGGCAGGGGCAGTACGGCCAGGGTCAATACGGACAGGGCCAGTACGGGCAGTCGCCGCAGTTCGGCGGTGACGCCCCCTATTCGCAGTACGGCCAGCAGGCCTCCGGTCAGGACTCCTACGGTCAGGACTCCTACGGCCAGGGCGCGAACGGCCAGCAGGGCGCGGGGCAGCCCGGATCGGAGCAGGGCGGCTACGGCTCGAGCGATTTCGGCCAGGGCGGCTACGGCGCCGGCGAGTACGGGCAGTCCTCCTACGGGCAATCGGATTCGAACTCCTACGGGCAGTACGGCCAGCAGGACCAGCCCACGCAGCAGTACGGCTCCGGGGACGGCTTCCAGCAGACCGAGCCCTCGGTGTTCGGCCAGCAGGACTCGTACGGCCAGCAGGATTCGTACGGCCAGGGCGGGTACGGCCAGCAGTCGTTCGGGCAGCAGGGCGACTCCGCCTCGCAGCACTCCTACGGCCAGGGCTACGGTCAGCCCGAGACCCAGTCCTACGGCGGGTACGGCCAGGACGCCAATAATCCCTACGCGGGCGCCTACGGCGAGGCCCCCGCGCCCTCCTCGGGCACGTCCGGCGCGCCCAAGAAGAAGGGCAAGGGCATGCTCATCGGCCTCATCTCGGGAGGCGTCGTGCTGCTGCTCGTCATCGGCCTGGCGGCCTGGGAGTTCATCGGGCGCGGATCCGCCGCGAACGGCTACGAGGCGCTGATCGCCGACCAGGGGCTGAGCATCGGCGAGGACCCCATCGAGGGCGACTTCGACGGCTCCTTCGGCGGCGGCCTCTACGTGCTCGAGAGCCTGCAGGGCAAGTACTCCGAGGTCACGCTCACGGGCAGCGACCTGCAGACGGCCGACGGCCCGGTCGACGTCACCTACACGCTCAAGCAGGCTCCCTCGGACGCCGACGGCGTCATCGACACGGTCACCGTGGACGTGAACGTGCCCGCGGAGAGCCTGCTCACGGGCGAAGCCGAGTTCGAGGGCGGCAACGTCGAGCTCACCGACGACGGCATCGTGGTCTCGATGTCGCAGTACGGCATGACCATGGAGATGGTCATGCAGGTGAAGCCCGTCGACGGGTGGATGGTCTTCGAGATCGTGAGCGCCACGCAGGACGGCAGCGACATGCTCAGCTCCATCCCCGAGGACCAGCGGTCGATGCAGCAGGACATCTGCGAGGGCAGCGGCCTCGAGCCCTACGTGAGCGAGGCCGAGATCACCGCCGAGGGCATCCACCTGCAGTGGACCCTTTACGACGTGGACACGAACGACCTCGCGGGGGCGTTCTGCCTGGGCGGCTGAGGCCCTGATCGGGGCGCGGCCCGCGCCCCGATCGAGGAAGCGGTGGGACTCTCCGACCCGGTAGGATGACCGGGATGCAGAATCCCACCGCTTCTCCGTTTTCCAGTCCGCTCGCCCCGACATGGCTCCGCCCCCCGGAAGGCGATCTCAACCGACTCGACGGAAATGTGTGGTCGAGCACCGCCTCGCGCACCCCGGACGGCGAGCTGCTCCTCGGCGGCGTGCGGGCCTCCGAGCTGCTGGAGCGCTTCGGCTCGCCGCTCTACGTCGTCGACGAGGCGGATATGCGTACCCGGGCCGAGGGCGCCGCGGCGGCGTTCGCCGAGGCGTTCCGCGCCATCGGCGCGGAGGTCGAGCTGCACTACGCGTCGAAGGCGTTCCTCTCGATCGACATCGCCCGCTGGATGGCGGAGGCCGGTCTCGGACTCGACGTGGCCTCGGGCGGGGAGCTCGAGGTCGCGCTGGCCGCCGGCATCGAGCCGGCCCGGATCGGCCTGCACGGCAACAACAAGTCCCGCGCCGAGATCCGGCGCGCCGTCGAGGCCGGCCTCGGCTCCATCATCGTCGACTCGCTGCAGGAGATCGAGCGCATCGGCGAGGTCGCGGCGGAGCTCGGCCGCGTGCAGCCGGTGATGATCCGCCTGAACGCGGGGATCCACGCCTCCACGCACTCGTATCTCGCGACCAGCCACGAGGACCAGAAGTTCGGTCTCACGTTCGACGTGGCCCGCACCGCCGCGGCGCGCATCCGCGAACTCGACTCGCTCGAGCTGCTCGGCCTCCACTCGCACATCGGCTCCTCGATCTACGAGGCGGCCGGCTTCGGCGCCGCGGCCGAGAAACTCATGCGCTTCCGAGCCGAGCTGCTCGAGGGCGGCCCCGTGCCCGAGGTGAACCTCGGCGGCGGCTTCGGCATCGCGTATCTCCCGAGCGACGACGCGCCGACCCTCGACGCGCTCGCGCGGGGCATCGCCGGCGAGGTCGCGCGGGTGTGCGAGGAGACCGGCAGCGACATGCCGCGGATCACCTTCGAACCTGGCCGCGCGATCGCGGGCCCCGCCGGGACGACCCTGTACACGGTCGGCACCACGAAGGACGTCTCTGTGCCGCTCGAGGGCGGGGGAGCGGCCCGGCGGCGGTACGTGGCGGTGGACGGCGGGATGAGCGACAACATCCGCCCGGCCCTCTACGGGTCGAACTACTGCGCGCGCCTCGCGAACCGCGTCTCCGAGGCTGCCCCGCAGCTCGTGCGCGTGGTGGGCAAGCACTGCGAGTCGGGCGACATCGTGGTCCACGACGACTACCTGCCCGAGGACGTCGCCCCGGACGACCTGCTCGCGGTGCCCGCCACGGGCGCCTACTGCTGGTCGATGGCGAGCCACTACAACTATCTCGACCGCCCCGCCGTCGTCGCGGTCCGAGACGGTTCGGCGCGCACCCTCGTGCGCCGGATCACCATTGACGATCTGCTCGCGGCCGACACCGCGTGGACCCCGGAGGAGAACAGCTAGATGAACGAGAAACGCACCATCAAGGTGGCCCTGCTCGGGGCCGGTTCGGTCGGCAGCCAGGTCGCCCGGCTCCTGCTCGAGCAGGCCGACGAGTACGAGCGCCGCGTGGGCACGCGCCTCGAGCTCATCGGGATCTCCGTTCGGAACGTGGACGGCAGGCGCGATGTCGAGCTGCCCCGGGAGCTCTACACCACCGACGCGGAGCGGCTGATCCTCTCCGCCGATGTCGTGATCGAGCTCATGGGCGGCCTGCACCCGGCGCTCGAGCTCATCACGCTCGCACTGGAGTCGGGCGCCGACGTGGTCACCGCGAACAAGGCGCTGCTCGCGCATCACGGCGCGGAGCTGTTCGAGCTGGCCGAGCGCGTCGGCGCGCAGCTCTACTACGAGGCGGCCGTGGGCGGCGCGATCCCGATCATCCGGCCCCTGCGCGAGAACCTCGGCGGGGACCGGGTCGAGCGGATCCTCGGCATCGTCAACGGCACGACCAACTACATCCTCGACCGCATGCACACCCGCGGGGACTCCTTCGAGGAGTCGCTGCGCATCGCGACGGACCTCGGCTACGCGGAGGCCGACCCGACCGCCGACATCGAGGGCTACGACGCCCAGCAGAAGGCCGCGATCCTCGCCTCCATCGCCTTCCACACCAGCGTCCCCGTCGACGAGGTGCACCGCGAGGGCATCACCTCGGTCTCGATCGAGCAGATCGAGGACGCCAAGCGGGCGGGCTTCGTGGTCAAGCTCCTGGCCATCTGCGAGCGCGTGGCGGCGCCCGGGGACGGCCCCGACCGGGTCTCGGCCCGCGTCTACCCGGCCCTCGTGCCGGAGGC
The DNA here is from genome assembly GCF_900163695.1 of Gulosibacter sp. 10. Classification (GTDB taxonomy): domain Bacteria; phylum Actinomycetota; class Actinomycetes; order Actinomycetales; family Microbacteriaceae; genus Gulosibacter. The sequence continues at coordinate 178,995 of NZ_FUIC01000012.1, forward strand.
GCATCCCCTCGCCAGCGTGCACGGCGGGAACAACGCCATCTTCGTCGAGGCCGAGGCGGCCGGCTCCCTCATGTTCTACGGCGCCGGAGCCGGCGGCGTGGAGACCGCTTCGGCGGTGCTGGGCGATCTCGTCGCCGCCGCCCGCCGGCACCTCCTGGGAGGCCCGGGCCTCGGCGAGTCGATGGATGCGGACCTCCCCGTGCTCGGGGTGGCGGAGATCGACACGAGCTACCAGATCTCGCTCGAGGCCGAGGACGAGGCGGGCATCCTCGCGGGCATCGCGCAGACCTTCGCGGAGCACGGCGTCTCGGTGGCGACCCTCGAGCAGGCGGCGCCCGCGACGGACGAGGACGGCGAGGTCGCGGAGGACGCCCGCGCGACGCTCGTGATCGGCACCCACCGGGCCAAGGAGGGCTCGCTCTCGAAGCTCGTCGACGCGCTCGCCCAGAGCCCGGCCGTGCACCGCGTGAACGGCGTGCTCCGAGTCGAAGGCGCGAACGCATGAGCCGTGTGACGGAGGGCCGCCGCGTCCTCGTGCGGGTCCCCGCGACCAGCGCCAACCTGGGGCCCGGGTTCGACACGCTCGGCCTCGCGCTCGCCGAGTACGACGAGGTCGAGATCGAGACGATCGAGCCGGGCCGCTACGAGATCGAGGTCGAGGGGGTCGGCGCGGGCGAGGTGCCCACCGACGAGTCCCACCTCGTCGTGCAGGCGCTCCACTACGCGCTCGACCAGCTCGGATACGAGCGGCCGGGGCTGCGGCTCCGGGCCAGGAACACCATTCCCCACGGCCGCGGCCTCGGGTCATCCGGCGCGGCCATCGTCGCCGGCGTCGTCGGCGCGGCCGGCCTCATCGGCGACCGGGAGTCGGTCTCGAGCGAGCGGCTGCTCCGCTTCGCCACCGATCTCGAGGGCCACCCCGACAACGTGGCGCCCTGCCTGTTCGGCGGACTCACGATCGCCTGGATGGCCGCCGACGGCGAGCCCCGCTCCAAGCGGCTGATGGTCGACCGCGGCGTCTCGCTGCTCGTGCTCGTGCCGGAGGAGACCATGTCGACCTCGGTGGCGCGCTCCCTGCAGCCCTCGCAGGTGCCCCATGCGGACGCGATCTTCAACCTGTCCCGCGCGGCGCTGCTCGTCGCGGCGCTCGCGCAGAGCCCGGAGCTGCTGTTCGAATCCACAGAGGACCGGCTGCACCAGAGCTACCGGGCCTCCGCGATGCCGAAGACGAAGGCGCTGATCGACGAGCTGCGGGCCGAGGGCCTCGCCGCGGTCGTCTCGGGGGCGGGGCCGAGCGTGCTCGTGCTGGCCGACGACCCGGCGGCGCGACTCCGGGCCGCCGAGATCGCGGCCGCCCACACCGATACGACCTGGACCGCGTATCCCACGGCCGTGGATATCCAGGGTGCTACAGTTGAAGAGGTTTCGAAACAGACGGTGTCACCGTCGGCCTAGCGTCGATACGCGGGGCCTCGGAACGCATTGATGTGAGGCGACGCCGCAACCAGACGCGGTTCAACTCCTGCCCGGTTTCGCGCAGACGCGATCGCGGTTGCCGCTGCCTCATTCCACACCTGCGCGCTATCGCCTGCGCGCCATCACCCAAGGAATTGCAACTATGACCGACACTTCACACGGTGCCGAAGCGGCGTCCACGCAGCACGAAGAGCAGAGCCGTCCGCTCAGCTCCATGCGTGTCGCCGACCTCCAGACCATCGCCCAGGGCCTCGGAATCAAGGGCGCCGCGCGCATGCGCAAGACGGTGCTGATCGAGGCCATCGAGGCCGCCCGCGCCGGACAGGGCGCCAAGCCCGCCGCGAAGAGCGCCGAGCAGCCGGCCGCGAAGGCCGAGCCGGAGGCCGCGGCCCCCGAGCGGGAGGCCGCTAAGGCCGAGAGCGCTCCCGAGCAGGGCGAGCAGCCCCGCGGCCGGGGCGGGGCCAAGAGCAGGAAGGCGGAGCCGGCCGAGCAGGAGGAGGCGGCCGCCAAGGGCGAGGCCTCCGAGCGACAGGCCGCCTCGAAGCCGCAGGAGGACGAGCAGCAGCCCTCGGGCCGCTCGCGCGGCCGCAACCGCGGCAAGCAGCGCGACCACGCCAAGCAGGATGCCGGCGCGCCCGAGTCGAAGCAGCCCTCCGAGTCGAAGCCGCGCAAGGGCGGCGATGGCAAGCCCTCCGCCGAGGACGAGAAGACGCTGACGCTGGACGACATCGTCCTGCCCCCGGCCCGGGACGAGCCGGAGGAGGCCGAGGAGGCGCGCTCCGAGCAGAAGTCCGAGCAGCAGGGCTCCGGCCGCAAGCGCAACCGGAATCGCAACCGCGGCAAGGGCCAGCAGGGCGAGGACTCGCAGAACGGCCCGCAGCAGGGCAAGCAGGAGGAGCAGAAGCAGGGCGGCCGCAACCGCGACCGCAAGCGCAACCAGCGCGACGACGCCGATCCCGAGATCGCGCCGGACGACGTGCTGCTGCCGATCGCCGGCATCCTCGACGTGCTCGACAACTACGCCTTCGTGCGCACCTCCGGCTACCTCGCGGGCGTCAACGACGTCTACGTCTCGCTCGGCCAGGTCAAGAAGTACGGCCTGCGCAAGGGCGACGCGATCGTCGGCGCGATCCGCCAGCCCCGCGAGGGCGAGCACCAGGGCGGCCGTCAGAAGTACAACGCGCTCGTGCGCGTGGACACGATCAACGGCGAGACGCCCGAGCCCGGCCGCGAGCGGCCCGAGTTCGACCGGCTCACCCCGCTCTACCCGAACGAGCGCATCGTGCTCGAGACCAGGGACGGCCACGCCGCGCAGCGCATGATCGACCTCTTCGCGCCCATCGGCCGGGGCACGCGTGGGCTCATCGTGGCCCCGCCGAAGTCGGGCAAGTCGATCATGCTCGAGCGCATCGCGAACGCCATCGCCGAGAACCACCCCGACACGCACCTCATGCTCGTGCTCGTGGACGAGCGCCCCGAGGAGGTCACCCGTCTCGAGCGCACCATCCACGGCGAGGTCGTGGCCTCCACGTTCGACATGCCCGCGGAGAACCACACGACGATCGCGGAGCTCGCGATCGAGCGCGCGAAGCGGCTCGTTGAGCTCGGCCTCGACGTCGTGGTGCTGCTCGACTCCATCACGCAGCTGTGCCGCGCCTACAACCTCACGGCGCCCGCATCCGGCCGCATCATCGCCGGCGGCGTGGACGCCTCGGCCCTGTACCCGCCGAAGCGCTTCTTCGGCGCGGCCCGCAAGGTCGAGAACGGCGGCTCGCTCACCATCCTGGCCACCGCGATGGTCGAGACCGGCTCGCGCACCGACGAGGTCATCCTCGAGGAGTTCCAGGGCACCGGCAACATGGAGCTGCGGCTGTCGCGCGAGATCGCCGACAAGCGCATCTTCCCGGCGGTCGACATCCAGCAGTCCTCGACCCTGCACGAGGACCAGCTGCTGAGCGGCGACGAGCTCGAGGTCACCTGGTCCATCCGCCGCGCCCTGCACGGCGACGCGCAGGCGGCGCTGGAGTCGGTGCTCGAGCGGATCTCCTCGACCTCCTCGAACGAGGACTTCCTCGCCTCGGTGCGCGCCAACCCGATCAACGCCGGGAACGCGCAGTGAGTCGCGCCGAGTTCGCGGACTCGATCTCGGCCCTCCGCGCGGAGCACGCCGACCTGCAGGAGCAGCTCGCCGACCCGGAGCTCCACTCGAACCCGGCGCGGGCGAAGAAGGTCAACCGGCGCTACGCGGAGCTCTCGCAGATCGTGGCGGCCGACGACCGCGTCGCCGCGCTGGAGAACGACCTCGCCGCAGCGAGGGAGCTCGCGGGCGAGGACGAGATGTTCGCGGAGGAGGCGGAGTCGCTCGAGCAGCAGCTCGAGGAGCAGACGGAGCGGCTGCGCCGTCTGCTCATCCCGCGAGACCCGGACGACGGCCGCGACGTGATCATGGAGATCAAGGGCGGCGAGGGCGGCGAGGAATCCGCGCTCTTCGCCGCCGATCTGCTGCGCATGTACACGCACTACGCGGAGCAGCGCGGCTGGAAGATCGAGCTGCTGGACAAGACGGAGTCGGACCTGGGCGGCTACAAGAACGTCCAGATCGCCGTCAAGTCCTCCTCGAACGAGCCCGCGGACGGCGTCTGGGCCGCCCTCAAGTACGAGGGAGGCGTGCACCGCGTGCAGCGCGTGCCGGCCACCGAGTCCCAGGGCCGCATCCACACCTCGACCACGGGCGTGCTCGTGTTCCCCGAGGTGGACGAGCCGGAGGAGGTGCAGATCGATCAGAACGACCTGAAGATCGACGTGTACCGCTCCTCCGGTCCCGGGGGTCAGTCGGTGAACACCACCGACTCGGCCGTGCGCATCACGCACGTCCCCACCGGCATCGTCGTGTCGATGCAGAACGAGAAGTCGCAGATCCAGAACCGCGCGGCCGCGATGCGCGTGCTGCAGGCCCGCCTGCTCGCGCGGCAGCAGGAGGAGCTCGCGGCGGCCGAGGCGGATGCCCGGGCCTCGCAGATCCGCTCGATGGACCGCTCGGAGCGCATCCGCACGTACAACTTCCCCGAGAACCGCATCGCGGACCACCGCACCGGGTACAAGTCCTACAACCTCGACCAGGTGATGGACGGCGCGCTGGGCCCCGTCATCGAGTCGGCGATCCTCGCCGACGAGGAGGCACGGCTGGCGAAGCTGGGGGAGGCGGACTAACCCCGGAACGAGAGCATGAGGCCGGCCTGCGGAGCTCCGCAGGCCGGCCTCATGCGCACCCGGGCGGGCGCCTCAGATGATCCAGTCGCCGGGGGCCGGCGCGCTCGAGCCCCGGCGTGGGCGCGCCTTCGCGGGGATGCCCGTGAGGATGGAGTTGGCCGGAGCCGATCTCGTCACCACGGCGTTCGCGCCCACGCTCGAGCCGGCGCCGATCTCGATGGGCCCGAGGAGCTTCGCCCCGGCGCCGATCATCGTGCCGTCGCCGACCGTCGGATGGCGCTTGACCCGCTTGACGGAGACGCCGCCGAGGGTGACGCCGTGGTAGATCACCACGTCGTCGCCCACCTCGGCGGTCTCGCCGATGACCACCCCCATGCCGTGATCGATGAACAGGCGCCTGCCGATGGTCGCACCGGGGTGGATCTCGATGCCGGTCAGCCACCGCGCCAGCTGCGAGACCATCCGCCCGGAGAGCCGGTGGCCGTGCAGCCACAGGCGGTGCGAGAGGCGGTGCGCCCACACGGCGTGCAGGCCGGAGTAGTTCAGCACGATCGACAGCTTCGAGCGTGCGGCGGGATCGCCCCGCCGCACCGCGTAGATGTCCTCGCGCACGAGGCGAAAGCACGCGTCGACGCGGCTGCGGGGGCGGTACTCCTGCGGATTCGACATGCCGGTGCTCTGCCTGCTTCCTGTGATGCTGATGTCCCTGACTGCCGGTACGGCGGGCTACTCGCGGATGTCGTCGAAGAGGATGCTGGACAGGTACCGCTCGCCGGTGTCGGCGATGATCACGACGATGTTCTTGCCCGCGTTCTCGGGCCGCTTCGCGACCTCGAGCGCGCCCCAGAGGTTGGCGCCCGAGGAGATGCCCGAGAAGATGCCCTCGCGCCTGGTGAGCTCGCGGGAATGGCGCAGCGCCTCGTCGAGGGGCGCGTCGAGCACCTCGTCGATCACGGAGCGGTCGAGGATCTCGGGCACGAAGTTCGCGCCGAGGCCCTGGATCTTGTGGCCCGCCGCGCGCCCCTCGGTGAGCAGCGGCGAGTCGGCGGGCTCGACGGCCACGATGCGGATCTCCGGGTTGCGCTCCTTGAGCACCTGCCCGACGCCGGTGATGGTGCCGCCGGTGCCGATGCCCGCCACGACGATGTCGACGCCGCCGTCGGTGTCCTCCCAGATCTCCTTCGCGGTGGTCTCGCGGTGGATCTCGACGTTGGCCTCGTTCGCGAACTGGCGCGCGAGGATCGCGCCCGGGGTCGAGGCCTGGATCTCCTCGGCCTTGGCGACGGCGCCGCGCATCCCCTCCGGTCCGGGCGTGAGCACGAGCTCCGCGCCGAATGCGCGCATGATGGCGCGGCGCTCGAGGGACATGGTCTCGGGCATGGCGATGATCACGCGGTAGCCGCGCGCCGCGCCGATGGCGGCGAGGGCGATGCCGGTGTTGCCCGAGGTGCCCTCCACGATCGTGCCGCCCTCGGCCAGATCACCCGATCGCTCCGCGGCGCGGACGACGCCGAGCGCGAGGCGGTCCTTGACGCTGGCGGTGGGGTTGTTGAACTCGAGCTTGGCGTAGACGTTCGCCTCGGTCTCGTTGACGGCGTTGAGCCGGACGAGCGGAGTGCCGCCGATCGCCTCGGTAATATCGTTGTAGATCTTCTCGGCCATGGTTCGCCTTTCCAGTCGGAATCTGAATGCCGGGTCGCCGGCGGTGATCGCACCGTCGCGGAACATCCGAACACGTCTAAATTACCGGGTCGCGGACGGGCGAGTCTCCTCGCCCACTGAGCCTCGTCATACTCGGTCACAGGCCCGTCCTCCGCGCGAGCTCCCCGCGGACGGGGCCGTGGCGGGGCGGAATCCGCCTCGACGCGCGGGGGATGCGCCGAGCGGCCTGATCGACCGCGTACCGTCTCGGTCATGGATATGACGCAGCTGCGGATGCAGGTCCGCCGCGAGCTCGCGGACTCGGGCCTCGAGCACCCCCGCCGCGAGGCCGATCTGCTGATGGCCGCGATCTCGGGGCGCTCGCTCGGCGACCTCGAGCTCGATCTGCTCATGGGGCGGGGGGTCGCCGCGGAGGAGGCGAACCGGATCCTGCGGGCGGCCCGGCGGCGGGCGCGCCGGTGGCCGCTGCAGTACCTCGCGGGGGAGGCGCCCTGCTACGGGCTCGACTTCCGGGTCGGTCCCGGCGTGTTCATCCCCAGGCCCGAGACCGAGCAGCTCATCGAGCACGCGATCGGCTTCCTGCGCCGCTTCGACCCGCCGGCGGACGGGAGCATCGTGGCGGATCTCGGCTCCGGCTCCGGCGCGATCGCGGCGGCCGTGGCCGTGCACGTCCCGGATGCGGAGGTGCGGGCCTTCGAGGCCTCGCCGTACGCCTGGCCCTGGCTCGTCGACAACCTGCGCCGCCTCGCGCCGGGCGTCGGGCCGGTGTTCGGGGACTGGCAGGAGCGCATCCACGCCGACGAGTCGATCCGGTACGCGGCGATCCTCTCGAACCCGCCCTACATCCCCACCCGGGAGGTCCCGGCCGACCCCGAGGTGCGGCTCTTCGATCCCGAGACCGCGCTGTACTCGGGCGCGGACGGGCTCGGCGAGATCCGCCGCATCGCGGATTCGGCGGCTCGCCTGCTGGCTCCGGGCGGACTCGTGGCGGTGGAGCACACGGAGCGGCAGGGTGGCGCCATCCGCGAGATCCTCGCCGCGGCGGGCCTGGTCGGCGCCGCGACCGAGCGCGACCTCGCGGGGCGGGATCGGTTCACGAGGGCGACCGCCCCCGAATGAGCCGATGCCCTCGCGCGCGGCATACAATGTGAGCGTTATGGCTCAAGTCTTCACTACGTCGGTCCCGACCGAACTGCTCGCGGGCATGCGCGAGGCCCAGCGGGCGCTGGGCAGCGCCGAGGTCATCGTGATCCCGACCGACACGGTCTACGGCATCGCTGCGGACGCGTTCAGCCCCGGAGGCGTCGCCGCGCTGCTCGAGGCGAAGGGCCGCACCAGGCAGTCGCCGCCGCCCGTGCTCGTGGCGAGCACGGCCACCATCGACGCGCTCGCCTCGGAGGTGCCCGATCTCGTCCGCGAACTGCTCGACCGCTTCGCGCCGGGCCCGCTCACGGTGATCCTGCCCGCCCAGCCGAGCCTGAGCTGGGACCTGGGCGAGACGCACGGCACGGTGGCGCTGCGCATCCCGGACCACGCGATCACGCTCGAGCTGCTGCGGACGACCGGGCCGCTCGCGGTGTCGAGCGCGAATCGGCACGGGGAGCCCGCCCCGGCCACGGCCGCCGCCGCGCAGGAGCAGCTCGGCGACTCGCCGGCGCTCTACCTCGACGCCGGCGAGGTCGGGGGAGAGGCCTCCACGATCCTCGACGCCACGGGCATGACGGGGGCCGAGCCGAGGCCCGCCCGCATCGTGCGCCAGGGCGCGCTGCCGCGGGCCGCGATCGCCGAGGTGCTGGGCGAACTCCTCGCCCCCGAAGAGACGATCGGGTAAGTTGCGCTTCTACGGCCTCATCATCGCCCTCGCCGCGGTCGTCTCCTTCGTCCTCTGCGTGGCGATCTACAAGCTCGCGATGCGCTACCGCTGGTACCCCGCGGTCCGTGAACGGGACGTGCACCGCACGCCCAAACCCCGCCTCGGCGGGCTCGCGATGTACTTCGCCTTCCTCGCGGCCCTCGCGATCGCCTCCCAGATCGGGTGGTTCGGCATCGTCTTCGCCGCCCCGGGGAGGATCTTCGGGCTCATCGGCGCGGTCACGCTCATCGTGGTCGTGGGCGTCATCGACGACTTCGTCGATCTCGACTGGATGATCAAGCTCGCGGCGCAGATCGTGGCCGGGCTCATCCTCGCCTTCAACGGGGTGGCGATCACCTCGCTCCCGATCGGCGGGCTCACGGTCACCTCGCAGTGGATGAGCATCGCGATCACCGTCCTGCTCGTCGTGCTCGTGATGAACGCGGTCAACTTCATCGACGGCCTGGACGGACTCGTGGCCGGGGTGGCGATCATCGCGAACGGCGTGTTCCTCGTCTACAGCTTCTTCCTCAGCGATGCCATGGAGACGAGCCGGTTCTCGCTCGCCGCCCTGATCTCGGCCATCGTCGTCGGGATCTGCCTCGGCTTCCTGCCGCTCAACTGGAACCCCTCGCGCATGTTCATGGGGGATGGCGGCGCCCTCCAGGTCGGGCTGCTCATGGCCGCGTCGACGATCGCGGTCACCGGCGAGGTGGACCCGAGCCTCATCAGCCGGGACGCGCTGTTCCCGGCGTTCCTGCCGCTGATCCTGCCGTTCGCCGTGCTGATCGTGCCGCTCATGGACTTCACCCTCGCGGTGGTCCGGCGGCTCGGCGCCGGCAAATCGCCGTTCTCGGCCGACCGCAAGCACCTGCACCACCGGCTGCTCGACATGGGGCACACGCAGCGCCGCGCCGTGCTCCTGTTCTACGCCTGGGCGATCGTGATCGGCGGGGGAGCGCTGCTCATGTTCCTCGTGCGTCCCGTGTGGGTGGCGCCGCTGGTTATGGGATCGGGCCTCGTGCTCTGTACGGTATTGACGGTGGCGCCCCTCTCGCAGCGCAAGCGGCTCGAGACCCGGGCGCAGCGATCGCCCTACGGCGACGACGACGACGAATTCGACCCGCTCGACCGTCTCGGCCGCGAGGAATCGGACCGGGTTCGCGCGAACACGCCGGCCCCGGTCGCGCTCAAGAAGCGCATCCGCCGCCTCGCGCGGCGGGACTCGACGAAGCCCGACCCCAGCAGATCCCAGCCCCGACCGGAGGACGAAGAGTGAGCATCGAGAACAAAGAACCCACCAGCGTGCCCGTGATGCGCAGCGTCCTGCGCTGGTCCGTCATCCTCACCGTCGCCGTCGCGGTGCTCGGCGCCGTCATCGGCTGGTTCGTCGCCGAGTGGGCCGGGGTGTGGTCGGGGCTGATCGGCGCGCTCCTCGTGCTGCTGTTCTCGGGGGTCACCGCGCTGTCGATCATCCTCGCGGCCCGATTCGACCCGATCTACTTCGTCGTCGTCATCCTCGCGGGGTGGACGCTCAAGCTCATCGTGTTCATCGGCGTGCTCGCGGTCGTGCGGGCCTTCGACTTCACCCACGACTGGATGCTCTGGGGCACCATGCTCGCGGCGCTCCTGGCGCAGCTGGCGGTGGACGTCGTCGTGGTGCTCCGCTCGCGTCAGCCCTATGCGAGCGAGGTCGAGCTGCCCGGACCCGAGCGCCCGGAATAGGCGGGAAGGCCCATGGAGAAACCCGCTCAGGTTTTCCATGAACGCGCCTTGAACCTGAAAATTTCTTGGTAGAGTTGCAGGGTTGGCAGTTACACATCTGTGATCGCCACTCCCACGTACCGTCGAATGCCGCACAACGGCGATCCTTCGTTGTGCCTCGAGACAGGAGATTCCTCTGATCCCCACGGCCTTGAATCTGTTGACGGGAATCGCGGTCCGCGCCGGTGGCGACTTCCATGCCCCGAACGTGGACGAGGAGCTCTTCCCACCGGCGCTGCTGTTCGACGGGACGCCCTTCGAGATCAACCGGGTCGTCATGGTCCGGCTCATCGCGGTGGTCGTGCTGATGCTCGTCTTCTACATCGCGCTGCGCAAGCCCAAGGTCGTGCCCGGCAAGCTGCAGTCGCTGGCCGAGATGGGCGTCACCTTCGTCCGCGACGGCATCGTGTACGACATGCTCGGCGAGCGCATCGGCAAGAAGTACCTCCCGTACATCGTGACGCTGTTCTTCGGCGTGCTCTTCATGAACCTGACGGGCGTCACGCCGTTCCTGAACATCTCGGGCAACGCGCTCATCGGCATGCCGCTCGTCCTCGCGATCGCCACGTACATCGCGTTCATCTACGCGGGCATCCGCGAGGTGGGCGGGTTGAAGTTCCTCAAGGCGGCGCTGTTCCCTCCCGGCGTGCCCATCGTGATGTACGTGCTCATCACGCCCCTCGAGCTGGTGAACACGTTCATCGTGCGCCCGGTGTCCCTGGCGCTGCGACTCTTCCTCAACCTGCTCGTCGGCCACCTGCTCCTCGTCCTCGCGTTCTCCGCCACGTGGTTCTTCGTCGGCATGCTGAACGCGTGGAGCGCGATCGGCATCATCACCTTCGCGGGCGGCATGTTCATGACTCTCATCGAGCTGCTGGTCGCCGTGCTGCAGGCCTACGTGTTCGCGCTGCTGACGACCAGCTACATCCAGATGGCCGTCTCCGAAGAGCACTAGGCTCCCGCCCAGTCCAACAGACCCCCACAAACCACATCGACGATCACTGCCAGACCGGCAGTGTCGCCTAACGGAAGGAAATCCCTAGTGGACAACACCACGCTCGCCGAAATCTCGGGCAACATCGCAACCGTCGGCTACGGCCTGGCAGCAATCGGCCCCGGTATCGGCATCGGTATCGTCGCGGGCAAGACCGTCGAGGCCATGGCGCGCCAGCCCGAGATGGCCGGTCGTCTGCAGACCACCATGTTCCTCGGCATCGCCCTGACCGAGGTGCTCGCGTTCATCGGCATCGCGACCCCCTTCATCTTCGGCTAGTAAGGCGCTTCCTCTATGAGCATCATCACCAATGGCCCCGCGGCGCTCGCCGGGGCGGCCGACGGCAACACATTCGGCTGGGACCCCAGCCTGCTGATCCCCCCGGTGTACGACATCGTGTGGTCGCTTGTCGTTCTCGTGGTGCTCCTGCTGTTCTTCTGGAAGTTCGTCCTTCCGCAGCTCAACCGCACCCTCGAAGAGCGCGCCTCGAAGATCGAGGGCGGCATCGAGCAGGCGGCGGCCGTCCAGGCCGAGGCCGACGCTCGCAAGGAGGAGTACGAGCAGCTGCTGGCCGAGGCCCGCACTGAGGCAGCCGAGATCCGCGAGAAGGCGCGCGCCGAAGGCGAGTCGATCAAGGCTGAGAAGAAGCAGGAGACCCAGAACGAGCTCGACCGCATGACGAAGTCGGCCAAGGACCAGATCGAGGCGGAGCGCCAGTCGGCGATCGTCTCGCTGCGTCAGGAAGTCGGCTCGCTCGCGCTCGACCTCGCCTCGGGCGTCGTCGGCGAGAACCTCTCGGACGACCAGCGTTCGAGCAGCTACGTCGATCGCTTCCTGAACGAGCTCGACCAGAAGGCAGGAACGAACCGATAATGCGCAGCGCGACTAAGCACGCACTCGCCGCGGTGAAGCGCGAGATCGACACCCTGACGGCAGCCGATGTCACCTCGGTGCGCGGCCTGTTCGGCGTGGTCGACACCCTCGCCGCATCGAAGCCCCTGGCCTCTGCACTGATCGAGCGGGGGACCACCCCGGAAGCGAAGCGCAGCCTGGTGGAGCGCGTGTTCGGCTCGCGAGTCGGCGGCGGCGCCGCCCGGGTGCTCGGCGCGATCGTCTCGCAGAAGTGGGACTCGCCCCGGGAACTGCTCCTGGTGACCCAGGAGGCCGCGATCCGCGCGCTCGCGCAGGCAACCGGCAATCACGAGCGGATCGGCGACGAACTCGACGCGTTCCTCGACACCGTGCTCGCCAACGGCGATCTCGAGCTCGCGCTCGGCACCCGTCTGCGCGCGCCGGAGACGAAGGTGCAGCTGGTGGACCGCCTCTTCGGCGGCCGTCTGCAGGCGGACACGATCACGATCCTCCACTCGCTGTTCCACCACTCGGACGGGCGCCGCACGCGCCGGCTCGTGGGCTGGGCCCGCGAGGCGATCGCGGATCAGGCCAACCGCCAGGTGGCGACCGTCACGGCCGCGCGTCCGCTGACCGACATCCAGCTCTCGCGGCTGCGCGCAGGCCTCGCCTCGCGCTTCGGCCGCGAGGTGGCGGTGAACCAGGTCATCGACCCGTCGGTCATCGGCGGGATGCGCATCGAGTTCGGCGACGTCGTGATCGACGACACCGCCTCGGCCCGGCTCCACGACCTTCGCCTGCAGCTCTCCTAGCAGCGCACCTGAACTTCGGGGCACCGCCCCAACGACAAGGGAAGAACATGTCAGAACTTACGATCAATCCGGACGAGATCCGCGATGCGCTGAGCGACTTCGCGAGCTCGTACCGTCCCCAGGGTGCGTCGGCCACCGAGGTCGGGACGGTCATCAGCGCAGCCGACGGCATCGCCCGCATCGAGGGACTGCCCTCGACCATGGCGAACGAGCTCATCCGCTTCGAGGACGGCACGCTCGGCCTCGCCCAGAACCTCGACGAGGACGAGATCGGCGCGATCGTGCTCGGCCCCTTCAGCGGCGTCGTCGAGGGCATGTCGGTCACCCGCACCGGCGAGGTCCTCTCGGTGCCCGTGGGCGAGGGCTACCTCGGCCGCGTCGTGAACCCGCTCGGCGAGCCGATCGACGGCCTCGGCGAGATCACCGGCATCGAGGGCCGTCGCGCCCTCGAGCTCCAGGCGCCCGGCGTGATGGACCGCAAGTCGGTGCACGAGCCGATGGAGACCGGCATCAAGGCGATCGACGCGATGATCCCCGTCGGCCGCGGCCAGCGTCAGCTGATCATCGGCGACCGCCAGACCGGCAAGACCGCGATCGCGATCGACACGATCATCAACCAGAAGGCGAACTGGGAGTCCGGCGACCCCAGCAAGCAGGTGCGCTGCATCTACGTCGCGATCGGCCAGAAGGGCTCGACCATCGCCTCGGTGCGCGGCGCCCTCGAAGAGGCCGGCGCGCTCGAGTACACGACCATCGTGGCCTCGCCCGCCTCGGACCCGGCGGGCTTCAAGTACCTCTCGGCCTACACCGGCTCGGCCATCGGCCAGCACTGGATGTACGGCGGCAAGCACGTCCTCATCATCTTCGACGACCTGTCGAAGCAGGCCGAGGCGTACCGCTCCGTGTCGCTGCTGCTCCGCCGCCCGCCGGGCCGCGAGGCCTACCCCGGCGACGTGTTCTACCTGCACTCGCGCCTGCTCGAGCGCTGCGCGAAGCTCTCGGACGGGCTCGGCGCGGGCTCGATGACCGGTCTGCCGATCATCGAGACCAAGGCGAACGACGTCTCGGCCTACATCCCGACCAACGTGATCTCCATCACCGACGGGCAGATCTTCCTGCAGTCGGACCTGTTCCTCGCGAACCAGCGTCCCGCCGTCGACGTGGGTATCTCGGTGTCGCGAGTCGGCGGCTCGGCGCAGCGCAAGCACATCAAGAAGGTGTCCGGAACGCTCAAGCTCGAGCTCGCGCAGTACCGCGATCTGGCCGCGTTCTCGATGATGGCGTCGGACCTCGACGCCGCGACCAAGCGCCAGCTGGCCCGGGGCGAGCGGCTCACCGAGCTGCTGCGCCAGCAGCAGTACTCGCCGTTCCCCATCGAGGAGCAGGTCGTCTCGATCTGGGCGGGCACCAACGGCAAGATCGACGATGTCCCGGTCGAGGACGTGCTCCGCTACGAGTCGGAGCTGATCGACTACCTCAAGCGCAACGGCACCGTGCTCGACGAGCTCCGCAGCAGCGGCAAGCTCGAGCCCGAGACGCTCAGCGCGATGGAGTCGGCCGTCGACGAGTTCTCCAAGACCTTCCAGCTCTCGAACGGCAAGCCGCTCTACTCGGTCGGCCGCGAGGAGTTCGACGCCGCCTCGGAAGAGGACGTCGAGCAGGAGCAGATCGTTCGCGGGAAGCGCCGCTAGGCGCCGGCCCCGAAAGCACTAGAGGTACAGGAGAACCATGGGAGCACAGCTTCGCGAGTATCGCGCCCGGATCCGTTCCGCGCAGACGATGCAGAAGGTCACCAGCGCCATGGAGCTGATCGCCACCACGCGTATCACCAAGGCACGCGCGCGCATGGAGGCGTCCAACCCCTATGCGCGCGCCGTGACCCAGGCCGTCTCGGCAGCCGCCACCCACTCGTCGAACATCGACCACTCGCTGCTCACCGAGCCCGAGCAGATCCGCCGTGCCGCCATCGTGGTGTTCACGAGCGACCGCGGTCTCAACGGCGCGTTCTCGCAGAACGTGCTGAAGGAGACGGAGGAGCTCGCGACGCTGCTGCGCGGCCAGGGCAAGGAGGTCGTGTACTACCTCGTGGGTCGCAAGGCCGTCGGATACTTCACGTTCCGCGAGCGTTCGTACGACGCCGAGTGGACCGGCACGACCGAGCAGCCCGTCTTCGCCACGGCGAAGGAGATCGGCGCGGCGCTCGTCGAGCGCTTCACGACCCCCTTCGAGGAGGGCGGCGTGGAGGAGATCCACGTCATCTACAACCGGTTCAAGAACCTGGTCGTGCAGGAGGCCTCCACGCTGCGCCTGCTGCCGCTCGAGGTGGTCGAGGGCGTCGAGGAGCCGGACGACGAGCTCTTCCCGCTCTACGACTTCGAGCCGGACGCGGAGGCGGTGCTCAACGCGCTGCTGCCCGTCTACATCGAGTCGCGCCTGTTCAACGCCATGCTGCACTCGGCCGCCTCGGAGCAGGCGGCCCGTCAGCGGGCGATGAAGGCGGCGTCGGACAACGCCCAGGAACTGGTGAACGACTACACCCGACTGGCGAACAACGCCCGTCAGGCCGAGATTACGCAGCAGATCAGTGAAATCGTGAGCGGCGCGGACGCGCTCGCTTCCTAACCGCGCTGAACACGAAGAAAAGGAACGCAAATGACTACGAACGCGACGTTCGACCGGCAGGCTGAGGCCCAGTCCGCCGGCGTCGGTCGCATCGCGCGTGTCACGGGACCGGTGGTCGACATCGAGTTCCCGCACGACGCAATGCCCGGCATCTACAACGCACTCAAGACGCAGGCGTCGATGGGCGAGGAGACCTTCGAGCTCGTCCTCGAGGTCGCCCAGCACCTCGGAGACGACCTGGTCCGCGCCATCGCGATGAAGCCCACCGACGGCCTCACGCGCGGCCAGGAGGTCGTCGACACCGGTGCGCCGATCTCGGTGCCCGTCGGCGACGTCACTAAGGGCAAGGTCTTCAACGTCTCGGGCGACGTGCTCAACGAGGCGATGCTCTCCGAGCCGTACGAGGTCACCGAGCGCTGGCCCATCCACCGCGAGCCCCCGGCGTTCGACCAGCTCGAGTCGAAGACCGAGATGTTCGAGACCGGCATCAAGGTCATCGACCTGCTCACCCCGTACGTGCAGGGCGGCAAGATCGGCCTGTTCGGCGGCGCCGGCGTCGGCAAGACCGTCCTCATCCAGGAGATGATCACCCGTGTCGCGCAGGACCACGGCGGCGTGTCGGTGTTCGCCGGCGTCGGCGAGCGCACCCGCGAGGGCAACGACCTCATCTTCGAGATGGAGGAGTCGGGAGTCCTCGACAAGACGGCCCTCGTGTTCGGCCAGATGGACGAGCCCCCGGGGACGCGTCTGCGCATCGCTCTGACCGGTCTCACGATGGCGGAGTACTTCCGCGACGTGCAGAACCAGGACGTGCTGCTGTTCATCGACAACATCTTCCGCTTCACGCAGGCGGGCTCCGAGGTGTCGACGCTGCTCGGCCGCATGCCCTCGGCTGTGGGCTACCAGCCGAACCTCGCGGACGAGATGGGCATCCTCCAGGAGCGCATCACCTCGACGCGCGGCCACTCGATCACGTCGATGCAGGCGATCTACGTCCCTGCGGACGACTACACCGACCCGGCTCCCGCGACGACCTTCGCGCACCTCGACGCCACCACCGAGCTCTCGCGCGCCATCGCCTCGCGAGGCCTCTACCCGGCCGTGGACCCGCTCGCCTCGACGAGCCGCATCCTCGACCCGCAGTACGTCGGCGAGGACCACTACCGCGTGGCGACCACGGTGAAGGAGATCCTGCAGAAGAACAAGGAGCTTCAGGAGATCATCGCGATCCTCGGCGTGGACGAGCTCTCCGAGGAGGACAAGATCACGGTGGCGCGCGCCCGCCGTATCCAGCAGTACCTCTCGCAGAACACGTACACCGCGCTCCAGTTCACGGGCGTCGAGGGCTCGACCGTGCCGGTGAAGGAGACCGTCGAGGCGTTCGACGCGATCACCAAGGGCGAGTTCGACCACATCCCGGAGCAGTGCTTCTTCAACGTCGGCCCGATCGACGACGTGCTCGAGGCATACGCGAAGCTGCAGAAGGAACTGGGCTAGTACATGGCCGAGCAGTCAGGAAGCCCGATGCTCAAAGTCAACGTTGTTTCAGCCACCGAACAGGTGTGGGAGGGCGAGGCCTCGCAGGTCGTCGCCTCGACCACCGAGGGTTCGATCGGCATCCGGCCGGGGCACACGCCCGTCCTCGCGACGCTCGGAGCGGGCGAGGTGCGCGTGACCACGGCGTCGGGGAAGGTCGTCTCGGCACAGGCCGAGGGCGGCTTCCTCTCGGTGTCGAACGACCTCGTGTCCGTGATCGCCGGCGAGGCCGCTGTCACCGAGTGAGCGAACAACTCCTGATTCTGTTGCCGCCATCCGAGACCAAGACGGATGGCGGCAACAGTCCGTTTCCCCCCGACCGGCGCTGGCCGGAGCTCGACCCCATCCGCGAGTCGCTGGCCGAGGACCTCATCGCCCTGTCCTCGGGCGACCCCGGGCGCGCCGCGACCGCGCTCAAGATCTCGGCGAAGCAGGCGGAGCGGGAGCTCGCCCGCAACCGGGAGCTCGCGTCGCCCCGCCATCGGCCCGCGGTCGAGCGGTACACGGGCGTGCTCTACGACGCGCTCGACGCGACGAGCCTCGCCCCGCCTGCGCGGGCCTGGCTCCACGGGCACGTCGCGATCCACTCGGCGCTGTACGGGCTCGTCGGCGCGGGGGAGGGGATCGCCGCCTATCGCCTCTCGCACAACTCGCGACCCGGCGGCGAATCCCTCAAGGCGCGCTGGCGCACCGCCGTCGCCGCCGCGCTGCGGGATCACGAGGGACCGGTGCTCGACCTGCGCTCCAAGGGCTACGTGGAACTCGGCCCGCTCGACGGGTCGGCGCGGCGGGCCTGGGCGAACGTGGCCGAGCGGGGACCGGATGGCAGCCTGAAGTCGCTGAACCACTTCAACAAGCAGTCGAAGGGCGCGCTCGTGCGGATGCTCGCGAACCGGCTCGCGGGAGCAGGCGAGCCGGCCGGGCTGCAGGAGCTCGCCGAGGCCCTCGCGCCGGAGTTCGAGCTGGAGACCGTCGAGGACGGGCTGGTGAACATCGTCCGCAATCCCTCCGAGGCATGAGGACGCCACCGCTTCGGGAGGGATTCCGCGTCGAATCCCGACGTTGAGGGTTTTCCGGGGCGCGCCGCGCGGCCGGGTCGCGCTACTCTTGCGGATGTCAAGCGGCCTCGGAACGGCCGCGGCGCTCTGGACCGGATGGTTCGCGAGCGCTTGAGAACCGGCTCTTCTCGAACGAGGGTGTAGTCCGTTGAGCGCGTCGCTGTCCGTGTAGG
>NZ_FUIC01000044.1 GCF_900163695.1 Gulosibacter sp. 10
TCTGCTCGAAGCCGGCGGTTTCAGACCTCGACTACACCCTCGTTCGTGAAGAGCCGGTTATCGCATGACCGCGGACGGGGAGCACCATTACGAGGAGATCTGGACACCGGGACGGGCGGCGCTCATCGACAGCACCGACGGCTCCCTGCTGCTGGAGCTCCCGGAGCCCGCGGGCGGTGAGCGGCCTTGGCGTCCGACGTCGATCGCCCTCGACCGGGGCGCTCGAGGAACGGGCGATATCTGGGTCGCCGATGGGTATGGCGCGAGTCTCGTTCACCGGTTCGACGGCGAGGGCCGGCATATCGCGACCTTCGACGGTTCGGCGAGCGGGCTGCGATTCGACTGCCCCCATGGCATCATGATCCGCGATGACGGAGCGAAGGCGCGAGTACTCGTCGCAGACCGGGGGAACCATCGAATCGTCGCGCTGAACGGCGAGGGCGGACTGGTCGAGGTGTTCGGTGCGGACCATCTCGACAGCCCCTCCGCGATGGTGAACCTGAACGGGGAGCTCTTCGTCACGGAGCTGTTCGGCGGGATCGCCCGTTTCGATGGGGCCGGTCGATTCGTCTCGGTGCTGGAGCCCCGCCGTCCGCGGGACCATCGGGAACCGGGCTGGCCGAATCGTCCTCGGCCGGACGATGCCGATGCGTTGCAGGCGCCGTCGCTCGAACCGGGATGCTTCAACAGCCCGCACGGCATCGCCGCGCACGAGGGCAGCCTCTACGCCACCGAGTGGCTCATCGGCGGCCGCCTCGTCCGGGTCAGGCCCGCGTCGAGCAGGCCGTGATCCCCCGGGCGGCACAGCTGCCGCATCATCGAATACGCATCGACGATGCCGAACCATGCGGAGCCGTGAAGGCCTCTCTGGCTTCATCCGCCGGCGACGGCCGGCGGGCTCACAGCCCGGCGAGCGCGCCGAGCCGCTCCCCCACGTCCGCGACCACCTCGTGGAACTCCTCCACGCGGCCCTCGAAGTCCTCCGCGAGCCCGGAGAGCGAGAGCGATCCCCGCAGCGCGCCGGCGGCATCGATCACGGGCACGGCGAGCGCGGTGATGCCGTCGCTCACGTCGCCCTCGGAGATCGCGTAACCGCGCCCCCGCGTGGCGGCGACGTCCGCCCGCAGCTCGGCCTCGCCCGTGAGCGTGCGCGTCGTGTACGCCCGTCGCGAGGGATGCTCGGCGAGATACTCCTCGAGCCGGCCGTCGAAGGCCAGCATCACGCGCCCCGCGGCGCCCGCGTGCAGCGGCAGGCTCCGCCCCCGCTTGAACAGCAGCACGCCGATCTCGCGCCCCTGGCACCAGTCGATGCACATCGCCTCGCCGTCCCGCGGCACCGCGAGATACGCGGTCTGCGAGGTGCGCTCCATCGCCTCCGCGAGCAGCTCCCGCGCGCCGCGCCACTCCCGCATCGACTCGCGCGCCCGGTCGGCCATGCTCAGCCAGCGCAGGCTCAGCCGCGCCTTGGAGTCCCGCACCGGCTCGGTGAAGTCGATCGCGCTCAGCCCGTCGAGCAGCCGGTACACCGAGGGGCGCGGCAGGTCGAGCAGCTCCGCGATCTGCGTGGGCGAGAGCTCGCCCTCGAGCGCGAGCACGCGGATGATGTCATCGGCGTTCGCGAGCGTGCGGATCGGCTTCGGGCCCTTCGCCCTCAACGCGCCCCGCCCTTCGCGAGGGCGATCGGCTCGGCCCGCTCCGCGGCCGGCGCGTAGCCGAGCGCCGCGCTCGAGTCCCGCGCGGCGCCGAGCACCTCGAGGGCGACGTCCTGCTCCGAGGCGAGGATGCGCTCCCGCAGCCCGCTCAGCGAGATCGCGCCGGCGAGCTCGCCGCGGTGGTTGAAGATGGGCGCGCCGAAGGCCATGATGCCCGGCGTCACGTCGGCGTCCGAGACCGTGTACCCGAGCGCCCTCGCCTCCTCGATCTGCGCGCGCACGCGGTCCGCCGGCGGGGCCTTCTTGCCCGCCTTGCGCCGCTTCGCGAGCCGCTTGAGCAGCGCCTCGCGCTCCTCCTCCGGCAGGAAGGACAGGATGGCCCGCGGCGCCGCGCCCTGATAGAGCGGATAGGAGTCGCCCAGCCGCATCGCGAGGTCCTGCACGTCGCGGCCGCCGATGCGTTCGACGCAGACGGCCTTGTCGCCGCGGCGGAAGCACAGGAAGCTCGTATTGCGGGTACGGTCTCTGAGCGCCTGGAGCACGGGGAAGATGGAGCGGCGGACGTCCAGCCGGTCCTCGAGCAGCGACCCGACCTGCAGCACGTCCAGGCCGAGACGGTACCGCCCCCGCTGCGAGCCGGCGTCGACCCAGCCGAGGGCCGTGAGGGAGTTGAGCAGCCGGTAGGTCGAGCTCACCGGCTCGTGCACGGCCGCCGCGATCTCGGATGCGCTGGCCTCCCCGACCTTGCCGAGCAGGGTCATCACCGAGTCGGCCTTCTCGAGGATCGAGATCGCCCCCGCGTCGTTGTCGCTTACCACCCGGCGATTCTCTCATGAAGCGGACGGCCGGACGCGCCGATGAATCCTCTCACAATCTAGACATCGAGTCCGCGCATTGATATGTTGTAACCAAAGCTCGAACTCATCAATCGCGAGGTTTCTTCTATGAACGACCGCATGTCGACAACGGAGTTGGCTGGCATCGCCCGCCAGGCCCGTTGGCACATCATCAACACTGTCACGACGAGCAAGGCCGGTCACATCGGCGGCCCGCTCTCCGCGACCGACCTGCTGGTGAATCTCTACTTCCGCCAGCTGAACATCGACCCAGAGAACCCGCAGAGCCCTGACCGCGACCGGTTCATCCTCTCGAAGGGCCACTCGGCGATCGGCCTGTACTCGGTGCTCGCGCTGCGCGGGTTCTTCCCCGAGGAGGAGCTGTCGACCTTCGATCACGGCGACTCGCGCCTGCAGGGCCACCCCGACATGAAGATCACCCCCGGTGTCGACGTGTCGACCGGCTCGCTCGGCCAGGGCCTCTCGGTCGGCGCCGGCATCGCCCTCGCCGCCAAGAAGCAGGGCCGCGACTTCCACACCTGGGTGCTCACCGGCGACGGCGAGATGGAGGAGGGCATGATCTGGGAGACCGTGCTCTCGGCTCCCCGCTACGGCCTCGACAACCTCACCCTCATCGCCGACCTCAACGGCCTCCAGCAGTACGGCTGGAACGTCGCGGAGACCGACCGCTTCGACCGCAGCGAGCCGCTCGGCCACGTCGACCTCGAGAAGGTCTTCACCGGCTTCGGCTGGAACGCCGTGACGATCGACGGCCACGACTACGAGCAGATCGCCGAGGCCTTCGACGCCGCCGAGGCGGACCGCGGCAAGGCGGGCAAGCCCACCGTGATCCTCGCGCGCACCACGAAGGGCCACGGCATCTCGTTCACGTCCGGCACCTACAAGTGGCACAACGGCGTCGCGACCCCCGAGCAGCTCGAACTCGCTCGACAGGAACTTCAGGCAGAGATTCAGGCAGAGGAGACCGCACGATGAAGGCTCAGCGTCAGGTATGGGGCGAGACGCTCGTCGAGCTCAGCAAGACCGACTCGCGCGTGGTGATCCTCGACGGCGACCTCGCGACGTCCACCAAGGCCGACCTCATGGCCAACGAGAACCCGGATGCCTTCGTCCAGGTCGGCATCGCCGAGCAGAACATGGTCGGCATGGCCGTCGGCATGTCCACCGTCGGCTACCGCCCGTGGCTGTCGACGTTCGGCGTGTTCCTCACGAACCGCGCCCTCGACCAGATCCGCATGCTCGTGTCGCAGACCAAGGCGCCCGTGCGCCTCGCGGCCTCGTACTCGGGCCTCCTCAACGGCGCCGCGGGCAAGACCCACCAGGACATCGAGGACCTCGCCGTCATGCGCGCGATGCCCAACATGACCGTGATCGCGCCGGCCGACGAGTACGAGCTCGAGGCCGCGGTGCGCTGGGCCGCCGAGTACGACGGCCCGGTCTACCTCCGCGTGGCCCGCGACCCCGTCGCCCCGGTGTTCACCGAGAGCTACGAGTTCGAGATCGGCCAGCCGCGCCTCGTCCGCGAGGGCGGGGACGCGACCCTCATCTCGACGGGCGTCCAGACCTCCCGCACCGTGGAGGCCGCGGAGCTGCTCGCCGAGTCGGGCATCGAGGCCAAGGTCATCCACGTGCCCACGCTCAAGCCCCTCGACGAGGATGCGCTCCTGCAGCTCATCGACAGCGCCGAGCAGGTCTTCACGGTCGAGGAGCACACCAAGATCGGCGGCCTCGGCGGCCTCGTCGCGGAGCTCCTGTCGGCGGAGTCGAAGACCCGCCTCACCCGCATCGGCCTCGAGGACGGCTGGTCGGAGTCGGGTTCGAACGACTTCCTGCTCGACAAGTACGGCATCTCGCCGAAGCGCGTCGCCGAGCAGGTCCGCGAGCAGCTCGCGTAGCACCCCGAGTTCGGCTCGGAGCGGCCCGAACGGATCCGTCCGTTCGGGCCGCTCCGTGTTTCCCGGCCCCCGCGATTCGCACCCGGCGTCAGGGATGCCGCGCGAGAATCGAGGCACTCGCGTCCGCGGAGGTGCTGATCATGGACTGGACCTGGCTGTCGCTGCTCGAGGCCGACGACTACACGATCGCCCGGGAGGTGCTGCAGCGGGGCGTCGCCGCGATCTACGGACTCGCCTTCCTCTCCACGTACCACCAGTTCCCCGCCCTGCTCGGCGAGCGCGGCCTCACGCCCGCGCCGCGCTTCCTCGCGCGCACGCGCGGCAGGGATGCGCCGACCCTGTTCCGCCTCCTGCCCTACGGCGACCGGCTGCTGCGGACGATCTGCGCGGTCGGGATGGCGCTGGCCGTCGCCGTGATCGCGGGGCTGTCGCAGCTCGGCCCGCCGTGGCTGCCGCTGCTCGCGTTCCTCGCGATGTGGGGCCTGTACCTGTCGATCGTGAACGTGGGGCAGCGCTTCTACGGGTTCGGGTGGGAGACGCTGCTGCTCGAGGCCGGCTTCGTGGTCGCCCTCCTCGGCTCGCCCGAGGTCGCTCCCCCGCTGCCGATCCTGCTGTTCCTGCGCTGGCTCGTCTTCCGCCTGGAGTTCGGCGCCGGGATGATCAAGATGCGCGGCGATCCCGCGTGGCGCGACCTCACCGCGATGGACTACCACCACCAGACGCAGCCCATGCCGAACCCCCTGAGCCGCTGGGCGCACCGCAAGCCCGCGTGGTGGCATCGGGCGGAGGCGCTGGGGAGCCACGCCGTGCAGCTCGTCGTGCCGTGGCTGCTGTTCCTGCCGCAGCCGGTGGCCTCGATCGCGGCGTGCCTGATCATCCTCACCCAGCTCTACCTCGTGCTGACCGGCAACTACGCGTGGCTCAACTGGCTCACGATCCTCCTCGCCTTCTCCGCGATCAGCGACTCGTTCCTGCGCGCGCTCCTCGGCGGCCCGTGGGAGGCCGCCCTGGCCTTCCCGATCGAGCTCGGCGACCCGCGCTCGCCGGCGTGGTGGACCGTGCTCGTCGCGCTCGTCTTCCTCGTGCTCCTCGGCCTGAGCGCGGCGCCGCTCCGCAACCTGTGCTCGAAGGACCAGCGCATGAACGCGAGCTTCAACCGGCTGCACCTCGTGAACGCGTACGGCGCGTTCGGCTCGATGACGAAGCAGCGCCGCGAGCTCGTCATCGAGGGCAGCATCGATCCCGACCCGGGCGAGGACGACTGGCGGGCCTACGAGTTCCGGGGCAAGCCCGGCGATCCCCGGAGGATGCCGCGGCAGTTCGCCCCGTATCACCTCCACCTCGACTGGCTGCTCTGGTTCGCGGCGCTCGGCCGCTGGCGGGAGCCGTGGTTCAACCGCCTGCTCGAGCACCTGCTCGAGGGCGACCCGGCGATCCTGCGGCTGCTGCGCACGGACCCGTTCGAGGGGCGAGCCCCCGCGGTCATCCGCGTGCGGGTGTTCGAGTACCGCTTCGCGAGCGCCCGGGAGCGCCGCGAGACCGGGCTGTGGTGGCTTCGCGAGGAGCTCGGCACGCTGCTGCGCGCGCGTCACTCCACCAGGGGTACGAACACGTAGGCGCCGTGCCGCGTGATCCGCGCCTCGTCCCCCGAGCGCACGACGCGCAGCAGCCGCTCGCGCACCGGGATGACCATGACGCCGCCGTCGGCGAGCTGCCGCACGAGCGGCATCGGGAGCTCGCCGGCCTCGGCGGAGACGAGGATGCGGTCGAAGGGCGCCGATTCGGGCGCGCCGAGCACGCCGGGCCGCGCCTGCCGGATCTCCGTCGGCCCGCCGCCGTGCTCCCGCAGGGCAGCCCGCGAGCGCTCCACGAGCTGCGGGATGCGCTCGACCCCGATGACGCGCCCCTCGGGCCCGACGAGCTCGCCGAGGATCGCGGTCGTCCAGCCGGAGCCGGAGCCGAGGTCGAGCACGCGATGGGCGGGCCGCACGTCGAGGAGCCGCAGCATGGCGGCCACGGTGCGCGGCTGTGAGCTGGTCTGGCCGTAGCCGATGCGCAGGGGGCCGTCGTGGTCGGCGCGGGCCCGCGCGGAGCGGGGCAGGAAGCGCTCCCGCGCCGCGCGGCTCATCGCGGCCGGCACGGGGTCGGGCGCGCCGCCCGGCTCGCGCTCGCCCATCCCCCGGCCTCCGTCCCGGCGCCCTCTAGCGGATCGCCTCGGCGATCGGCGTCGAGCCGTCATAGAAGTTGACGGTCTCCCGCAGTGCGGCGCCGTTGGCGATGACGTGCGCGATGACCTCGGCGACGTTCGCGCGCGAGGTCTTCCGGTCCTCCGCGGCGATCTCCCGCTCTCGGCCCTCGCCGTGCTCGTCCGCGAGGTCGATCTCGCCGGTGGCGTCCTCGAGCGTGAGCATGCCCGGCCCGAGGATCGTGTAGTCGAGGCCCGTGGCGCGGAGCCCCTCGTCGGCGTCGTGCTTGGCCTTCGCATAGGGGTAGAACGAGTCCTCCGGGTCGAGCCGGTCGACGTCGACGGCCGCGCCGGCGTAGGAGACCAGCACGTAGCGCCGCACCCCCGCGGCCTCCGCCGCCGCCATCGACCGCGCCGCGGCCTCGTAGTCCACCGCGCGCGTGCGAGCGGCGTCGCCCCCGCCGGCGCCGGCCGAGAAGACCACGGCGTCCGCGCCGCGGAAGGCCTCGGCGAGCTGCTCCTCGGAGGCCGACTCGATGTCGAGCACCACGGGGCTGCCGCCCGCCGCCTCGATGTCCGCGGCGTGATCGGGGTTCCGGATCACGGAGTCCACCGCGTATCCGAGGGTGGTCAGCCGCGGGGCCGCGAGCAGCGCGACCTTCCCGTGGCCTCCGAGTACGACGATGCGTCCTGCGTTCGACATGCTTCCTCCTTCGGTCGACGTGGCGGCGCCGGGATCGGCCCCGTCATGCACTGCAACGGCCCGGGCCCGCCGCGATATTCCGGTGCGCGGGGCGGTTCCCAGGCGATGCGGAGCCTCACCGCTCCCGCGCAGGGGCCGTTGCTACCCTCGCGGCCATGAAGACGGTGCGAGTGAGGATCACCGGCCGCGTGCAGGGGGTCGGCTATCGATACGGCTGCCGCGAGGCCGCGCTGTCGCACGGCGTCTCGGGCTGGGTCCGCAACCGCGGGGACGGCAGCGTCGAGGCGCTGCTGGCCGGCGAGGACGATGCGGTGGACGCCCTCCTCGCCTGGTGCCGGCAGGGGCCCGCGATGGGCCGCGTGGATTCGGTGGACGCCGAGCGCGTCTCGGAGACGCGGGAGATCGACGGCTTCGAGATCCGCTGAGCCGCGACACGGCGCGGGCGCTCGGGGCAGGCCCCGGAACGCGATCGGGCCGTTCGCGCGCCCGATCGCGGCGGCGCGTCCTCTCCCGCGCCTCGGCGGATGCGCCTCCCGCACCTGGACGGAGGTCTCTCCCGCACCTCGGCGGATGCGCCTCCCGCATCTCGGCAGATGCACGCTCCGGAGCGGGCTGCCGCGACGCTTGCCCGCCCTCGTCCATTCATGTACTTTTGTACGCGTACAAAAGTACACCTGGTTGAATAGACACCTCACCGGAAAGGACGGGCCATGGCACAGGCCGCCGAAGACCCCCCTGCGAAGCGCCGCCGCGATCCCGAGGCGCGAACCGAGGAGATCCTCCGGGCCGCCGCCGCGATCATCGCCGAGCGCGGCACCGCCGCCCTCACGCATCGCGCCGTCGCCGCGCGCGCCGGCGTCGCCCTCGGCACCACCACCAAGTACTTCGAATCGATCGAGCACCTGCGCGAACAGGCGCTGCAGCGCATCGCCGACGATATCGACCGGGACCTCGCCGAGCTCGGGCCCGCACTGCTGCCGCTCGACACCGCGCCCGAACGCGCGGCCGAGCTCATCCACGCCTTCCTCGTCGACGAGGGCATGGTGCGCTCCGAGATCGCGCTCATCAACGCCGGCGCCAACGATCCCGCCCTCCGTCCGCTGGCCGGCCGCTGGACCGATCGCCTCACGGAGATCGTCGCGGCGCACGTGGACCGCGAGCGCGCGCTCGCGGCCACCGCGTACCTCGACGGCGTGACCGTGCACGCGGCCCTCCACGACCGGCCGCTCGACCCCGAGGTCATCGCACGCGCCCTCCGCTCCCTGCTCGGGCTCCCGCCCCTGCGCCCCGCCGACCCGAATCCGGAATCACGACCCCAGAAAGCCGAACGATGACCGACACCACGCACACGCCTCGCACCGGATCGACCCCGGCCGCCGCCGGGGACCCCGCGCGCGTCGCGCCGGGATCGCGGATCTCGCCCGCGCGGGCCTGGGCCGCCATGGCCGTGCTGAGCGCGAGCCTGCTCGTCCTGATGATGGACATGACGATCCTGAACATCGCCCTCCCCGAGATGGCGGCCGAGCTCCACCCCACCTCGGACCAGCAGCTCTGGATCATCGACGTCTACTCGCTCGTCCTCGCCGGTCTGCTCGTCTCCTGGGCGGCGATCGGCGACCGCTGGGGCCGCAAGCGGATGCTCATGCTCGGCTACACGATCTTCGCCGTCTCCTCGATCCTCGTGCTCTGGGCCGACTCCGCGGAGATGGTCATCGCCATCCGCGCGTTCCTCGGCGTGGGCGGCGCGATGATCATGCCGACGACGCTCTCGCTCATCCGCGTGGTCTTCACCGACGCGAAGAAGCGCGCCCTCGCGCTGAGCATCTGGGCGGCGGTGTCCGGCATCGGCACCGCGATCGGGCCGCTCGTCGGCGGCTTCCTGCTCGAACACTTCTCGTGGCACGCCGCGTTCCTCATCAACGTGCCGCTCATGGTCATCGCCGTGGTCGCGGGCATCATCATCCTGCCCGAATCGCGGGTGCCGAACCCCGGGCGGTGGGATGCGCTCTCGGCCGTGCTCTCGCTCGTCGGCATGACGCTGCTCGTGTGGTCGATCAAGCAGTTCGGCAAGCAGGCGAGCTTCGCGAGCCTCGAGGGGTGGATCGCGCTCGCCGCGGCGATCGCGGTGCTGAGCTGGTTCGCCGTCCGCTGCGTGCGCAGCGATCACCCGCTGCTCGAGCTGCGGCTGTTCCGCAATCGCCCCTTCTCGGCCGGCATCCTCGCCGCGCTCGGCTCGACCTTCTCGATGGTGGCCGCGATGCTGCTGTTCGCGCAGTGGCTCCAGCTCGTGAACGGCGCCACGCCCATGGAGGCCGGCATCCAGCTCATCCCGGTCGCGATCGCGGGCTCGATCTGCTCGCTCGCGGCGCCCTCCCTCGCCCGCTTCTTCGGCGCCCGGTCGGTGATCGCCGGCGGCCTCGTCGTCTCGGCCGTCGGGATGTTCATGATCGGGCTGGTCCCGGGCGAGCTCACGCTCACGACGGTGCTGATCGCCCTCGCCTTCGTGGGCGCGGGCACCGGATCGCTCGCGATCGGCTCGGCCATGATCATGCTGGGCTCCCCCGAGGAGAAGGCGGGCAACGCCGGCGCGCTCGAGGAGACCTCCTACGAGCTCGGCGCCGTGCTCGGCGTCGCGATCCTCGGCAGCATCTCGGCGCTCATGTACCGGGCGGAGCTGGCTGGCGCCGCGGCGTTCCGCGATGCGGATGCGGGCGTGGCCGAGCAGGCGCGGGAGTCGCTCGGCGCGGCGGTCTCCGTGGCGCAGGAGCACGAGCTGCCGCAGCTCGCGCACGCCGCGGGCGAGGCCTTCACGCACTCGCTGCAGGCCACCGGCCTCGCGGGCGGCGTGCTGCTCGTCGCCGTGGGCGCGCTCGTCTTCCTCATCACGCCGAAGGGCACCGACATCGCGGGCGCCTCGCACTAGGGGCGCCGGGAGTCACAAAACTTCACACGATTATCGGCGGATCCCAAGGTCTGCTTGACTATGGGCGGCTGCGCTCGGACCCAATCACCGCATTCACGCGGACGGGCATCCGGGCGCCGCCGATTCCCAGCCACGGCGGCCGTCGGAGTTCGCCTCCGCACGTCGCGGCCCCATGCAGCACGAAGGAGAACCGACCATGCCCATCCGACCCCGCAAGCTCATCGCGGCGCTCGCCCTCGCTCTCCCCGCGGTCCTGACGATGGCGGGCTGCTCGGACTCCGGCGACGCGAACGGCGCCGGCCCCGGGGGCGGCGACGCGCGTCCCGTCTCGGAGATCCAGGAATCCGGCAGCATCCGCATCGGCGTCTTCAGCGACAAGGCGCCCTTCGGCTCCGTCGACGCGAACGGCGACTACGTGGGCTACGACATCGAGTACGGCGAGCAGATCGCCGAGGACCTCGGCGTCGAGGTCGAGTGGGTTCCCGTCGAGGCGGCCTCGCGCGTCGAGTTCCTCGAGACCGGCAAGGTCGACATCATCCTCGCGAACTTCACCGTCACCGATGAGCGCGCCGCGAAGGTCGACTTCGCGAACCCGTACATGCAGGTCTCGCTCGGCGCGGTGAGCCCCGAGTCGGCGCCCGTGACCGAGGAGGGCCTCGCCGACGCGAAGATCCTCATCGTCAAGGGCACCACCGCCGACACGTACCTCGCCGAGCACTACCCCGACGCGGACGTGCAGAAGTTCGAGCAGTACAACGAGGTCACGAGCGCCCTCGCCGACGGGCGCGGCGACGTGTGGGTCACCGACAACACCGAGGCGCTCGCGTTCTCGGAGAGCACCGACGGCTACACGACCTCGATCCCGAGCTTCGGGGACCCCGAGACCATCGCCGCCGCCGTGCAGAAGGGCAACACCGACCTGCTCGAGTGGCTGAACGAGGAACTCGTCGAGCTCGGCGAGGTCGACTTCTTCCACACCGCCTACGAGCACACCCTCGCGCCGGTCTACGGCGACGCGATCTCGCCGGACGAGATCGTGATCGAGGGCGGGCAGGTCGACTAGGCCTCAGGCTCCGCCCGGCGTTCGCCCCGAGCGCCGCCTACCGACGGGACCCGGCCTCGGCCGGGTCCCGAAAGGGTCGCCATGGACATCGGTTTTCTGCGGGAGTCCATCCCGCTCTACGTCGACGCCGCGATACTCACGCTGCGGGTCGGCGTCTTCGGCATTCTCGTCTCGCTGCTGGTGGGCGTGCTCTGCGCCTCCGCGCAGTACCTCCGCGTCCCCGTGCTGCGGCAGATCGTCGGCGTGTACATCGAGCTCTCCCGGAACACGCCGCTCATCGTGCAGCTGTTCTTCCTCTACTTCGGGCTGCCTCGGCTCGGCATCGTCATGAGCTCCGAGACCTGCGCCATCATCGGCCTCGCCTTCCTCGGCGGCTCCTACATGGCCGAGGCGTTCCGTGCGGGGCTCAACTCCATCGAGCCCATCCAGTTCAGCTCGGCCCTGGCGATCGGCATGAGCCGCGGCCAGGCGATGCGCGCCGTGCTGCTGCCCCAGGCGCTCGCCGGCGCGATGCCCGCCCTCACGGCGAACACGATCTTCCTCGTCAAGGAGATCTCGGTGGTCAGCGTGGTCGCGCTCCCCGACCTCGTCTACGTGGCCAAGGAGCAGATCGGCAATACCTACAACACGACCGAGGCGCTCGCCCTGCTCGTCAGCGCGTACCTCGTCATCCTGCTGCCGATCTCCCTCGGCGCCCGGCTGCTCGAGAAGAAGGTGAGGTTCGCGCAGTATGGATCTTGAACTCCTCTTCCAGGGCAACAACCTGCTGCGGCTGCTGGGCGGCCTATGGGTCTCGGTGCGGATCGCGCTCATCTCGATGGGCTGCTCGATCGTGCTCGGCACGCTCTTCGGCCTGCTCATGCGCTCCCGTTCGCGCATCGTCCGACTGCTCTGCCAGCTCTACCTCGAGTTCATCCGCATCATGCCTCCGCTCGTGCTGCTGTTCCTCGTCTTCTTCGAGACGACGAGGGCGTGGAACCTCAACCTCTCGGGCGAGCTCGCCGCCGTCATCGTGTTCACGCTGTGGGGCACGGCCGAGATGGGCGACCTCGTCCGCGGCGCCGTCGGCGCCATCCCCCTGCACCAGTACGACTCGGCCCGGGCCATCGGCATGACCGGCGCGCAGCTGCAGCGGCACGTGATCCTGCCCCAGACCCTCCGCCGGCTCGTACCCCTCACCGTCAACCTCACCACCCGCATGATCAAGACCACCTCGCTCGTGGCGCTCATCGGCGTGGTCGAGGTGATCAAGGTGGCGCAGCAGATCATCGACGCCAACCGGTTCGACTACCCGAACGCGGCGCTGTGGCTCTACGGCGCCGTCTTCCTCCTGTACTTCGTCGTCTGCTACGCGATCTCCCTCTTCTCCCGATACCTCGAACGGAAATGGGCCATGCAATGACCGACCCCATCCTGCGACTCACGGACGTCGTCAAGTCCTACGACGGCAAGACCCGGGCGCTCGACGAGATCTCGCTGAGCGTGAACCGCTCCGAGGTCATCTCCATCATCGGCCCCTCGGGATGCGGCAAGTCCACGCTGCTGCGCACCGTCAACGGCCTCGAACCCATCCAGGGCGGCTCCATCCGCTTCCACGACAGGGCGGTCGCTGCGCCGGGGACGAAGGATGCCGCGGGCACGAAGTGGCAGCAGGTGCGGCAGCAGATCGGCATGGTCTTCCAGAGCTACGAGCTGTTCCCCCACCTCGACGTCATCGACAACCTGCTGCTCGGCCCGAAGGTCGTGCAGAAGGCGGACCTCTCGGAGGCGCGCGAGCGCGGCCTCGCGCTCCTGCGCCGCGTCGGCCTGGAGGACCGGGCGGACGCGTTCCCGCGCCAGCTCTCGGGCGGGCAGAAGCAGCGCGTCGCGATCGTCCGCGCACTCATGATGCAGCCCGAGATCATGCTGCTCGACGAGATCACCGCCTCGCTCGACCCGGAGATGGTGCGCGAGGTGCTCGATGTCGTGCTCGAACTCGCGCGGGACGGCATGACGATGCTCATCGTGACCCACGAGATGGCCTTCGCCCGGGCGATCTCCGACCGCGTCGTGTTCATGGACGCGGGCAGGATCGTCGAGACGGGGCCCGCCGAGCCCTTCTTCGAGCATCCCCGCACCGAGCGCGCCCGACGATTCCTGAACACGTTCGAGTTCGAGGCGCCCGAGAAGGACTAGCGGGGCTACTCGTCCTCGTCGGCGAGCTCGTCGCTGTGGTGGTCGAGGTTGGCGGTGCCCCGCTTCCAGTAGCCGTCCACGTCGACCTGCTTCTTCTCGAGGCCGAGCTCGCGGCGCAGGTATCGGCGGATGGGCTTCATCGCGCCGGCCTCGCCCGCGGCGATGGCGTAGAGGTTGCGGTCGTCGGGGATCTCGACCCCTCGGACGGCCGTCTCGAGCGCGCTGAGATGCCCCTCGCCCACGGGCGCCTCCGACCGGGGCACCCAGCGGATCTCGAGGTCCGCGCGGCTCTCGATCGGCTGCCGCTCGGCGGGGTCCGCGACCTCGATGAGGGCGATGACGCGGGCCTCCGCCGGCGCCTCCTCGACGGCCCGGGCGACCGCGGGCAGGGCCGTCTCGTCCCCGGCGACGAGGTAGAAGGGGTAGTCCTCGGGGGCGAGCACGTTGCCGCGGGGGCCGAGCACGCCGATCTCGTGCCCCGGCTGCGCATCCCGGGCCCACACCCCGGCGACGCCGTGCTCGTGCACGACGAAGTCGATCGTGAGCTCGGAGCGCTCCGCGTCCCAGGCCCGCACCGTGTAGTCGCGGAAGATCGGCTCGCCGGCGCCCTCGGGGTACTCCCATCCCTTCGCGGTGATGAATGGGAACACGAGCTCGCCGGTCTCGGGGTTCGGGAAGAACAGCTTGACGTGATCGGTGGGCGCGAAGCGGACCCAGTGGAAGCCGGCCTCGAAATCCGGGCCGCCGAGCACGATGCGGCGGTAGCGCGGAGTGATCTCCTCGACGCGCAGCACTCGCGCGAGGCGGCGGCCGACCGGGTCGATGAAGTTGATCTGGTTCTCGCCGGTGCGATTCGGTCCGGTGAAGGCGGGCAGCGCCATGCGGTGTCTCCCTGTTCTCGCCGCCGTGTCCGACTCGCGGCAGCATTGGTTAGGCGAACCTAAGCCTAGCCGGGATGCCCGGAGCCCTCGACCTCGCGGCGACACGGGGAGCCGGAGGGACGGCCCCGTAGGATCGATGCATGTCGAAGTACGATCACGTGTCCCGTGGCCCCAAGCCGAAGAAGCTCGACAAGAAGGCCTACGAGCGCGAGCTGAAACGCCTGCAGGCCGAGCTGGTCGAGATGCAGCAGTGGGTGATCGAGAACGGCGAGCGCGTGTGCATCATCTTCGAGGGGCGCGACGCGGCCGGCAAGGGATCGGCGATCAAGCGCATCACCCAGTACCTCAACCCCCGCCACGCGCGCGTCGTCGCGCTGCCCACCCCCACCGACCGCGAGAAGTCGCAGTGGTACTTCCAGCGCTACGCGCAGCACCTGCCCGCGGCCGGCGAGATCGTGCTCTTCGACCGCTCCTGGTACAACCGGGCCGGCGTCGAGCGGGTCATGGGGTTCTGCACCGAGCAGGAGTACCACCGGTTCCTGCGGCAGGCGCCGCAGTTCGAGCGCATGCTCATCGACGACGGCGTGCAGCTCATCAAGTACTGGTTCTCGGTGTCGGACGAGGAGCAGGAGCTCCGGTTCCGCTCGCGCGCCGACGACCCGATGCGCCGGTGGAAGCTCTCCCCCATGGACGTCGAGTCGATTCAGCGCTGGGAGGAGTACTCGCGGGCGAAGGACGCCATGTTCGCGGCCACCGACCTCCCGGGCGCCCGCTGGGTCACCGTGGAGAGCGAGGACAAGAAGCGGTCACGCATCAACGTGATCAACGACATCCTGCGCCGCGTGCCGTGGGAGCACGTCGAGCCGCGGCGGATCGAGATCCCGCCGCGGCCCGCCGCGAAAGACGACGCCTACATCCGTCCCGATCGCTCCCGGTACGAGTACGCGGAAGACGTGGCCGCCCGGCTCGAGTCGTAGCCCCGCCCGTGGCGGCGGTCGCGGCCGCTCACGCGTCGCTCCGCGCGAATCGGAGCGCCCCGGCCGCCCCGACGGCGACGACCCACGCCAGCAGCACGAGCGCTCCGCCGAGGGGCGTGAGCACGGGGTCCCCGCCCGCCGCGAAGAGCTGCGAGCCCGCCGCGTCCGGCAGCCACCGCGCGTGCTCCGTCTGGGCCCGCAGCAGCGGCGAGAGGATGAGCACCGCGGTCAGCATGCCCGCGAGCGCGGGCATCAGCCGGCGCACGAGCAGCGCGAAGCCGAACGCCAGCGCGCCGATCAGCACGAGGTACGCGATGCCGCCGAGCATGCGCGCCCAGTCCGCCTCGGCCAGCGAATCGAACCCGTCCGCGAGGAGCACCGCGGCGGCGCCCGCGGCGGTGGCCAGTACCGCGACCGCGGCGAGCACCGCCGTGCTCGCGAGCGCCAGGGCGCCCTTGGCCGCGAGGAGCGCGCCCCGCCGCGGCACGGCCCGGAGCGAGGCCGAGATCTGCCGGCCCGAGTACTCCGAGGCGACCGCGTAGACGGCGAGCAGGATCGTGCCGATCTGCAGGAACGGCATGGCGGAGGCGAGCACGGATTCGAGGGCCGCGCCGTCTCGGGCCGAGGCCGCGAAGGCCGCGCCCAGCGCGGCTCCCGCGAGCGGCGTGGCGATGACCGTGGCGAGGGCCGCGGGCAGCGTCCGGAGCTTGATCCGCTCGGCGCGCAGCGCCGGCCCGAGCCGGAGCGAGGCGGTCGGGCGGGTGCCGGCGCCGCTCATGCGTCCCGCCTCCGGAACACGACGGCGGCCACGACGAGCAGTCCGAGGGTCCACGCCGCCATGACGAGGCCGCCCGATACGGGATCGAGGGCGTCCGAGGCCATGCTCCAGCTCGCCCCGCTCGAGAACATCGAGATGCCCGCGAGGTCGGGCAGGTAGTAGGCGAGGTCGGTGAGGTTCGCGAGCAGGATGGACACCGACACGAGGCTGCTGTTCGCGATGAGCACGATCATCGGGATCGTGCCGCTGCGGACGAGCGCCGTGATGGCGAGCGCGATGAGCGCCATCAGCACCCAGTACAGGCCGGCGCCGACGCCGCGCGCGACCATGGCCTCCGGCTCCTCGGCGGGCGCGCGGTCGCCGATGATGCCCTGCGCGATGAGCAGGCTCGCGCCGACCGACACGAGCGCGGTGGCGGCCACGACGAGCACGACGCCGACGGCCTTGCCGATGAGCAGCCGGATGCGGTGCGGCATGGCGGTGAGGGTCGCGGTGATCTGCCTGCTGCCCGCGATGTCCGGATTGGTGGTGGCGTATTCGCTGCTCACCGCGAGCACGCCGATGACGACGGCGCCGACCGTGCCGAGCGGCACGGCCGAAAGCCCCGCCTCGAGCGGGGAGGTGTAGCCGACGGTGTCGAGCTGCCCGGAGTCGAGCGCATCGCGCACGCCCGTCGCGTTGAGCACCGCGAGCAGCACTGGCCCGGCGATCGCGACGGCCGCGCCGATCAGCACGCCCGGCAGCGTGAGGAGCTTGACGAATTCGGCGCGGACGGCGCGGAGCTGGGCCCTCATCGCCGACCTCCCCCGGTCTCGGCGGGGAACCCGCCGTCCGGCCCGCCGGACCGCGCGCCGCCCTCCCCCGTGAGCGCGAAGAACGCGTCCTCGAGCGAGCGATGCCCCGAGGTCACCGACTCGAGCGTCCCCGCGGCCACGACGCGGCCGTGGTCGATCACGACGAGGTCGTCCGCGATCGCCGCCACCTCCCCCATGAGGTGGCTCGAGAGCAGCACCGCGCCGCCGCGCTCCGCATGGGCGCGCAGCAGGCCGCGCATCCAGCGGATGCCCTCGGGGTCGAGCCCGTTGACCGGTTCGTCGAGCACGAGCGCCCGCGGCTCGCCCAGCAGCGCCGCGGCCAGTCCGAGCCGCTGCGCCATGCCGAGCGAGAACGTGCCGACCCGCGACCGGGCCGCGCGGGCGAGCCCCACCTGGTCGAGCACCTCGTCGACCCGGCGCAGCGGGATCCCGCCCGCCCGCGCGATCCACCGCAGGTGGTTCCTCGCCGTGCGGGTGCGGTGCGCCTCGGCGCCGTCGAGCATCGACCCGACCTCGCGGAGGGGGTCGCGGAGCGAGGCGTAGGGCCTGCCGTCGATGCGCGCCGAGCCGGAGTCGGGGCGGTCGAGCCCGAGCAGGATGCGCAGGGTCGAGGACTTCCCCGCGCCGTTGCGGCCGAGGAAGCCGGTGATGCGGCCCTCGGCGGCGGAGAAGCTCACCTCGGAGAGCACGGTGCGGGGCCCGTGCCGTTTGCTGATGGCGTTGATTTCGATCATGCGGACAGTCCACCCTCGACGGCCGCCGGGCGGATCGGGCCCCGGTCCGGTCCCGGTTCTCGGACCCTGGTCCGATCCCGCTCGCCGCCCGGCTCCCTACACTGGCCGGATGCACCCGGATCGGCCGATGTGGCGCTCGCGCGCGTGGACCCTCGCCATCGCGCTGCTCGTGCTGCTCGCCATCGCGCTGTCGATGCTCGGCTTCGCGACGATCGACGACGCCCGGTTCACGGCGTGGGCCGCCCTGACCGTCGGCGTGCTCGTGGTCGTGTGGGCCGTGTGGCGCACGCGCCGCGACCGGCGCCGGTACGAGGCGGAGCTCGCGGCCTGGGCGGCGGAGCGCGCCGCCCAGGCGGAGCGACTGCGGATCGCCCGAGAGCTCCACGACCTCGCCTCCCACGGCCTCGGCGCGATCACGCTGCGGGCCTCGACCGCGCGGGCGGCCGCTTCCGAGGAGGAGCGGCGGGGCGCCCTCGGGGACATCGAGGCGACGAGCCGTGCGGCGACCACCGAGCTGCGGCGGATGCTCGCGCTGCTGCGCAGCCCCAGCCCCGCGCCGCTCGCGCCGGCCGAGTCGCTCGACGACCTCCCGGGGATCGTCGCGGAGGCGCGCGCGGCGGGGCTCGACGTGCGGCTGGAGCAGGGCGACCTCGGCGAGGTCACGCCGGGGGCGCAGCTCACCGTCTGCGCGATCCTCAGGGAGGGGCTGCGCAACATCGCGCGGCACGCCGGCCCCGCCGAGGCGGTCGTCGAGCTGCGGCGCACCGGCGAGGGGCTGCTCCTGCGGCTCGAGGACTCGGGGCCGGTGGACGAGTGGTCGGCGCAGCCGGGCTCCGGGCTCGGGCTGCAGGGGCTCCGCGAGCGCACGGACGCGCTCGGCGGCGCCCTCGAGGCGGGGCCGGCGGGCCGCGGCTGGCGGCTGGTCGCGCGCATCCCGGACGGGGCTGCCTCGTGACCGGCGAGGCGATGGCGGGCGCACCGGGAGCCGCCGACGGCATCCGCGTGCTGATCGTCGATGATCAGCCGCTGCTGCGGCACAGCCTCCGGGTGCTCGTGGAGGGCGCCGAGGGCATGGTCGTCGCCGCCCAGGCCGCCACCGGCCGCGAGGCGGTCCGCGCCGCGCGCGAGGCGCTCCCGGACGTCGTGCTCATGGACATCCGCATGCCGGACGGCGACGGTATCGCCGCCACCGCGGAGATCGCGGCGGATCCCGCGCTGGCCGGCTGCCGGGTGCTGGTGCTCACGATGTTCGAGCTCGACGAGTACGTGTACGGCGCGCTGCGGGCTGGCGCCTCGGGCTTCCTGCTCAAGGATGCGTCGCCCGCGCAGTTCGTCGACGCGATCCGCCGCACGGCGGCGGGCGAGTCGCTCTTCGCCC
This sequence comes from Gulosibacter sp. 10, assembly GCF_900163695.1. Classification (GTDB taxonomy): domain Bacteria; phylum Actinomycetota; class Actinomycetes; order Actinomycetales; family Microbacteriaceae; genus Gulosibacter. The sequence goes on from NZ_FUIC01000044.1 coordinate 19,017, forward strand.
CGAGCGTGCTGGCCAGGCTGGTCGGGCACTACGTCGAGTCGCCGCCGGCGGCCTCCCCGCGCGCCGTGCCGGATGCGCTCACGCCGCGCGAATCGGAGGTGCTCGCGCTCATCGGCGCCGGGCTCTCGAATCAGGAGCTCGCGTCGGCGCTGACGATCTCGATCAAGACGGTCAAGACGCACGTGGGCAGTCTGCTCGCCAAGCTGCATGCGCGCGACCGCGCCCAGCTCGTGATCGCCGCCTACCGGTACGGGCTGGTCGGCCGCGGGTAGCGGGCCGCGCTCAGCCGCGATCGCGGCGCCGGTGCTTCGGCCGGTATGTCCGGCCGAAGCTGCGCCGGTTCGCCTCGTCGATCCCGACGAGCTCCCAGTCGACCCTGCGCCCACCGGGGACGTCGAAGATCCTGGTGCCGTCGCCGAGGAACACGGGCGCGACGAAGACCTGGAGCTCGTCGACGAGGTCGTGCTCGAGCGCCTGCCGTGCGATATCGGCGCTGATGATCTGGATGTCGCCCTCGCCGGCGAGGGATCGGGCGTACTCGATCGCCGCTTCCACGGAGCAGTCCATGGCGATCACCGCCGGGTCCTCCGCCAGCTCCTCGGGCCGGTGGGTGAGGACGATCTCGGTGCCGGACCACGCGCCGCCGTAGGCCTCGGCGGTCGTCTCGTCGCGGATGTCCGCCTGCGCGCGGGCCGCGTCGTATCCCCGTCGCCCGGAGATGATGACGGCCACCTTCGCCGCCATCGCCTCGGTCGTGCCCTCCGCGTTCGGCTCGGCCGCCGAGAGCCAGGACATGTCGTGCCCCGGCCCGGCGATGAAGCCGTCGATCGAGCAGGTGAATCCCCACGCCACGTTTCCCATCGCTCCTCCTCGAGCTGCTGCGGCCGTCCGGGCCGCGGCATCCGGCCCTCGGCTCAATCTACCTCGTCGCCGTCAGCCAGTGCTGATGCGCCTGGACGAGCGCCTGGAACTCCTCCTCGTGGTTCGAGGCGCCCAGCAGCGCGACGGGCGAGGTGGGCGATGCCCAGATCGCGCGGATCTCCACGACGGCGCCGTCGCGAAGCTGGGCGAGGGCCACGAGCCGAGGATTCGCTCCGGGCGGCGGCGCCCAGATGCGGTGCAGCTGGTCCCAGCGCAGCGAGTGCTCGCGACCGGCGAAGCCGCACCACGTGATTCCTCGCTCGTCGATCTCGAGCCGCGCCCGGCGGGCCATCCGGAGCAGGAAGAGTCCCGCTCCGATGCCCATCGCGCCGGGCAGCAGCAGGATGAGGAACCCGGGCGTCTCCAGCGCGATGGAGAGCACGACCGCGGTGGTCGCGGCGCCGAAGCCGATCAGCATGACGAGCGGCCCCACGAAGAAGTTCGCCTTGGCTCCTGCGCTGCGGATGATCCGGTGCATCGATGTCTTTCCGGTCGAGGGGGGGGGAAGGCCTCATCCTCGCACGCGGCTCGCGGGGCGGGCCGCATCTTTCCTCCGAACGGGCGTCGGGCGGGGCCGGCGCGCCGCCCGTTCACTGCCCGAGCGGCTCAGCGCCCGAGCGGCTCAGCGCCCGCGTCGTCCCGGCCCAGCGCCGCGGCGAGCCGCTCGGCGGCGGCTCGATCCGCCGTCACGAACTCGACGCGCCGCCCGCGCCGATCGAGGAATCGCACGGCTGCGCGGCCGCCCATGTTCAGCCGCACCCCGCCCGGTACGGATACGACCGGCCAGTTGAGGAGGCCGTGGTTGAGGCCGTCGTCCGCGACGACCTGGATCGAGCGGATCGCGTCGAGCGGGATGCGGCGGCGCCACAGCGGCCCGCTCAGCCGCACCTCGTCGCCGGCGACCTCGCATCGGTTCGAGGCCAGGCACGCCCACCAGAGCGCGAACAGCAGCGATGCCGCGGCCCCGGCGAAGAACCAGGGCAGCCGCGCTCCGAGCGCGATGCCGGTGCAGACCGCGGCGAGGATCGCGAGCGGGACGACGGCGCCCCACCGGGCGATGCCCCTCGGCCGCGCCACCGCCCGGGCTCGTGCGACGGCCGCCGTTCCCCGGCCATCGCGGATTGATGCGGTCATGCGCTCCACGCTACCGTTTCGTGTCGGACCGGCGCGGCGCCGATCCGGGAAGGGCCGATGTGACGGATCGAATCGTCGTCAGCGCGGTGGTGTTCCGCGATGAGGCCGGGCGCGTGCTCACCGTGCGCAAGCGCGGCACGCGCCTGCTCATGTTCCCGGGCGGCAAGCCCGAGCCGAGCGAGACCGCGGAGCAGGCGGCGGTCCGGGAGGTCCGGGAGGAGATCGGCGTGGCGATCGAGGCGGGGGATCTGCAGCCGCTGGGCCGGTTCGACGCCCCGGCCGCGAACGAGCCGGGGCGGACGGTGCGGGCGGTCGTGTTCGCGCATCCCTTCGCCGAGGCGACGGAGCCCCGCGCCGAGATCGAGCAGCTGGAGTGGGTGGACCCGGCCGCCGCCGACGACCGCATCGCGCCCCTGCTCCGCGACGCGGTGTTCCCCGCCCTCCTCGGCGGCTGACCGCCGCGACCCGGCTTCGGGCGGCCGCATTGCCAGGTCACTGCCCGTCTCTGCATCCGTCGGGCCGTCACGACGCGAGGGGCAGGCTGCAGACCGGGAGGTTCAATGCAGGAGATACGCGCGCAGCGCTGCGACCCATTCCTCGAACGCATCGAGATGCGCATCATGGGTGCCGCCGCGGAGCACCGCGCACTCGGTCTGCGGCCGTCGCCGCCGGAGCTCGTCCCGCTGTTCGGATGAGAACATGCCGTGCTCGGCGAAGACGGCGAGCACCGGCACCTCCAGGCCCTGCCATTCGTCCCAGCGCGGCACGTGCACGGCCCGGATCGTCCGCTCCATGATGTCCGGATCGAACCGCGGGCGTACTCCCTCGGCGGTGGTCTCGAGATCGGCGATCCACGCGTCGGCGAGCCTGCTCTCGCCCAGGAATGCGCGGGCCGCCGCCGTGTCGGCGAAGGGCGCCGGCCAGGTCGAGAAGAAGGCGCCGAGCTCGGCGGCGGCCGAGGCGGGCTCTCCGCCCGCCGCGTGGCCCTCCAGCAGCACGAGACGATCGACGAGATCGGGACGGGCGGCCGCCGCGAGGAAAGCGGTGTGCGCGCCCATGGATTGGCCGACGAGCACGACGGGCCGGTCCTGCGACACCGTCTCGATGACGTCGACGAGGTCATCGACGAAGGCCTCCCTCGAGAGGTCCTCAGGGCGGCGCGTGCTGCGTCCGTGTCCGCGCTGGTCGATCAGCACGACTCGAAACGAGTCCCGAAGCGCCCGGCCCGTCGGGAGCAGTTCGCGGGCGCTGCCGGCGAGCCCGTGCAGCAGGATGAGCGTCCGGCCTGCTCCGCCGAGGTCCGTCACGGCGATCCGGACGTCGCCTCGCTCGACGAAGACGTCCTGTTCGCCCGCCTGGCCCGGCGCGCCGGCACTCCCCCGTCCTCGGCCAGCAGCGCTCCGCTTCGCAGTCATCACGGCGGAGTCTAACCGAGCGTCAGCAGAGCCGCCGAGGCCCTGACGAACATTCGGCTGCTTCGCTCCTGCCGCGCGAATCGGCGATACGCGACGACGCGTCCCGCTCCATATACTGAGCAGCAACACGCGTGAGCCTCGAACGAAGGGCGACCACCTTGGCCCGAAAGCGCAAGACCCTGCCGAAGGACTTCAAGGAAATGCTCGGCACTGCATCGCTTGAAGAGTTGAAGGCCGTGTTCGACCGCTGCGAGCTCGACGCCCGCGGCGGCTACAGCAAGTCGACCGCGATCGGCTTTGCGGATTGCCCGGACGAATTGATCGTGTGGCTTGTCGAACAGGGGCTCGACGTCGACGCACCCGATGGATACGGGAACACACCGCTGAGAGAGCGCGCCCTGTACCGCATGCCGAAGTACGCCGAGCAGATCAGGCTCCTGGCCTCCTTGGGCGCGAATGTGGACGCCTCCGACGAACGCGGCCGAACGCCTCTCGCCATCGCGGTCGGTCGGCACAATATGGCGGCCGCACGCGTGCTGTTCGAGCTCAGCAGCTCGGAGATAACGACCGACTTCCTGAACGAGCTGTTGCTGGACGCCCTCAAACGCACCGAGAATGCCTTCATCGCCGACATGCTGGAGATGGCGAAACTGCTGTTCGACCACGGGGCGACAGCGACCCCCGAGATGACCGAACAGGTGCAGCGAATCGGCGAGAGGTTCGAGTTCTACCGCGATGTCTTCAACAAGGATTCCCTGGACGAAACCGACGCGGCGCTTCGCGAACTCTACTTCCTCTTCGACGCGACCCCCGCGGTGCAGCGTCAGATTCACGATGGCGTCTCGCCGATCGTGATGCCCGAAGGCAACTGGTCTGAACAGTACGACGCGCTCTGGGAGATGCTTGTTCCGGGGAAGGGCAAAGCCAAGACCGTGCAGGGCGAAGTGATTCGCCTGAGCGGTAAGCTCGGGCACGAGATACTCGACAACGGCGGCATCAACTGGAACAAGGACTTTCGCACGATGCTCGAGGCGCTGGTCCGCTATTTCGGCGAGGGAAATGCGCTCGATGAAAGCGAACTCGCCGAGGCGCAGTCGCTCATCACGGGTGTGAAGAGGGGCGACCTGGATGAGTCGGAGGTCTACCGCCTCGACGAACTCGCGGTGGCCTGGGTCGCGCGCAACCCCGAACCGATTTCGCTGCCGCAGGTGAATTACCGGGGCTAGCGTATCGAGGCAGGCCGGGGTTCGCTCCGGAGTCCGAAAGTCGACGGTCGCGTTCGCGATACACGATCGCCTTGCGGAGCGGGATATCCGGCACGCGGTGATCGAGGGCGAGGCCCTCGACCTCACCCATCCCGTGCCATGGGAGCACGACCTGGCCGAGGAGATCATCCGCCTCGCAGGCTGGGACGGTTCAGCGACCGGCTGACGCCGCGCCGCATCCGCATCAGTACTCGATGTTCTCGGCGAGCAGCCGGTCCTCGTCGTCGACGATGCTGAGGATGCGTCCCGGCCGCGTGAGCGCGACGCAGTCGGCGGGGAGGCACATGGCCCAGACCGTCTCGGGCCGCTCGCGCAGGAGCATCCACGCCGGCAGCGCCTCGAGGTCCTCGACCTCCCATTCGCGGTCGGGTCGCGCGTCCGAGGGCTGGATGAACCAGCCGGAGTCGTCGGGAGTCGGCTCGCTCCGGATCATCACGAGCTCCTCGGCCTCCCGCCAGCCGTTCGCGAGGATCACCCGGTCGCTCGCATAGGTCTGCGCCTCCCCGGTGCCGGCGGCGAGGATCACGTCCTGCATCTTCGCCCGGATGTCGAGCATCGGGGTCAGGTCGTCGCCGCGGGCCGGAGGGTCGGCGAGGAAGTCCGGCGTCACGAGCTCGTAGCCGCCCTCGACGGGCTGCGGCGTGGCCTCCGAGAAGCCCCACCACATGGGCTCGCAGCGGGCGAGCCGCTCGAGCCCGTCCTGCACCTCCATCTGACCGGTCTCCGGGTCGAACGCCAGGCCGTCCTTGATCATGACCCGCATCACCGTCTCGGCCATCTCGACGTGCTCCGGGGCGACCCGCGCGCGGATCGTGACCTCCCCGACGGCATGGGTCACGGTGACGCGTTCGGCATTCGTCATCGGTTTTCCTCCGGTTGCCCGTTCCCGCGGGGCGGGGCGGATGTGTTCTGGGCGGACTATTATCAGCGCATCGAACCGTGCGTCCGGTGTGTCCCGCATCGGCATCCCGCCCAGGAGCAATCATGATCATCTGGACCCGCTGGGGTTTCCTCTCCTTCCTCGCCGTCGGGCTCGGCGTGCTCTGCGCCTTCGGCGTCGACACGCTCCTGCTCGGCGGCATCGTGGAAGGCAGTCCATGGCTGGGCGCCCTCGTGCTGGGCTTCGCCGCGCTGATCAACTTCGTCCTCGCGCGGTGGGTGTACCCGGCGCTCGACAAGCCGCGGCCCGTGACCATCACCCGACCGCTGCAGATGCCCTACCGGACGCCCGACGGCCGCGTGGTCACCGAGGAGACGGTGCCGGCGCTGGATCCCGAGGGCCGCCCCGTGGTCGTCCGGCCGGTCTCCACGCTGTTCTTCATCCCGGCCCGCTACTTCTTCATCATCCTCGGCCTCGGCGCCGTCGCACTCGCCATCGTCGCGCTCGTCACCGGATAAGCGGGGGCTCCCGGCAGGGAGGGGCACCCCGGCGACGCCCGCCCCGATGAGCCCGCGGCGAGCGGATGGCCCTACACTCGGCGGCATGGATGCAGCGCTTCCCGAGCACTGGTCGCCCTGGCGCAGTCCCTCGCCGCTCGGCGACCGCAGGCCGGACAAGACCGAGACCGTCTCCGCGGCGGCGTCCGGCGCGCTGCGCGAAGACGTGCTCCCCTACCCCGAGGACGAGCGCAACGCCGGCCTGCTGTCGATGCTCATCGTCGGTATCAACCCCAGTCCGTGGACCGCCGCCGTCAACTCGCCGTTCGCCCGCCCGGGCAACCGGTTCTGGGGCTCGCTGCACCTGGCCGGCGTGCTCGACCGGAACGTGGACGCCTCCCGAGGACTCTCGCCCGAGGACGAGCGGATGCTCGCCGCCCGCGGCATCGGCATCGTCAACCTCGTCGGACGGCCGACCGCGCGAGCCGACGAGCTCTCCCGGCAGGAGCTGCGGGAGGGCGGCACGAGACTGCTCGAACGCGTGCGCATCCTGAGGCCGAGGACGGCGGCGGTGGTCGGCGTCACGGCGTTCCGCACCGCATTCGACCTACCCCACTCTTCGCTCGGCGAGCAGCCGGCCGACACGGTCGCGGGCTGGCCGAAGGACGTCCGCCTCTGGGTGCTGCCGAACCCCAGCGGGCTCAACGCGCACGAGACGGCGCAGTCGCTCGCGGAGAAGTGGGGCGAAGTCTGGACCGCGACGAGCGCGGCTCCGAAGAGCGGCGGCGAAGCGGAACGCTGAGGGGGCGCGCGAAGACCGATGCATTAGCGTGACGCGGGTGTCCGATCCAAACACGATACTGGGGCTCCTCGCAGTCGGAGTCGTCCTCGTCCTGCTCGCCCTGCTGATCATCGCGATCGCACGGCCGATCGCGAAGCATCTGCCGTCCTCGGTCGTGGCGGAATACGTGCCGCCGCCCGGCGACGTGCTCGAGCACGGCCTGCTCGTCCGCGCCGACCGGCGGGTGCTCGCGGCCATCATCGTCGACCTGGCGGTGCGCGGGAAGATCCGGATCCTCGCGCCGCGCGGCGCCAGAGGCCCGGTCGCGATGGAGGCGAGGCCCGAAGCCCCCTTCACCGCCGACGAGCGCGCGCTCCTGGAGGCCTTCCGGCCGAGGAGGCTGCGGCCCCGCCAGCAGCGGCGGTATCTGCGGGCGCTCGAGGAGATCGGCGTGCCGGTCGCGAGCATCGAGCATGCGCCGGAGGTGTACTTCCTGCGCGGCCGCGGCGCGTTCCGCAATCATCGGCGCAGGGCGCTCACGCGGCTGTTCGACGACGTCAGGGACCGCATCAGGTCCGAGGGGCTCGCCCGCCCCGGCAGCGGGGCCGCTCACCTGGTGCTCCTGTCGCTGCTGTTCCTCATCGTGCTCGTATTCGGGCTCTTCCTGATCCTCGGTGCATTCATCACCGGCGAGTGGATGGGTGCCCTCGTGGTGCTCGTCGACGTGCTCGCGATGTTCTGGGTGATGACGCTCGCGCCGCCGCCCCTGCTGCACTTCACCGATCAGGGTCGTGAGCGCCGCCGGCACCTGTCGGGGCTGCGCGACTACATCCGTCTCGGCGAGCAGGACCGCATCCGGATGCTCGAATCGCAGCAGGGCGCCCTGCGCACCCCGGCGGGAGCGCTCACCCCGGGCGGGCAGGCGCTCGGCCTGCGCCCGAGGCCGACCGCGGGCGACCCCGTGGCGCAATCCGCGCTCGACCGCTACGAGCTCACCGAGCACCTGCTGCCCTACGCGGTCCTGTTCCGCCAGGAGCGCTCCTGGCAGCGCGAATTCGAGCACCTCGGCGGCGCCGCGAACATCTCCCAGCACATGCGCGTGCTCGGCACCACGCTCGAGGGCGTCGTCGCCGTGCTCGAGGTCATCGTCATCATCGGCCAGGTGCTGCGCGTGATCGGCGGGCTGTTCTCATTCCTCGGACGCGCGGCGGACTGACGCTCACAGCGTCACGTCCTCCCATTCGAATGTCGTCACCGTGCCGGACTCCCAGTCGCGCCGCAGGATGGCGTACGCCACCGAGGCGACCGGGGTGCCGCCCAGGACCGGCCAGGACTCCCGGTAGTGCGCCTCCTTGACCCAGCCGGAGCGGAGGAATGCGCGCCGCATCGCCACGTTGTCCTCGCGGGTCTGGCCCTCGAAGCGCCGCACCTCGGGCATCGTCTCGAAGACGTGCTCCGTCGTCGCCGCCAGCGCGGCGCGGCCGAGCCCGCGCCCGCGGTACCGCTCGGCGAGACGCAGATCGAACAGCGGGGTCGGATCCCGCAGATCTTCGAGGGTCACGATCCCGACTCTGCCGAGATCGCGCTCCTCGACCCAGAACGTCTCGTGCTCCTCGTCGTCGAAGGCGCCGTCCTCGATCAGTCGCTCGATCCGCTCCGCATCGGAGCGGCTGTGCACGTGGAAGGGGAACTCGTTCCGCGTGAGGAACTCGACGAGCGCCGAACGGTCCTCGTCGCGCGGTCGGCATCGGTGAAGGCTGATCATGCTCCGATCCTCGCATTTCGCGATGATCCGCCGCGCGCGGCGCCCCGCCTCACCCCGAGGCGTCCATCTCGATGCAATAGCTCCGCAGCTCCGCGATCCTCGCGGTCTTCGACGTGCTCGCGAACCGGAGGACGAGGCTGAATCCGAGGCGCCGCTCCTCCCCCTCGAGCACGCCGTCGCAGGATGCGAGGCGGCCGTGCGTGATGATCGAGACGACCTCGATACGCTCGGGCTCGAAGGGCGGCAGCGATGCCTCGACCGCCGAGGCGCCGCTTCTCGAGGCTTCGCCCACGACCGTCCAGGTGGCATCCTCCGCGAGCCGCTCCGCGACGGCCGCGGCCTTCCTCCTCGCCCAGTCGACGGCGAAGTCCCCTACGATGCCGATCCTCGGCGCATTGCCGCAGTCGGCGGGCAGCGCGATCTCCATGCGGATCAGTCCTCCTTGCAGTCGTAGGTGAGGAACATCGCCCCGCTCGGCACGATGCTGTGCTCCGCGAGCGTCCAGACCTCCGGCTCGAATTCCGCGTTCCGCGAGAACAGCGGGATCCCGGCGCCGATCGTCAGCGGCGCGACCTTGAGCACCAGGCGGTCGATCTCCCCGTACAGCGCCCCGACGAGCGTGCCGCCGCCGAAGTACACGAGCCTGCGCATCCTGGGACCTCCCTGTTCGACGCACGTCGAGACCGGATCCGCGCGACTCGGGCGGGGCGTGCGTTCGGCCCCGTCATCGCGACCGCACCGCGAAGATAGCATCTCGAGTTCCAGGGGTCCCGCGCGCCGGCCGACGCGGTCGATTGCCATACCGAACGGTCCGCCCGTTCGACCGGCCCGAAGACGCGCGCTCTAGGATGCCCCCATGACCGTGAGGATGGACAACGTCGGCATCGTCGTGGAGGACCTGACCGGGGCGGTCGAGTTCTTCCGCGAACTCGGCCTGGAGCTCGAGGGGCGCGCGACGGTCGAGGGCGCGTGGTCGGGCCGCGTGACCGGCCTGGCGGGCCAGCGCGTCGAGATCGCGATGATGCGCACCCCCGACGGCCACGGCCGGCTCGAGCTCTCGCGGTTCGTCGAGCCGGAGACCGTCGCGGATCACCGGAACGCGCCCGTGAACGCGCTGGGCTATCTGCGGGTGATGTTCGCGGTCGACGACATCGACGGAACACTCGAGCGCCTCCGGGATCGCGGTGCGGAACTGGTCGGCGAAGAGGTGGTCCGATACGAGGACGCGTACCGCCTCTGCTACATCCGCGGCCACGAGGGCATTCTGGTCGGTCTCGCGCAGGAGCTGGGCGGAGACGCCCCGCAGGCGCCGTAGCGGTGCAGCGATGGAGGGCCCGACTCGTCGCTGGAATCACAACATCCACTATCACCCGCTGATCGTGGACGCGGTGCCCGACGGGGCGCGCTCCGCGCTGGACGCGGGGTGCGGCGACGGTCTTCTCGCCCTGGAGCTGCGCCGCGCAGCATCGGCGGCTCGCACGTCGGTACGGAGTCTGGGAGCACACCGCTCCCGTGCTGTGGCCGCCGCCGCACGACTACCGCACCGTGCGGCGCACCGCTCGGCGGATCCTGCCCGGGGTTCGCTGGCGGCAGCTCCCGCTGTGGCGGTATGCGCTGATCTGGCGCAAACCGGCTGCCGAGGAACCCCGGGGAAAAATAGCGCCCTGATCGACGGCCGCGACGGCTGCTCGCACCGACTCAGACCGGCATGAAGGCGATCATTCCTTCGGCTCGGGCTCCTCGTTCTTCGCTTCGGGCTCCCCGTCGAAGGAGGCCGGACCATCGCCCGTCGCCGCGGACTGCTTGAGCTTCGCGAAGCTCTCGCCGAGCTTCTTCTGCTCCTCCTCCGTGAACTCGAGGCCCATGGTCTGCGTCGCCTCCCGGTACACGTCCCTGCTCATGAAGTCGCCGAGGACCCTCGGGCGGAGATTGGACTCGTCGACGACCTGGACGAGCGATGCGGTGTGCTTCGGCGTCCACCGGCGCTTGGGGTCGAGCCTGCGCAGCACCAGCGCGCGGATCTTGTCGCGGCGCCGGCTCTCCTCGCCGATATCGGTGCGGCCGTTCACCAGCCACGTGCCGACGAGGACGACGACGAACAGGATGCCGAGCCACCCGAGCACCGGGAACACGCTGTTCACGAGCGCGGTGAACGGCAGGAAGCTCAGGCCGAAGCCGACCAGCGTGACGAGGATGAACACGAGTCGGAAGGTCTGCGGCCGCGGGGCCGCGAGGCGCTGGCCGAGCGAGTAGAAGACGCCGAGCGCGGTGCTGAAGATCATCAGATACGTCGCGAAGGAGGCGATGGTGCCCAGCACCGGGTTGATCTCGTTGATCAGCGCGAGGGTGGGCAGATCCGAGTCGTATACGTCCCCGACCCGCAGCAGCAGGCCGGTGGTCATGAGCAGGAGGAGGAGTCCGAAGATGGACCCGCCGACGAAGCCGCCCCAGCCCGCGGCCCGCGGGCTCCAGTTCTGCCCGCCGATGATGATGGCCATGGCGATGCCGCTGAACATGGACAGCCCCGTGTAGTTAACGGTCGCCAAGAGCCAGTGCGGCAGCGCCGAGGTGACGTGCTGCACCGCGAAGTCGTGCACTCCCTGCAGCGAACCGCTGAACGTGAAGATCGAATACAGCGCGGCGCACAGGATGAGCACGATCATGGCCGGGGTGACGCCGCCGATGATGCCGGCGACCCGGTTGGGGTTCAGCATGCCCGAGGCGATGACGAGCAGCACCATGACCGCGGAGCCGACCCAGAGCGGCAGGCCGAACTGCTGGTTCAGGTTCGAGCCGGCGCCTGCCAGCATGACGAAGCCGATGCAGAACTGCGCCGCGGAGAGGCCGTAGTCCATGAACTTCGCGAGGAAGGATGCGGTGATCGAGTTGAACACCTTCCCGTGCGACTGCGCGCGGAAATAGCTGCCGTACTGGAGGATCGCCATCGCCGTCAGCGGCATGATGAGCAGGTTGACCCCGGCGCCCGCGAGCCCCCACCAGCCGTATGAGACGTAGTACTGCAGCATCTCCTGCCCCGACGCGAACCCGGCGCCGACGGTGACCCCGAAGTAGGCGAGACCGATGACGAGAATCTTCTTGAGCACGGCGGCGTTCTCCTTTCGGGCACCAGGGCGGCGATGCGCTGTGGGAGCGATCCTACTGGCCGGTTCGAGCGCGATCTGGCTGTTCGCCGGAAGGGGCTCCGCGGGCGCGATGACGCGATCCGGGCCGCAACCCGGGCTTCCGGTCTCGCCGAGCCCCTACGACTCCTGGTGGATGAGCTGGATGAGGTTCCCGACCGTGTCGTCGAAGACGGCGACGGTGATCGGCCCCATCGTCACCGGCGGCTGCGTGAACTCGACGCCCAGCCCGGCGAGACGCTCGTACTCGGCCTGCACGTCGTCCACCGCGAACTGCGTGAAGGGGATCCCGTCGGCGACCAGCGCCGAGGTGAACGGCTCGGCGGCGGGATGCCCCTTGGGCTCGAGCAGGAGTTCCACGCCGTCGGGATGCTCGGGCGAGACCACCGTGATCCACCGCGCGTCCCCCGCCGGCTCGTCGTGCTTGAGCCGGAAGCCGAGGATGTCGGTGTAGAAGCGCAGCGCGCGCTCCTGATCGTCTACGAAGACGCTGGCCCACTGGATGTTCATGATCATCTGCTTTCGCTGTCGGAGGCGGTGGTGCCCGGCCCGGTCTTCGGCGTTCGCCAGCGGGTGACGATCTCGTCGAGCGGATCCGTGTCGATGCTGTGGAACTTGTAGCGCCCCGACCGGCGGGACACGACGAGCCCGGCGTCCTCGAGGACGCCGAGGTGCTGGGAGACCGCCTGGCGGCTCAGGCTCAGGCCGTGCTTGTTGACGAGCCTGGAGCAGATCTCGAACAGCGTCTGGTCGTCGCGCTCGCAGAGTTCGTCCAGGATCCTTCGCCGCGTGGAGTCGGCCAGCGCCTTGAACACATCGGGCATGACCTCAGAATAGGCAAGCAATTACTTGCATGTCAAGCGCGCATTCGGGGGCATGGCCGAGCGCATCCTGCAGTGCAGCGGCGCGCACTCGAGGCAGAATCGACCCGTGAACGATATGCGGCGACCGCCGCGAGCGGCGGCGATACTTGACCCTGACACCGTGTCAGATGGGAGAACCGGAGCATGTTGTCCATCGGAGCGTTCGCGCAGGTCGGCCAGGTGACCCATCGCCAGTTGCGGCATTGGGATGCCCAGGGCCTGCTCGTGCCCGCCCACGTGGACGAGTTCAGCGGCTTCCGCTCCTACGACCCCTCGCAGCTCGATCGGCTGCATCGGATCGTCACCCTGCGCGAACTCGGATTCGGCCTCGACGACATCGCCTGCATCCTGGAGCGGGGCGTCGATGCCGAGCGGCTGGAGGCGCTCCTGCGCACCCGCCGGGATGAGGTCGATGCGGAGCACCGGATCGCGACCGCGAGACTCGCCGACGTGGAGCGGAGGCTCCGCCTCATCGAGAAGGAGAAGCACATGCCCGCCATCGAGATCATCAGGAAACCGCTTCCGGCCCCCCCGTCTCGCCGCGCGATCCGCGGTGGTCGAGGACCAGCCGGCCATCGCCGAGGTAGTGGAGCCGATGTTCGACGCGATCGCCGAGATCATCGGCCGACGGAGCGGGGCGCTCGACGTCCCCATCGCGCAGTACGACTTCGACGACGCCGGCGTGCACATCGTCGTCGGCTACCGGTACGCCGGCGAGGAGGCCGAGGGATTCGAGGTGGTCACGCTGCCGGCGGCCGCCGAAGCCCTGGTCGGGGTCCACCTCGGGGCCATGGACCGGATCCACGAGAGCTGGCAGGCCGTCCACGCCGAGATCCTCGCCCGGGGGTTCGTCCCCGACGGCCCGTGCCGCGAGTACTACATCCGCGCGGAGCTCGAGGATCAGGCCGACTGGGTGACGGAGCTGCAGCAGCCGGTGCGGCGGGCGTAGCCGTCGCGCCTATCGCCGGGATTCGGCGAACGCGTCGGCCGCGGCGCCTGTCGTCCCGCCTCGGAGCCCTATCATCCGCTCGCCGCATCGCACACGACCCAGACGATGATCAGGATGGGGAAGACGATGGCGCCCCAGGCGAACGGCTGGACGAGCAGCTCCGCGAACCCGACGGACTTCGGGTAGCGGCGGGCCGCCGCGAACGGAGTCAGCGGATCGTCGACGACGGCGAGGACGAGCCCCCGGCGCCCCAGCTCCGGCACGAGATCGGCGCTGCGCGGGCTGAACGCCGCGATGGTCCTGCCCTCGCCCCGCAGCACCACCCGGGGAGCCGAGGACGCCCCGGTCCGCGAGGGCAGGCGCAGGGACCGCAGCAGGACGACCTCTTCGATCCCCGACAGGGGCACGGCCCTCCGCGGCCCGAGGACCCGGCGGATCACCACCGCTTCGGAGTCGATCCACGCCTCGGCGAAGCGCGAGAACATCGGCGCTCCGGCCGCCAGCCCCGCGAACGCGAGGAGCGCGAGCACCGCGGGCCAGACGGCGACGGGCTGCCAGGGGCCGAGCTCCGACCAGGCGAGCGCGAAACACACGACGCCGACCGCAAGCGCGGCCGTCATCACCGCGAGGTATGCGCGTCCCGCCGCGATCGACACAGGCGTCCCCCTCCAGCCCCGGCGGCCGCCCGCGCCGGATTCCTCGTGCTTCCACCAGCGTACGCCCGGCCCGGCGCTCGACGCCCCGGTTCCGCCCCGACCTCCTCGTAGTGATAATGTAAGCAGTGTTTACTTTCAGGGAGGGCCGATGAGCGAGACGAGACCCGGCTATCACCACGGCGATCTCCGCGACACGCTGATGGTCGCGGCGCTGGAGCTGTTGGAGTCCGGCGAGCCCTTCTCGCTGCGCGCGGTGGCGCGCCATGCCGGCGTGTCCCCTGCCGCCCCCTATCGCCATTTCGCGGACCGCGAGGCGCTGGAGTCGGCGCTGGCGGTCCGCGGACTGCGGGAGCTCATGGACGAGCTCGCCGCGGGCGCCGACTCCCCCGCCACCGCCGAGGGAATCGGCGAACTCGCCGTCGGCTACGTCCGCTTCGCGCTGCGCAGGCCCGCGCTGTTCCGCCTGATGTTCGGGCGCCCCTGCGATGACCGGGACGACGAGCGGGTCCGCGCCGCCGGAGCCCTCCACGACCACCTCGAAGCCGTCGCGGCCGAGGCCTTCCCGCACTCCGATCCCGTCGCCCTGGCCACGGCCGGGTGGTCGCTCGCGCACGGGCTCGCCTTCCTCCACCTCGACGGCAAGCTGCCCAACGCCGATCCGGCCGCCGTGGACGAGCGCGTGCGCACGGCCCTCGCCGCCGCCTTCCCGTCCCCCGACACCACCACCCACTAGACGCGCTGCACGCGCGACCGTCTACGCGAAGGACAGACCCATGCAGACAGTGCTCGGATCCGGCGGCCAGATCGCCGAGGAGCTGACCCGCGAGCTCCACCGCGGCTTCACCCGCGACATCCGCCTGGTGAGCCGCAACCCCCGCAGGGTCCACGACACCGATCAGCTCCACGCCGCGGACCTCATGGACGCCGAGGCCGCCGACGCGGCCGTCGCCGGGAGCGAGATCGTCTACCTCACCGTGGGCCTGCCCATGGATTCGGCGATGTGGGAGCAGCGCTTCCCCGTCATGATGGCGAATACGATCGCCGCCTGCCGCAGGCACGGCAGCAGACTCGTGTTCTTCGACAACACCTACATGTACCCCCGCACCGCCGCTCCGCAGACCGAGGAGACGGCGTTCGAGCCGGTCGGCCGCAAAGCCGCCGTCCGGGCGCGGATCGCGACGACGCTGCTGCGCGAGATGGCCGCGGGGAACATCGACGCGGTCATCTGCAGGGCGCCGGAGTTCTACGGCCCGGGAAAGACCCAGAGCCTGTCCAACTCCGCGATCTTCAACCGCATCCGGAAGGGCAGGCGGCCGCTGGTGCCGCTGAGCGCCGACACCCGGCGCAGCCTCATCTGGACTCCGGATGCGAGCCGCGCGATGGCGCTCATCGGCAATACGCCGGACGCGTACGGCGAGACCTGGCACCTGCCCATCGATCCGGATCGGCCGACCTATCGCGAGATGATCGACCTCGCGGCGCGGATCACGGGCAGGAGGATCCCCTCGACCGTGGTGCCGCGATGGGCGTTCGGACTCGGCGCGCTCGTGAGCCCCGCAGTCCGGGAGGCGGAGGAGCTCCTCCCGCGATACCGGCAGGACAACATCTTCGACGCCTCGAAGTTCGCGAGCCGCTTCCCCGACTTCCGGGTCACGGCATACCGGGAGGGCATCGCGAGGATCCTCGACGAGCAGGGGTGACCGCGCTCGGCGCCTCGACGGGGGCGGGCTTCCGATGGGATCGCCGCGCGCCGCAGCCGCCTCACCGGCCCGGTCATACGACGAGGAGAGCGAAGGCGACCGCTACCAGCACGACGACGGCGACGATGATCAGCGCCATCGCGATCGGCGACCGGGTGACGAAGTGCTGCCGCATCGCCGGGAGGCTCCTGAGGAACCGCGAGGACTGCGCGCGCATGATCGGCCAGACCTGCGAGGAGTCGAGCACCCGCGCGAGCGCTTCGACGTCCTCGATCTGCTCTTTCCAGCGGCGGCCGCGAGCGGTGACGGCGTCTCCGCGCCGGTAGAGGAAGAGGACGTCGCCGGCGATCTCGATCGTGTAGCGCTTCGCGAGCGCCGCGAGCACCGTCACCGCCTCGGGGGTGCACAGCGCTCGGACCACGTGCTCGGCGCCCGCGCTCGCGTAGACGCGGAAGCGCCTGCCCGCGCCCACGTCGACGAGGTTCTCGCGGGCCGGATACTCCGGGAGAGCGAGCGTGAGCAGCGGATTCGAACGAGCGGTGATGAGCATGGTCGGCAGGTGGGCCGGGAGGCGCATGGCGATGTACCCGAGCCTGCGCGTGCGGTTCAGGGCGAAGGTGAGGTTGCCGAACTCGACGGGTTTGCCGCCCACCCGTCCGTTGACCGTGAGCCACCGCTGATGGTGCTCGCCGTTGACGAACCGCATCCCCTCGTAGCCCGCGCTGTCCTGCAGGTAGGAGAACGCGAAGCCGTTGTCCGATGCGAACCGGGCGACCTGATAGGCGCGAGGTGCGCTCGAGCGGCGGAGCTCGACGAACGACGTGACGGCGCCCAGGAGCCCGCCGAAGGTGAGCGTGAATGCGAGGCGGTCGTCGCCGTCCTCCGGGAGGGAGGACCACAACACGATCCCGATGAGGCAGACCGCGAACGAGACGATCGCGAGCACCCGCAGCCGCCGGTGCCGGGCCATCACCTGATCCTCGACCTGGACGACGGCGGGGTCGTCGGAGTCGAAGAAGGCGCGCGCGGCCCTGCGGTCGACGGGCTCGTCGAACGCGCGGAGGTCGATGGCACGGAGGGACGACGGACGGTTCACTGGAGCTATTCAAGCACCGGTGCGGCGCCGGGCGCTGCACGACTCGGGACGGCGGGTGCGCCGTCCGCCCCGTCGCGGCGTCTTCAGCGCGTCTCCCGGATATAGCGCATCCGCTCTTCGGTGCTCGACCGCGACTCGGCGAGCTCGGCGAGGAACTCCGCCCAGAACTCGTTCTCGCGAAGACCGCGGCGCTCGAACGCTTCGACGATCTCCTCGTACGGGTAGACCCCCTCGAGCATCTGCGCTTCGAGCGGCGCGAGTTCCATCGCGAGGTCCAAGTACTCCGAGATCGTCAGTCCGAGCGGATCCGCCTCCTCCGCAAATCCCAGGTCGCAGAACCCGAGGGGATACCCGTCCTCGCCTCGGCGCAGATCGAACGACAGCATAAACCCGTCGGGAAGCCGGGTCAGCACACGCAGATCGACGGAGGACGGTTCCACCTCCATGAGCTCCGCTTGGCTCTCGCGCCATTCCTCGACGGTCACCCGGTCCTCGGGAAATAGGTTGAACTCGAGCATCTGGAACACCGGCACGGAGTCCAGGAAGCGCACCACTTCGATCGGCACGTCTTCGGGCGCCGTGCCGGACTTCGTTCCGCTCATCGCTCGCCTCCACAGGCCTCTGCGGGCCGGACTCGACAGCCGCTGCACCGTCGCCTTCCGACACCGCGTGTTCATGCGCCAGAACGAACCTCGGGCGCCGTAGTCCCACACCCTAGATGACGGAGATGATGCCCGCGTGGCCGTACGAGGCCTAGCGAGAATCCGAATCCTGCCGGGCGCGGTCCAGGACCTCGACGAGTTCCGCAGCGGTGGCGGGGATCGCCCGCTCGCCGGGCCGGGGAAACGGCAATTCGACGATGCCCGAGCGCTCGCCCCGGTTCTCGAGCGCCGCCGACATCCTCGCCCGACTCCGCGCCGAGGGGCCGCTCCCCGGGTAGGCGAGCAGGGCCGGCACGCCCCAGAGGTTCGCATAGGCGTAGATCTGGTACTGGTCTTTCATATCGGCCGCTCGCAGCCCGCCGGGAGCGCGCTTGTATTTTCCATCCAGCACCAGCGCGAGGCGTCCATCCGCGCCGCCGCGGTACACCGCGATATCGACCGCTTTGCGCACCCCGGCCGCGAACAGGGCCTTCCCCTCGGGATGACGAACCGCCCGATACGCGCCCGTGGTGTTCACCGCTTCGGCGACGAGCCGCTCCCAGACCTCGCTCGTGGGCACCTTGAACATGAACACGAGCCCCTCGGCATCGGCGTCGGACGGCTCCGCGAGGAGCACCTCGTGACGAAGAATGGCCGTCGCCACGCGGTGCAGCGACTTCAGCTGACGCTCCCGCACCGCTGCCGCCACCTCGTTCGCCTGCGCCAGCACCTCCGCGATCGACTCGATCGCGACGTCGTTCAACCGCGCATCGACCTCCATCGCCAGCTCGAGCAGGTCCGCGTCCTCCCCCATCTCGGCGGCGCAGACCATCGCCGCCCGGCGGACGGCCTGCCACATCCTGGTGTCGGCGGTCAGGGAGTCGAACTCGCACCAGACGGGCACGGTGCGACGCGCGGCCCGCTGCACGAGCCGGTCGGCGAGCAGCCGGCCGCGAACCGTGTTGAGGGGCTCGGTCGTGGAGATGAACTCGGGCCTGCGGCGGGCGACCTGCTCCCCGGCCGCCTGCAGGAACAGCCGGAGATAGGTCCGCCTCGCCGCGGGATCGCCGAGGAGCACGCTCGCGCCCGGAGGCGGATCGACGAGCAGCACCGTGGCCTCCTCCTCGATGAGCTTCCAGAACCCGTCCCGAGTGCGCTCGTCGCAGTCGCCGGCCGGCGAGGCCTCCATTCGAGGATCGACGACTTCGGTCCAGAGCCGGTCGCGCACGCCGGCATCCTCTTCCTCCGTCGGCTCCTCCCCATCAACGGGCTCCGGTTCGCGGCCCACCAGGATGGCGTCTCGCAGCACCGCTCCCCAGGCCAGCGGGAGGCCGAGGATGTCCTGCTCGTGCACCGCGATCGTCGTGTGCCGCGCTGCCGGATCGTCGAGCCGGACCACGACGCTCCTCCCGCCGCTCTCGCGCCAGAGCTTCGGCAGCACGTAGACGAACAGCCACTGCGGATCGGCGCGATCGGCGGCCTTCCGCTGCAGCACGGTCAGGCCGATGCCGTTGCCCCGCTCGCTGGCCTGGAACCAGACCGTTTCGGGCGCCGGCACCGGGTCGACGTCGGGCATCTCGCTCACGGTGCGATGTCGTTGCTCGACGCGGCCCCCGTCTCGGCGGCGCCGTACCCGATGACGAATCGCCTGCCGAGCCCCTTGCCCACCTGGCGAAGCCGGCGCCCGTCGGGCAGCGATGCCGCGCCGCCGTCGAACAAGCGCTCCATCACGGCTTCGCCGATGTTGAACGTGTGGGCGATCTCGGCGAGCTGATGCAGCAGCGCCTCGGCGACCTCCTCGGCGGATGCATCCCGGGCGAAGAAATAGGAGTGCCCGAGCTGGGAGTCGGGGCCGACCTCGGTGCGGAGGGTCTCGTTCGCCCGCTCGTGCCATTCGATCACGGTCCCGAGCCGCTCCGCCTGTTGCGGCTCGAGCGCCTCCTGCAGCCGCGCCCCGACGAGCACCTCGGCGGTGCGCCAGTGGAAGCGGCGCCGCAGGGCGAGGTCGATCGTGCCGATCGACCGATCGGTCGTGTTCATCGTGCCGAGCACGTGCAGGTTCCGCGGCACCACGAGATGCTTGCGTCCGCCTTCGAGCGGGGTCTGCAGTTGCACGCTGATCGCCTCCGGCCGGCGCCGCAGCTCCTCATCGGTGAGCACGGTGCGGTAGTCCTCCGGCCGCCATTCCCAGTACTCCGATGCATTCCCGTCCCCGGAGCTCGACTCCGGACCGGCGCCCGCGCGTTTGCTCGCCTCGATCACCATGAGCAGGTCGCCGAGCACGCGCGCGGTGTTGGCCCGGTTCACCTCGTCGATGAACAGGAGGTAGTCGTGCTCGGGGTCGCGAGCGGCGCGCTCGCACATCACCAGGAACGGCCCGGGAACCACGGCGAATTCGCTGCCCGTGGGGCGCAGCCCGACGACGAAGTCTTCGTACGAGGTCGACGGATGGAACACGAGCACCGTGGTGCGGCCGGCGTAGTGCGCCTTCAGCCGTTCCAGCAGGTGCGTCTTGCCGCTGCCCGCCACCCCCTCGACGATGACGTTCTTGTACGCGCCGAGCTGCTCGACCACATCCATGGCGTCGTCTCCTCCATCCGCCTCCGGCCCGTCGTCCGACGTCAGCGGCATTCGCCGGTCGCTCGGCAGCTGCTCCACCCATTCCTCGAAGAACTCCCCGCACTGCCGCCTGTCGGCGTCGGTGCCGGCGAGCGCTTCGGCGGGATGCCTCACCCAGACGTGCAGCGCGGTGTCGCCGCCCTGCTTGCGTCGAAGGTTCTCGACCATCGTCCCCGAGGCCAGCAGCGTCGGCAGCTCGTTCTTCGCGAGTTTCCATTGCGACTCCAGCTCCGCGGGAGTCTTGCTGTACGTGCCGGAATCGCCGCCCCATTCGGGGTCGAGGCGCTTGAGGAGTTTGGAGGCTCTTCTCGAACGAGGGTGTAGTCCGTTGAGCGCGTCGCTGTCCGTGTAGGAG
>NZ_FUIC01000004.1 GCF_900163695.1 Gulosibacter sp. 10
CTGCGCGTCCTCCGAGTTCTGCGCGACTTGTTTCGCCCGGCGGGGCGCCGGGGCGGGCGCCTCCGTGCGCGGGAAGGCGATCGTGTCCACGTCCTGCAGGCTCGGCTCCCGGGTCACCGGCATCACCCGGGTCTTGTCGAACTCGTCCTGCTCCTCGCGGGAGAAGGCGGGCATCCGCTGCGTCGGCTGCGGCAGCTCGAGCTCGTCGGTGGGGGTCTCCCCCGCGTCCGAGGGCTTGTGTGAAGAATTGTTGCCGTCGACGAATGCACGCTGATCGTACGCCTGCGTAGGCTCGTCGTCAGATGTATGGCTCAACTTCGTCCTCCTGCCGTTGGCTGAGAGGCCAGGCTAACCGCATCCCCGGACAACAGACCGGATAATGGTTCTACTGGACTACCCGAAAGGTGCACAATGACCTCCACCGACTCAGCTCGGCCCGCCGCGGCGACCGCCAACATCGGTGTTGTCGGCCTCGCCGTCATGGGCGCCAACCTCGCCCGCAACCTCGCCTCGCGCGAGGGCAACACCGTCGCCGTCTACAACCGCTCCCCCGAGCGCACCCGCACGCTGGTCGCGGAGCACCCCGAGGCCGGCTTCGTGCCCGCCGAGTCGGTCGCCGAGTTCGCCGCCTCCCTGCAGCGGCCGCGCACCGCGATCATCATGGTGCAGGCGGGCGCCGGCACCGACGCCGTCATCGATCAGCTCGTCGAGGTCTTCGAGCCGGGCGACATCATCGTCGACGGCGGCAACGCGCTGTTCACCGACACCATCCGCCGCGAGGCCGCGGTGCGGGCCGAAGGCATCCACTTCGTGGGCGCGGGCATCTCGGGCGGCGAGGAGGGCGCCCTCAACGGCCCCTCGATCATGCCCGGCGGGCCCGCGGAGTCCTACGAGACGCTCGGGCCCATCCTCGAGTCCATCGCGGCCCGCGCGCCCGAGGACGGCTCGCCCTGCGTCACCCACATCGGCACCGACGGCGCCGGCCACTTCGTGAAGATGGTGCACAACGGCATCGAGTACGCCGACATGCAGCTCATCGCCGAGGCCTACGACCTGCTCCGCCGCGTGGGCGGCCTCGAGCCGAAGCAGATCGCCGACGTGTTCACCGAGTGGAACAAGGGCGACCTCGAGTCCTACCTCATCGAGATCACCGCCGAGGTGCTGCGCCACGAGGACGCCGCCACCGGCAGGCCCTTCGTCGACATCATCGTCGACCGCGCGGGCATGAAGGGCACCGGCACCTGGACCGTGCAGAACGCCCTCTCGCTGGGCATCCCCGCCTCGGGCATCGGCGAGGCCGTCTTCGCCCGCGGCGTCTCCGGCCGCGTCGAGCAGCGCGAGGCCGTGCGCCCGACCATCGCCGCCCGCCCGGAGCCCGTCGCCGTCGACGAGCAGTTCGTCGAGCACGTGCGCCGCGCGCTCTACTCCTCGAAGGTGATCGCCTACGCGCAGGGCTTCGACCTCATCCTCGCCGGTGCGAAGGAGTACGGCTGGGAGATCGATCCGGGCGCGGTGTCGAAGATCTGGCGCGCGGGCTGCATCATCCGCGCCCGCTTCCTCAACCGCATCGCCGACGCCTACGACCGCGACGCCGACCTCCAGTCGCTCATCGCCGACCCGTACTTCGCCGGCGAGGTCGCCGAGGGCGCGGCGGCCTGGCGCGAGGTCGTGGCCACCGCGGCCCGGTCCGGCGTGCCCGCCCCCGCGTTCTCCTCGACGCTCGCGTACTACGACTCGCTCGCGAGCGACCGGCTCCCCGCGGCCCTCATCCAGGGCCAGCGCGACTTCTTCGGCGCGCACACCTACGGGCGCGTCGACCGCGAGGGCACCTTCCACACCAACTGGTCCGGCGACCGCTCCGAGGTCGAGCTGTGACCGAGGGCTCGGGACTCTCGGACGAGACGATCGAGCTCGCCAACCGGCTCTTCGACTACGCCCGCGAGGGCCGCACGGCGGAGCTCGGCGCGTATCTCGACGCCGGCGCCCCCGTCAACATGCGCAACGCCAAGGGCGACACGCTGCTGACGCTCGCCGCCTACCACACCGAGCCCGAGACGGTCGCGATGCTGCTCGAGCACGGCGCCGACGTCGAGGCCGCCAACGACCGCGGGCAGCGCGCGCTCACGTGCGCCGTGTTCAAGCAGGATGTGCGGAGTGCGCGCATCCTGCTCGCGGCCGGCGCGGATCCGGACGCCGGACAGCCCTCGGCGCGCGGGACGGCCGAGGTGTTCGGCTGGCCCGAGTTCGAGGAGCTCCTGGCCGAGGTCCGCGGAGCGGAGTCCTCGTGACGGGCGCACGGCCGCTGCGGCGGCTCGGCTTCATCCACCTCGTGCCCACGTCGCGGGAGCGGCCCGCGGCGGGGCTCGAGGATGCGATCGAGCTGTTCCGCTTCGCCGAGGAGCTCGGGCTCGACAGCGGCTGGATCCGCACCCGGCACCTGCAGTACGGGCTGTCGGCTCCCGCCGTGCTCTTCGGCGCCCTCTCGCAGCGGACCTCGCGCATCGGTCTCGGCAACGCGGTGATCCCCGTGGGGCACGAGAACCCGTTCCGGCTCGCCGAGGATCTGGCCACGGCCGATCTGCTATCGGGCGGACGCCTGCAGCCCGGCCTCAGCGTGCACGGCCCAGGTTATCCGGACGACGCCGTCAACGACGCGGTCTTCGACGCCGGATGGCGCGAGGAGGACTACTCCTACGCGCGCATCGAGCGGCTGCGCTCCTTCCTGCGCGGCGACCGGGTGCGCGAGCTGCCGGAGTATCAGGGCTTCGGCGGCGACGTCGACTCGGAGCGCGTCGAGCCGCACAGCCCGGGGCTCGCGGACCGGCTCTGGTACGGCGGCGGCTCGCTGCGCTCGGCGCGCTGGGCCGGCGAGCACGGCTACCTCTGGCTCGTGAGCAATATCAGCTCGGCGGAGCACGGGGTCGAGCAGTTCGACCTCGCCCAGCGGGCGCAGATTGACGCCTACCGGGCCGCGCATCCCGCCGGCGACGCCGCCCGCACGGCGGTCGCGCGCGTGATCGTCCCCACCGACGGCGCCTCGGATGCCCGGGCCGCCCGCTACCGGGAGTACGTGGAGGCGCGCACCCCGCGCACGAAGCGCGTCCACGGCCGGAACACCATCATCGCGCAGGACGTGCTCGGCTCCCTCGACGAGATCGTGGAGCGCATCGCGGCCGACGCGGCCTTCCGCGCCGCCGACGACTACCTCTTCGAGCTGCCCTTCGAGTTCGAGCTCGACGACTGGAAGCACATCCTCGAGCAGCTCGCCACGCGCATCGGCCCCACCCTGGGCTGGGAACCGGGCCGCTGACGCGCCCCGCACCGAGCAGGAAATTGGCCACGGCCGGTCGTTCTCGCTGCTGAGAACGACCGGCCGTGGCCGATTTCCGGCGGGCGGAAGGGGATCAGGCGCGCTGCGACTGGCGCTCGCGGGCCTCGAGGGTGGCCGCGACGAGGTGCTTCAGGCTCGCCACGGTCTCCTCGTAGCCGCGGGTCTTGAGGCCGCAGTCCGGGTTGATCCAGAGGTGGCGGACGGGGATGGAGTCGGCCGCGATGCTCACGAGCTCGGCGATCTCCTCCTGGCTCGGCACGCGCGGCGAGTGAATGTCCCACACGCCGGGTCCGATGCCGCGGGCGTAGTCGTGCTGCTCGAGGTCGGCGACGACCTCCATGCGCGAGCGCGCGGCCTCGATCGAGGTCACGTCGGCGTCGAGGCCGTCGATCGCGTCGATGATGACGCCGAACTCGGAGTAGCAGAGGTGGGTGTGGATCTGCGTCTCGGGCCTGGCCACCGCGGTGGCGAGGCGGAAGGAGTCCACCGACCAGCGCAGGTAGTCCTCGTGCCTGTCGCGCTCGAGCGGCAGCAGCTCGCGCAGCGCCGGCTCGTCGACCTGGATGATGCCGATGCCGGCGGCCTCGAGGTCGGCCACCTCGTCGCGCAGGGCGAGGGCGACCTGGTTCGCCGTCTCCTCGAGCGGCTGGTCGTCGCGCACGAACGACCAGGCGAGGATCGTCACGGGGCCGGTGAGCATGCCCTTGACGGGCTTCTCGGTGAGCGACTGCGCGTACGTGCTCCACCCGACCGTGATGGGGGCGGGACGCGAGACGTCGCCCCAGAGGATCGAGGGGCGCGTGCAGCGCGAGCCGTAGGACTGCACCCAGCCGTTCGAGGTGGTCGCGAAGCCGTCGAGGTTCTCCGCGAAGTACTGCACCATGTCGTTGCGCTCGGGCTCGCCGTGCACGAGCACGTCGAGGCCGATCTCCTCCTGCAGCTCGATCACGCGCCGGATCTCCTCGCGCAGGAACTGCTCGTACTCGGCGCCGTCGATCTCGCCGCGGGTGAAGCGGCGGCGGGCGACGCGGATCTCCGAGGTCTGCGGGTAGGAGCCGATCGTGGTGGTCGGCAGCGCGGGCAGGCCGAAGGCGGCCTCCTGCGCGGCGTCGCGCTCGGCGTAGTCGGCGCGCGCGAGGTCGGCGGCGGTGACGGCGGCGGTGCGCTCTCGGATCTCGGCCTTGCGGACGCCCTCGGCCTGCTGCCGGTCGGCGAAGGCCGCGGCGGCGGCCTCGAATTCCTCGGCAGAGGCCTCGCGGCCCTGCTCGAGCGCGCGGGCGAGCGCGACGATCTGCGCGGTCTTCTCGTCGGCGAAGGCGAGCCAGGAGCGCAGCTGCGGCGCGAGCCCGGTCTCGTCCTCGAGGGTGTGGGGCACGTGGAAGAGCGAGGTGGAGGAGGATGCGGTCACCGGCGCGCCGGTCGCCGCCACGGCCTCGAGCTTCTCGAACGCCGCGCCGAGGTCGCCGCGCCAGATGTTGTGGCCGTCGATGACGCCGGCCACCGCGCGCACCTCGGGGAACTCGCCGAGCACGGCGGGGGCGGTGCCGCGGATGAGGTCGAAGCCGACGGCCTCGACGCCGGCCCCGGCGAGGGCGCGGTAGGCCGCGTCCGGCAGCGAGGCGTAGCTCGTGGCCACGAAGAGCGAGGGGCGGTCCTGCGCGCCGGCGAGCACGCCGTAGGCGCGGGACGCCGCGTCGGCGAGCGCCTCGGGCGAGGCGCCGAGGGTCTCCGCCACGAGGGCCGACTCGTCGAGCTGCACCCATTCGGCGCCGGCCGCCTTGAGGTCCGCGAGGAGCTCGACGTACACGGGCAGCAGGTCCTCGAGGCGGCTGAGCGGGTCGAAGCCCTCGGGGGCGTCGTCCGCGGCCTTGGCGAGTGCGAGGAAGGTGACCGGGCCGACCACCGTCGGGCGCGTGCGGTAGCCGGCATCGGCGGCCTCGCGGACCTCGGCGGCGCGCTCGCGGTTCGCGTAGCGGAACACTGTGCCGGGGGCGATCTCCGGCACGAGGTAGTGGTAGTTCGTGTCGAACCACTTGGTCATCTCGAGGGCCGGGTGCTCGGCGTCGCCGCGGGCGAGCACGAAGGCGGCGTCGGCGTCGATCCCGCCCTCGGCCGGCACGACGTCGGCGAACCGCGCGGGGACCGCGCCCACCGTCACGAGGGTGTCGAGGACGTGGTCGTAGGTCGAGGCGGCCTCGGGGATGGAGGAGTCCTCGCGGCCGAGCCCCGCGGCTGCGAGCGCCTCGCGGGCCGCCGCGCGGACGGCGCGGCGGGCATCCTCCAGTCCGGCGCGATCGAGCTTGCCGCGCCAGTAGGCCTCCAGCGCCTTCTTGAGGTCGCGGTTGCGGCCGATGCGCGGGTAGCCGAGCACGGTGCCGGTGGGGAAATTCGACATGGTTCTCCTAGTCAGGGGTCGGGTGCAGAGCGATAGTGGGAGTCGGGGCGGCCCGGGCGCGCCTCAGGCGGCGACGGGCTCGACGGATGCGTCCGCGGGGCTGATCGCGCCGAGCCGGCTGAGCAGCTCGAGGGGCTCGTCGGTGCGGTTGTGGGTGTAGACGTGGATGCCCGGGGCGCCGCCCTCGAGCAGGTCGTGGCTCATCGCGGCGGCGTGGGCGATGCCGAGCTCGCGCCGCGCGCGATCGGACCGGCAGGCGTCCAGCGAGCGCCGCCAGCGCTCGGGCACGGCCTCCCCCGCCAGCTCCGCCATGCGCTGCAGGCGGGCCACGGAGGTGATGGGCATCACGCCGGGCATGATCGGCATGGCGACGCCTCGCGCCCTCGCGCCCTCGACGAAGCGCAGATAGTCCTCGGCCTCGAAGAAGAGCTGGGTGATGGCGAGGTTGGCGCCGGCGGCCTGCTTGGCGAGCAGGGCGTCGTAGTCCTGCTCGATCGACCGCGATTGCGGGTGGCCGTTGGGGTACGCCGCGACGACCAGCAGCGGCTCCTCCCCCGGGGTCCGGCGCGCGTCGCGGCGCCGGCGGATGAACTCGGTCAGCTCGGCGCCGCTGCGCAGGTCGCCGAGGAACTCGTCCGTCTCGGCGAGCCCCTTCGGCGGGTCGCCGCGCAGCGCGAGGAAGTCGAGGATGCCGTTCTCGATGAAACGGTCGATGATCGCGCCCGCCTCGGCCTCGGAGGAGCCCACGCACGTGAGGTGCGCGAGCGGCCGCGCGTCGCCGTTGCGGCGGATCTGGCGGAGCACGTCGAGCGACGCGTCCCTCGAGGAGCCGCCCGCGCCGAACGTCACCGAGATGAACTCCGGTCCGGCCTCGCCGAGCACCCGGGTGATCTCGGGCATTCGTTCCGCGACCTTGGCGGTCCGCGGAGGGAAGAGCTCGAACGAGAACGGGAATGGCATGCCGACTATTTTAGGGGTGGCTCCACGACTTCGTATTGGTATGTCGATGGGTGACAGAACATTACAGCCCGTGACGCGGAGGCGTCACGGGCTGTGATGATGCGGTATATGCGCTCGGGCTATGCGGCCCCGTCGAACATCGAGGTGACGGAGCCGTCCTCGAAGACCTCGTGGATGGCGCGGGCGAGCAGGGGCGCGATCGGCAGCACCGTGAGGCTGTCGAACCGCTTGGACTCGGTGACCGGCAGGGTGTCGGTGACGACCACCTCGTCGATCGCCTCGCAGGTGAGCCGCTCCACGGCGGGTCCGGAGAACACGGCGTGGGTGGCGGCCACGACCACCTTGGCCGCGCCGTTGGCCTTGAGCGCCTGGGCGGCCTTCTGGATCGTGCCGCCGGTGTCGATGAGGTCGTCGACCATGAGGCAGGTGCGCCCGTCCACCTTGCCGACGATCTCGTGCACCGAGACCTCGTTCGCGACGGTGGGGTCGCGGCGCTTGTGGATGATCGCGAGCGGCGCGTCGAGCTCCCCCGACCAGCGGTCGGCGACGCGGACGCGGCCCATGTCGGGCGAGACCACGGTGAGGTTCGGGTCGTCGCCGAGCTTGTCGCGGAAGTAGTTCATGAGCACGGGCATCGCGAAGAGGTGGTCCACGGGGCCGTCGAAGAAGCCCTGGATCTGCGAGGCGTGCAGGTCGACCGACATGATGCGGTCGGCGCCCGCCGTCTTGAACAGGTCCGCCATGAGACGAGCCGAGATCGGTTCCCGACCTCGGCCCTTCTTGTCCTGCCGCGCATAGGGATAGCACGGCATCACGACGGTGATGCGCTTCGCGGAGGCGCGCTTGAGCGCGTCCACCATGATGAGCTGCTCCATGACCCACTCGTTGATGGGGTCGGTGTGGGACTGGATGACGAACGCGTCCGCGCCGCGGACCGACTCGCTGTATCGCGCGTAGATCTCGCCGTTCGCGAACGTGCGGGTCTCCGTCTCGAGCACCTCCGTGCCCAGGTTCTCGGCGACCTCCTTGGCGAGCTGCGGATGAGCCCTCCCGGAGATGAGGACCAATCGCTTTTCGCCGGGGTGAGAAATGCCGGACACCTAATACCGCCTTTGTGATGATGATCGGCTTACACGTGCATGCAAGTCAGGATTGACATGGACAGGGGATGACATCGTCCTGAGGGGGACAGGGAAAGATTACTCGGATCCGGGGGCGGCGGATCCGCCTTCCGCCGAGGCGCTCGCCGCCGACTCGGCCGCCTTCGTGCCGGGCCGGTTCTTCGCCGTCCAGCCCTCGACGTTCCGCTGCGGGGCGACGTTCACCGCGAGCGCGCCCGCGGGCACGTCCTTGCGGATGGAGGTGCCGGCGCCGGTGTAGGCACCATCGCCCACCGTGACGGGGGCGATGAGCACGTTGTCGGAGCCGATCTTCACGTCGCGGCCGACGACGGTGCGGTGCTTGTTCACGCCGTCGTAGTTCGCGGTGATGCTGCCGGCGCCGAGGTTGGAGCCCTCGCCGATCTCGGCGTCGCCCACGTAGGAGAGGTGGGGCACCTTGGCCCCCGCCCCGAGGGTGGAGTTCTTCGTCTCGACGAAGGCGCCGACCTTGCCGCCGGCGCCGACCACGGTGTTGGCGCGCAGGTAGCTCCACGGGCCGATGGTCGCGCGCTCGCCGATCACCGAGAGGGTCGCGTCGGTGCGCTTGACGGTGGCGCCTGCGCCGACCTCGCAGTCCACGAGGGTCGTGTCGGGGCCGATGATCGCGTCCTCGGCGATCGTCGTCGCGCCGCGCAGCTGCGTGCCGGGCAGGATCTCGACGTCGCGGCCGATCGTGACGTCGGCGTCGATCGTCGTGGTGTCGGGGTCGAGGATGGTCACGCCGTCCTTCATCCACCGGTCGAGGATGCGGCGGTTGTACTCGCGCGCGGTGGCGCCGAGCTGGGCGCGGTCGTTGATGCCCTGGACCAGCCAGGGGTCGGTGACGCCGAAGGCCGCGATGCGGCCGCCCTCGCGCTTGATGACCTTGGCGGTGTCGGTGAGGTACTTCTCGCCCTGCTCGTTGGCCTGGTCGACCTGGTCGAGGGCGCTGCGGCAGGCGCGCGCCGAGAACGCGTAGACGCCGGCGTTGATCTCGTTGATGCGGCGCTGCGCCTCGGAGGCGTCGCCGTGCTCGACGATCGACTCGAACACGCCGTCGGCGTCGCGCACGATGCGTCCGAAGCCGGTCGGGTCCTCGTAGAAGGCGCTGAGGAGGGTCAGGTCGTCGCGCTCCTCGCGGTGCGTCTCGAGCAGGCGGTTCACCGTCACGGAGTCGAGGAGCGGCACATCGCCCGAGAGCACCACGACATCGCCGTCGAAGCCCTCCGGCAGCGCGTCGAGGCCGACCTCGACGGCGCGCCCGGTGCCGGGGGTCTCGTCCTGGTCGGCGACGAGCACCTCGGGAGAGAGCTGGCGGATGGCCTCGACCACGCGGTCGCGCTCGTGCCGGACGACGGCGACGGTGTGCGTGGGCTGCAGCGCCGCCGCGGTGCGGAGCACGTGCCCGATCAGCGGGATCCCGCCCAGGGAGTGCAGCACCTTGGGGGTCTTCGACTTCATCCGAGTGCCCTTGCCGGCTGCCAGAATGATGATGGCGAGATTGTTATCGGTCACAAGTCCTCCAGTCGGCGGTCACTCGTCGCGTTCCTCCCCCAGGATTCGAACCTGGACCTCACAGCTCCAAAGGCTGTCGTGCTGCCGTTACACCAAGGAGGATCGGTTTCAACCCCACCAGTCTGCCATGACTTCGGGGGCCGCATGTCGACCCGGCCGCGGCCGCGCGGACGCCGGGCCCGGCCTGCGCCATAATGAAAGGCATGTCTACGCCTGAAAACGATGCGGTCGATGCCATCGTTCGCGAGTGGTCCACCGTCCGCTCGGATCTCGACGCGACCCCGCTGGAGATCTTTTCTCGCGTGAAGCGGATCGCGAAGCAGCTCGATCAGATGCGCCGCCGGGCCTTCGCGCAGGCGGGGCTCGAGCCCTCCGAGTTCGACGTGCTCTCGGCGCTGCGCCGCTCGGGCGAGCCCTTCGCCCTGACGCCCAAGCAGCTGCTGGCCACCAACCTCGTCTCCTCGGGCACCATGACCAACCGCATCGACCGGCTCGTGCGCCGCGGCCTGGTCACGCGCCGGAACGACCCGGCCGACGGCCGGAGCATCCTCGTGCGCATGACCCCGCACGGGATCGCGCTCGTGGACGAGGCCATCGACCTGCTGCTCGCGGACGAGGAACGGCTTCTCGCCGACCTGCCGTCCGAGGACGTGGCGGCGCTCTCGCGGGGCCTGCGCACCCTCGCGATCCACATGGGCGCGACGGATTCGGAGTTCTGAGGCATGGCCCATCTTCTCGGCGCGGAGCGCATCTCGCTGGAGTACCCCACGAAGACGGTGTTCGAGGACGTCACCGTCGGCATCGGCGAGGGCGACCGGATCGGCATCGTCGGCCGCAACGGCGACGGCAAGTCCACGTTCCTCAAGATCATCGCCGGAAGGCTCGAGCCCGACGACGGCCAGGTGACGGTGCGCGGCGGCACCGCCATCGGGATGCTCGACCAGTCCGACGCGGTCGACCCGGAGCTGACCGTCCGAACCGCGATCGTCGGCGACCTCGACGAGCACGAGTGGGCGGGCGACCCGCGCATCCGCGACATCATCCGCGGGCTCGCGAAGGACCTCGACTGGGATGCGCGGCTCGGCGACCTCTCGGGCGGGCAGCGCCGACGCGTGGCGCTCGCGCAGCTGCTCATCGGGGAATGGGACATCCTGCTGCTCGACGAGCCGACGAACCACCTCGACATCGAGGGGGTCTCGTGGCTCGCGCAGCACCTGAACGCCCGCTGGGGCAGGAACGACGGCGCGCTCGTGGTTGTGACGCACGACCGCTGGTTCCTCGACGCGGTGTGCAACAAGACGTGGGAGGTGCACGACGGCGTCATCGAGCCCTTCGAGGGCGGCTACGCGGCGTACATCCTGCAGCGCGTCGAGCGCGACCGGCAAGCCGCGGCGGCCGAGCAGAAGCGGCAGAACCTCATGCGCAAGGAGCTCGCGTGGCTGCGGCGCGGCGCGCCCGCGCGCACCTCGAAGCCGAAGTTCCGCATCGAGGCCGCGAACTCCCTCATCGCGGATGTGCCGCCCGTGCGCGACGGCGTCGAGCTCGTGCAGCTCGCGACGGCGCGCCTGGGCAAGGACGTGGTGGACCTCGTGGACGCGGGCGTCTCCTTCGACGGGAAGCGCGTGCTGCACGACATCACGTGGCGGCTCGCGCCCGGCGAGCGCACCGGCGTCCTCGGCGTCAACGGCGCGGGCAAGTCCACGCTGCTGGACCTCGTGTCGGGCGATCTGGCGCCCACCGAGGGCCGGGTCAAGCACGGCAAGACCGTGAAGATCGCGAAGCTCACCCAGCAGCTCGACGAGCTCGCGGAGGTCGAGCAGGACAAGGTGTTCGAGATCATCGCCCGGCAGAAGCGCAGCTACCGCGCGGCCGGGCAGGAGTTCTCGCCCTCGCAGATGCTCGAGCGGCTCGGCTTCGCGTCGGTGCAGCTGCAGACCCCGGTGAAGGACCTCTCGGGCGGCCAGCGCCGGCGGCTGCAGCTGCTGCTCATCCTGCTCGACGAGCCGAACGTGCTCATCCTGGACGAGCCGACGAACGACCTCGACACCGACATGCTCGCGGCCATGGAGGACCTTCTCGACACCTGGCCCGGCACCCTCATCGTCGTCTCCCACGACCGCTACCTCATCGAGCGCGTCACCGACCAGCAGTACGCCGTGCTCGACGGCGGCCTGCGGCACCTCCCCGGCGGCGTGGACGAGTACCTGCGGTTGCGCGAGGCGCAGGAGCGGGGCGCTGCGAGCGCCGTCCGCGCCTCGTCCGATGCTTCCGCCGCGCCTGCCCCGTCCGGCTCCTCCCCCGGGCTCTCGGGCGCCGCGGCGCATGCGGCGCGCAAGGAGGTGAGCGCGATCGAGCGCAAGCTCGAGAAGCTCGCCGGGCGGGCCGAGGCGCTGCACGGGCGGATGGCGGCGCACGATCAGAGCGATTTCGAGGGCCTCGGCGCGCTCACCGCCGAGCTGCAGGCCGTGGAGGCCGAGACCGAGTCGCTCGAGGAGCGGTGGCTGGAGCTCTCGGACTCGCTGGAGTAGCGGGCCGCCTCGCGCTTCGACGTGCACCTCGGCACCGCCGGCGCGCAGCGCCCTCCGTCCATGGGCGTCGTGCACGCTGCGGGCGAAGCACTGCCTCACACGTTCACGTGCACCTCGAAGCCGAACTGCTCGAGCGCGGGGCTGATCGGCTCCTCGATCGGGCTGCGCGAGTCGTCCTCGAACAGGACGTACCAGCGCCCGTCCTCGGCCTGCCCGATCGCGTAGGTGATGGAGTTGTCCTCGTCGCCGACCTCGGCCTGCTCCTCCCAGTAGGGGGACGGGTCCTCCTCGTAGACGAACAGCTCCGCCGAGTGGTAGGCGTACGCGTCCTCCTGCGAGATGCCCGTGCAGTAGTGGAGCGTGCCGTCGATCGCGTCGGGGCCGCCCCGCTTACTCGTCCCGTTGCCGTCGGTCCAGTTCGATTCGCCGCAGAGCGCGTCCATCCACTCCTCCGGCGTCCCCTGGAGCCGGCCGGCCGCGGCCGTCGTCTCCTCGGCGTCCGTCTCCGCGCGGTCCTGCCGCTCGGAGTCGTCGGCCGCCGAGCAGCCGGCGAGGGCGAGCAGCGCCAGCGCTGCGATGGGCGTGAGACGGCGCACGGTCATGAGGACTCCTGGGGGGTGGCGCGAGCGGATTGCGCCTCAGCGTAGGGCACCCCGACGCCGATGAAGCGCGACGTTGGAGGAAAGCGACAGCCACGGGACCGGATATCCGGAGATTGCCGGAATCACGACTCCATGGTTAACTCTGAACTGCCTTCAGTATTGACTGAGGCGACCCTGAATCACCGTGAGAGGAAGCCGCGGATGACCTCGACCGAGACGAAGCCCGCGCCGCAGATCAGGCTCGTGATGACCGCGGCGTTCCTCGCCTTCCTGGCGCAGATGACGCTCAACCCGATCATCGCCCCGCTCTCGCGGGAGGTCGGCCTCGCGGAATGGCAGGTGGGCGTCACCATCAGCACCGCGGCCGTGATGGTCGTGCTCACCGCGCAGCCGTGGGGCCGCAGCTCGCAATCGCTCGGGCGCAAGCGGGTCCTCGTCCTCGCCTTCGCGCTCGGCGGTGCGACGACGGGCGCGTTCGCACTCGTCGCGGGCCTCGGCATGGCGGGCGCGCTGACCGGCACCGCGCTGTTCCTGCTCTTCGTGGCGCTGCGGGGCATCGGCTTCGGCGTGGCGATCGCGGCGGTGCAGCCGACCGCCCAGGCCTACATCGCCGACATCACCGACGACGAGGCGACCCGGGTCAAGGGCATGGCCGGCATCGGTGCGGCCCAGGGCATCGCCCAGGTGGCCGGCGCCGTCGCCGGCGGGCTCCTCGCGGCGCTCGGGCTGCTCGCGCCCGTCATCGCGGTGCCGATCATGCTCCTCCTCGGCCTGCTGCTCGTGCTGCTGCGGCTCCGCCCGGAGGACCGCACCTCGCTGATCGAGAAGCCGGTGCGGGTGCGTGCGACCGACGGGCGGGTGTGGCCCTTCCTGCTCGCCGGCTTCGGCATGTTCACGGCGCTCGGATTCATCCAGATCGTCACCGGCTTCCTCGTGCAGGATCGTCTCGGGCTCGACACCCGGACGGCGGGCGTGCTCACCGGGGCGGCGCTGCTCGCCGCCGGCGTCGGCATGATCCTCGCGCAGACGATCGTCGTCCCGAAGTCCCGATGGGGGCCGGCCGCCCTGCTGCGAGCGGGCGGCGCCACCGCGCTCCTCGGCTTCCTGCTGCTCATCCCGGACCTCGGCCCGGTCTCGCTGTTCGGCGCGATCGCCCTCATCGGGCTCGGCCTCGGCACCGCCATGCCCGGCTACACGGCCGGCCCCACCCTGCTCGTCTCCCGCGAGGAGCAGGGCGGCCTCGCCGGAGTGATCGCCGCGAACATGGGCCTGACCTTCGTGGTCGCGCCCACCGCGAGCACGCTGCTGTACGGCGTGTGGGAGCCGCTGCCGGTCATCGTCGCCGCCGCGATCATGGCCGCCGTCACCGCCTTCGTGCTCGCGCACCCGCGCTTCCGCCGGATCCCCGCCGCCGACGGAGCACCCGCCGTCTGAGGGCGACCGCCGCGTTCCTCCGCGTCCCCGCTTGACCATGCCGTGACGGCATGGTCTGCAATGGCCCCATGAATCGAACGACATGGGTCTATCTGGGGTCGTACAGCCTGTCGCTGCTGGGAAACGGGATCGCCTCGGTCCTGTTCCCGCTGCTCGTGCTGGCCAGGACCGGCGACGTCCTCGCCGCGGGCGTGCTCGCCTCAGTCACCGCCGCCGTCGCGGCGATCGCGGGCGTGCTCGCCGGCATCGTGATCGACCGGGTCAACCGGCGCACGGTGTCGATCATCAGCGACGTGCTCTCGGCGGCGTCGATCGCCGCGCTGCCCGTCGTGGATGCGCTGTGGGGTCTCGACCTCACCTGGTTCATCGCCCTCGGCGTGATCGGCGCGTTCGGCGACATGCCGGGCATGACGGCCCGCGAGACGATGCTTCCCCGCCTCGTGCGGCTGCAGGGCGGCGGACCGGGCGCCCTGGAACGGCTGGTCGGCCTGCGGGAATCGCTGTCCGCGGCGCTCATGCTGATCGGCCCCGGCGTCGGCGGGCTCCTCGTCTGGCTCATGGGCGTCGGGGCCGGCACGCTGCTCGTCACCGCCGGCACGAGCCTCGCCGCCGCGCTCCTGTCGTTCGCGATGACGTCGCGCATCGGCGCGATCGACGCCGACGGGGATGCGCCGGCGCGCGGAGGCGTGCGCGGCGTCCTCGTCGATCTGGTCGCCGGCTGGCGCTTCCTGCTGGGCAGCAGGCTCGTGCTCGGCGCCACCGTGCTGACGGCCGTGTTCGTCGCCGCGATCGCGGCACTCCAGGCCACGATCCTGCCGGCCTATTTCACGGCCGAGCGGCTGCCCGAGCTGAGCGGATTCGCCGCCACCGGCATCGCGCTGGGCAGCCTGTTCGGCGCGGGGATCTACGCCGCGGCGTCCGGCCGGATGCGCCGACGCACGTGGTTCGTGAACGGCATGATCGGCACGGCGCTCGGGTTCGCAGCCATCGGCACGATGGCCGCCCCGTGGGCGGTGCTGGCGGCGTCGGTGTTCATCGGCCTCGCGAACAGCCCGCTCTCGGCCGTGCTGGGAGTGGCGACGATCGAGGCGACGCCCGACCCGCTGCGCGGCCGCGTGCTCGGCGCGCAGAACGCGCTCATGCTCGCCGCCCCCGCGCTCACCTCCGCGCCGTTCGCCGCGCTGGCCGCGGGCGCCGGGCTGACCGCCGCCGGGCTCGGCATCGCCGCGCTCGTCGTCCTGTCCGCCGTCGTCTCGCTGAGCGTGCCGGCGTTCCGTACGCTGGACACGATCTCGCCGGACGCGGCGCAGGAGGACTGACCATGGCGTGGAGCACGAGACAGCTCGCCGAGCTCACGGGGGTCACCCTGCGCTCGATCCGGCACTGGCACGAGATCGGCCTCCTCCCCGAGCCCGGCCGGCTGACGAACGGCTACAAGCAGTACACCGCCGAGCACCTCGTCCTGGCGCTGCGCATCAAGCGCCTGGCGGGGCTCGGGTTCGGCCTCGACGACATCGCGCGCATGCTCGAGTCCGAGACGCACGCCGGGCAGTCGCTGCTCGACCTGCGCGCCGAGCTCGCGGAGCGCATCGCCGAGCTCGAGCGCATCCGCGCCGATGTCGACGCCCTCGTCGACGGCGGCATCGCCCCCGACCTCTCGCCGGAGGCGCTGCTCGCCATGGAGGCGCTCGGCGCCGACCCCTCCTCCCGCAATGTCGCCATCGTCCTGGCCCACCTCATGCGCGGCGAGGATCTCGCAACGCTCGTCGACGTGCTCAACCGGGCGCCGGAGGAGTTCACGGCGCTCAACGAGCGCGTCCTCTCTCTCCCAGACGACGCCTCGGAGTCCGAATGCGCGGCGCTCGCCGAGCGGGCCGTGCTGATCATCGGGGGGTTCCTCGCCGAGCACGCGGATTCCTTCCCCGCGCTGGATTCGCCGAGCGGCGTCGATGCGGGCGCCCTGGCCCTCGAGGCGGTCGTGATCGACGACATGAACCGCGCGCAGCGACGCGTCATGCAGCTCGTCTTCGACCGGCTCGACGGCTCGTTCCCCGCCGGCTGACCCGCTCAGCCGACCGATCCCTCCCGCCCCGACTCATCCGAGCGCGGCGTTCGCGAGCACGAGCGCGCCGATGCCCACGAGCACGCCGGCGGTGACGCGATGCAGGACCCGCTGCGGCATCCGCAGCGCGAGGCGGGCTCCGAGCAGCGCGCCCACGGCGGCCAGCGCGCCGATGAGGGTGCCCATCCCGTAGTCGATGCCTCCCTGGACGGCGTACCCCGCGGTCGCGCAGAGCACGAGCGGCAGCGAGACGAGCTGCGCCGCGGCGACGGCGGTGACAGCCGGGATGCCGATGATCAGCAGGATCGGGATGAGCAGCACCGGCCCGCCCGTGCCCGTGATCGCCGAGCAGAAGCCGATGAAGACGCCGAGCGAGACCGCCGCGAGCGCACCCATCCGCGGCCGCGCCGCGCCCTCCTCGGCCCGTCGCCGCTCCGCCCGCGCCCTGAAGCACAGGTGCCAGACGCCGGTGACGAGGGTGAAGACGCCGAGCGGCACGAGCGCGATCTCGCCGGGCAGCACCCCGTTCGCGAGGGCTCCCGCCACGGCCGCCGGGGCGGCGCCGAGCGCCAGCAGCCCCGTCATCCGCCGGTCCATGGCCGGGCTGCGCCCGTACACGATCGTGCCGACCGCGCACGTGAACAGGAAGCTCCACATGCTCGTGCCGGCCGCGTCGTGCGGTGTCATGCCGAACAGCCAGGTGAGCGCCGGCGGCAGCACCACCCCGCCCACGCCGACGCCGCCGACGAGCAGGCCGACGGCGAGGGCGAGCGGGACGAGAGCGAGGTGCATCCGACCAGCTTGCCATCCCGCGCGCGGGGCCGACTACGGCGGGCCGAACTCCGGGCTTTGGTAGCCTTCGAGCATGTCGGTTACCTCCCTGTCGACGAGCAATCAGAACTACCTGAAGGCCATCTGGAGCCTCCAGGAGTGGTCCGACGAACCCGTCACCCCCACCACGCTCGCCGCCCGGGTCGGCGTGCGGCTCTCGACCGCTTCGGATGCGGTCCGCAAGCTCACCGATCAGGGCTACCTCGAGCACGCGCCCTACGGCGCGGTCACGCTCACCGAGCAGGGGCGCGCCTACGCGGTCGCGATGGTGCGCCGGCACCGCCTCATCGAGTCCTTCCTCGTCGAGTCCCTCGGCTACCGGTGGGACCAGGTGCACGACGAGGCGGAGACCCTCGAGCACGCCGCCTCGGACTTCATGATCGAGCGCATCGACGAGCTGCTCGGCCACCCCGAGCGCGATCCCCATGGCGATCCGATCCCGCGCGCCGACGGCACGGTGGCGAAGCCCGACGCGGTTCGCCTCGCCGAGCTCTCGCCGGGCCGGCGCGGCACGGTCGAGCGCTTCGCCGACGACGACCCCGAGCTGCTGCAGTTCTTCGCCGGCCACGGCATCGGCGTGGGCACCGTGCTCGAGGTGCGGGCCGGCGCGCCGTATTCGGATGCCGTCGGGCTCGTGTTCGACGGCCGCGAGGAGCCGCTCCCCCTCGGGCGCTCGGCCACCGGCGCCGTGTGGGTCACGCCTCGGCCGTAGCCCGCACCGCCTCTGCGAGGGAGGGCTCCCGGGACGCCGAGCGCCTGCGGCCCTGCGCGATGCGGTTCGCGAGGAGCACCACGACGAACACGGCGCCGTAGAACACCGCCATCCCGGCGCTGGTCGCGGCGTTGAGCGCGTAGGCCATCCAGAAGCCGGCGAGGGCCCCGCCGGCGGCGATCGCCGCGGTGAGCACGAGCATCGTCGAGAGCCGGCTGCTGAGCAGGTACGCCGTCGCCGGCGGGACGATCATCAGCGCGATCACGAGGATGGCTCCGGCCGCGTTGAACGCCGCGGTGACGGTGAGCGAGACCATGAACATGAACGCCGTGTTCAGCGCACCCGAGCGGATGCCGATGCTCTCCGCGAACTGCGGGTCGAAGGTGGTGACCTTGAGCCTGGGGTAACACACCGCGAGGAAGGCGATGTCGAGCAGCAGGACGCCGAGCATGACGTAGAGGTACTCGGGTCCGATGGACACGCCGCCCACGGACAGCTGCCGGAAGGCCGCGAGATTGAGGTCGCCCACGAGCACGGCGTGCGTGTCGAGGTGCACGTTCGCGAAGTTCAGGGTGACGAGGATGACGCCGATGCTGAACAGCGCCGGGAAGATGAGCCCCTGCGGCGCATCCCCGGTGATGAGGCCGGTGCGGCCCAGCCATTCGGCGCCGAGCACGACGACCAGGCCGGCGAGCGCCGCGCCGATGATGAGCAGCGGCGAGTCGAGGTTCCGGGTGAAGAAGTAGCCGACCACGATGCCCGGCAGCACCGCGTG
The DNA here is from genome assembly GCF_900163695.1 of Gulosibacter sp. 10. Lineage (GTDB taxonomy): Bacteria > Actinomycetota > Actinomycetes > Actinomycetales > Microbacteriaceae > Gulosibacter. The sequence goes on from NZ_FUIC01000004.1 coordinate 18,285, forward strand.
GCTGATCGCGTCCACGAGCATCGAGCTCTTGCGGAGCACGACGAACGCGCCCGGGAGCGCGCAGGCGAGCGCGGTGACGACGGCGAGCAGCGAGGTGCCGAGGAGGAAGCTCATCGGGCCGCTCCTTCCTGCAGCAGCTCGTGCCTGAGCGCGGCGCGGGCGCGCCGCCGGCCGAGCAGCCGCGTGACGAGGCTGCGGCGCGGGGAGCACAGCAGCGAGACGAGGAAGATCGCGAACAGCGTCAGGACGATGAGGGGCCCCGTGGGCACCTTGCCCATCGCGATCGACAGGTAGGCGCCGAGGCCGCTGCCGAGGCCGCCGAACAGCGCCGAGAGCGCGACCATGCCGGGGAGCGTCCGCGTCCACTGGCGCGCCGCCGCGGGCGGGGTCACGACGAAGGCGACCATGAGCACGAGCCCGACCGCCTTCACGCCGATCACGGTCGCGATCACGATGGTCGCGAACATGAGCGTGTCGACGGCGCGCGCCCCGAACCCGAGCACGCTCGAGTGGTCCGGGTCGAAGGTGCGCAGGGCGAACTCCTTCCAGAACAGGAGCATGAGCGTCAGCGCGAGACCGCCGACGGCGACGCTGGTGGTCAGGTCGGCGATCGTGATGGTCGACGCGTTGCCGAACAGGTAGTCCTGGATGCCGCCCTTGCCGGGGAACGCGCCGTTGGCGATGATGCGCATGAGCAGCATCCCCGCGCCGAAGAAGATCGCGAGCGAGACGGCCATCGCCGTGTCGATGCGGATCTTCGACGTGCGCGCGACCCCGTTGGCGAAGAGCACCGCGATCGTGCCGATCACCACCGCGCCGAGGATGAGCGCCACCATGTTCCGCCCGTCGACGCCGAGCACCGCGACCGCGCCGAGGAAGGCGATCAGCGTGCCGGGCAGCGCCGCGTGCGAGACGACGTCGCTGATGAGCGATTGCTTGCGCAGGTACGCGAAGCTGCCGAGCGCCCCGGCGACCAGGCCGATCACGGCGGTGCCGAAGAACACCATCCGGTAGGTGTGGTTGTCGAAGAAGTCGAGCGGGCTCATGCGGTGAACTCGAGGAAGGCCTCGTCGCCCGCGGCGACCTCGTACGCGGCGCGGATGTGCTCTCGGGTGAAGGCCTCGTCGACCGGTCCGCTCGCGACGATGCCGCGGTTGAGCAGCGTGACGTGGTCGCAGTAGTCGCGGACCGTGGCGAGGTCGTGATGCACGATGACCACGGTCCTGCCCGCCTCCCGCAGCGAGTGGAGCACGTCGACGATCGCCTGCTGGCTCTTGGCGTCGATGCCCTGGAAGGGCTCGTCCATGAAGTAGAGGTCCGGGGCCTGGACGAGGGTGCGCGCGAGGAAGACGCGCTGCCGCTGACCGCCCGAGAGCTCGCCGATCTGCCGCGGGGCGAGATCGGCGATCCCGGTCTGCTCGAGCGCCTCGAGTGCGCGGGCGCGCTCCCGGCGGCCCGGGCGGCGGATCCACCCGAGGCCGCCGTAGGTGCCCATCGTCACGACGTCGAGCACCGTGGTGGGGAAATCCCAGTCCACGCTCGTGGACTGCGGCATGTAGCCCACCCGGCCGCGGGCGCGCGACAGCGGCCCTCCGAAGAACTCCACGGTGCCGGTCAGCGGCTTCACGAGGCCCAGCATCGCCTTGATGAGCGTGGACTTCCCCGCCCCGTTGGGCCCGACGATGCCCATCACCACGCCCTGGGGAACGCGGAAGTCCACGGCGCGCAGCACCGGCTCGGCGCGATAGGCGACGCCGAGGTTCTCGGTGCGGCAGGCGAGATCCGTCATTCCGCGTCGTCCCCGAGCGCATCCGCGACGGCCTGGGCGTTGTGGCTGAAGACGCCGAGGTAGGTGTCGACGCCCTCCTCCGCGCCGAGGGAGTCGGCGTAGAGCTCCTCGTCGGAGATCTCGACCTCCCAGCCGCGATCGCGGACGGCCTCCTGCAGGCTCGTGATCGCCTGCGGGTTCGCCTGGTTGTCCTGGAAGATCACGGGCACCTCGTTGTCGGCGATGAGGTCGGCGAGCTCCGAGAGCTCCTCCGCGCTCAGCGCCGCCTCGGTCGAGACGAAGTCGGTCGCGTGCACCTCGAGGTCGTAGGTGTCGCCGAAGTAGTTGAACGCGTCGTGCCCGGTGATGAGGATGCGCGGCTCCGGCACCGCCGAGAGCAGCGTCTCGGCCTCGGCCGCCGCGGTCTCGATCTCGGCCTGGTAGGCCTCGGCGTTCGACCGGTACTCCTCGGCGTTGTCCGGGTCGATCTCCCCCAGCTTGTCGGCGACGTGGCCGACCACGAGCGACCACGCCTCGGGGCTGTTCCACACGTGCGGGTCGTGCAGCGGGTTGCCCTCGTCGTCGGTCTCGGGCCAGTCGAGCAGGAGCTCCTCCGGGAGCTGATCGCCCACGGCGAGCTGGCTGTCGCCCAGGCTCTCGAGCTGGTCGATCATCTGCGCCTCGAGGTGCAGGCCGTTCCAGAGCACGACGTCCGAGTTCTGGATGGTCTCGATGTCCTGCGTCGAGGGCTGGTAGGTGTGCGGATCCCCGCCCGGGCCGACCATCGTGGTGACCTCCGCGTCGGGCGCGATGTTCGCGACGGCGTCGGCGAGATAGCCGGTGGTGGCGTACACCGTGAGCGCGTCGTCCCCGCCGGCCTCGCCCTGGTCGGCCGAGCAGCCGGCCAGCAGCAGCGCGGCTGCCGCGGTCAGCCCGGTGATCGCCTTGAAACGTGCATGCATGTGTGTGGTTCCCCTTTGCTACGGGCATCGCCCGACGTGATGAAGCGCCCTCCAGAGTTCGACGCTCAGGATGGGCATAACTGTATGTTTGTTGAGACGTAGTTGCAACATTGTCGATACGTCCGCGGCCGATCCGCCACAGCCGATCACCGGGTCACGGCGTCTCGAGCGCCGCCTCGACCCGCCGATGCGCCGCGAGGATCTGCGCGGGCAGCCCGACGAACTGCGCGAGGTGCGCCTCGCGGTTCCGCAGCTCCTCGCGCCAGCGCCCCTCGTCGATCTCGAGGATGCGCCGCAGGTCGCCCTCCGGCAGTTCCAGGCCGGCGAGCGGCAGCTCCTCCCGCTTCGGCAGCACGCCGACGGCGGTAGGCGCGCCCTCGGCCAGGCCCTCGCGGTAATCGAGGAGCCACAGCAGCGCGCGAAGGTTCTCGCGGTATCCGGGCCAGAGGAAGCCGCCGTGGTCCGGGTGCCGCTGAAACCAGTTCACATGGGCGAAGATCGGCGGCCGCTCGAGCGTCCCGAGCACGTCGAGCCAATGCGCCGCGTACTCGGCCTCCGGATACGAGAGGAAGGGCCGCATCGACATCGGGTCGTAGCGCAGTCGGCCGTCCAGCCCCTCCGCGGCGAAGGTGGCCTCCGCGCCGAGCGTGAGCCCGTCGTACACGCCTTCGGCGAGGTCCGTGATGGCCCGGATCAGGGGTTCGCGGTCGCGGGTCCGCCCGCCGAAGATGATCGCGTCGATCGGCACGCCTTCCGGCCGGTCGACATCGGCCGCCACGTTCAGGACGTTCGACAGCGCGGTCGCGAACCGGGCGTTCGGATGCGCCCAGGCGTCGCCGCGGCGCGCGGCCGGCCGATCCGCGATGCGCTCCCCGGTCCAGTCCAGCCACCCCTCGGCATCCGCGGGCGGCTCGGGCGTGCGACCCTCCCACCAGACCTCGCCCGTGCGCTCGTTCCGCGCGACGTTCGTGAAGATCACGCCCGTGCCCTCGCCGATCGCGTCGACCGCGACCGGATTCGTCCGCTCGTTCGTGTCCTTGGCGACGCCGAAGGCGCCGTGCTCCGGGTTCATGCCGTAGAGGCGGCCGTCCTCGCCCGGCCAGAGCCAGACGATGTCGTCTCCGTAGAACTCCACCCGGTACCGCTCCCCCAGCCCCTCGGGCGGCAGGGTCATCGCGAGATTGGTCTTGCCCGATGCGCTCGGGAAGCCTCCGGCCACGTGGTACTTCTCCCCCGTGACGGTGTCGACTATCCCGAGCAGCATGAACTGCTCGGCGAGGAAGCGGCCGCTCTTCCAGCCGTCGTAGGAGGCCTGCCGCAGCGCGTGCGCGATCTTGCCGAGCAGCGCGTTGCCGCCGTAGGCGGAGCCGTAGTGCAGGATGAGTCGCTCGTCCGCGATCGTCGCGAAGAGCCGACGATCGTCCTCCGTCCCCTGCCGGTGCGCGTCGAGATCCCCCGTCACGTGCACCCCGCGCACGAAGAACGAGGGGTCGTCGAGCGCTTCGAGCAGGTGGAGACCGACCCTCGCCATGCGGATCATGTGCAGCACCACGAGACGGTCGTCGGTGAGCTCCACCCCGGCCGCGTACTCCTGCAGCGGCGAGCCGGGCGGGGCCATCAGATAGGGCACGACGTACATGGTCTTCCCCGCCGAGGCGCCGCGCATGCGCTCCACGAGCTCCGGCCCGACCTGCGCCGAGGGGCGCCAGTTGTTGTAGACGCCGCGGTCGGCCTCATCCGCGGTGGCGACCACGGTTCGCGATTCCGAACGGGCGGTGTCCTTGGGGTGCGAGCGCGCGGCATACCGCCCCTCGCCGGCGGGGAGCAGCTCTCCGGCCTCGAGCGCCTCCCGGATGAGGCGGCCGTCGTCCCCGGCCCCGATGACCTCGACGGCGTCCGGCTCGGTGATCCTCGCCCATTCCTCGACGAACCTGCGGATCGCGGAGTTCTCCACGCCCGCCTCGTCGAGCGCATCCTCAACGCTGGGTTCCATTCCACGACCTTTCTTCGAGATGTCGAGCGCCTCCGCGGCCGAGCTCGGCCGCGGAGGCGCTCATGCACGGCTCGCCGGGCGCGGACGGCATTCCCATTGGCACCGAGAATCACGAGTCCACTCTGCTCGGCCGTCGCACGCAGCGGCGTCCAACCGCACGATCACCATAACTTCGGCATGACGTAGTTGCAAGCTTGTCAGCTCGTAGAAAATGAATCGCATCAGTGTTATTACTAGATACGGCTTTGAAAAGAACAGCGGGCACAACATCTTGTGGTGCGAGCTCGAGGACGGGAGCGACATGCGGAGCGATCAACGGCCGACGGCGCGTCGGGGCGCGGAGGAGACGAGCGGGGGCCGGACCCCGGTCGAGTTCCGGGCGGTGGCGGAGTGCGGCTCCGCCGACCTCGTGTACTTCTCGAGCGTCTCCGAGAACACCCGACGATTCGTCGAACGACTCGAGCGGCCGGCCCTGCGCATCCCGCTGCGCCCGCGCCTCGAAGGCATGATCCGCGTCGATCGCCCGTACGTGCTCGTCGTCCCGACCTACGGGGGCGGCGCGCCCTCGGGCGCCGTGCCGAAGCAGGTGAAGACCTTCCTCAACGACCCCGGGAACCGTCGCCTCCTGCGCGGGGTCATCACCGCGGGGAACACGAACTTCGGCGAGCACTACTGCCTCGCTGGCCCCGTCATCGCCCAGAAGTGCGGCGTGCCCGAGCTCTACCGCTTCGAGCTGCTCGGCACCGAGCGAGACGTCCGCGCCGTCGACGCGGGCCTCGACCGCTTCTGGACCGAGCTCGAGGCCGCAACCGCTTCACCCATCCGCCGTCATCACGAAAGAGAGCTTCGATGACCGAAACCCGAGCAGACCGCCCGATCGCCGCGTACTCGGCTACCCCGCCCGCCTACCGGCGCGATCCCGCGGTGCGATTGCGCCCCGTCAACTGGAACCGCGTGGAGGACGAGAAGGACCTCGAGGTCTGGAACCGCCTCACCGCGAACTTCTGGCTGCCCGAGAAGGTGCCGCTGTCCAACGACCTCGCCGCCTGGCAGCAGCTGCGCGCCGAGGAGCGGACGCTCACGATGCGCGTCTTCACCGGGCTGACCATGCTCGACACCGTGCAGGCCACCGTCGGCGAGATCTGCCAGATCCAGGACGCCCGCACCGAGCACGAGGAGGCCGTCTACACGAACATCGCCTTCATGCAGTCGGTGCACGCCCGCTCCTACTCCTCGGTGTTCTCCACCCTGACCAGCACCCCGGAGATCGACGACGCCTACCGCTGGGCGGTCGAGAACGATCTGCTGCAGGAGCGCGCCAAGCGGGTCCTGCAGCACTACTACGGCGAGGACCCCCTCAAACGCAAGGTCTCCTCGACCCTGCTCTCCTCCCTGCTGCTCTACGCCGGGTTCTACCTGCCGCTGCACTTCTCGGTACACGCCACGCTGACGAACACGGCGGACATGATCCGCCTCATCCTGCGCGACAAGGCCGTGCACGGCTACTACTCCGGCTACAAATACCAGCGCGGGCTCGAGGGATGCTCCGCGGAGCGCCGGGAGGAGATGCGCGAGTTCACCTTCGCGCTGCTCGAGGAGCTGTACGCCCTGGAACTCGCGTACTCCGGCGAGCTCTACCGGCCGCTCGGGCTCATGGACGACGTCGCCGTGTTCGTCCGCTACAACGCGAACAAGGCGCTCATGAACCTCGGCTACCCGTCGCGGTTTCCGGCCGACCAGACCGAGGTGAATCCCGAGATCCTCGCCGCGCTCGCGCCCGGCGCGGACGAGAACCACGACTTCTTCTCGGGCTCCGGCTCCTCGTACGTCATCGGCAAGGCCGAGGATACCGCCGACGGGGACTGGGACTTCTGACCCGGCCGACAGCGGCGGCGGATGTATCGGATCGCGACCTCGGGGCCGCGCCTGAAGATCGCGTCGAGGCGCCGGCGTCATCCGAGCGGATCGGCCGCAGGACGACGCGCTCCCCGCGCAGGGTCGGCTTCCCGCTGAAGATCGTGGCCGTTCCCGCACGGCCGGAGCTCGCTCCGGCCGTGCGGACTCCCCCGGCCGCGTGCTGCTCAGCGCTGCGCCCGCCACTCCTCGAGCAGCTCCGGGAAGCGCCGGTCGAGGAAGGCGTAGAAGTCGGCCATCTCCTGCACGCGGTCTCCGGCCTCGGTCCCGGGCTCCAGGCCGGGCGGGCGACGGCTCGCCCGTTCGGCGAACTCCCGATACAGGGAGCGCCGGGTGAGGGTGACCGTGTACCACTCGGGCGCGATCCGATACATCCGCCGCCGACTGCCGGGCATCGAGTCCACGCGGATCACCTGGACGGACTCGAGATATCGGGTCGCGCCCGAGATCGCCGCTCGGCTCGCGGAGAGGGATTCGCTGAGCCGCTCGGCGGTCGATGCGCCCTCGGGACTCGTGAGGAGCGCCATGAGCACGCGCGCCGGCATCCGTGGGAAACCTGCGGTGTCGAGCAGCGCCGCGAGCCCATCGGCATAGCGGCCGGCCTCCTCGTCGGGCGTCCGCTCGGCCGGCTCCTCCGGCACGCTGTCGGCGGGTTCATCGTTCACGGGTCGAGGTCCCTTCTGCGGTGGATTGCGACGGCGCCCGCGGCCGCGGCGAGGGCCGCTCCGGTCATCCAGACGGCGCCCGACCATCGGGGATCGGGCATGGTGACGAGCGGGCTGTGGAGGAAGGGCGAAAGCGAGAGCACCCAGGCCGGCAGCCCGAGACGCCCGCCGAGCTCGGCGAGGACGACGCCGAGCGCGAGGACGGCCCAGGCGATGCCGCCGGTGAACCGCGGCAGGGCTGCGAACACGAGTGCGATGATACCGAGAAAGAGGAGCGCCGCCGGAAGCTGCGCCGCCGTGGCGCCGAGCACCTCGGCCACCGCTCCGCCGCTCCGACCCTGGAGGACGTACACCGCCGCCGAACCCAGCGCGGAGGACGCGAGGGAGAGCAGGATCGCGAGCACGCCGGCCAGCAGTGCCGAGACGAGCCAGCGGACGGGCCCCACCGCGGCCCCGCGCACGAGTTCCGCGTTCCCGACGACCTCTTCGCGCCGAGCGTGCAGCAGCGCGAGGACGCCGGCGACCGCCGCGCACTCCCCCACGAGCACCATCACATAGCCCAGGAGCAGGTCGTAGAGTGGTCCGCCGCCGCCGACGACGTCGCGGATCGCCGTCTCGAGGCCGGGAGCCCGCTCGGCGTCGATCGCCGAGCCCGCCATGAGCGCGACGAAGACTCCGACGACGGCTCCGGCCGCCGCCATCGCGAGGAGGGCGCTCCGCTGCAGCCGCAGGCCGATCCGCAGCGGACCGCGCAGCCCGGCCGGTGCGTGCGTCGGACCCCGCCGAGGACGCAGGAGCGATCCGCCGAACTCGCGCCGCAGCTCGACGGCGAGGGCGACGGCGGCCCCCGCCGAGGACGCCGCGACGAGTACGGCGAGCGGCCCCGGCGCGAGGGCTCCGAACGGGTCGGCGAGGCCCGCGAGGCTGAACGGCGAGAGCCAGGCCGATGCCGCCGGGGCGCCGATGAGGGTGTCCGGGTCGACCTCGGCCTGCAGGTCCGCGACGACCCGCACGGCGAACAAGCCGATGATCGCCGCGAAGGCGAGTGCGGCGGCCACCCGAGCGGTGGGCGCGATCTGCCCCGCGAGCGCGCCGAGCGGCAGGAACACCGCGCCGACCAGTCCGCAGACCATCCCGGCGCGCAGGGCCCCGCCCGGCTCGGCTCCGCCCAGGACCAGGCCGGCGGCCATGGCGACGGCGAGCAGCAGCACGCCCGCCGCGCCCGCCGCCAGCGCTGCCGCGAGGGCGGCGAGCCTGCCGATGGCGGCCGCGCGCAGCAGCTCCCGGCTGCCGTCCTCCTCCTCGGCACGGCCGTGGCGGATCGTGAAGAGCACGGCGAACAGCGCGAATGCGTTCGCGAGCAGCACCCCGTAGGTGTAGAAGAGGAACGCGCCGTGCGACGTGCCCATCGGCAGACCGCGTCCTACCAGCAGCGCCGGCGTGTCGATCGCCGCGCGCAGCGAGGCCGCGCGCAGCGCCTCTTCATCGAAGCCGCTCGTCACGTGTCCCGAGCAGACCGCGGCGAAGGCCAGCAGGCCGATCGCCCAGACGAGCAGCCGGCCGCGGTCCCGGCGCAGGGCCGCCCGGGTCAGCAGCACGGCCCCGGTCACGCGGCTCGCCCTCCGCCGCCGGGCGCATCGCCGTAGTGGCGCAGGAAGAGCTCCTCCAGCGACGGCGGCTGCGCGGCGAGCCCCGCGATGCCCGCCTCGGCGAGCAGGGCCAGCACCGCGGCGGTGGCACCGGGCTCGACCGCGAAGCGTGTCCGCCCCCTCCCACTCGACGACGTCGTGGGCGATGGCCTCGAGCCGAGCGCGTGCACCCGCGTCCAGGATCTCGGGGATCTCGTACGCGGAACGGGTCAGATGCCGGAGCTCGGCGAGCGTGCCCGTCTCCATTCGCCTCCCCTGGCGGATGATGGAGAGTCGATCCGCGAGCTCCTCGACCTCGGCGAGGATGTGACTGGAAAGCAGTACCGAGGCCCCCTCGCGCGCGACCCGGGCGACCTCCGCCTGGAAGCGCCGGGCCATCAGCGGGTCGAGACCCGAGGTCGGCTCGTCGAGGATGTACAGCTCGACCGGCAGCGCGAACGCCGCGATGAGCGCGACCTTCTGCCGGTTCCCCTTCGACAGGGTGCGGATCCGCTTGGAGGGGTCGAACTCGAACGCCTCGATCAGCCGCTCCCGATCCGAGCCCGCGACGTCGCCCCCGCGCAGGCGGATGAGCAGATCGATCGCCTGGCCCCCGGTGAGCGACGGCCACAGATGCACATCGCCGGGGACGTAGGCAAGTCGCCGGTGCAGGCCGGCCGGGTCCTCCCACGGGCGCCGCCCGAAGAGCGAGACGCTGCCGCCGGTGGGGCGGTAGAGCCCCAGCAGCACGCGGATCGTCGTGGATTTGCCCGCGCCGTTCGGCCCGAGGAATCCGTGCACCTCCCCGCGATCGACCTCGAGATCCAGCCCGTCGAGCGCGCGGAACGACCCGAATCTCTTCTCCAGCCCTCGGACGCGCACGACAGCAGTCATGTCGACCACTCTAGCTAATTTCACTGATTTATGAAATAAGTGATTTAAGTGCGATCCCCAATATTGGAGGCATGGAGCATGTGCCCGCGATCCGGAATGCGCATCGGGCGCACCGATGGCAGGGGCTCCCGGCCTGGATGCCGCCCGAGCGCCACATCTGCGCCCGCGTCCGCACCTGCGCGCGCCCGCGCCCGCGAGTCCGAGTCCGCAGGGAGGCTTCACGGCTATCCTGTTCCCGACGGCTGTTCGCATGGATAACCAGCCGTCCCGGAACATCACCGTTGCCAACCATGCGCGAAGCGGCTCAGCGAGGAGTCGCCGGAGGTGCTGATTCATGAGCTCGACTGCAGACCACGCCGCGATCGGGAGGATCCTGATCAACGGCTCCGCCCTGGAGCTCGAGGGGCCGGTGCACACCACCGCCCTCGACTTCCTCCGCCGCAACGGGCTGACCGGCTGCAAGGAGGGCTGCGCCGAAGGCGAGTGCGGGGCCTGCGCGATCCTCGTCGCCCGCCCCGAGGGCGAGACGACCCGGTGGACCGCGATCAACGCCTGCCTCGTGCCCGCCGCGGCGCTCGAAGGCCAGGAGATCGTGACCGCCGAGGGCCTCGGCGATGCCGGGCGGCTGCATCCCGTGCAGCACGAGATGGCCGTGCGCGGCGGATCGCAGTGCGGCTACTGCACGCCCGGCTTCATCTGCAGCATGGCGGCCGAGTTCTACCGCCCGGAGCGTGCAGAAGACGAGGAGGCCGGGGAGCACGGCGGGGCGACGCCCGAGCACGGCCCGAACGGCTTCGACCTGCACGCGCTGTCCGGCAACCTGTGCCGCTGCACGGGCTACCGGCCCATCCGCGACGCCGCCTGCGCACTCGGGCTCCCCGAGGACGACGACCCGCTCGCCGCGCGCCGCTCCCGCCCGGCCCCTCCCCCGGCACGCACCGACGCCTCGGCCGACGGCCGCCGCTTCCGCCGCCCGTCGACGCTCGCGGAGGCCCTCGCGATCCTCCGGGAGGAGCCCGACACCACGATCGTCGCCGGCTCCACCGACTGGGGCGTCGAGGTCGGCATCCGCGGCCGCCGCGCCCGCTCCGTCCTCGCCGTCGACCGCCTGGAAGAGCTGCGCGGCCTGCACTGCGGCGAGGATGCGATCGAGCTCGGCGCGGCGCTCACGCTCTCGGAGATCGAGCGGGGGCTCGCGGGGCGCGTGCCCCTCCTGGACCGGCTGATCCCCGGGTTCGCCTCGCGGCTCATCCGCAACAGCGCGACGCTCGGCGGCAATCTCGGCACCGGCTCGCCCATCGGCGACTCGCCGCCCGTGCTGCTCGCCCTCGAGGCGTCCCTCGTGCTCGCCTCCGCGGACGGCGAGCGGGAGGTGCCGCTCGCCGAGTACTTCACCGGCTACCGCCGGACCGTCCGCCGGCCCGACGAGCTCATCGCCGCGATCCGCATCCCGCGGCCGCTCGGCAGATTCACCGCCTTCCACAAGATCGCCAAGCGGCGCTTCGACGACATCTCGAGCGTGGCCGTGGCCTATGCGCTCGAGATCGGCGCGGACGGCCGCATCGCGAAGGCCCGCATCGGCCTCGGCGGCGTCGCCGCCACGCCGCTGCGGGCGAGGGCCGCCGAGGACGCGCTCGAGGGGCGCCCGTGGTCGCTCGACACGATCCGGGCCGCGGCACCGGTGCTGGCCGGCGAGGGCACGCCAATGACCGACCATCGCGCCAGCGCGGAGTACCGCTCGGCGGTGCTGCGCACCTCGCCGGAGCGGCTCTTCGACGAGCTCGGCGGGCGCGACGGCGCGCCGCGGAGCATCCCGCCCGGATTCCGCCCGACCGGCCGGAAGGCGGCGACCCGATGACCTCCCTCTCCCAGCGCCCCGACGCTCCCGTCGTCGGCGAGACGATCCCGCACGAGAGCGCCGCGCTCCACGTCACGGGGCGAGCCCTCTACACCGACGACCTGGTCGGCCGCATGCCCCGGGCGCTGCACGCCCATCCGGTGCAGGCGGACCGGGCGCACGCCCGCATCCTCGACCTGCGCACCGCTCCGGCCCTCGAGGTGCCGGGCGTCATCCGCGTGCTCACCGCCGAGGACGTCCCGGGCGTCAACGACGCCGGGGCCAAGCACGACGAGCCGCTCTTCCCCGTCGACGAGGTCATGTTCCACGGCCAGGCGGTGTGCTGGGTGCTCGCGGAGACCCCCGAGGCCGCGCGCCTCGGGGCCGAGGCCGTGGAGGTGCGGCTCGAGCCGCTGCCCGCGCTCGTCACGGTGCCCGAGGCGATCGCCGCCGGGAGCTTCCACGGCGCGCGCCCGACGATGGCGCGCGGCGACCTCGAGGCGGGATTCGCGGAATCGGACCTCGTGCTGGACGGCGAGTTCGAGTTCGCGGGCCAGGAGCACTTCTACCTGGAGACGCAGGCCTCGATCGCGCACATCGACGAGGCCGGGCAGGTCTTCATCCAGTCCAGCACCCAGCATCCCACCGAGACGCAGGACATCGTCTCGCACGTGCTCGGCATCCCCGCGCACGAGGTGACGGTGCAGTGCCTGCGCATGGGCGGCGGCTTCGGCGGCAAGGAGATGCAGCCGCACGGATACGCGGCCGTCGCGGCGCTCGGCGCCAGGCTCACGGGCCGGCCGGTGCGGGTGCGGCTCTCGCGCACCCAGGACATGACGATGACCGGCAAGCGGCACGGCTTCCACTCCGCATGGCGCGCGGGCTTCACCCGCGACGGGCGCCTCGCCGCGCTCGACGTCACCCTCACCGCCGACGGCGGCTGGAGCCTCGACCTCTCCGAGCCGGTGCTGGCCCGGGCCATGTGCCACGTCGACAACGCCTACTGGATCCCGAACATCGCCGTGCACGGCAGGATCGCCAAGTGCCACAAGACCTCGCAGACCGCGTTCCGCGGCTTCGGCGGTCCGCAGGGCATGCTCGTCATCGAGGAGATCCTGGGCCGGGCGGCGCAGCGGCTCGGCATCGACGCCCGCGAGCTGCGCCGTCGCAACTTCTACCGGCCCGGGCAGACGACGCCCTACCTCCAACCCGTGCGGCACGCCGATCGCCTGGAGACGGCCTGGCGGCAGCTGCTCGAATCGGCCGAGGTCGAGCGCCGCGAGGCCGAGATCGATGCTTTCAACGCCCGGAACGAGCACCGCAAGCGCGCGCTCGCGGTCACGCCGGTGAAGTTCGGGATCTCGTTCAACCTCACGGCGTTCAACCAGGGCGGCGCGCTCGTGCTCGTCTACAAGGATGGCTCGGTGCTCGTCAACCACGGCGGTACCGAGATGGGGCAGGGGCTGCACACGAAGATGCTGCAGGTGGCCGCGACGGCGCTGGGGGTGCCGCTCGACGCGGTGCGCCTCGCGCCCACCCGCACCGACAAGGTGCCGAACACCTCCGCCACCGCCGCGAGCTCCGGCAGCGACCTCAACGGCGGCGCCGTCAAGCACGCCTGCGAGCAGATCCGCGAGCGCCTCGCGACGGTGGCGGCGACGCGGCTCGGTGCGAGCCCGGAGGACGTCCGGTTCTCCCGCGGCACGGTCACGGCGCTCGGCTCCGCCGGGACCCTCACGTGGGAGGAGGTCGTCGCCCTGGCGTACATGCAGCGCGTGCAGCTCTCGGCCGCGGGCTTCTACCGCACGGAGGGGCTGTACTGGGACGCCTCCACGATGCGGGGCGAGCCCTTCAAGTACTTCGCCTACGGCGCGGCGGCGAGCGAGGTCGAGGTGAGCCGCTTCGACGGCTCCTACCGGCTGCGGCGGGTGGACATCGTGCACGACGTCGGCGACTCGCTCTCCCCGCTCATCGACCTCGGGCAGATCGAGGGCGGCTTCGTGCAGGGCGCCGGCTGGCTCACGCTCGAGGACCTGCGCTGGGATACGGCGGACGGGCCGAGCCGCGGACGCCTCGCGACGCAGGCCGCGAGCACCTACAAGCTGCCGAGCCTCTCGGAGATGCCTGAGGAGTTCACCGTGTCGCTGCTCGACCAGGCGCACGAGGAGGGCGCGGTGTACGGCTCGAAGGCGGTGGGCGAGCCGCCGTTCATGCTGGCGTTCTCGGTGCGCGAGGCGCTGCGCCAGGCGGTGGCCGCCTTCGCACGCCCCGGGGCGTGCGTGGAGCTCGCCTCTCCCGCGACGCCCGAGGCGGTCTTCTGGGCGGTCGAGGCCGCCCGCGGCAGCGCGTCATGAGCTGGCTCGACGCCCTGCTGACGCTGCGCGATCGGCGGCGGGCGGCGGTGCTCATCACCCTCGTCGCCCGCCGGGGGCACGCGCCGCGCGAGGCCGGGGCCAAGATGGTCGCCACCGCGGAGGAGTCCTTCGGCACCATCGGGGGCGGCAACCTCGAGATGACGGCGCTCGCCAGGGCGAGGGAGCTCCTCGCCGAGGGCGGCGGCGGGCCCGAGACCCTGGAGCTGCGGCTCAACGAGCGGGCCCCGGCGCGGCACGGACGGCAGTGCTGCGGGGGCGAGGTGACGATCCTGCTCGAGCCCCTGCTCGTCCGGCCCTCGGTGGCCGTATTCGGCGTCGGGCACATCGGCCTCGAGCTCGCGCGCATCCTGTCGCGGCAGGAGCTCGATCTGCTCCTCAGCGACTCCCGCGCCGAGCAGCTCGAGGAGGCGCGGGCCCTCGACGCCGGCGCGGCGACGGTTCGCGTGCACCGCGCCGTGCTGGGCGAGGCGGTGGTCGAGGAGCTCCCGGCGGGCTGCCACGTGCTCATCATGACGCACGACCACGCCGAGGATCTGCACCTGTGCGACGCCGCGCTGCGCCGCACCGATCTCGGATCGGTGGGCCTCATCGGCTCCTCGGCGAAGTGGCGGCGCTTCCGGAAGCACCTGGTCGAGGGCGGGCATCCGCCCGAGGCCGTGGACTCCATCGAATGCCCGATCGGGATCCCGGACCTGCCGGGCAAGCAGCCGGCCACCATCGCAGTCGGCGTCGCGGCGGCGCTGCTGCGGCGCATCCACTCCCCCGCAGCGAACGGAGCGACGCCATGATCATCTACCGCGCCACGGTGTTCGACACCCCGGAGAACCCGTTCACGGGCGGCGCCCTCCGCGCCGAGGCCGATGCCGCGCTGGTCGTCGACGAGGGCCGCATCCTCGAGCGCGGGCCGTTCGGCCGGGTTCGCGGACGGTGGCCCGAGGCGGGGGTCGTGGACCTCCGAGAGGGGCTGCTGATCCCGGGCATGGTCGACGCGCACGTGCACTTCCCGCAGGTGCGGGCGATCGGCCACCTCGGCAGGCCGCTGCTCGAATGGCTCGACCGGTGCGCGCTCCCCGAGGAGATGCGGCTCGCCGACGAGGGGTACGCCCGCGAGGTCGCCGCCGAGTTCGTCACCGGCCTGGCCCGCAGCGGCACGACCACGGCGCTGGTGTTCGGCTCGCACTACGCCGCCGCCGTGGACGCGCTGTTCGCCGAGGCCGATCGAGTCGGGCTGCGGATCGCCTCGGGACTCGTGACGAGCGACCGGAACCTGCCGGAGCCGCTGCTGACCGCGCCCGAGCGGTCCCACGAGGAGGCGAGCCGCCTGATCCAGCGCTGGCACGGGTCCGGTCGGCTGCGCTACGCCGTGACGCCCCGGTTCGCGTACTCGGCGAGCGCCGAGCTGCTCGAGAGCGACGCGGCGCTGCTCGACGAGGCGCCCGGTGTCCTGGTCACCTCGCATCTCAACGAGAACCTCGACGAGATCGCCGCGGTGGCAGGGTTCTTCCCGGAGGCGCGCGACTACCTCGACGTCTACGCCCGAGCGGGGCTGGTGGGCCGCGGCACGGTCTTCGCCCACGACGTGCATCCCACGGATGCCGAGCTGGCGCTGCTCGGCGAGACCGGCGCGGCGGTCGCCCACTGCCCGACCTCGAACGCGGGGCTCGGAAGCGGGATCTTCCCCCTGCGCAGGCACCTCGAGCACGGCGTGCGCGTGGCGATGGGCACCGATGTGGGGGCCGGCACCGGCTTCTCGATGTTCAAGGAGGGGGTGCAGGCGTACTTCCTGCAGCGGCTCGCGCCCGACGGCGTGCCCCTCGCCGCGGCGCACCTGCTCCATCTGGTCACCGCCGCCGGTGCCGAATCGCTCGGCCTCGGCGATGCCGTCGGCGATCTCTCGACGGGCAAGCGCTTCGACGCGGTGTGGGTGCGCCCGGAACCGGGCGAGCCGCTCGACGTCGGTCTGCGGCACGCGCTGAGCGACGAGGATGCGCTCGCGAAGCTCTTCGCGCTCGGCACCCCGGCCGATGCGGCCCGCGTGTGGGTCGACGGCCGGGAGGTGTCGCGGCGTCGCTGAGCGCGCGGCGGGGCCGCCGACGCGCCGCGCCCTCAGCGCCGGCGTACGGGCGGGGCGACCTGGGCGCGGACGCGCTTGGCGCTGGTGAGCACCGCGAAGTACACGCCGAACGCGACCCCCACGCCGAGCCCGACGCAGGTGGTGCCGGCCTGCGCGAAGAACTCGACGCCGGAGCTCCCCGACATCTCGCGCAGGATGCCGCGGAACACCGTGATGCCGGGCAGCAGCGCGCCCGTGATGCCCATGAGCGCGAGCACCTGATAGGGGTACTTGATCCAGCCGGCGAGGAACACCGCCACGAAGCCGAGGAGCACGGCGGCGATCGAGTTCGCCCAGCCCGGGTGCAGGTCGGTGAGGTGGAGGAGCTGGCTCGAGGCGCTCGTCACGACGCCGAGCATCGCGGCGGGCAGGATGAGCGAGGCCTGGCCGCCGTTGGCGATCGCGTTGCCGATGGCGCCGAGCGCGGCGAAGACGAGGCCGAGGTACCAGGGCATGTCCGGCAGCTCGAGCGCGCCCGAGTGGGCGAGATCCAGCGCCCCGCCCACGTAGAGCACCACCGAGGCGCCGATGACGATGCCGCCGGCGGTGATCCCGACGTTCGCGATGCGGGTGAGCGCGGCGACGTACTCCCCCTCCACGGCGTCGGTGATGGCCTCGATGAGCTGCGGGAGCGGCAGGATCAGCAGCCAGGCCACGGCGAGGGCGGCCGCCGCGCCGGCGGGCTGCACGAGGCCAGCGTCGGCGAGCAGGATCGCGACCAGCCCGCTCAGCACCGTCTGGAGCGTGGCCGCGAAGAGCCTCGGCATGCCGAAGCGGCCCGCGAGCGCCGCGGCCGTCGCCGAGACGAGCTGCACGCCCGCCGCCGTGAGCCAGGCGTCCCATCCCGTGCCGACCTGCAGGCTGATGAAGAAGGCGAGCATGACGAGGCCCGCGGTGGACCACCACCAGGGCGTGCGCGAGGCGCGGATGCGCTCGATGCGGGCCGTCGTCCGCTCGGGATCGGCCTCGCCCCGCTCGATCTCGAGGACGACCCGGCTGAGCTCCCGCAGCCTCGCGCTGTCGATGACGTCGATCGAGGAGGCCCTGCCCCGGGCGTGCGACACGGCGCCGTCGGCGGAGATGTGCTCGACCGTGACGCGCGAGCCGAGGATGTCGAGCTGCGCGTCCGGAAGGCCGAGCGCCTCGGCGCAGGCCGCGAGCGTGCGGCTCGTCTGCCCCGTGGACTGCCCCGATTCGAGGAATCCGAGGCCGAGGCCGAGGAGCAGCTCGAGGCGCTGGTGGATCTCGACGTCGGTCATCCGGACTCCGTTGCTGCTCGAACCGAAAGGATGCGGCCCCGGGGCCGACGACTCCAGCGTAGGCGAGCGCTACAGGTTCCCGGTCAGCCGCGTGTGGAAGGCCTCGGTGTAGCGGTTCATGCCGGCGATCTCGACGCGCTTGCCGTACTGCTGCTCGTACTTGGTGACGATCGCGTCGAGGGCGGCCACCGTGGAGGCGTCCCAGATGTGGGATTCGCTCATGTCGATGACGATGCGCTCGGGGTCGTCGCGGTACTCGAACAGCGTCGTGAGGTCGTTGCTCGATGCGAAGAAGAGCTCACCCCTGACGCGGTAGCGGGCGACGCCGTCGGCCACCGTGCGCTCGACGCTGGCGAAGCGCGCGACGCGGCGCACGAACAGCACCGAGGCGACGAAGACGCCGATCACGACGCCGACCGCGAGGTTGTGGGTGATGACCACGGCCGCGACGGTCACGAGCATCACCGCGGTCTCGCTGCGCGGCATCCGCCTGAGCGTGGCGGGGCTGATGCTGTGCCAGTCGAAGGTCGCGGCGATGACCATGAGCATGACGGCGACGAGCGCGGCCATCGGGATCATCGACACGAGGTCGCCGAGCGCGACGACGAGGATGAGCAGGAAGACGCCCGCGAAGAAGGTCGAGAGCCGCGTGCGCGCGCCGGAGGCCTTGACGTTCACCATCGTCTGCCCGATCATCGCGCAGCCGCCCATGCCGCCGAAGAAGCCGGAGATGAGGTTCGACACGCCCTGACCCCAGCTCTCGCGAGTCTTGTTCGAGCGGGTGTCGGTGATGTCGTCGACGAGCTTCGCGGTGAGGAGCGACTCCATGAGCCCGACGAGGGCCATGGCGAGCGCGAAGGGCGCGATGATGCCGAGCGTCTCCCAGGTCATCGGCACGTCGGGGATGAAGAGGGCGGGCAGGCTGCGCGGCAGCTCGCCCTGGTCGCCGACGGTGGGCACCTGGAAGCCGGAGAACACGACGATGCAGGTGATGACGATGATCGCGATGAGCGGTGCGGGGATGGCCTTCACGACCTTCGGCATCACCCAGATGATGAGTACGCCGAGCGCGACGAGCGGGTACACGAGCCAGGGCACGTCGATGAGCTGCGGCAGCTGGGCGATGAGCATGAGGATCGCGAGGGAGTTGACGAAGCCGACCATGACGCTGCGCGGGATGAAGCGCATGAGCTTGGCGACGCCGAGCACCGCGAGGAGGATCTGGAAGACGCCGGCGAGGAGCACCGTGGCGATGAAGTAGTCGAAGCCGTGGTCGCGCATCACCGGGGCGATCACGAGCGCGACCGCGCCGGTGGCGGCGGAGATCATCGCTGGCCGGCCGCCGACCACGGCGATGGAGACGGCCATGATGAAGGAGGAGAACAGGCCCACCTTGGGATCGACGCCCGCGATCACCGAGAAGGAGATGGCCTCGGGGATGAGCGCGAGCCCGACGACGAGGCCCGCGAGCGCCTCGCGGGTGAGCAGGCGCGGGGAGCGCAGCGCCGTCCACACCGAGGGGTTCGGGCGGTAGCGGGCGCGGTCGTCCCGGGCGGGACGCACTTCGGTCATCGGGGTTCCTCCAGCTGGCGTCGACGGGGCGCTCGGCAGAATGCGCGCGATATCCGACGCCACGAGGCCCGGGGAACCAGTCTACCCGTGCCCCGGACGGGGTGTCCGGGGCGCGGGTATGTGGCTTCAGAAGAGACGGCCGTCGTGGAGACTCTCCGCGAACAGACTCGCCTGATTCAGCAGCGCGATCATCGACCCTCCTCCCTCGCGATGCCGATCGAACATGCGCTCGCCGACCAGCGCGTAGTGCCACTCGAGGTGGTCACGCTGCGCCTCCGGCAATTCGTTGATCCGTTCCGTCCAGTCCAGGGCTGCGCGCTTCTTACGGTGGACGTCGAGATCGCTGAGACTGCTCTGCGCCTTGGTCTCGACCACGTACACGTCGCTGCTGGTGCGGACGAGGAAGTCCGGCGAGTAGCGCGCGGGATAGCCGTTGCTCTTGACGTAAGGGCGCTGGATCCACGCATGCTTGTGCTCGTCGAGCTTGCAGAAGGCATCGATCCTGCCGTCCTGGTCGGCCCATTCGACGAACTGGCGCTCGAGCCCGCCGCCTTTACCCGCCTCTGGAATGCGCAGGCGCGTGTAGATGCATTTGCGAACCCCGACGAGTCGGCTGAGCGAAGCCGCGTAGGAGCGCGCCTCGGACAGCCACCGGTAGTCGACGATGGCATCGCTCACGGTCCGCTTGTCGAGTTGTTCGATCAACGCCGGCATGAACACGCCTGCAACCGCCTCCAGTGCCTCGGGGAACAGCAGTACTCGCCAGTTCTCATCCTCGAACGGATCGAACTGCCGATCGAACATGCGCGTGCGCACGTAACGGTCAACCATCGCAATGAGCGCAGGGCGAGCGACCTGCAGGACCGGAAATTCACTCCGCCTCCTGCTGCGCTCTCCTGATGCCGTTCGAGCGCGCCCCATCGTGTCATCGATCAACGCCGCAATGCGGGATAGGTATTCCCCGTAACTGCCCGCGCCGAACGCTCCGCCCTCAACTCGGTACTCGCCGAATCGCGTGTCCTCGAAAGCGTCATAAGAGGCGAATACGTCTCCCTTGCCTGCTCGTGCCTTGAGCTGTTCGAGCGGCACTCGATACGCTTCGAGCTCCATGACATCGATGCTCGGGGCTGCGATCTCCTCATCCGCATCCCGGACGATGAACGGCACTCGAAAGTCGAAGCGCTCGTAGTCCTCACGCAGTTCCACCAATTCGACATCCCCGGTGCTGCCTCCTCCCCCGTCGTCGGGATCGACGCCGACCTGTCCGTCGCCAAGCTCCGTGTCATAGAAGTCCTCATAAGCGGGATGCTCCACGATCGACAGCAGGTCGAAGCGCGTCTCGGGCTCGAGGCCATCCGCGATGCGACGGCGGTCCTGGGCCTTCTTCGCATCGATATCCGCGTTGCCCCGCCACATCAGGCGCAGACCGCGGCCGATCACCTGCTCCAGCAGGATCCCGCTCTGCGATGCACGCAGCGGCACGACCACGCAGATGCTGTTCACGTCGAAGCCTTCTCGAAGCATGAGGACGCTGATCACGATGCGCGGGCGTACATGTCGGTCGAGGCCCGCAAGTTGACGCTTGACCTGGGCCCACTCATCCGGCCTCATATTGCCCTTGCGGTCGGAATCGACGCGCAGCATCTCCTCCGAAGCGATTCCGCTGGATAGCAGGTACGCCTCGACGGCCTTGGAAGCCTCGGTATTCTCGGTGAGGATGAGCAGCTTGGGGTGTTTCGCGTCGTCGACCCTCGCGAAGTCCGTCTCGAGAATCTGGAGCTTCCGCAGGCCTGCCTGCAGCATGATCGTCTGCCCGTGGCTGACCTGACGATTGCCCTCATCGTCCACTTCGGTCCGGAAGTCGAGTTCCTCGGTCGGGATCGATGCGAGTTCGCTGCGTTTGTCGAGCGCGATGCTCTTGACGAGTCCGAGGCGGATCGCATCGCGTAGATCGAAATCCACGATGATGTGCGGGAAGTAGATCTTCTTCTTGCCGCCGCGGCCACCCTGCTCTCCGTATGGCGTCGCTGAGAAGTCGATTTGCGTGAATCGGTCGCCCTTCTTCTCGCCGATCTCGGTGAGAGCACGCTGCCATTCGACAGGATCGATCCGTCCGCCGCGCTTCACCTTGTGGATATGGTGAGCCTCGTCGTTGAACACAAGCAGGTCGGGCAGTTCCCGAAGCCATTCGAACTCGGCGCCGCGCGTGGCCCGCCGGTCGAGCACATCGAGGCTGTTGCCCGCGGTCGTGCCCGGGCTGAGTGGGATAAAGCTGGAGGCCGCAGATTTCGGGTCCGGGTCAGCGCCGTCGGCGAAGACCTCCGACTGCTCCTCGGGCAGGAACTCCGGCACATCCTTGTCCTTGCCCGCGAGAAGGTGCCAATTGGTGATGGCGATGATGCCGTTCGGTGTCGTGCGTCGGCCGATCTCGGACTTCTCCACAGTCCCGCCCTGCACAAAGGCATGCACCGACTCGCGGTATCGATCAGGAATGAACAGCTCCTGGTTCGCATGGATGTCGCTCGTTCGATAATCGCGGATGAGCTGTGGGGAGGCTTCTCCGCCGTCTCCGGCTTCTACGGGCTTGCCCTTGAAGGAGTCCAGGAGCCGGTCGTACACGATGAGTCCCGGGGCGACGATGAGGAAGTTCTTCGTGAACCGACGGTCGTCGGGGCGCGCAACGGCATTGAGGTACTGCCAGATGAGCAGTGCGTTGAGCACCCAGGTCTTCCCCGTGCCCGTCGCCATCTTGATCGCGTATTTCGGATGCGCATTCTCTGGATCGCTGATCTCGGCGACATCGACGGTGCTGCGCAGCACGTCGTCTCGAAGCCAACCGGGGAGGAGCTCATCATAGAGCTGCCCCATGGAAGTGGACTCGAGCACCTCATGCGCGTATATGGTCGCCAGGATCGCGTCTCGCTGTCCAGCGTGGAAGTTCGGTCGGCCCGCGGATGCTCTGACCGCTTCGCTGTCCTCGTGGAACCACCAGTCGAGCAGCTCGCGAGTCACCGGCGTGAGCCGCTCGGTGAGCGCGCTCCGCTCGCCTCGGACGACGGCCGTCAGCAGATCCTCGGAGCGATCACGAATGGCGTCTGCGAGGGGGATGCTTCTTCTTACGCCGGCCTGCGTCTTCATCGGCGCGCCTCCTGTCCTTCGATGATCGTCGCCCCGGGCGGTATTGCGTCGGCAGGCACCACGATCAGGGTTTCGGATTCGTACCCGAATACGTCCACTGCGCGGATCGCGATCGTACGATCGCGCTCGAGCGCGGGCACGGTGAGCGCGGCGATCGTGCCGGTTCGCAACGGGTCCTCGTCGTTGGCGGTGTTACCTCGGTACTCCTGCCAGGTCGACCTGAAGGTACTGCCGTCGTAGTCGGGATCTACAGCCCAATACTCGATGAGCGAGAGCGGCTCAGTGTGAAGAATCGCGCGGACGCGTTTGCGGTCCTCATCCTTGTCGAGCGGCAACGCGTCGGGGTCGATAAGCACATAGTTATCGAGTTGCACGACGAATTCCTCCTTCGGATGCCCCTCGTGATCGACTCCTCGGGAATGATGGGCGAGGCTCGCGTCGAGATATTGCAACGTTGAGAAAGCGATCTTGCCACGAAGCGCCTTATCACCCTTCTTCTTTAGCTCGTCGAGCAGGTTCGAAGGAATCGCCTTCACTGCGAGCCGCTCATCGCCGAGCGTGCGGATCGCCTCGGTGATATCGGTGCTGAAGTTCCATCCGAGCACGGTGACCTTCTTGAAGCCGCCGAGAGTATTGTCACGAAGGCTCTGAGCTCGTCGGAGCGTACCGAGTCCGGTCGAATTGCGCGGACTGTCGACATAGACGAGTTCGTCGCCAACCTGTCCCAGCGAGTTGCGATAGTTCACATCGGCAGGCAGGGGAATCGCGCCATGCTCGCCGTAGAGGCCGAGCACCACCTTCGCGAGGTCGCCCACGCGGAATCGGCGTCCGAGCGTGTTCTTCGCCTGCTCGAATTGATAATCGCCCACCGACTGGTAGAGGAACGGCTCCGCACCGCCGTTCTCCTCGATGTCAACGAGGCGCTTCCGGGAAATCATCACGGCCGGCTTGCCCTGGTCGACGGCGATCCATCGACGCCCGAGCTTCTCTGCCACCGCGGCAGTCGTGCCAGAGCCGACGAAGAAGTCCCCGACCAGCCCACCCTCTGGACATGAGGCTGAAATTATCCGCGCTAGCAGCTTCTCCGGTTTCTGGGTCGCATAATTATCTACATACTCTCCGCTCGCCGGCATTACACGAGAAAGGTCACTCCACGTATCATCGATTGCTTTTTCAGTAATATCAACGTACCTGAGCGTCCCATCAGAATTCCTTGCATTCTTGAGTACACCATCGACCATTTCACGCGCAAGCCGACGCACGGGCTTATTCAAGCTAGCTTTAACGGGGACAAAGTATGCAGAATCAGGATTCTTCACATAGAAGTAGATTTGATCATGGTTCGCCATGAAACGCTTCGTTGCCGATGCCATCTTGCCGTAGGACCAGACGATCTCATTCCGAAAGCAATTCCGCCCGAAGATTTCATCAAGAATAGCGCGGACGTATGCTCCGACATGCCAATCAAGATGCACATAGATACTCCCGCTATCTTTAAGCATCTCCCGCATTAGAATCAGACGCGGGGTGATCATACGTAAATATGATTCTGTGCCTTTCGACCAGGTATCCGAATACGCGGACTGCTCTGCAACCGTGGGCCGCTGGTTCACATCCACGGGCTGATCCGACCCAGCGCCGGCAGGCAGCCTGATCTTCGACCGGTAGTCCGCCTTCGAGTCGAACGGCGGGTCGATGCAGATGAGATCGAGCTTGCCGCGCAGGCTCTCGTGCTCGCCATCACCCTCGAGCAGCGCGGCCATCGCGAGGAGGTTGTCGCCGAAAATCAGACGATTCGGATGCTCTGGCATCTCCACCCCTGGGCCCACCCCTGGGTTTAGCCACGAGTTGTTCCGCGACGGCAGCACGAGTTCGCGTGTCTGCAAGCCGACCCGCTGACTCGTGCCGATCCGCTCCAGGATCCGCCGAGCCTCCTCCCGTCCGTCGCGAACGATCTCTGGCAGCTGTTCCAGCAGCGACTTCACGGCCATTCGGAAGCACCGAGCCTTTCCTAGCGATTCAATGTCTATACGCATCATGCGTTTATGCAGGATGCATCTACACTCTAGCGAGCTTGGCATGCGGTGCGCGCTAATTGATCCATGGCAGACGACCGCACCCCGGCCCAGAAGATCGTGGGCAAGCGCATCAGCGCGCTGCGGGCGGAGCGCCACATCAGCCAGCAGGATCTCGGCGAGCTGGCCGACATCCACTTCACGAACATCGGCAAGATCGAGCGCGGCGAGGTCAATCCGACGCTCGTCACGCTGCTGCGCATCGCCGTGGCCCTCGAGGTCGACGTGGGGGAGCTCATCCAGGGGCTGAGCGCCGAGGCCCTGCCCTCCAAGACCCACAAGATCACGGTCTCGGAGCTGATCGCCGCCCGGGCAAAGGGCTCGCCCGTCTGACCTTCCCCGAACGCCCGGTCAGCGTCGCCGGATATCGGACTTCTACACTGGGAGAACCCGTTCGAGAATGAGCCCCGTAGAAGGCGAGTGATGTGCTGTGACCTGGCACACGATGGAAATCGACCAAGCCCGAACCGAACTCGGCGTGAAGACGGACGGGCTCAGCCGTGCTGAGGCCGAGGCCCGTCTCGAGCAGTACGGACCGAACGAACTCGCGACGACGGAGCGGGACGCCTGGTACCAGGTCTTCCTCCGGCAGTTCCGCTCCCCCATGATCCTCTTCCTCATGGCCGCCGGCGTGATCACTGCCATCCAGCGCGAGTGGTTCGACACCGCGGTGATCTTCCTGACGCTGCTGCTCAACGCCTCGATCGGCTTCTGGCAGGAGCGCAAGGCCGAATCGGATGTCCGGGCGCTGCAGCAGCTGAGCCGCACCGAGGCCACGGTGGTGCGCGCCGAGGGCGCCGCGCGCATGGACGCGGCGGGCATCGTGCCCGGCGATCTCGTGAGCCTCGAGTCCGGCGACAAGGTGCCCGCGGATCTGCGGCTGCTCGACGTGAACGGCCTGCAGGTCGACGAGTCGATGCTGACCGGCGAGGTGCTGCCCGCGGGCAAGACCACCGCCCCGCTCGGCGAGGACAGCTCGATCGGCGACCGCACCAATATGTGCTTCTCGGGCACCCTCGTGGTCTCGGGCCGCGCCACCGGCCTGGTCGTCGCCACCGGCGCCGACACCGAGCTGGGCGCGATCGCGACGCTCGTCCAGGGCGATTCCGAGAAGACCCCGCTCGAGCAGCTCACCGATCGGCTCGAGCGCCTCATCGGCGGCGCCGTGGTGGGCATCGCCGTGCTGCTGTTCATCGCGAGCGTGCTCATCGGCACGGCGGTCTCCGAGGCCTTCCGCACGACGGTCGCGCTGATCGTCTCGGCGATGCCCGAGGCCCTGCCGATCGTGCTCTCCGTTGCGATGGGCGTCGGCGTCTCGCGCATGGCGAAGCGCCACGCGGTGGTCCGCCGCCTGCACAGCGTCGAGACGCTCGGCTCGACCACCGTCATCGGCTCGGACAAGACGGGCACGCTCACGATCAACCGCATGACGGTGGAGCGCTGCTGGACGCCGGACGGCCGCACGGCGGACTTCACCGAGCCGCGAGCCGCAGAGCTCACCGAGCTGCAGCGGCGGATGCTGCGGACGGGCGCGCTCACCAACGACGCGTATCCGGATCCCGATGCCGCCTCGGAGCAGCCGGGCGACGGCCTGCTCGGCGATGCGGTGGATGTGGCCATGGCCTCGATGGCGCTCGAGACCGGCGCGGTCTCGCCCGAGGAGCGCGCCGCGGCGCCCGCCGCCGCCATGCCGTACGAGCCGGAGCTCGCGTACTCGCAGACCGTGCGCCGCGAGCGGGACAGGCTCGTGCTGCACGTCAAGGGCGCGCCGGAGACCATCCTCGGCTTCTGCGACGGCATGGTCGGGCCGGATGGCGACAGGGTTGCCGTGGACGGCTCGGCGGTGCGGGATGCGAACCTCGCGATGGCCGGCGAGGGGCTGCGGGTGATCGCCACCGCTCGGGCCGTGCTCGAGGAGCTGCCCCGGGACGGCGCGCTGCCCGAGCCGTCCGGGCTGACCCTGACAGGGCTCGTGGGCATGATGGATCCGCCGCGGCCGGGCGTGGAGGAGGCCATCGCCGACTGCCGCCGGGCCGGCATCCACGTGATGATGATCACCGGAGACCACCCGGCGACGGCCGTCGCCATCGGCCGGCGCCTGGGCCTCGCGTTCGGCGCGGAGCCGCTCACCGGCGCCGAGATGGGCGGGCTCGGCGATCTCGAGCTCGTGGAGCGGCTCGAGGAGACCTCGATCGCCGCGCGCATGAGCCCGCAGGACAAGCTGCGGATCGTGCGGGTGCTGCAGGGCAGGGACCGTATCGTTGCGATCACGGGCGACGGCGTGAACGACGCGCCCGCGCTCAAGGCCGCGTCCATCGGCGTCGCCATGGGCGCATCGGGCACGGACGTCGCGCGCGAATCCGCGGATGTGGTGCTCACCGACGACAACTTCGTGACGATCGTCGACGCGGTCCGGCAGGGGCGGGTGACGTTCGGCTCGATCCGGAAGGCGACGTTCTTCCTGCTCTCGAACGGCCTCGCCGCCGTCATCGCGGTGGCCGTGAACACGTTCACCGAGCTGCCGCTGATCTTCCTCCCCGTGATGCTGCTGTTCATGAACGTCGTCACGAACGGCATCCAGGACATCGCGCTCTCCTTCGAGAAGGGCGAGGGCGATGAGCTCGAGCAGCAGCCGCGGCCCCGCGGCGAGGGCGTCCTCGACGGCGCCATGTGGCTGCGCACCGTAGTCAGCGGCGTCTGGATGGGCATCGGCACGCTCGTGGTCTACCGGCTGGCGAACGAGGCGGGGCTGGCGATCGAGCACGCCAGGACGCTGGCGCTCATCACGATGGTGATGTTCAACTTCTTCCAGGTGTTCAACGCCCGCTCGGAGCGCCGCTCGCTGTTCGCGCTGAACCCGTTCGGGAACCCGCTCCTGCTGTGCTCGGCGATCGCCGCGCTGCTCCTGCAATGGGGCGCGACGGTGTGGCCGGTGTCCGCGGAGCTGATCGGCCTGCATCCGCTGAGCGTCGGCGAGTGGCTCACGTGCACGGCGATCGGCGCGAGCATCCTCGTGGTCGTGGAGCTCGACAAGTTCGTGCGCCGGCTGATCGCGCGCCGACGGGCGGACAGGTGATCGCGGTCGCCCGGTAGACGCTGTCGATCCAGCGTCCGCGATCGCCGTGACCGCTGCGGCGCCGCCGGACGCTCACCACTGGACGGGCTGCTCGGGCCGCCCCGCGCATGTCCCGAATGCCGTCCGTTCGAGCCGCGTCGCGCCATTGAGCGCCCCTCCGAAGCATGCCTGCTCGGGGCGGGCCCGCTCGAGTCGCGCCCGGACGCGTGAGCGGCCTTCGTACCGCGCCGACTCGTGTCGAGATCCGGTCGAGTCAGGGCTCAGTCGAGCCAGACCTCGCTCGAGTCAGGGCTCAGTCGAGCCAGGCCACGGTCGAGTCGAGGCCCGGTCGAGTCGAGGCGCGGTCGAGCTACGGCTCAGCCGAGTCAGGGCCCGCTCGAGCCAGACCCCGCTCGAGCCAGTGCCCGGACGGATCCCGGATCAGTCCATGAGCGAGCGGATCTCGACGGATCCGTACTGCGAGGTCGGCATGTCCCTGGCGAGCGCCTCGGCCTCGTCGTCGCTCTCGAGCGAGACGGCGAGGACCGCGAACACGGTCTCGGCGTGCTCGTCGAGGGGCGCTGCGCCGTCCGGCGAGAGCAGCGTGCCGCCTTCGGCGAGCGCATAGCCGCCGACGAGGATGCCCGCCGCGCGGAGCCGCTCGTCGACGAGGCTCCACTGCGCCATCTCGTGGTCGTGCTCGGATGTGCCGGGCTGGGGTCCGGTGCCGGGGATGAAGCGGTGGATGAGGAGGTGCGTGACGGTGCTCATGCGCGCAGGGTACCGACGGGGCTTGTGAGACACTGACACGCATGTCGCGCGGAGATACCCCGGACCGGTCGGAGCTGGTGCTGCTGCGTCGTGTGCGCGATCGGATCGATCGCGAGTACGCGCAGCCGCTCGATGTGGAGAGTCTTGCGCGCGGCGTGCACATGTCGGCAGGGCATCTGAGCCGTCGATTCCGCGCCGCGTACGGCGAGCCGCCCTACAGCTATCTGATGACGCGTCGTGTGGAACGGGCGATGATGCTGCTGCGGCGCGGCGATGTCGGCGTGACCGAGGCGTGCTTCGCGGTCGGGTTCTCGTCACTGGGGACTTTCAGCTCGAGGTTCTCGGAGCTCGTGGGGATGTCCCCGAGCGCGTATCGGAAGGTCGCGCTGCACGCGACAGCGGGGCTGCCGGGCTGCGTCGTGAGGGTGGCGACGAAACCGGTCAGGAATCGAGAAGTGCCGCGCGGCTGAGGCTTTCTAGGGTTGCTCCCATGACGATCAAGATTCATTCCACGTTCCTGCCCCACACCAACCCCGATGAGTCCCTCGAGTTCTACCGCGATGTGCTCGGTTTCGAGGTCCGCCTCGATGTCGGCTACGAGGACATGCGCTGGATCACCGTGGGGCCGCCCGCGCAGCCGGATGTGAACATCGTGCTGACCCCTCCGGCGGTGGATCCGGGCATCACGGAGGCTGAGCGGTCCGCGATCGTGGACATGATGGCGAAGGGCACGTTCGCCGCGCTCGTGCTGGCCTCCGAGGATGTCGATGCGGAGTTCGAGCGGGTCGAGGCTCGCGGCGCCGACATCGTGCAGGAGCCCATGGACCAGGATTACGGTCTGCGCGACTGCGCGTTCCGCGACCCTGCGGGCAACCTGCTGCGTCTGCAGCAGCGCGACTGACCGTGACGGCTGCACAACCGCCCCTGAGCGTCGTCGGCGAACGCGGTGGTCACCGGTGAGCGAAGGCTGCCGCCGCGCAGATCGGCGGCGGCCGCTCCGCCGATCAACGGCGGTTGGCGCGACGAGCGACGGCACGACCTCGACCTGATCGCGGCTCGAAGCGGCCCGGCAGTACGCCAACAGCGCGCCAGCAGTGCGCCGACAGTGCGCCGACAGTGCGCCGATCGCAGCAACCGATTGCGATCACCGGGACAGCGAGCAGTGGCGATCGCCGAAGATGCAACCGGCGGCGAGTATCGAAGCACGAGAAGCAGAGTCGATCCCTATGCATCGGATAGACAGTGCATCGGATAGACAGTGCATCGGGCAGGCAGAGCATGGGGCAGACAGCCGTGATGCACGATCACGACAGTTCGGCACCACACCCTGCCGTGACGATCCGGCTGAGCTATGCGGGACGCGCGTGCCGTGCGGGTTCCAGGAGAGAGTCTCCAAGGCATCAGTTCGACGCACTGTTTCAGCCGGCACGGTTCCCCGGCCTTCACATTCGGGCCCTCGAGACCGAGTATCGGCATCCTCATGCGGGACGACACCCGGCCCGAAGCGAAATTCTAGAACGGTGGTGGGTCGTCTCCCGGCGGTGCCGGGGTTGGCCGGTGCTCGGTGCTTCGACGCAGATGACTGCGCGCCGAATGACCCCGACCCCAATCATCGGGATCTCGTTCTGCGTGTTGCCGTTCTGCGCATTGCCGTTCCGCGTGCTGTCGGTCCGCCTGTTGTGGTCGGTGCTGTTGCCCTCCATGTTGTGGTCCGGGCTGGTGCCAGCCTGTGTTCGGCTGCTCAGGGTGGTGCCGGTCGGCGTGCCGGTGGCCGGGAGGCTGGTCGGCGCGCCGGGTACCGGGATGCCGCTCTGCGGCGCGGTGGCGTTGTCCGGTGTGGTGGAGTCCTGGGGCGATGTGGTCTTCGTGTTCGGTGAATCGTTGTCCGGTCGGGGAAGTCCAGGTCATGCGGCCGGGGCCGTCTTGTTCGAGTACCCAGCCGGCTTCACGCATGGTGTGGTGCCCGCGGCACAGCACCGCGAGATTGTCGTACTTGGTGGGGCCGCCTGCGGCCCACGGTGTGGTGTGGTCGATATCGCAGTCCTTCGCCAACCGGCGGCAGCCGGGTGCGGTGCAGGTGACGTCCCGGATCTGCAGGAGTCGGCGCAGCGCGGCGGGTGGCCGGTAGGTGTCGGCGGTGAGCGGGGTGCCGTCGAGGGGGTCGGTGAGGACCCGATACCAGGTCGCCGTGTCCCCGCAGAATTCGAGGGCGGTGTGGATGGGGATCGGGGTGCGGCCGGCGAGTTCCGCGGGCCCGGTGAACGCGGTCAGGGGAATCGGAAACTCGCAAGCGTTCTGCTCGGCTTGTTCGGGCTGGCCGACGAGGGGCGTCGTGGTCGTCTCGCGGGCGGGCATCGTCGCTGGACCGTAGGCGGGATCCGTAGCGGGCTCGGCGTTGGCCTCGGTCGTGGAAGTACCGGCGGTGACCGTGTGCCCGGCGTTGGCGGGCATGCTCACACCGGTGCCAGTCCCAGTCACGGTGCCAGGCCCAGTCCCAGTCCCAGTCACGGTGCCGGTGCCGGTGCCGGTGCCGGTGCCGGTGCCGGTGCCGGTGCCGGTGCCGGTGCTTGAGCGTACTTGCGCTCCCTCATCGCCGTGCGCGACCGGACTCGACGCGGTGGCGACCGGGCCGGCTGAGGTACTCATGGTCGATGCGGTCGATGCCGGCAGGATCGTTGTGGCACGGTCTGCGGTGATCAACGAGATCGCGGGCACGGTAATCGCGACGGTGGCCTGGATCGGTTTCGCCACGTGGTTCGGCGAGTCCGGGGTGACCTGGCCGGTGAGCAGCAGGTCCGCGAGCACGTCGGCGCGGGTCTGATCGAACGTGCGCGTGTCATGTTCCTCACGGCCCGGGGCATGGAGCTGTTTCGCTGTCTGCGTGAGCCGGTCGAAGATGCCGGCCCCCACGACCGCGGGCAACAACGCGGAGAGCTGGCACATACCGTCGGGCTCGTCCTGGACCCAGACCCGGCGCTCGTCCTGGGCCTGGCGAAGACGCTGCTCGGTTTCCTCGGGTTCCAGGTCCGCCGCCACGCGCTTCGCGTACACCCGCAACCGGCCCGGCGTGGTCTCCAGGGCTTTCGCGACGACGAGCTCCTCATACGCCGCAATCGATTCCGATCGGGTGAGGCCGTCGCCGCAGGACTCGATCACGCGTACGTGGCCGGTGCTGATGGCCCCTCGTCCCCAGGCGTCGGTGGTACGTGGGTAGCTGGCTTCTAGGGCGGGGGCCGCGTTGAGCTTCGCCGCGACGGTCCGGTCACTGGTGCGCGTAACCGCACCGATCTCCGCCGCGAGCGACTTCAGCTCTTGCTCGAACGCATCGGAGCCGTGGCCGGCGGTGATCTCCCGACAGTGCTCGTACGACGCCGCCAACAACTGGGCTTCGAGGGCTTCCGCGGAAGCGCGGAGTTTCGCCGCATGACCGAGCGCGTCGAGAAGCAGGCGCCGGTTGTGCATGGCTGCCGGGGTACGGGCCCCGCCCTTGAGGTGTTCCGGGGTCCCCACGGGACGGGAAGGAGCGCTCTGGCGGGTGCGGTCATCCCCGGAGGTGCTGCCTGTGCTGCTGCGGGCGTCAGGAGCAGAAAGAGTGTCACCGTCCGGGGTAGGGGCATCAGTGTTGCCAGTCGCGTCGGTGGTGCTGGTGTCAGTCGTGGTCATCGTCCCCACCTCCTCCCCAAGCGGTGCGTTTACCTGCGGTATTCGTGCATTTATTCTACTACGCGAGTCGCTGGTTTCTTCGGGTTGTGGATAACTCCGCAGCGACTTCAACCCCGCGTGCTCCCGCCCACGCAGCCGCCGCCGCGCTGCCATCCCCGTGACGTTTGCCAGCGGGCATCCCGGCGCACTTCGGGGAAGACAACAGCGGCTTCGACCTCATACCTGCAGTAGACCACGACCCACCGACATGGACGCCTCGAGGGCGATCCGGGGCCAGATTCGGCTGCGGTCGCCGCGGCGGCGGGGGTGCGGCGCATGAGCGAGCGGATCGCCTCGG
>NZ_FUIC01000053.1 GCF_900163695.1 Gulosibacter sp. 10
GAGGAGGGGGATGGGTCAGATGAGGCGGTGCAGGAGCGCTCGGCCGGCTAGGGGCGGGCGCCGGCGCGCGAGCGCCGCACGCTTCCGAGCGTGGCCCGGAGCGGCGTCGCCAGGCTCAGGCCCAGGGAGGCGCCGGAGGCGAGCGCGATGCCGGTCACGGCGGCCGAGGCGAGCGCGCCGGCCCCCGTGAGGAGCGCCCCGCCCTCGTCGAACTGCACCAGGCCGAGCAGGCCGCGGAACACCGCCATGCCCGGCACCAGCGGCAGGATCGCCGCCGTGGTCACCGCCATCGAGGGGACGTGGAAGCGATGCGCGATCAGCGTGCCGATGAAGCTCGCGCCGAGGGCCGCCACCCCGGCCGCCACCGCGACGTGGAGGTCGAACAGCCGGATGGCGTTGTACCCGAGCATGGACACGCTGCTGAGCAGGCCGCTGACGATGATGACCCGCGCTCCCGCGCCGTTGGTGACCGCGACGGCGACGGCCACGATCATGGCGCCGATCAGCTGCTCCGGCAGCGGCCCGAAGGACGGCGCATCCGCGGGCACCCCGACGCTGAAGCCGAAGGCCCGGCCGACCTCGAGGCCGGCGAGGATGCCGAGCACGACGCCGAGGGTCTGCAGGGTGAGGTCGAGGATGCGGCCCGTCGCGGTCAGCGCGAAGCCGTCGATCGCGTCCTGCACCGAGCCCACCACGGACAGCCCCGCGAGCATGAGCATGATGCCCGAGGCCACGATGATGGTGGGGTTGATGCCCTGGAAGGCGCCGACCCCGGCCTGGGAGAGCGCGGAGACGGCGACGGCCACCGCGGTCACCGCGAAGCCGCCGGCCATCTGGCTGAAGAACATCGGCACGCGCGTCTTCGCGAGCCCCGCCTGCACGAGCGATGCGGCGAGCGCGGCGACGAAGGTGAGCCCCACGATCATGGCGGAGGCGCCGAACATCACGGCCACGCCCGAGGCCAGCAGCGCCCGCGCGAGGAGGACGACGCTCGAGCGGTACAGGAACGGCGTGCGGCGGATGAGCCGGGCCTGCAGCCTCGCCTCCGCGAGCTCGAGCCCCGTCTCGATGCTCACGACGAGCGCCTGGAGCTGCTGCAGCTTCGCGTAGTCGGGCACCGACACGCGGACGACCCGCATCAGCGTCAGCGGCTTCTCCTCCTCGCCGAAGAGATACGAGACGGTCAGCGAGTTGTACGTGAGGCTCACGTGCACGTCGTGCAGGCCGTAGGCGTCCGTGACGCGGGAGACCGCGAGGGACGCCTCGTGCGCCGACGCGCCGACGGTGGTGAGCGAGACGCCGATGCGCATGGCCAGGTCGAGGATGCTGCGCACGGTGCGCTCGCCGACGGCCGCCATGGGCTTCGTCATCGACAGCGCCCCGCCCTGCCCCTGCAGCAGCCTGCTCACCGGGCGGAACAGCCGCCGAAAACCATCTCGTGCCACGGGACCATTCTCCCCCTTCCCGCCCGCATGCGCGCTCGGAGACCGGCGGTCCGAGGGATGGGTTTCGGGGCGGCGCCCGCCTGCACCCCTCCGCGCTATGGCGCCCCGCCCGAGTCCGCCCCGCCCGCCTCGGACCGCCGGCGTGCGCGGAGCCGCTCCCACTCCTCGAGGTGCTCGCGGATGATCCGCTCGTAGCCGTTGCCGGTGGGGCGGTAGAAGCGCTCGCGCTCCATGCCCTCGGGGAAGTAGTCCGCGCCCGAGAACCCCTCCGCGGTGTCGGGATCGTACTGGTAGCCCTCGCCGTAGCCGAGCTCCTGCATGAGCTTCGTCGGAGCGTTGAGGATGTGCGGCGGCGGCATGAGCGAGCCCGTCCGCCTGGCCGCCTTCCGCGCCGCGCCGAAGCCCCGGTAGACGGCGATCGACTTCGGCGCGGTGGCGAGGTACACGACGGCCTGCGCGATCGCGAGCTCGCCCTCGGGAGAGCCGAGCCGCTCGTACACGTCCCACGCCGCCAGCGCCTGCTGGACCGCCTGCGGATCCGCGATCGCGACGTCCTCGTTGGCGAAGCGCACCAGCCGGCGGGCGATGTAGAGCGGGTCCTCGCCGCCGTCGAGCATCCGCGCGAGCCAGTACAGCGCCGCGTCGGGGTCCGAGCCGCGCATGGACTTGTGCAGCGCCGAGATGAGGTTGTAGTGCCCCTCCTGGGACTTGTCGTACACGGGCGCGCGCCGCTGCACGAGCCGCACGAGCCCGGTCGCGTCGAGGGGCTCCGCGACGGTCTGGAGCTGCTCGATGAGGTTGAGCAGGTAGCGGCCGTCGCCGTCGGCCATCGCGAGCAGCGCCCGCCGCGCCTCCGCGTCCAGCGGCAGGGGCGCGCCGATGACCTCCTCCGCCCGCTCCGCCAGCGTGGCCAGCGCCGCCCCGTCGAGCCGTTCGAGGACGAACACCCGGCATCGCGACAGCAGCGCCGCGTTCAGCTCGAAGCTCGGGTTCTCGGTGGTCGCGCCGACGAGCACGACGGTGCCGTCCTCCACGTACGGCAGGAAGGAGTCCTGCTGGGCGCGGTTGAAGCGGTGGATCTCGTCGACGAACAGGAGCGTGCCCTGCCCGACCTCCCGCCGCTTCCGCGCGGCCTGGAACACCTTGCGCAGGTCCGCCACGCCCGAGAACGTCGCCGAGAGCGGCTCGAACACCAGCCCCGTGCCCTCGGCCAGCAGCCGCGCGATCGTGGTCTTGCCGCATCCCGGCGGGCCCCACAGCACCATCGAGACGAGCCGGTGCTCGGCGACCATCCGGCCGATGGGCGCATCGGGGCCGAGCAGGTGCTCCTGCCCCACCACGTCCGCGAGCGCCCGGGGCCGCAATCGGTCGGCGAGCGGCCGGCCCGCGTCGTCGGGTTCGAACAGCGAGGGATGCCCTTGACTCACGTGGCCGCCTCCTTTCCTCGCCCGGTACGCGGCACCCTATGCGGCCGGCTCGGGAAATCGATGGGCCGCGCGGCTCGAATACTCGCCGGAAAGGGTTTAGTCTGATCGACCGCGCAACGGAGCGACGTCACCGCACCCACTACGAAAGGCCCACGCATGACCGCTCTCGCCCCCGCCCGCCGGGTCGTCGCGCTCTTCGCCATCGCGCTCGGCGGATTCGCCATCGGCGTCACCGAGTTCGCCTCCATGGGGCTCCTGCCGGACATCGCGCGCGACCTGATGCCCGGGTTCGAGGCCTCCCCGGCCGCCGGCATCGCCCGCGCGGGGCTGCTCATCACGACGTACGCGCTCGGCGTCGTCGTCGGGGCGCCGGTGTTCGCCGCCTTCGGCGCCAGGGCCTCGCAGGCGCGCCTGACCTTCCTGCTGCTCGTGCTGTTCATCATCGGCTCGGCGGCCTCCGCGCTCGCGCCCACCTTCGGCTGGCTCTCCGCCTTCCGGTTCATCGCCGCGCTCCCCCACGGCGCCTACTTCGCCGTGGTGTCGCTCCTCGCGGCGCGCATCATGGGCCCGGGCAGCCAGGGCAAGGGCATCGCGCTCGCCCTCTCGGGCCTCACCGTGGCGAACGTCGTGGGCGTCCCGCTCGCAACCTGGCTCGGCCAGAGCCTCGGCTGGCGCTGGGCGTACGTGATGGTCGCGGCCATCTTCGCGCTGGCCCTCGTCCTCGCGCTGGTCTCGCTGCCCCGCTACCCGGGCGACCCGGAGCGCTCGGCCGCCGCCGAGCTCAGCGCGTTCAAGAACGTCCGCACGTGGATCATGATCGCGGTCGGCTCGATCGGCTTCGGCGGGTTCTTCGCCGTCTACTCGTACATCGCCGAGGTGTCCACGCAGGTCACCGGGCTCTCGGCGGGCGTGGTGCCCTGGGTGCTCGCGGTCATGGGCGTGGGCATGACCATCGGCAACCTCATCGGCGGCTGGGCGAGCGATCGCGACCTGACGAAGACGATCGTCTTCGGCTTCGCCGCGCTCATCGCCTCCCTCGTGCTCTACACGCTGCTCGCCCCGACCGTGATCGGCCTCTTCGTCACGGTGTTCCTCATCGGCGCGATGCAGTCGGTGCTCATCCCCTCCATCCAGGCTCGCCTGATCCGCATCGCCGACAAGGCCGCCCTGCTCGGCGCGGCGGTGAACCACTCGGCGTTCAACATCGGCAACGGCCTCGGCGCGGCGCTCGGCGGCGCCGCGATCGCGGCCGGGTTCGGCTACCTCTCCCCCGGCTGGGTCGGCGTGGCGCTCGCCGTCGCGGGGCTCGGCCTCGCACTGCTCAGCCTGCTCGTCACCCGGCGCGACAAGCGCGACGAACGCAACACGGTCGGCATCCGCGTCGTCGACGACGAGCCGATGCCCTAGCGGCCCGCTACATCGAGGCGAACAGGAACACGACGAGCACCACGAGGAATCCCGCGACCGACTGGATCGCCTGCTGGATCGTCCACGTGCGGAGCGTGGTCGGCACGTCCATGCCGACGAGGCGTCCGACCAGCCAGAAGCCCGAGTCGTTGACGTGCGAGCCGAACACGGATCCGGCCGCCGCCGCCAGCGTGACGGTCGCCACCTGGAGGTCGGTCATGCCCGCCGCGAGCACCGCCGGGGCCATGAGCCCCGCGGTGGTGACCAGTGCGACCGTCGCCGAGCCCTGGGCCAGCCGCAGGATGACCGACATGAGGTACACCGCGAAGATCAGCGGGATGCCCATGCCGGTGAGCGTGTCGCCGACGGCATCGCCGATGCCCGAGGTCTCGAGGATGCCGCCGAACATGCCGCCCGCTCCGGTGATGAGCACCACCGAGCAGATCGGCCCGAGCGCGGAGTCGACGAGCTTCTCGAGCACGCTGCCCTTCTCGCCGCGACGGTAGCCGAGCAGCACGAGCGCGACCAGCACGGTGATGAGCAGCGCGATGCCCGAGGTGCCGAGGAACTGGCCGATCTGCACCAGCAGCATCTCCTCGCTGAGCGCCCCCGCCGCCGCGAGCGTCGTAAGGCCCGTGTTCAGGAAGATGAGGAACATCGGCAGCAGCAGGAGGAAGATGACGGTGCCCACCGAGGGCGGGTTCTTCGGCAGCTCCTCGTCGGCCGAGCCGAACAGCTTCGGGATCTCGACGAAGAAGTTGCGGCCGACGTACTTGCCCCACAGGTATCCGGTCAGGTACCAGACCGGGAAGGCCAGCACGATGCCGACCAGCAGCACGAGGCCGAGGTTCGCGTCGAAGTAATCCGCCGCCGAGACGGGACCCGGGTGCGGCGGCACGAACACGTGCATGACCGAGAACGCGCCGGCCACGGGGAACACGAAGGCCAGCACCGATTTATCGGACACCCTGCGCGCGACGGCGAACACGATCGGGAGCATCATCACCAGGCCCGCGTCGAAGAACATCGGGAACCCGAGCATGAGCGAGGCCACGCCGAGCGCGAAGGGCGCCCGCTTCGGGCCGACCAGCGATACCAGTTTGTCCGCGAGCGCCTTCGCACCTCCGGAGCTCTCGATGAGCCGCCCGAGCATCGCGCCGAGGCCCACCAGCAGCGCGACGTTCCCGAGCGTCCCGCCGAAGCTGTCGGTGAGCGCCTCCGGGATGAGACCGATCGGGATGCCGGACGCCAGCGCGGTGAGCGCCGACACCAGGACCAGCACCAGGAAGGCGTGCATCCGCAGGCCGATGATCAGGATGAGGATGAGCGCGATGGCTCCCGCCGCGATGCCGAGCAGCGGCCCGGCCCCCAGCGTCTGCGTCCAGTCTTCCACGATGTGGTCCTCCGTCGATCGGGGACGCGGTCAGCGTTGCCCCGCGTCGGCTGTGTAGGGTCACGGTGTCAGGGCGAAGACGTCCCTGCGTCGGGCGCTCGTCGTCGTCGACGTGATGTCCTTCGGCACAACCCTACAATGAAGACGCAGGCCAACAACGCATCGCCGCGACGCCGCGGCCGCCGCCCGAATCCTCCGACGACGAAGGAGCCGCAATGAGCACCCCCGACGAATCGCCGCGCTCGCAGCACCAGCCGATCGCGAAGACGGTGCCGATCGCTCAGGCGGTGGAGCCCTTCGTGCTGGCCATCGACATCGGGTCCGGCTCGACCCGCGGCAGCCTGTACGACGGCTACGCCCGGCCGGTCAAGAAGCGGATCTTCAAGGCGGAGCACGTGTTCACCGAGCTCGCCGACGGCACCGCGGAGATCGACGCCGACCGCGTGGTCGACGAGGTCGATCAGATCATCACGCAGCTGGTGGACGGCCTCGACCCGGGCACGATCGAGGCCGTCGTCATGGACACCTTCGCCTCGTCGTTGGTCTGCGTGGACACGAACGGCCGGGCGCTCACGCCGTGCATCACCTATGCGGACGGCCGCTCGGCCAAGCACCTCGCCGTGCTGCGCAAGCGCCTGGACGAGACCGAGGTGCACCAGCGCATCGGCGCGCGCCTCCACACGAGCTACCACCCGCCGCGCATGCTCTGGCTGCGCGAGGAGTTCCCCGGCATCTGGGCCCGGACGGAGAAGTTCGTCTCGCTCGGCGAGTACATCTACGCCAGGCTCGCCGGCGTCGAGGGCGCCGCGACCTCGACGATGGCGTGGGCCGGCATCCTCAACCGGCATACGCTCGACCTGGACGAGGAGCTGCTCGAGGAGATGGCGCTCACGCGCGACCGGTTCGCGGGCATCGTCGACCCCGAGGATCCCATCACCGATGTCTCGCCCGAGGTCGCGAGGCGCTGGCCGGCGCTCGCCGGGGCGGCCTGGTTCCCCGCCATCCCGGACGGGCTCGCGTCGAACCTCGGCGTGGGCGCCGACACCCCGAACGTGGCCGCGATGTCGGCCGCGACCTCGGGCGCCATGCGCGTGATCGTGCCGGGCACCCCGAAGATCCTGCCCTCCGGGCTGTGGGCCTATTCGGTCTCGAAGGACGCGTCGATCGTCGGCGGCGCCCTCAACGACGTCGGCCGCGTCATGCTGTGGCTCGAGCGGACGTTCGCGCCCGCGACCGCGGAGGAGATCGACCGGACGCTGCGCGCGAAGCCGAAGGACGGCACGCCGCTCGTGCTGCCCTTCTTCACCGGCGAACGCGCCACCGGCTGGGCCGGCGATGCCCGTGCGGTGTTCACGAACGTCTCCTCCGCCTCCACGAACCTCGACTTCTGGCGCGGCGCGGGCGAGGGCATCGCCGTCTCGTACGCGCGCGTCTTCGAGCAGCTGCAGCTCGTGAATCCGCAGATGCGCCGGGTGGTCGCATCCGGCGGCGTCACGCAGCGCTACGGGGGCGTCATGGACATCGTCGCGCAGGCGCTCGGATTCCCGGTGCAGGTGGTCGACGTCAAGCGCGTCACGATGCGCGGAGCCGCCGTGCTGGCCCTGCGGTCGATCAATCCCGATCAGCAGATCGCGCGCATCCCGGAGACCGGGCTCACGTTCCCGGAGCCGGCCCAGCACTCGTACTACAACGCGCTGCGCCGCCGGTTCGAGGACGTCTACAACGAGGTCATCGCCTGACCTCGTCGAGCAACCGAGGTTGACAGACCGCCGTTTAGCAACGTAGGTTGACACCATGGAGTCGACCGAAGTGGCGGCAGTCGCCGCCGATACGAGCGATCCGCGCGCGGGCCTGCGCGCGGTCGCGGTGCTGCGCGCACTCGCGGACACCCTCGAGCTGCGCCAGGTCGAGGCCGCGCTGCGCTCGGGCATGACCTGGCAGGACGTCGCCGACGCGCTCGGCATCACGCGCCAGGCCGCCCACAAGAAGCACGCCAAGCGCATCGACCCCGCCATCCCCGTGCCCAGGAGGAAAGCATGAGCAAGATGACCCGCATCGTCAGCACGAG
This sequence comes from Gulosibacter sp. 10, assembly GCF_900163695.1. Lineage (GTDB taxonomy): Bacteria > Actinomycetota > Actinomycetes > Actinomycetales > Microbacteriaceae > Gulosibacter. The sequence goes on from NZ_FUIC01000053.1 coordinate 7,741, forward strand.
CCACACGCTCTCGGTAACCGCGCTCGAGGAGGCCTCGCGGCAGGGCCTCCGGGACGCCGACATCGAGCACCTCTTCCTCGCGCTCCTGCTCTCCGAGCAATCCGCGGGCCACGCGCTGCGGAGCCTCGGCATCACGCTCGACGCGGCCCGAGCCGCCATCCGCGAGCAGCGCTCGGCCCAGCTCGGACAGCTCGGGATCGATGCATCGCTGCCGGACGCGCAGCGCATCGTCTCGCCGCACGAGACGAGCGGCTACGAGTGGAAGCAGCGCGCCGCCGACCTGATCGGCCGCGCCGCCGGCAAGCACGCCGACGGCAGCGCCTCATCGGTGCTGCGCGAACTGGTGGTCGAGCCGAGCGGAACGATCGGCGATCTGCTCTCCCACCTCGGCACCTCCCCGGAGGCCGTGCTCGGCGCCCTGGACCGGGCGGAGGCCGAAGCGCCGGATCCCTCCTCGCGCGAGAGGCGGAGCCGCATCCCCGTGCACGAGACGTTCGTGCCGGCCTCCCCGGAGGAGACCTGGGCGTTCCTCGCGGAGCCGCTGAACATCCCCTCCTGGGATCCGAACGTCGACTCCGTCGAGCCGGCGAAGGACGGGACCTGGCTCGGTCACGCGCCGACCGAGCGGCCCGATGGCAAGCCGCTGCGCGTGAAGCCGCACTTCCGCAGGAAGCGGTTCGAACGGGTCGTGGCCCGCGAGCCCGAGCACCTCGCCTGGCGGACCGCGTACCCGGATGCGCCCCGGAGCCGGCCGGTCATCACGAACTTCATGCTCTCGCCCGCGACGGGCGGCACCCGCGTGACGATCGGCATGGCCTGGCTGCGACGGCCGGGCTGGCGCCGGCTCGTCGGCCTGCCCCTCCGGCCGTTCCAACGCTATCTCGTCTGGATGACGCTCGTGCAGATCGGCAGCTCGGCGAGCCGGCGGTTCCGGTAGCCGGGCTACGCTTCGAGCGGCCGGACCACACCCGCGACGACGCGGGCGAGCGCCTCTCGGCCGTCCTCGAAGCCGATCTGCTCGAGCACCAACGCCCGCGCGATCCCGTCCGCCGCGCCGAGCACCGCGTGCAGCGCCGCATCCGAGACCTCGCCGCGCTCGACGAACGGCTCGAGGGCGCGGCGGCAGGATGCGCTGAACTCGACGTCGGCCTCCTGCCGCAGCTCCTCGAGCTCCGTCGAGCCGGAGAGCGCCCCGGCCACGCCGGGCAGCTCGGTGCTCTCGGCGTCGATGCAGCCGATATACGCGTCCGAGATGAGGCGCGAGACCTCGCCGAGGCAGGCCGGGGTGCGCTCGATCGCGGCATCCAGCGCGAGGCGCGTCCGGCTCTTGAACTCGGCGTAGAGCTCGGCCAGCACCGCCGACTTGGTGCCGAAGTGCTGGTAGACGAGCGGCTTCGTGACACCCGCCCGCTCGGCCAGCCGCGCGAGCGTGAGCGCATCGCTCCCCTCGTCGCGGATGAACTCCCGCGCGACGTCCAGGAGCTGCGCGTGCCGGTCGTCATAGGACATCCGCTTGCGCGCGCCGGTCGCGGTTTCCGCCATTGCGCCGCCCTCCCTCGTGCGATAAGTTACTTTTCGTAAGTTACTGAAAGTAACTTCTTATCGATCACTCTACCCGGAAGGCGCTATACATGCACGCACTCGTCCTCTACGCCCACCCCGAAGCCGACTCGCTGACCGCGAGCCTCTCGCGCCGGCTCGCGGAGCGCATCCGCGAGACGGGATCGACCGCCGAGATCGCCGATCTCGCGGGCGAGGGCTTCGACCCCCGCTACTCCGAGGCGGATCTCGCCGTGCTGCGCGGCGCCGGCGAGGCGCCCGAGGACATCCGCCGCGAGCAGGAGCGCATCGAGCGCGCCGACGCGATCATCCTCGTGCACCCCGTCTACTGGTGGGGCATGCCGGCCCTGCTCAAGGGCTGGCTCGATCGCGTGCTCACCTTCGGCTGGGCATTCGGCTCCGAGGACGCGACGGCCCTCGCCGGCCGCGACGTGCACCTCGTGCGCCTCGCGGGCAACGCCCCCGCGACCTACGACAACCACGGCTACCGCGACGCCATCCGCACGAGCGTCGAGCACGGCGTCTTCGAGTTCGTCGGCGGCCCCGTGGCCTCCTCCCACCTCGTCCACTCCGCCCCCGAGGGGCTCGAGTCCCGCCTCGACGAGACGGTCGACGCGCTCGTGGCCTCGGTCGCCGCGGCCCGCGCGGACGCACTGGTCTGACGGCAGACGAGAGGAGCACAGCGATGAGCAGCGCACTGCAGCTCGGGGTGGACACCTTCGGCGATGTCGCCGGCCGCGCCGACGGCACCGAGATGACCCCGGCCGAGACCCTTCGCGCGATCGTGGCCGAGGCGGAGCTCGCCGACCGCGCCGGCCTCGACTTCTTCGGCATCGGCGAGCACCACCGCGCCGACTACGCCGTCTCCTCCCCGGAGATGGTGCTCGCCGCCATCGGCGCCCGTACCGAGCGCATCCATGTCACGAGCGCCGTCACGGTGCTCAGCTCGGACGACCCGGTGCGCGTGCTCGAGCGCTTCGCGACCCTGCAGGGGCTCACCGGCGGCCGCGCCGAGATCATCGTCGGCCGCGGCGCGTACACCGAGTCGTTCCCGCTCTTCGGCCTGCCGCTGTCGCGCTACGAGGAGCTGTTCGAGGACCGCCTCGACCTCTTCGCGAAGCTGCTGCCGGGCGAGCCCGTCACCTGGTCGGGCACCACGCGCGCGCCGCTCGAGGACCAGCGCGTGCATCCCGCCGTCGAGACGCCCATCCCCGCGTGGGTCGCCGTGGGCGGCACGCCCGAGTCGGTCGTCCGCGCCGCGAGGCACGGGCTGCCCGTGATGCTCGCGATCATCGGCGGTCCGCCCGCCCGGTTCGCGCCCTTCGCCGAGCTGCACCGGCGCTCCCTGGCCGAGCACGGGCACGCGCCGCAACCGGTCGGCGTCCACTCGCCCGGCTACATCGCCGAGACCGACGAGCAGGCCCGCGAGGAGTTCTGGCCGCACTTCTCCGAGGTCATGGACCGCCTCGGGCGCGAGCGCGGCTTCAAGGGGATGTCGCGGGAGCGGTTCGACGCCGACGCGACCGCCGGCGCCCTCATGGTCGGCTCCCCCGACTCCGTGGCGCGGCGCATCGCCGAGAACCTGCGCGCGCTCGGCGCCAGCCGCTTCTCGATGAAGTACTCGAGCGGGCACATGCCGCACGAGCTCGCCATGAAGTCGATCGAGCTCTACGGCCGCGAGGTCGCCCCGCGCGTCCGGGAGCTGCTCGCCGAGGGCTGATCCGCTCCGCGAGTCCGATGAGGGCCCCTGCATCCGCAGGGGCCCTCATCGGCGCTGTCGCGGCAGGGGTTAGACGCCGCCGAGCAGTTCGACTACGGACGCGCCCGGCTCCCCGCCTTCGCCGTACATGGTGCCCGGAATGCGATCCTCGTAGCGCGACTGCACGAGCGGATACGCCTCCTCCGGCAACGCGTAGAAGTACACGCGCGGCAGCACCTCCCGGGCCTCGTTGAGGTAGTACTCGACGAACGACGCGACGCGTTCGTCATCGAGCGCGTTCACCGCGACGTAGAGGAAGAGCGGACGGGTCAGCGCGTCGTACTCGCCCGATTGCACCTCCTCGAGCCCGGGAGCCGCCCCGTCGACGCTCACGTTCGTGATGCGATTACGGTACTCCTCATCGGCGGCGAGATAGTTGCCGACGCCCATGAAGCCGATGCCGTACTCGTCCTCGGCGACCCACGCGGCGAGCTCGTCCAGGTCATCCGTGCTGCTGTAATCCTCGCGAATGGCGCCGGTCTCGCCGTTGACCGCCTGCGTGAAGACATCGTATGTGCCCGAGCCGTCGCCCCGACCGTACAGGCCGATCGGCTCGTCGGGCCAGGACGGGTCCAGATCCGACCACGCCGACACCTCGGAGCCCGGCTCCCAGATCGCCTGCAACTGCTCGAGCGTGAGGTCCTCGACAAGGCCGTTCGCCTCGTTGCGGACGATGCTCAGCGCATCCAGACCGATCGGCAGCTCGAGGTACTCGACGCCGTGCTCGGCGCACAGCGCCGTGTAGTCCGTCTCGGCTCCCGCCCCGGGGATCGGCGCGGATGCGTTGTTGATCGCGGTCTCACCCCGACAGAAGCGGTCGAACCCGCTGTTCGTGCCTTCAGCCGCGATCTCGACCTCGAACCTCCCCTGCGTCGCAACCGCCTGGGTGATCGGCGCCACGGTCGCGGAGCCGGAGATCTGGATGACTTCCCCGCCGCCTTCGGCGGAGCAGCCGGTCATGATCAGCGCTGCTGCCGCGGAGCCCGCGATCGCCGCCTTCTTCGCGGCGCTGAATCGCGCGTTCATCGCGGGCCCTCCTCGGCCTCATCGTCTCCGGACGCTTCCTGCGTCCGATCCCCGAGCTCCCGCAGCGCGCTCTCGAAGAAGTCCCGAACGGCGCCCCACCGCACCTGCGCCTGCACGAGATACTCGCGCAGCCGGTCGACCTCCTCGTGCTGCTCGCGCAGCTCCGTCTCGCGAGCGCGTCGGGCGCGGGCCTCGTCGAGCTCCCGGCGCAGCTGCTCGACGGTGTGCTCCGCCTCGGCGAGCAGCCGTTCGATCTGCGCCTCCACGGGCGTCGTCCCGTCGTCGTCCTGTGCCATCGATTCCTCCAAGATCCGTGTCCGTGCCGACCGCTCCAAGGGCTCGCTCCGCTTCATAGCAGCATCGTCACCAGCAGGAGCAGGCCGGGGATGACGAGGAACACGCCCAGCACCCAGGCGACCACGAAGAGCTTGTGCTCGGCGCCGATGCGCGCGAGCCACTGGGCGGCGGCGACCGGGATCGGACGCAGGAAGGGGATGCCGAAGATGACGATCGCGCAGAACAGGTTGTAGAGCACGTGCACGTAGGCGGCCTGCAGGGCGGCCTGCCCTTCGATGCCGCTGAAGGCGAAGGCCGCGATGAGCGCCGTGAGGGTGGTGCCGATGTTCGCGCCGACCGTGAAGGGGAAGATCTGCTTGACCGAGAACTTGCCCGAGCCGACCAGCGGCACCGCGAGGCTCGTCGTGGTGGAGGAGGACTGCACCATCACCGTGATGAGCGTGCCCGAGAGGATGCCGCTCATGGGACCGCGGCCGATCGCGGTGTGGAACACCCGCTCGGCGCGCCCCACGAGCAGCACCTTGAGCATCTTGCCGATGAAATTGATGACCGCGAGGATGAGCACGACGCCGAGCAGGATGAGGACGATGCCGCCCCACACCTCGGGCAGCGGGCTGACGATCCAGCGCAGCAGCTCGACGCCGGGTGCTGTGAAGGCGCTCACACCGGCGCCGATCGCCGAGAACACCGCCGCCACCGGGCCGCCGTCCGAGCCGCTGGTCTGGTCGGCGAGCCAGCCCGAGCTCTTCTCGAGGATGCCGAACATGAGCTCGAGCGGCAGGAAGATGAGGACCGATAGCAGGTTGTACATGTCGTGCACGCTCGCGGCGCCGAAGGCGCGGCGGAAGACCTGCTTGTCCCCCGCCATGCCGAGGCTCACGAGCGTGGAGGTCACGGTGGTGCCGATGTTCGCGCCCAGCAGGATGGGGATCGCGATGCCGATGGGCAGGCCGCCCGCGACCATGCCGACCGTGATCGAGGTCGTGGTCGAAGAGGACTGCGTGAGCACGGTGGCGAGGATGCCGATGACGAGCCCGACGAACGGGTTCTCGGCGAACTGGAAGAGCTCGCCGGCCCGGTCGCCCGCCGCCATCTTGAACCCCGCGCCGATGCCGGAGACGGCGGTGATGAGCACGTAGATCGCGAAGCCGACCACGAACCACTCGACGAGGGACTGCCATCGGCCGGTTACCGGCAGCCAGGCCAGGGGGCTGCGAAGCGGCTTCGCCGTGGCGTCGTCCGCGGCTGCCGACGTGCGCGACTCCTGCTTCGAGGCCTCGATTGCGGGGGTCATATCGGCCCCTCCACGAAATACTTGCGCTGCGTTTCGACCATGGACGTAGGCTGCCTTCGCAGCATATCCACAGGGTATCCGCAGGATTAACGAGAGGTTACGCGACCCGGCGACGATCAGGTCGGCGGTCTCTAATAGATGCGACGGCCATCCGACTCAATCTCCATCCGACTCAATCTCAGGAGCGACGCATGCACGAGCAGACAACCGGTGGAACATACGTGGCGAGCGGCGAGTTCACCCGCGATACGGACTACATCGAGGATCGCATCGTCGCCGATCCCGCGGCGGTGCGGCGGCTGCCGGCCCCGCCCGAATCCAAGGTCGGCTCGCTCGGCGCCGGGCTCGAGCCCGGTGCCGAGGCGTGGCCGGCGGAGCCCGGCCGATACCGGCTCGTCGCGGCGCGGGCCTGCCCCTGGGCCAACCGCGCGCTCATCGTGCGCAGACTGCTCGGCCTCGAGGATGCGATCTCGGTCGGCCTGCCGGGGCCGGCCCACGATGCGCGGTCGTGGACCTTCGACCTCGACCCCGGCGGCAGGGATCCGGTGCTCGGCACGGAGCGGCTGCAGGAGCACTACCTCGCGCGCTTCCCGGACTACGAGCGCGGCATCACCGTCCCCGCGATCGTCGACGTGCCCTCGGGGTTCGTCGTCACGAACGACTACCCGCAGATGACCCTCGACTTCTCGACCGAGTGGCGCGAGCACCACCGCGAAGGCGCGCCGGATCTCCTGCCCGCCGAGGCCGTGGACGAGATGTGGCCCGTGATGACGCGCATCTTCACCGAGGTGAACAACGGCGTGTACCGCTGCGGCTTCGCCGGCACGCAGGAGGCCTACGAGGCCGCCTACGATCGGCTCTGGACGGCCATGGACTGGCTCGAGGAGCGCCTCGCGGACCGTCGCTACCTCATGGGCGGCACGATCACCGAGGCCGACGTGCGGCTGTTCACCACGCTCGTCCGGTTCGACCCGGTGTATCTCGGCCACTTCAAGGCGAGCCGCAACCGGCTCTCCGACATGCCGAACCTCTGGGGCTACGCCCGCGACCTCTTCCAGACGCCCGGGTTCGGGGACACCGTCGACTTCGTGCAGATCAAGCGGCACTACTACCTCGTGCACCGCGATATCAACCCCACCGGGATCGTGCCCAAGGGCCCCGACCTGTCGGGCTGGCTGTCGCCGCACGGCCGCGAGCGCCTCGGCGGCGAGCCGTTCGGCGAGGGCATCCCGCCCGGACCCGTGCGGCCCGAGGAGCGGGTCGCCGCGGGGCACAGCCCGCTGTATCCGCCCGAGCGCCGAGACGCGGACGGCGGGTCGGCATCATGATCGAGAACCGCGCCTCGGGCAAGCTCCGCTCGGCCGCGGCGCTCCTCGTGCTCACCGCGATCCTCGCCGTGATCCCGACGGTGATGCCGCTGTTCATCCCGCCCAACGTGGATCCGGCGAGCATGGACGTGCTCATCATCGTGATGTCGGGGCTCACCGTCGCCGCGGTCGTGTTCGGGGTGATCGCCCTCGTGCTCATCCTCTACGGCGTCGCGGCCCACTTCGAGCAGCAGCACGAGTGGCACCGCAAGCAGTACCGGCTGCTCGAGCAGCGCAAGGCGGCATCCGCCTCGGCCACCGCCCGCCGCTCCCCGACCACGGAGCACACGCAGCCGTTCTCGAGCTGAACCGCGACGGGACGACGGGCCCTGTGCTCGTCATCTTTGACACTACAAATTAGCGCGCTCTAAAGTGGTCATACCGCCGCACGATGCCGCGGGAAACCACGAGAGGATTCCACCGTGACCAAGCTCAGAGTCGCGCTTGTCGGTGCCGGGATGGCCGGACAGGCCCACGCATTCGGCTACCGCAACGCCTCCATGGCCGACGATCTCGCGGGGCTCGACGTCGAGCTCGCCGTGGTCGCCGACACCGCGGAGCACCTCGCCCGGGACGTGCAGTCGCGCTACGGCTTCGCCGAGGCGACCGCCGACATCCGCCGCATCACCGAGGACCCGAGCATCGACGCCGTCAGCGTCGCGCTGCCGAACTTCACCCACGAAGCCGTGCTGGAGCCGCTCATCCGCAGCGGCAAGCACATCCTCACCGAGAAGCCGCTCGGGGCGGACCTCGCGCAGGCCCGGCACCTCGCCGCGCTCGGCGCCGAGCACCCCGACGCGGTGCACGGCGTGGGCTTCTCCTACCGCCGCATCCCCGCGCTCGCCGAGATGGCGCGCATCGTGCGCTCGGGCGAGCTCGGCGACGTGTGGCACTTCGAGGCGAGCTACTACTGCGACCACGCCGCACCCGCCGACTACCCGTACACGTGGCGCTTCGACCACGCGGCCTCGGGCGGCGGCGCACTCATGGACCTCGGCATCCACGTGCTCGACGCGGTCTCCTTCGCGGTCTCCCCCATCGAGGAGGTCGTCTCCTCGCAGCTGCGCACCGTCATCCCGCAGCGCCCCGACCGCGAGGGCGAGATGCGGCCGGTCACGAACGACGACGTCGCGACGATGCTCGTGCGCACCGCCTCGGGCGCCTCCGGCGCGGTGACCACGAGCCGCGTGGCCCACGGCCGCCCCAACCGGCTCATGGTGTCGGCCTACTGCAGCGGCGGGTTCGCGAGCTTCGACACCGAGCACTACAACGACCTCACGATCCTGCCCGCCGACGGCTCGGACCAGCGCATCGGCGGCCCCCGCACCGTCGTGATCGGCCCCGAGAACCCCCGCTACTCGGACGTCTCCTCGTTCCGCTCGCGCGGCGTGAACACCGGCTACGGCGAGGCGTTCATCGCCGAGGTGCAGGACTTCCTGCGCGCGATCCTCGGCGTCGCGCCGATGCCGACCACCTTCGAGACCGCCGTCGACGCGATGCGGCTCGTGCAGAGCGTGTACGACGCGCACGGCGTGCGGCGCTAGCCCGGGCAGGCGGCGGGCGGGGCCTTCTCAGCCCGCCGTCTCCGGGACGAATAGCCCGAGCATCCCCGCCTACGACGTCGAGCGGCTATTCACCCCAATGCGACGCCCCGCTTCCCAGAGAAGCCACCACGATTGAGGCACATAGCTCCGCCACCCACACACCCGGCCCCAAGCGGCTATTCACCCCTGCGACACTCCACTTCCGAGAGAAGCCACCACGATTGAGACACATAGCTCCGCCACCCACACACCCGGCCCCAAGCGGCTATTCACCCCAATGCAGCCCTCCACTTCCGAGAGAGGCCGCCACGATCGGGACGGATGGCTCCGCCGGCCGTGCAGGCGGCGCCGAGCGGCTATTCACCCCAAACGGCCGCACGCCGACTCGGTCGTCCAAGACCGCGATGCATCCGAGGAGGCGGCGCTTCAGGCACGCGCTACCGCGCCCCCGCCGCGGCGGGGCTGCTCGAACGACCGGCAGGACGCCCGGCCCCTCCCTCAGCCGGCCTTCTGCCGCCGCACGATCTCGGCGATCCAGGCCGGCGCGAACGGCGAGGTGCAGTTCGGCGGCGTCGGGTAGTCCTTGAGCACCTCGAGCCGCTCGCCGATGTCGATGGCCCGGGACCGCAGTGCCGGATGCGCGATGCCGATCTGCGCGAGGCAGGTGTTCATCGCCCACTGCAGCCGCTCGGGCGCCTCCTTCATCTCCGCCTCGATCGTGTCGAGGAGCCCCTCGAGGTCGAGCCCCTCGGGGCGCTTCGCGATCCGTTCCCCCGTGAGCGCCCAGCCGGCGCTCGCGACATCGGGATCCGCATCCGCGAACCACGCCTGCCGCAAGGGCTCCGCGTGCTTGCTCTTGCGCACGACGTAGCTCACGAACCAGTCCTGCTCCTTGGGCGTATTCGCCTCGCGCAGCATCTCGTCGAGCCGCTCGGGCGAGAGCGACCCCGGCCTGCAGACGAGAATCGCGAGGAGCCGGGCCGCGGAGTCCCCGGTCGCCCAGAGCTCCTCGGCCAGCTCCGGCTGCGTCTTGATGCGCTTCGCGACCGCGCGCAGCTTCGAGAGGTTGACGCCGTGGGCGTCGCCGTGCCGCTCGTTGACGGCGCGGATTCTCGGATCCTCGAGGGCGGCCAGCTCGGCCAGCACCTCCTCGAGCGCGGGAGCGTCGCCCATCGAGCCCGCGCCTAGGCCCCGGCCTCGAGCTGCTCGCGCAGCCAGTCGCCGAACTCGTCCTCGCCGACCTCGGGCCATTCCTCGGGCACCTCGACGTCGAGCGTCTCGCCCACCCACTCCCGGAACTCCTCGACCGCGTCCACCGCGTCCGGGTCCTCCGGCGGCTCCCCGAAGTCGAACTCCTTCATCTCCTCGTACCCGATCGCCAGCAGCACGAGGAAGTCCTCCGCGCTGTCCGCGAGCACGTAGCCCTCGCCGTCCGAGTCGAGCGCCACGACGCGCGTCGCGCCCTCCTCGTCCACCCAGAGCGCCGCCTGCGATCCGTCCCCCGCGATCTCGGCGATGGGCAGCAGCCGCCGCGCCGCGGGCGCATCGGCCGCGAACCAGCCCTCGAGCGTGAGGTTCGGCGCGAACACCGGCCCGAGCTGCTCGTCGCCCTCGTACGGGGCGAGCACGTAGCCGGAGGCGGCGTCGGACCCGAAGCCCTGCGCCTCCATCCATCGCCACGCGCGTTCGAGCGCCTCCGGGATCTCGATGGCCGTGCCGTGCTGCTCGATCAGAAGGTCGTTGAATCTCGACATGCGGGCAGCGTAGCCGACGCCCACGACACGTTCCCGAGGGTCGTGGCCCGTCTCGTCGCGCCACCTGAGTGCAATAGTTACGGAATTACGGAATTTATGCAATCATGTCGGCATGACGAAATCGACGCACATCGACGACCGGCTCGACGACCTCGAGCGACGGGTGCGGGCGCTCGAGGATCGCGAGGACGGCACCCCGCCGGACGAGCCCGCCCGCACGGAGCAGGAGACCTTCTGGGCGCTCGACGGCCTCAAGCGCGAGATCGAGGACGAGAACGGCGCGGTCATGATGGTCGGCGCGGTTCGAATGCCCAACGGGCAGCGAGCCGACTGGCAGTTCGCGGCGCTCACCGACGACCTCTGCGCGCAGGAGTTCGACGAATTCGCGGAGGGTCTCTCGGCCATCGCCCATCCCATCCGGCTGCGGCTCCTGCAGCGCCTCCTCACCGACGCGCAGACGGTCAACGACCTGCTCGACGGCGGCGACTTCGGCACCTCGGGGCAGATCTACCACCACCTGCGGCCGCTCGTGAGCGCCGGGTGGCTGCGGCAGACGAGCCGCGGGCACTACGAGGTGCCCGCGCATCGCATCGTGCCGCTGCTGACGACCTTCCTGGCGGTGCGGCGATGAGGCGAGCGATCGCCTCCCTGCGGCCGCTCTGGGGCGGGCTGATGGGCCTCCTGCTGCTGCTCGTGGCGGTGGAGGTGATCCTCGGCCTCATCCCGGGGCTGCCGCCCCTCCGGCTCGAGCCGGGCTACCTCCTGCCGCTCGTCGGATTCTCCGCGCTGCTCGCGCTGACGCTGCTGTGCAACGTCGCCCCGCGGCCCTCGCGCCGGGAGCCGGTGGAGCTCGAGAGCCCGGTGCGCGGCGAGTGGGTCGCGATGAACTCGCCGGGCCAGCGGCTGCCGAGCCACGGCACGCTCACCCGCGGGCAGTTCTCGGCGGTGGACGTCTGCACGCCCGCCGACGAGCGCACTCCCCCGCTCGTGCACGGCGGGCTGCTCGGCGATCGGCCCGAGCGGTACGGCGCCTTCGGGCGGCCCATCCGGTCGATGGCCGCCGGCGTCGTCATCCGCGTCCGCGACGGCCAGCGCGACCACCGGGCGCGCAGCACCTGGCCCGCGCTGCTGTGGATGATGACCGGGGAGGCGATGCTCCGCGAGATCGGCGGCACGCGGAAGGTGCTCGGCAACCACGTCGTCGTGGACCACGGCGACGGCACCTTCGCGGCCTACGCGCACGTCCGGCGCGGCACCGCGGCGGTGCGCGAAGGGGATCGCGTGGCCGCGGGGCAGGTGCTCGCCGAGGTCGGCAACACCGGCAACTCGTCGATGCCGCACCTGCACGTGCAGCTCATGGATCGCGCCCGCACGGATGCGGCGTCCGGCATCCCCATGCGCTGGCGCGGCATCGAGCCCACGGGCCGCCTCGACCCCGTCTTCGCGCAGTACGCGAAGGAGCCCGCCGCATCCGCCCTCGCGGGCATGCCGCGGAACGGCGAGGTCTTCACGGCCCCGCCCGAGCCGGGAGCCGGATAGCCGGGGGCGGACGCCCGGAGCCAGGCTCGGGCCCCTGCAGGATGGCGCCGGGGCCGACGAGCCGGCCGGGGCCGGGCTCCGTCGGGCCGGCGCCGAGCCGGGATCCGGCTGGCCGAGCCGGGATCCGGCTGGCCGAGCCGGGATCCGGCTGGCCGAGCCGGGATCCGGCTGGCCGAGCCGGGATCCGGCTGGCCGAGCCGGGATCCGGCTGGCCGAGCCGGGATCCGGCTGGCCGGGTTCCGGTGGGCTGGCGCCGGGCCTTCGGGCGGCCGCCCGGACGCCCCGAAAGCACAGATGCGTCGCAGAATGCGGTTCTGGCCAGCCCGAAACCGCATTCTTTAACGCATCTGCGCGCACAAGGCCGGCGGGCCCGGTCGGACCGGCATGGGCGGACCAGCAGGGGATCAGACCGGCGGGAAATCAGACCAGCGGGAGCGAACCGGCGGCCCGGACGGGGCCGGCGGGCGCGATGTCCGGGGCGCGAGGCCCGAGGTCAGGGGCCCGAGGCCCGAGGTCAGGGGTCCGGGCCCCGGCGACCACAGGCCCAAATAGCCTCAGTAGGCCAGCAGCCTCCGCAGCACCCGGCCGACGCCGTCCTCGGCGTTCGAGGGCGCGAGGTACCGCGCCTCCTCGCGGATGACGGGATGCGCGTTCGCCATCGCGAACGACCAGCCGGCCTTCGCGAGCATCTCGCGGTCGTTGAGGTAGTCGCCGAACGCCGCGGTCTGCGCGGGCGCGACGCCGAGGGCCCGCTGGAGCGCCTCGACGCCCCGGCCCTTGTCGACGCCGTTGCGCATGATGTCGATCCAGTGCTCGCCCGAGACGACCACCTGCTGCTCCTCGCCGAACGCGTCGAAGATCTCGCGGGCGGCGCGCTCGGCGCCGTGGAAGTCGAAGACGGCGAGCTTGAGCAGGTCGTCGGAGACCGCGTCGAGGTCGTCCACCACGGAGTACTTCGCGTAGTACTTCTCCACCTCGTCGAGGAAGGCGCGGTCGCTCCGCTCGACATAGGCCTGCCGCGCGCCGCACAGCACCAGCCCGAGGTCGAACTCCGCCGCGTTCGCGCGGACGGCGCCGATCACCTCGCGGGCGGCGGCCTCCGGCACCGTGGTGGTGGAGACCGTCTCGCCGCCGTGCACGACGAGGTTGCCGTTCTCGGCGATGCAGGAGGCCGAAAGCTCGCCCGGGAAGAGCCGCTCGAGCGTGGCCCGCTGCCGGCCGCTGGCGGGGACGAACACGACGCCCTCGGCGCGCATCCGCTCGAGCAGCGGCCAGAACGAGTCCGGCACGCGGCCCGACTCGTCGAGCAGCGTGCCGTCCATGTCGCACACCACGAGGCGCATGTCCTGGCGGTCTTCGGGCAGCGAGGTCCAGTTGATCGCGGTCACCCGTCCAGGCTGGCGCGCTCGAAGGCCGCGACGCTCGTGTCGTGGGCCACGCGCAGCGCTTCCTCGAGCGGGCGGGCGCGATGCGCGGCCGAGAGGATCTCGACGCCCCACGCACCCTCGAAGCCGACGCGCCGCATGGTGCGGATGAAGCCGGTCACGTCCTGCTCGCCCTCGCCGAGCAGCTCGCGACGGTCGCGCGTGTCCTCGAAGAGCGTCCCGATGCGCTCCTCGCGGGCATCGTTCAGCTCCACGCAGAAGACGATCTCGGGCGAGAGCGACGCCTCGAGTTCCGCGAGCGAGGTGCCGGCCCGGAACACGTGCCAGAAGTCGACGCAGAGCCCGGCGGCCGGGTGGTCGACCGCGCGCACGAACTCCGCGCCGAACGGGATGGTCGCGAAGCGCCCGAAGGGCAGCGGCTCGAGGGCGACGCGAGCGCCGACCGCCTGCGCCTCCTCGGCGAGCCGGCGGAACGGCGCCACGTACGGCCCGAAGTCGTCGATCGGATCGGCGAAGTCGGAGCCGGCCTTGATGAGCACCGCGCGGAGCTCGCGGGCGGCCTCGAGCAGGAGCGCCCATCCCTCGCGCCAGGGGCCCTCGGGCTCCCACCAGCCGGAGACGAGCTCCACCTCCACGTGCCGGAGCCCCGCCGCCTCGATCGCCGCGCGCAGCGCCGGGAAGCCGATCGTGTCGCGCACGTGCCGCAGGTCGTCGAGGACGAACCCGATGCCCGACCAGCCGGTGTCCGCGGCCGCCCGCACCCGGTCGAGCGGGTCGAAGGGGCTGCGCTCGGAGTCGGCGGCGGGCATCGCGGCGCCCGCGCTGGTCCAGCAGGTCGCGACGAGCGGAGGCGCGGCCGTCATGCCGAGAGGTCCACCGGCACCGAGACGCCCTCGCGCGCCGAACGCTCGGCGGCGTCGGCGAGCACGAGCGCCGCACGGCCGTCCTCGAAGCCGGGGCTGGGCTGCACACCCTCGCGGATCGCGGCGACGAAGGCCGAGAGCTCGTTGCGGTAGGCGGCCGCGTAGCGCTCGAGGAAGAAGGTCTGGTACGGGGCCTGGCCCTCGACGGTCTCCGCCGTGTAGAGGCGGACGTTGCTGTCGCCGACGTTGGAGGCCTGGAGCATGCCCGCGTCGCCGAAGACCTCGAGGCGCTGATCGTAGCCGTAGCTGCTGTGCCGCGAGTTCGTGATGGTCACGACCTCGCCGCCCGCGCCGCGCAGGGTCACGACGGCGGCGTCGAAGTCGCCGGCCTCGCGGATGCCTTCGCTGAACTGGTTGAAGCCGCGCGCGGTGACCTCGACGATCTCGGGCACGAAGAAGCGCGCCATGTCGAAGTCGTGGATGGTCATGTCGCGGAAGATGCCGCCCGAGACCTTGACGTACTCGACCGGGGGCTCCGCGGGGTCGCGGCTGATGATGGTCACCTGCTCGACCTTGCCGATCGCGCCGTCCCGCACGAGGCGGTGGAGGTCCGCGAAGTGCGTGTCGAAGCGGCGGTTGAAGCCGAGCGCGATCGGGGTCGCCGAGGCGGCGGCCTTCTCGCGCAGCGCGTCCACGCGGGCGATGTCGAGGTCGATCGGCTTCTCGCACAGGGCGGGCACGCCGGCGTCGAGGGCCGCGCCGAGGAGGTCGACGTGGGTGGGGGTCGGCGAGGCGATGATGATCGCGTCGACGTCCTCGGCCGCGATGACCTCGGCGGCGTCGGTCGTGACGTTCGCGACGCCGTACTGCTCGGCGATGGCGTTCGCCCCGGCGATGAACGGATCGGCCACCCACTGCAGGGTGGTCTCGGGCAGCGCGGCGATGCTCGCGGCGTGCACCTGGCCGATGCGGCCGGTGCCGATCAGTCCGACGCGGATGGGTTGGGTCATAAGTCGAATTCTTTCTCTCGAGGAGGAGTGGGGCGGATGGAGTCTAGACGAGGTCGACGCGCCGCCCCGTGCGCAGCGACTCGTCGGCGGCGAGCGCGATCTCGATGGCGGCGAGCCCCGCGCGCGGCGGGGTGAGGTTCTCGCCGCTGCCGCGGATGAGGTCGACGAAGGCGGCGACCTCGGCGCGGAACGCGCGCTCGAAGCGGTCGATGAACTCCGTGTACGTGCGCTCGGGTGCGGGCACGCCGGGCTCGGTGGAGACGATCGGCGTGCGCGGCTCGATGCCGACGCCGAACGTGTTCTCGGAGCCGAACACCTCGAGCCGCACGTCCTGGCCGGCCTCGTTGCGGCGGAGGCCGCTGACCGTGGCCGTGACGCCGGATTCGAAGACGAGCACCGCCACTGCCGAGTCGACGTCGTCGTGCTCGGCGTGCGCCTCGTAGTCGAGCACCGATCCGGTGGCCCAGACGGACTTCACCCGCTCGCCGACGACCCAGGGCACCGAGTCGAAGTCGTGGATGAGCATGTCGAGCCAGATGCCGCCGGAGGTGGGGATGTACTCGGGTGTGAGCCGCGTGCGGTCGTGGCCGTGCGCGGTCACGGCGCGCACCGTGCCCGCCTCGCCGGCCTGCACGCGGCGGCGCAGCTCGCGGTGGGCGGGGTCGTAGCGCCGGTGGAAGGCGACCATGACCTCGGTGCCGGTGGCCTCGAGCTCGTCGGCGAGGGCCGAGAGCTCCTCGCGGTCGAGCGCGAGCGGCTTCTCGACGAGCACGGGCACGCCGGCCCGGGCGGCCTGCAGGCTCAGCTCGGGATGCGTGGCCGTGGAGGTCGCGATGACCGCGCCGTCGAGCGAGGGCAGCTCCTCGCCGAACCCTCCCCCGACGACGATGCGCGCCGGCGCGGAATCCGGGGCGAGTTCGCCCGCGAGCCCGGCCGGCGCGCCGGGGGCGAGGGCGCGTTCGAGCTCGACGGCCGCGGCCGCAACCCGCTCGGGGTTGCGGCCGCAGAGCACGACCTCGTCGACACCCTCGGTCTGCGCGAGATTCCGCGCGTGCATCAGCCCGATGCGGCCGAGTCCGATGATGCCGATGCGCATCCGCTAGGCCTCCTGCTCGAGTTCCGCGATGAGGCCGCGGAGGTACTCCACGCTCGCGCGGGCGTCGTCGATCGGCCCCTCGCCGGGCGCCGGCTCCTCGACGAGCACCTTGTCCTGCTCGAGCACGAACCAGCCCTCGTAGCCGGCCTCGACGAGTGCCTCGACGATCGACCGCAGGTCGACATCGCCCTGACCGAGCGGACGGTAGAGGCTGTCGGCCTTGATCGCGTCGTAGTAGGAGACCTCGCCGCCCTTGACGCGCTGCATGCCCTCGATCGCGACGTCCTTGAGGTGCGTCACGGCGATGCGCGAGGCGTGGCGCTGGGCGAACTCGACGGGGTCGACGCCGCCGATCATGAGGTGGCCGGTGTCGAAGCAGAAGTCCATGGTCGAGCCGTCGACCACGCGCTGCACCTCCTCGGCGGTCTCGACGACCGTGCCGACGTGCGGGTGCAGCGAGGCGCTGACGCCGCGCGACTCGGCGAGGTCGCGGATGCGGTCGAGGTTCGAGAAGAGGGTGGCCCACTCCTGCTCGGTGAGCGGCTCGCGCACGACGTCGTAGCCGTCCTGCCCCGTCACCGCGGCGACGATGAGCGTGTCGGCGCCGGTGACCCGGTAGGTGTCGAGCTCGCGCTCGATGCGCGGCAGCGGGTCGATCGCGGCGTCGTGGACGACGACCGGCACGAAGCTGCCGACGGGCTTGAGGCCGAACTTCGCGAGCTCGGCGGCCTTGTCGGCGGGCGCCTCGGGGAGGAAGCCGTCGGGGCCGATCTCGCTCGCGGTGAAGCCGAGCTCGCGCATCTCGGAGAGCACGCGCTCGGGCGGGTACTGGAAGCCCCAGTCGTCGACCTCGCTGATGCCCCAGCTGATGGGTGCGGTGGCGATCTTCGGTGCGGCCATCAGTTGCTTCCTTCCTTGCGGACGTTCGAGGTGTTGCCCGGCACGACCGGGGTGTCGACCCACTGGCCGGACTCGGCCGACTGCTCGGCCGCGGTGAGCACCTGCGCCGAGGCGAGGGCGTCGTGGATGTTCGAGCTCTCGCTCGCGTCGCCGAGCACGGACTGCACGAACTTCTTCGCCTCGATGACCTTGAGGTCGTCGTAGCCCATGGGCGTGCCGGGGCTCGGCTGGAAGCGCGAGAACTCGGGGAAGGAGGCGTCGGCGAGCATGCGCGTGTAGGTGCCGCCGTTCACGTCGCGGTAGGCGACCTCGATCTCGTTGAGTCGCTCGAAGTTCCAGCGGAACGAGCCCTCGGTGCCGAACACCTCGATGCCGTACTCGGCCTTGGGGCCGATCGCGATCCAGGAGGCGTCGAGGCTGCCGAGCGCGCCCGCGGCCGCGGCCGAGTCGTCGAAGCGGATGAGCATGTTCGCGAAGTCCTCGTTCTCCACGGGGAGCTTCTTGTCGGCGTCGGGCGAGCCGGGCATGCCAGGGCGCTCGGTGATGTAGGTGCCGGTGGTGGCGGTCACGGAGGCGATGGGGCCGAGCAGGAAGTGCGTGAGGTCCACGAGGTGGCCCATGAGGTCGCCGAGCACGCCCGAGCCCGAGAGCTCGCGGCGGAAGCGCCACGCGAGGGGGAACTCCGGGTCGGAGTTGAAGCCGCCGAAGAACCGACCGCGCACGTTGGTGATCCGGCCGAGCCCGCCGTCGAGGATGAGCTGCCGGGCGAACTGCACCGCCGGAGGCTGGCGATAGTTAAAGCCGATGGCGCTCGCGACGCCCGCCTCCTCGGCGGCCTCGCGGATCGCGGCGGTCTCGTGCGCGCCGCGGCCGACGGGCTTCTCGATCCAGATGTGCTTGCCGGCCTTCGCCGCGGCGATGCCGATCTCGGCGTGCAGGAAGTTCGGGGCGCAGATCGAGACCACGTCGACCTCGGGGTTCGCGAGCACCTCGCGGTAGTCGGCGGTGGTCGACTCGTAGCCGAGCACGTGCTGCGCGTAGTCGCGCGCCGAGTCGACCGGGTCCGCCGCCTGCACGAGGCGGGGCTCGACGCCGAGGTCGGGGTACACGAAGGGCAGGTTGCGATAGGCGCGGCTGTGCAGCTTGCCCATCCAGCCGACGCTGACGAGGCCGACGCCCAGGCGGCGCTTCTCGGTCGCGGCAGCGAATGCGGCTTCGGTACGCGGGGTGGATGCAGATGCGGTCATGGCAATCTCCATTGGTCTGTGGCATGAAGCCGAGCTGGCAGGCGGCACGTCGTCGGTCCCGGCTGATCGGCTTCCGATCTCGCCCGCGCGCGACGCTGCGCCTGTTCCGTTGTGTGCGTCCCGGTTTGGAACGGTCCAAATGTATGCCCGCGCGGGAAATGGTGTCAAGCCGGAATCGCCGCCGGGGCGGGGCTATCGGGGCATCGTGGAAGAGTCGCGCACCGCGAGGGTGGGCTCGACGAGCACCTCGCGCCGCCCGAGCGGCTCGCCGTCCTCGAGCGCGGCGACCATGCGGGCGGCCTGATCGCCGATCTCCACGTTGTGCGGATCCACGCTCGTGAGCGAGACCCGCTGCAGCCGGGCCGTCGACGTGTTGTCGTACCCCACCACGGCGATCGCGCCGTCGAGTCCCGCCTCGGCGATCGCGCCGAGCGCGCCGATGGCGGAGAGGTCGTTCACGGCGGTGATGGCCGTCGGCCGCTCCCCCGCCTCGAGCAGCCGCCGGGTCGCGGCATAGCCGCCGCGCTCGGTGTAGTCCGAGGCCTCCACCCTGGCGAGCCCGCCGAGGCCCAGCGCATCCATCGCCGCCCGGTAGCCCGCGACGCGGTTGCGCGCCACGGCCCCGCCCGCGCCGCCGATGTGGGCGATGCGCTCGTGCCCGAGCCCGACCAGGTGCTCCACCGCGAGCCGGATGCCCGCCCAGTCGTCGGTGCGCACGGTCGCCGCGACCGCGAGGTGCTCGACGATCGCGCTCGCCACCACGATGGGCACCTGGGGCACGAGCTTCACGAGCTTCTCGAGCTCGGGCACCGTGCCCACCACGAGCACGCTGCGCGGTCGCAGGTCGGCGAGCGCCTCGAGCGCCTGGCGGTCGAGGCGCAGCGCGCCGTCGGCGTCGGAGATCGCGGCCGACGTGAGCAGCGCGCCCCGGTCGGTGCGCGAGAACTCGGCGCGCGCGGCCTCGACGATCTCAACGAAGACCGAGTTGTGCAGGTCGGCCACGAGGATGCCGGTGAAGTCGCCGTCCGCGCCCGCGAGGGACCTCGCGGTCTTGTTCCTGCGGTAGCCGAGCTCCTCGGCCGCGGCGAGGACGCGCTGCTTGCGGTCCTCGCTCACGCTGCCGCCGGAGAACACGAGCGAGACGAGCGATTTCGAGACGCCCGCCCGGGCCGCGACATCGCGAATGGTGGGGCGCTTGGGGCGGATCCGGCCGGCCGCCTTGCCGGCCCCGCCGAAGGAGGGCTTCATAGGGGCAATAGTACGCGTCGTTGCAATCGTGCGGATCGGAACGGTCCAAAATTTTACGGACTTGCTTGCGCACAGACTTTGTCCTGACGTATGGTGCCCGAGGCGCGGCGTTCGATTCAGTTGCTTGCCGCTGCACGTGACGTCCTGAATACTGACATCACGAGATCATGGGACGAAGGAGTCTGTATGTCCGGAAATACCACAGGGAGTGACAGCGGCATCAAGCTGCCCGCACTCACCAACGGGCCGCATCGCAAGCGGCTCGGCCTCATCTCGATCGTCGCCTGTTTCGGCGGCCTGCTCTTCGGTTACGACACCGGTGTGAGCAACGGCGCCGAGACGCCGATGCAGCACGAACTCGGGCTGGACGACTTCCAGCTCGGCTTCGTCATCAGCTCGCTCGTGTTCGCCGCCGCCGTCGGCGCGCTCATCTGCGGTCGCATCTCGGATGCCTGGGGCCGTCGCAAGACGATCATCCTCCTCGCCGTGATGTTCTTCCTCGGCACGATCCTCGTGATCTTCTCCCCCGGCGGCGAGCCCTTCCTCGTCCCGGCGTCCGAATGGACCGACGAGCCGAACTTCTCGCTGGTCGGCTACGTCATCCTGGTCTCCGGCCGCATCATGCTCGGCCTCGCGGTCGGCGGCGCCTCCACGATCGTGCCCGTCTACCTCGCCGAGCTCGCGCCCTTCGAGATCCGCGGCGCGATCACCGGCCGCAACGAGGTCGCGATCGTCACCGGTCAGCTCTCCGCCTTCGTCATCAACGCCATCATCGGCAACATCTTCGAGGAGACCGCCGGCGTCTGGCGCATCATGTTCTCGATCTGCGCGCTGCCTGCCATCGCGCTGTTCTTCGGCATGCTCCGCATGCCCGAGTCGCCGCGCTGGCTGGTCGAGAAGGGCCGCAACGAGGAGGCCCTCGCCGTGCTGAAGACCGTCCGCCCGGACGACCGCGCCGAGGCCGAGCTCAAGGACGTCCAGCGCATCGCCACCGAGGAGGCGGAGCTCGGCGAGAAGACCATCGGCATCAAGGCCGTGCTCACCAACAAGTGGCTCTTCCGCATCATCCTCATCGGCATCGGCGTCGCGATGGCGCAGCAGCTCACGGGTATCAACTCGATCATGTACTACGGCACGCGAATCCTCGAGGAGGCCGGGTTCTCGGCCAACGCGGCCCTCATCGCGAACATCGCCTCCGGCGTCGCGGCGGTGGTCGGCGGGTTCATCGCCCTGTACAACATGGACCGCCTCGACCGCCGCAAGACGTTCGCGATCGGTCTGACGCTGACCACCACGTGCCACCTGCTCATCGGCATCGCCGACATCGCCCTGCCCGCGGACCTGGCCGCCAAGCCCTTCGTGCTGCTCGTCCTCATCGTGGCCTTCGTGTTCTCGATGCAGACGTTCCTCAACGTGGCCGTCTGGGTGTGGCTGGCCGAGATCTTCCCGCTGCACATGCGCGGCATCGGCATCGGCGTCTCGGTGTTCTTCGGCTGGACCACGAACGGCTTCCTCGCCCTCTACGTCCCCTCGCTCATCAGCGGCGTCGGCATCACGGGAACCTTCTTCCTGTTCGCCGCCGTGGGAGCGCTCGCGCTGATCTTCGTGATCTTCGCGGTGCCGGAGACGCGCGGCCGCACGCTGGAGGCGCTCGAGCAGGATGTCACCACCGGTGCCATCCACCTCGACACCAAGGCGCGCCGCACGCAGAAGGCGCGCAAGCAGTAGTCCTGCGACCAGACGGGGCGGGCCCGGTGCTTCGGCGCCGGGCCCGCCCTCGTCTTCCCTCAGGATGCACCCCTAGGGTCGGGGGCATGGGTAGTGTGCAGACCTCCGATGCGTCCCCGGCTCCCTGTCTCGGCCTCGCCCTCGGCGGCGGCGGCGCCCTCGGCGCGGCGCACGCCGGCGTCCTGCGGGCACTGCGGGAGCGCAGGATCCTGCCTCGCGTGGTCGTCGGCACGAGCGCGGGGGCGCTCGTGGGCGCGGCCTACGCGGCCGGGCTCACCCCGGACCAGATCGACGAGGCGGTCCGCCGGGCGACGTGGTCGGATTTCGGCTCCTTCCGACCCTCCCTGCGCCTCGGGCTGCTCGACAGCGCCGCGCTGATCGACACGATCCGGCTGCTCGGCGGCGAGCGCTACGGCGAGAACCCGCGGATCGAGGACCTGCGGCTCCCCTTCGCCGCCACCGCCACCGACCTGCGCACCCGCAGCCTCGTGATCCTCGACCGCGGGCCGCTCGCCCCGGCGCTGCGCGCGAGCATGGCGGTGCCGGGCATCTTCCCGCCCGTGGTGACCGGCGCGCAGATCCTCGTGGACGGCGGCCTGGCCGACAACCTCCCCATCGACGCCGCGCGCCGGCTGGGCGCGACGTTCACGATCGCGGTCCGGCTGCGCCCGGAGTGGGACCGGCTGCCGGTGGTCCGCGAGCGGCAGAACCTCGACGAGCTCGAGAACGCCGACGACGTGCTCATGATCCGCCCCGACCTCGAACGCCATTCGCAGTGGACCCGGCACCACCTGGCCGAGAGCATCGAGGCCGGCTACGCGGCCGCGAGCAAGGCGCTCGACGCCGACTCCTATGCCAGGCGGCAGCTGACGCGGATGCTGCGGCCGAACTAGCGCCCGATCGGGTGGTTCCGGGGATGGTCTCTCCGTTCTCCGCCCTTCCGACCGCCCGGTACTCCATAGGCTGAGGGACTGACTGTCCGCGAGGAATCCCCCGGCTCACCCACGACCAGGTGGGGCGACGCCCGATATCAAGGAGCTACCCAATGGCCATTGACCCTCAACTCGTCGGTACCTGGATCGTCGACGGGGCGCACTCCCGAATCGGCTTCTCCACGCGGCATGCGATGGTCACGAAGATCCGCGGCGCCTTCAACACCGTGGCGGGCGAGGTGCACATCTCCCCCGAGGGCTACACCGAGTCGAACGTGCAGATCGTCATCCAGGCCGCGAGCATCGACACGCGCCAGCCCGGCCGCGACGACCACCTGCGCGGGCCCGACTTCTTCGACGTCGAGCGCTTCCCGCAGATCACCTTCGCCTCCACCTCCATCGACGAGATCGCGGACGAGAACTTCATCGTGACCGGCGACCTCACCATCCGCGACGTCACGCGTCCCGTCTCGCTCCCCCTCGAGTTCGTCGGCGTCGAGACCGACCAGTTCGGGCTGCTGCGCGCGGGCGTCGAGGGCACCCGCCGCATCGACCGGCGCGACTGGGGCGTCAAGTGGAACACCCCGCTCGACTCGGGCGGCGTGATGGTCAGCGACAAGATCTCGCTCGAGTTCGAGCTCTCGCTCACCAAGCAGCAGGAACCCGCGGAGCAGCAGGCCCCCGAGGACCAGCAGCAGGGCTGGTAGGGGCGGGCGCCGCCGATCGCCGAGCCGGTAGCGTGAGGGGCATGACGGATTACTTCGCCGACGACCCCCGCACGAACTACGAGCGCATGCTCGCCGGCGAGGAGTACATCGCCGACGAGCCGGAGTTCGGCATCCGCACGCGCCGCGCCGCGAAGCTCGCGCACGACTACGGCGCCCGCATCCACGAGGACGAGGAGGGCGCGAAGGCGCTCCTGGCCGAGCTCATCGGCGAGCTCGGCCAGGATGTCGTGATCCGGCCGCCGATCCGCGTCGACTACGGCGACCGGATCTCGATCGGCGAGGGCACGTTCATCAACTACAACCTCACCGCGCTCGACGTCGCGCCCATCCGCATCGGCCGCCACTGCCAGCTCGCGACGAACGTGCAGCTGCTCACGCCCACGCATCCGCTGGCCTCGGGCCCGCGGCGCGACGGCGTGGAGGGCTCGGCGCCGATCACGATCGGCGACAACGTGTGGCTCGGCGGCGGCGTGATCGTGCTGCCCGGCGTGACGATCGGCGAGCATTCGGTGATCGGCGCGGGCGCCGTCGTGACGAAGGACGTCCCGCCCTACTCGCTGGCGGTCGGCAATCCCGCGAGGGTGATCCGCCGGCTCGACTGAGCGGTTCATGACGGCCGGCGTCACGGACCGGACGAGCGAAGCATCGCCCCCGTAGACTGGCCGCCCACGAGCATTGGAGGTGCGGGATGGCTGCGGACGCTCCCGCGGGGCGCGGGCAGCCGCGCGACGAGGGCGACGCCTGGGCCGTCGGCCCCGACGGCACCCGCATGTGGGGACGATTCGGCGCGGCCGGCCTGCTCGCCTTCGACCGCCGCCGCGGCATCCTGCTCCAGCACCGGGCGCTGTGGAGCCACCACGGCGGCACCTGGGGCATCCCGGGCGGCGCCATCAACAGCGGCGAGACCGCCATCGAGGGCGCCGTGCGCGAGGCCGGCGAGGAGGCCGGGGTGCCCGCGGACGCGCTCGACCCGCTGTTCTCCCGCGTCCTCGACCTCGGGTTCTGGTCCTATACGACCTTCGCCGCCGAGGCCACGCGGAGCTTCGAGGCGGCGATCACCGATGCCGAATCCCTCGACCTCGCATGGGTCGCCCCGGAAGGCGTCGCCGAGCTGCCGCTGCATCCCGCGTTCGGCGACTCCTGGCCGCTGCTGCGGCCGATGCTCGCCGAGCGCCCCCTCGTGATCGCCGATGTCGCGAACCTCGTCGGCACGCGGCCCGACGGCTGGTGGCGCGACCCGGCGGGCGCGGCTGCGGCGCTCATCCGCGAGGCCTCCGCCATCGCCGGGCGCGGGGCGCCCGCACCGCTCTTCGGCCTGGACGCGCACACCGTCTGGCCCTCGCTCGTCTGCGTCCTCGAGGGGCGCCAGCGGGCGGCGGAAAGCCCGGCCGCCCATCGGGTGCGCACCGATCGCGCGCCCGGCAGCGGCGACGACCGCATCGTGGAGCTCGCGGCCGCGGCCGCCGACCGCCCGGTCCTCGTCGCCACGAGCGATCGCGAGCTCCGCGGACGGGTCGAGGCCCTCGGCGCGCGCACCATCGGCGCCCGCGCCTTCCTCGACCTCCTCGGCGACCCCCCGCTGAACGCCGCATCGACCGGCCCCGATACCGCGGCCCTCGACGCAGGTGCAAAGGATAACGTCCGATTCCCCGAACGTGCTTCCCGGCGTGGGAGTTCGCCTCAGAAACGGGTCGTACCCTCGAAGGAGACCCGCTCCGGGCAGTCGTGCAGCTGCAGTCATCATGGGGGAAGAATGTTTCGGAACACGAGTACGGTCGTCGCAGAAGCGTTCGCGAGCACATTCGGCGCAGCGCCGGAGGGGGTGTGGTCGGTACCGGGCCGCGTGAGCCTGATGGGCGACCACACCGACCGCGAGGACGGGCTCTCGTTCGGCATCACCCACCCCGCCCGCTCCGCGGTCGCGGTCTCGCGCAACGAGGACGGCATGGTGCGGATCGTCACCGACCTCGTCGAGGAGCGCGTCGAGATCGCCCTCGACGACATCGAGCCGCCGGCCGAGCGCGCGTGGCACGACTACCCGCTCGGCACCATCTGGGCGGCGCTCGGGCACCTGCGGGAGCTGGAGGAGGAGAACCCCGACGCCCCGACGCCCTCCCCCGCCGGCCTCGACGTCTTCCTCACCACCGACCTGCCGATCGGCGGCGGACTCGCCTCCAGCGCGTCCCTGTGCGGCGCGATGGCGCTCGCGATCAACGACCTGTGGTCGCTCGGGCTCGACCGCGAGGCGCTCGCCCACTTCGGCTACCGCGTCGAGAACCACTTCGTGGGCGCGACGACCGGCATGGCCGACCACGTGACCGTGCTGCACGGCGACGAGCGCAAGCTCGTGTTCTACGACTCCCGCGGCTCCGACGTCTCGCTCATCGACTCCCCCGTGCTCGAGGACGAGGGGCTCACCCAGATCCTCGTCGAGTCGGGCGAGATGCACCGCAACTGGGAGCGCATCGTCGTCGACCGTCACCAGGCCTGCGACCGCGTCGGCGAGGCGCTCGGCTACCGCTTCCTCCGCGAGGCCCCCGTCGAGGAGTTCGAGGCCGCCGCCGACCTCGATCCCGTCGACCGCCGCCGGGCGAAGTACGTCATCACGGAGATCCAGCGCGTGCTTGCCCTCGTCCGCATCCTGCGCACCGAGGGCGCAGCCGCGGTCGCCCACCTGTTCAACGAATCCGAGCGCTCGCTCAAGGAGGACTTCGAGGCGACCTCGGAGCGCATCGACCTCATCTGCGATCTCGCGCTCGCCTCCGGTGCGCTCGGCGCGCGCATGACCGGCACCGGATTCGGGGGCTCGGTCTACGTGCTCATCCCCGCGGACCGAGTGGTGGAGTTCACGACGAACCTCGCCGAGGCCTACGCGGAGCACGGCTGGGATGCGCCGCGCGCCTACGAGTTCGCCAGCGCGCCCGGCGCGCGCCGCGACCGCTGATCGAGCCGAACCAGTCCACCACGAGTCAGGAGGCACCATGCGCGCAGCGCGCTACTACGGCAAGCAGGACGTCCGCGTCGAGGAGATCGAGGAGCCCCGGGTGGGACCCGGCGCGGTGAAGATCGCCCCGGCCTTCAACGGCATCTGCGGCAGCGACCTCCATCTCTACCACGACGGCCCGCTCTCCCCCGCGCCCGACGAGGCGCACCCGCATCCGCTCTCGGGCGAGCACCTGCCCGTCGTGTTCGGGCACGAGTTCTCGGGCGTCGTCGAGGAGCTCGGCGAGGGCGTCACCGGCCTCGAGGTCGGCGACCGCGTCGTCGTCGAGCCGCTCATGGTGTGCGACGAGTGCTCGGCCTGCCGCAGCGGCCGGTACAACCTCTGCGAGAAGATGGGCTTCATCGGCATCTCCGGCCGCGGCGGCGGGCTCTCCGAGCACATCGTCGTCGAGCGCCGCTGGGTGCATCCCGTCGGCGAGCTCCCCCTCGACGAGGCGGCGCTCATCGAGCCGCTCGCCGTCGCGGTGCACGCCGTGCGCCACGCCGGCATCGGCCCCGATGCCTCGGGCCGGATCGCCGTGGTCGGCGGCGCGGGCCCCATCGGCCTGCTCACGGCGGCCGTGCTCCGCGCCTACGGGCTCAAGACCGTGGTCAGCGAGGTCTCGGACGTGCGCCGCCGCAAGGCGGAGGAGTCCGGCGTGGCCGATATCGCGGTGGACCCCGCGAACGAGGACCTCGCCGGGATCGTCCGGGAGGCGAGCGACGGCGCGATGGCGGACGTCGCCTTCGACGCCTCGGGCGTGAGCGTGGTGCTCGACCAGCTCTTCGAGACCCTCGGCGCGGGCGGTCGGCTCGAGGTCGTGGCGATCCACACGAAGCCCTACACGCTGAACATCACCGGCGCCCTCACCATGCAGGACCGCGAGATGGGCGCCGCGATCGGCTACGCCCACGACCACGAGGAGGCCATCCGCCTCGCGCGCGAGGGCCTCGTCGACCTCGCGCCCTTCATCACCAGCCGCATCAAGGTCGACGACATCGTCGAGCAGGGCTACGAGAAGCTGCTGCACGACCGCAGCGAGGTGAAGATCCTCGTCTCGATGCGCTAACCGCGGCGGGAACGCGCCCGGCCGGGTCCGAGATCCGGCCGGGCTGTCGTTCCCGATGCGAATGGGTCACAGAGCCCGGATATACGGTCCTGAGCGCCATACGCATCCGGAACAGCAGCTCCCCGCGAGAACCGGGCGGCGGGTGCGGGGCGGCGCGTCTCCTCGCCCGCACGAACTCCGCGGGGAGAGACAACATCCGCGCACGGGACGCCAAGGATCCGCTTGGTCCTCCGCGACGGCGTGTCTATGCTGAGGCCTTGGCAGGGGGCTGCCGATTCCCGCTCCGGTCATGGAGGACCGCGGAGCGCGTCGTGCGAAGTGCGCGGCCTCCACGAGAGCGAGGAGGCGAGCCATGCGAACGATCACGACGGATCACGTCGACGCCCGGAGCCGCATCGACTTCTGGGAGTCGTGGAACCAGGATTCGCTGGTGGGGCTGCACTGCTCCTCGCCGCTCCCGGACAGGTTCACGGCCACCTCGAGCCAGTTCGAAACCCCGGACGCGACCATCACGCGCATCCAGGCCTCGCCTCACGCGATCGACCGCAGTCACAAGAGCATCAGCGCCCTGCCGAAGCACTCCGTGTTCGTCACGACGCTCCTCAAGGGCACGGCGTTCATCTTCCACGCCGGGGGCATGCAGACGTTCGAACCCGGCGACGTCCTCACCTATTCGACGATGCAGCCGTACCTGCTCGGCTTCGACCACGACATGGATCTGCTGATCGTCGACCTCGGCCTCGACACCGTCTGCGACGACTGGGGCATCGACCCCGGTGCCACCGCCCCGAGCATCGCCACGGCGAAGTCCGCGACCGCCCGCCTCGCCGATACGGCGCTCGAGCTGTTCCGCACGGACGGCGGCCCCGGCGCGCAGGGCGCCCGGCTCACCGACCTCTGCCGGGAGCTCCTGCTCGGGCCGAACCGGGCCGACGAGCTCTACGAGCGCGCTCGGGCGCTCATCCGCGCCAACCTCGCCGACGCCGACTACTCGGCCGCCGCGCTGGCCGAGGACCTGCACGTCTCCGAGCGGCACCTGCGGCGCATCTTCGCCGACCGGGACGAGAGCCCGGGCGCGAGCATCCTGCGCCACCGGCTGGAGGCGGCGCGGGCGCGGCTGCTCGCCGACGGGCGGACGACCGTGAGCGAGGTCGCCGGCGCGAGCGGGTTCCGCTCCCCCTCGACCTTCACCCGCGCCTTCCGCACGAAGTTCGACATCAGCCCGAGTGAGCTGCGGGGCGCCGGGCAGCGCCCGGCACCCCGCGACCCGATCGTCTGAGGGTCAGAACAGCGCGGTGTCCGCGAACTGCTCGAAGCGGACGATCTCCTCGCCGGAGACCTCCCACACGTGCACCGCGCGGCACCGGAACGCCTCGCCGTCGCGCCGCACGCCGCGGTAGTCGCCGATCGCCGCGACGACGTCGCCCTCCGCCAGGATCCGCTCGGGGACGAACCCGAACTCCGCGAAGTCCGCGCCGATCCGCTCGAACACGTTCGCCCTCACCTCGTCCGGCCCGACGAACGTCCCCGCGTAGGGCGATCCGGCCATCTCCGTCCAGGCGATGCGCGGCGAGAAGTCCGCGAACATCCCCGCGGCGTCTCCGGCCGCTCCGGCGGCGTAGTGCCGCTCGACGAGTGCCTTGCCAGTGCTCATGACGCGCTCCTTCCTCGTCCCCGGCCCTAGACCGGCTGGACGTCGGGGTACCGGATGGTTCCGAGCGGGTAGATGTGCCCGCCGGCGCGGCTGTGCTCCGACTCGCCCTCGCCGTTGATGCCGAGGAAGATGCCGGTGGTCTTGAGGTTGTAGCCGAGGTCGTGCAGCCACACGCTCGCCACCGAGATGCGGAACTCGCGGAAGCAGAACAGGTACAGGCCGTCGTCGAGCTTCCACACCGTGGAGAGGTCCATGTCGCCGTGCCCGCGCTGGACGCCCTGGAGGTTCTGCCACGCGTAGCGCTCCGTGGACATGTACACGTGCTCGTAGAGGTGCTGCGGGCTGTAGCGGTAGATGTTGCGCATGCCGATCAGGTCGCGCGACTCCCCCGGGACCTCGCCCGAGGCCTGCGCGCCGGCGAGCTCGGCGGCGAAGAAGTCCTGCTTGACCTGCGGCTCGCCCTCGACCTTCTCGGCGTCGATGTGCGAGTGGGTCACGATCGCCCGGTTGGTGGCCTCCGACCACACGATCGTCACGGCCTCGCGCTCCCGGCTCGTGAGCGGCAGGTTGAGGAAGTACACGTCCGAGCGCACGGCCACGGCGTCGTAGGGGTCGCTGAGCGAGTCCGCGCCGATCGAGCCCGTCGCGCTCCAGCGCACCGTCGCGTCGTCCTCGAAGTCGAGGGCGAGCCGGCTGCCGTCCTCGAGCGCGAGCTCGAGCCGCCTGCCCGCGAGGGAGACCTGCGGCAGGCGGTAGGTGTCGATGCCGGCCGCGAATTCGTCGTACGTGGCCCACTCGTCCACGCCGCGGCGGTCGTCCGCGAGGTCGCCGATCACTGGTTCAGTCATGGTGTTCTCCTTTGTCGATCACTGGTTTCGGTTGCGGTTGGTCTGGTGGATCTACAGCTGCGGGGTCAGGACGGCCTTGAGCACGCCGTCCTTCTTGTGGCGCACGACGTCCATCGCGTCGGCCACCCGGTCGAGGGGGAATCGGTGGGTCACGAGCTCGGCGAAGGGGTACGAGCCGTGCTCGAGCATGCTGATGGCCGACTCGTAGCCGCCCGCAGAGAGGAACGAGGCGACGATCTCCACGTCGCGGAGCAGGATGTCCTCGTCCTGCAGGAACGTGACGGGCGCCTGGCTCCCGAGCGCGCCGGCAAGCACGGCGCGGCCGCCGCGGCGCGTCATCCGCACCGCCTGCACTTGCGCATCGGCCACGCCGGCGGTCTCGATCACCACGTCGGCGAGCCGGCCCCCGAGCGCCTCGCGGAGCTCGCCGACCGGGTCCTCGCTCGTCCTCGAGTTGACGGTGCCGTCGACGCCGAAGTCGGCGCCGAGCGCGAGCCGGACGTCGCGGGTGCCGACGAGCACGACCCGGCGGGCGCCGGCCTCCTTCGCGGCGGCCGCGGCGAGCAGCCCCACCGGGCCGGGCCCGATCACGGCCACGTCGTCGCCGAGGGTCACGCGGCCGCGCTTCACGCAGCGGCACGCGACCGAGAGCGGCTCCACAAGCGCCGCCGCATCCCACTCGACCCGCTCGTCGAGCCGGTGCACGATCGCGCTCCCCGGCACGAACAGGTGCTCCGAGTAGCCGCCCCAGAATCCCGGCTCGCGGGCCTGCCCCATGTTGATGCCGTACTGGCGGCCGCTGCCGCCGTGCACGACGTCGTCCTCGGCGCACACGTTGTACTCGCCGCGGCGGCACCACTCGCACGTGCCGCACGGCAGCAGCATCTCGACGGCGACGCGGTCTCCCGGCGCGAGACCGCGGACGCGGGCCGCGCGCTCGCCGATCTCCGCCACCTCCCCGACGAACTCGTGGCCGGGCACGAGCGGGAACGGATCCCCGATGTAGCCCTCGAGCACGTGCACGTCGGTCGCGCAGATGCCCACCCGGTGCACCCGGAGGAGCAGGTCCTCGGGCCCGATCTCGGGCGTCGGGTTGTGCTGGATCTCGATGCGGTCGCGCGCGGTGAAGACCACCTGCTTCGATGTCGTCATCGGGCGCCGCCCCCTTCGACCGCGAGCCCCTTGCGGCGCGCGAGGATCGGCGAGGTCTCGCGCAGGAACAGCGCGAGGATCGCGACGACCACCGCGGCGCCGGTGCACATCCAGAACGTGGCGTCGAGGCCGTAGGAGTCGGCGATGATGCCGCCGATCCACGGCGCGATGAACCCGCCGCCGATCTCGCCGACACCCATGATCAGGCCGAGGCAGGAGGCCATGACGCGCGGCGCCACCGTCTCCGCCGGGATCGTCGCCATGTAGAGCGTGAAGCAGCCCATGCCCGTGTAGGTGAGGGCCATGGCGAAGAAGAACATCGTCGGGCTGTTCACGTTCATGATCAGGATCGGG
Organism: Gulosibacter sp. 10; assembly: GCF_900163695.1. Lineage (GTDB taxonomy): Bacteria > Actinomycetota > Actinomycetes > Actinomycetales > Microbacteriaceae > Gulosibacter. The sequence continues at coordinate 39,078 of NZ_FUIC01000053.1, forward strand.
GCGAAGGCCGCGATCACCGCGAACAGGACGATCGTGGCGCGGCGGCCGAAGCGGTCCGAGAACGCCGGCACGAGCGCTCCCCACAGGACCCAGCCGACGCCCACGCCGGTGAGCGCGAACGCGGTCTCGCCGCCGGACCAGCCGTCCTTCATCTCCGCCAGGTACGTGGGCGTGAAGGTCTGGGTCGTGATGAACCAGGTGATGAAGAAGACGGCGATGAGCACGCACAGGATGATGTTGCGGTTCTTCAGCGCGGCGCCGAAGGTCTCGGGTCGGTCCGCGAGCGCGATGGCGCTGGTGGGCGGGTCCATCTGCTGCTCGGGGGCGACGGCCTCGCCCTTCTTGCCGAGCCGGAGCTCCTTCACGAAGAGCAGGATGAGCAGCGAGAGGATGAGGCCCGGGATGATCGTGAAGAAGAACGCGCTGCGCCAACCCCATGCCTCGGCCATCGCCACGGTGACGAGCGGGCCGACGATGCCGCCGAGCAGGCCCGCGGAGGAGCCCTGCAGCAGCCCCATGTTCAGGCCTCGGCGCTTCTCCGAGGACGAGAACATCATCAGCGTCTGCGAGAGCGGCAGCACGCCGCCCTCGAACATGCCCATGATGGCCCGCAGCAGCAGGAGCGACGCGAAGCCGCCGACGAATCCGGACATCGCCGAGAAGATCGAGAAGCCGATCGCGCAGATCACGATGAGCGGCTTGCGGCGGTCGATACGGTCCGAGAGCACGCCGAGCAGCAGGCCGGAGATCGCCCACGTGAGCGCCGGGATGCCGCCCAGGATGCCGAGGGCCGAGTGGTCGAGCCCGAGCTCGGGCATCCAGTACGGGGCGAGGTAGTTGAGCGCGAGCCGGTCGAAGAACACGAACCCGAAGGTCGCGAACAGGATGGCCAGCAGCACGTTCTGGTAGTGGCCGCCCTGGGGCGGCGGGGTGTAGGCCCGCGCGGTCTTCGCGGGATTGCTTGTCGCCATGCTTCGTCTCCTCATTGAGCTGACAAACGATGATGTCCCCAGCCTGATGACGCGGGCGCCGCCGCGCATGCCGAAACCGGCCCATCCGCTTGACGATTCCGGACCGGCTCGCCGCCGCTGTGCAATTCCGGACCGGCGCCGTGCGAAACCGGCCCGACCGGACGCGGCCTCTGGCCGGGGCGCCGCGCATGCGCCCACACTGTTCGCAGCCCCGACAACGACGTGAGGAAGGTGTGCGATGGAGCAGTTCCACCACCGCGGATATGTCTCGACGGATCCGAGGATCCTGCCGGCCGAGGGGGTCGGCCTCGATCGCCCCGCGGATGTCCCCGAGGAGCTCGACGTGCTCATCGTGGGCACCGGCCCGGCGGGCATGATCGCCGCGGCGCAGCTCTCGCGCTTCCCGGCAATCCGCACCCGGATCGTCGAGCGGATGGAGCATCGCCTCGAGATCGGCCGCGCGGACGGCATCCAGACCCGATCGGTGGAGACCTTCGACGCGTTCGACTTCGCCGAGGAGATCACCGCCGAGGCCTTCAAGCTCACCGCCATGAACTTCTGGGGACCGGACCCCGAGGACCCCGGGCGCATCGTCCACAACGGCTGGGCGCCCGACGACGACCGCGGGATCAGCGAGTACGTGCAGCTCATCGTGAACCAGACCCGCGTCTACGACTACTTCGAGCGGTACATGCGATGGTCGCCCTCCCGGAGCACGCCCGACTACGGCTACGAGTTCGTCGCCGTCGAGGAGCACGAGGGCGAGGAGCTGCCGCTGCTCGTCACGCTGCGGCGCACCGCGGGGCCGGATGCCGGGCGGGAGCGCCGCGTGCGCACGAAGTACCTCATCGGCGCCGACGGGGCGCGCTCGGCGGTGCGCCGCGCGATCGGCCGCAGGCTCGTCGGCGAGCCGCAGAACCAGGCCTGGGGCGTGCTCGACCTCCTCGCCGTCACCGATTTCCCGGACATCCGCACGAAGTCGGCGATCGCGAACCGCCACGGCTCGATCCTCGTGATCCCGCGCGAGGGCGGGCACCTCTTCCGCCTCTACGTGGACATGGGCGAGGTGCCGCCGGGCGGGAGCGACCGCATCCGCGCCATGACGGCCGAGGACGTCATCGCCGTCGCGAAGCGCATCCTCAACCCCTACTCCCTGAAGGTGAAGGAGGTCGTCTGGTCGACCATCTACGAGGTCAACCACCGCGTGGCCGACGGCTTCGACAACGGCTCGGAGCGGAAGCCGCCGAACGTGTTCATCGTCGGCGACGCCTGCCACACGCATTCCGCGAAGGCCGGGCAGGGCATGAACGTCTCGATGCAGGACGGCTTCAACCTCGCCTGGAAGATCGCGTACGCGCTCTCTGGGCTGGCGGCTCCCGAGCTGCTGCGCACCTACGAGCTCGAGCGCAGGGTCGCGGCCGTGAACCTCATCGAGTTCGACAAGGCCCTCTCGAGCCGGTACGCCCACGCCGAGGAGGAGGGGACCGAGAAGGAGCTCGAGGAGTTCTACCTGCGGACCATCGAGTTCGCGGCCGGCCACTCCACGGAGTACCAGGAGTCGCTCATCACCGAGGGGCCGGAGCACCAGCGGCTCGCCACCGGGTTCCCGCTCGGGAAGCGCTTCAAGTCGGCCCGGGTGATGCGCCGCGCCGACGCCTACGACCTCCACCTTGGCCACACCCACGAGGCCGACGGCTGTTTCCGCGTCTACGTCTTCGCGGACCGCGACGGGCTCGCCGCCGACTCCCCGCTGCGCCGCTGGGCGGACTGGGTGCTCCGATCGCCCGAGTCCCCGGCGAACCGCTACCCGCTGCGCGACGGCACCCGCGACAGCGCCTTCGACATCAAGGTCGTCTACCAGCAGGCGCTCTCCGAGTTCGCCTTCGACGACGCGCACCCGCTGTTCAAGCCCGAGACGGGCCCCTACCGCCTCCGGGACTATTCGAAGGTCTTCGCCGTGCTCCCCGAGGAGGACGTCTTCGACCTCCGCGGCATCGACCGCGACGGCGCGGTCGTCGTCGTGCGCCCCGACCAGTACGTCTCGGCCGTCCTCCCGCTGGCCGATCCGGAAGCCCTCGGACGGTACTTCGACCGGTTCATGGCCGGATGACCCCTCGGGCGCGACGCCCGGGATCTCGAGAAAGGAACACGAACATGACCGCAGCATCCGCATTCGCACCGGACCTCTTCGCCGACAGGACGGTGCTGGTCACCGGCGGGACCTCGGGCATCGGGCTCGCGACCGCCGCGGCCTTCGCCCGGCTCGGCGCCCGGGTGGTGGCCATCGGCCTCGGCGCCGACCGCGCCGCGGTCCCGGAGGACGTCGAGCTCGACGTCCGCGAGGTGGACGTGACCGATGACGCCGCCCTGCGCCGCGTCGTCGACGGACTCGACCGGCTCGACGTGCTCGTGCCCGCCGCCGGCATCAGCCTCGGCGACCGGGAGCTCGAGTGGGAGGCCTTCAACGCGGTGCTCGCGGTGCAGCTGCAGGCGGTCTACCGCATCGCGCAGCTCGCGCATCCGCTGCTCCGCGAGTCCGCCGGCGCGATCGTGACCATCGCGTCCATGTACTCGTACTTCGGCGGCGGCTCCCGCGCCGCTTACTCGACGGCCAAGGGCGGCGTCGTGCAGCTCACGAAGTCGCTCGCCGAGGCGTGGGCGCCCGACGGCATCCGCGTCAACGCGGTGGCCCCGGGCTGGATCGACACTCCCCTGCTCGCGACGATCGACGACCCGGCGGTGCGCGAGCGCCTGCTCTCGCGCACGCCCCTCGCCCGTTTCGGGGATGCGGACGAGGTCGGCCAGGCCATCGCGTTCCTCGCCTCCGGTGCGGCCTCGTTCGTGACGGGCACCGTGCTGCCCGTGGACGGCGGCTACCTCACCGTGGGGATCTGACCCCGCGCACGCGAACGCGCCCGGCCGGATCCGAGATCCGGCCGGGCGCGTCGTTCCCGATGCGAATGGGGCGCAGAGCCCGGATATACGGTCCTGAGCGCTATACGCATCCGGAACGGCAGCCCGGCGGCTGCTCCAGCCGGGCGGCTGCTCCTGCCCGGCGACCTACTCCTGCCCGGCGGCCGGCTCGGCCTCGACGGCCGGGTCCTCGAGCGGGGTGCGGCGCGCGATGCGCCAGACGACCTTGATGATCATGAGCACGAGCAGGCCGATGCCCACGTAGCCGTTGATGACGTACACGAGGTTCACCATCTCGTCGAACGGCAGGATGAGGCCGACGACGGTGCCCAGCGCGGCCAGGACGAGCGTCATGCGCTTGAACTTGCGGCTGCTGTCCGAGAAGAACCGCGAGGACACCGTCCAGAGCAGCGGTACCGCGGTGGTGTAGATGCCCGCGAGGATCATGACCGAGATGATCGCCGCGATGACCGGGCCGATCGTGCCGGCCATCACGAGCATGGGGATCTGCGCGTCGTAGACCTCGCCGATGTTCGCGAGCAGCCCCAGCCCGACCAGCATGCAGGAGATCGAGAAGAGCACGCCGCCGGAGACGCCGCCGGCGGATGCCTCGGCGCGGTTCCGCGCGTTCTTGCCGAGCGCCACCAGGAAGGCCGCGAGCCACAGCATGCAGAAGCCGACGTAGGACAGCCCCGACAGGAACCAGTTCGACGAGGCCTGCGTGACGTCGAGCGTGGGCAGGAGCGCGTTGCCCGCGGCGATGCCGTCCGGGTTGCGGAGGATGCCGTAGACGCCCAGCGCCACCGCCGCGATGACGATGATCGGGCCGATCTTGCCGATGATGTCGACGAGGTTCTTCAGCCCGAACCACACCGTCAGGCCGACCACGACGGCCAGCCCGACCCCGCCGATGTACTTCGAGAGTCCGTACTGCTCCTCGAACACGGCGCCGGCGCCGGAGACCATCACCGTGTAGCTGAGGAAGACGAACAGCACGGAGAAGTAGTCGAAGAACGTGCCGAGGTACTTGCCGCCGTAGTAGCGGAACACCTCGGAGGGCCGCTCGTACTGCTTCGCGTGGCCGACCCGGAAGAACTCCACCGAGACGAAGCTGATGAGCACCAGCACGAGCAGCCCGGTGCCGAAGATGCCCCAGTACCCGTAGGAGGTGAAGTACTGCATGATCTCCTGGCCGGTGGCGTATCCCGAGCCGATGAGGAACGCGAGGATCGCCCCCGCGTAGGTGAAGATGCGGAGGAGGCTGCCCTTCTCCTTGGTGACCAGTCGAATGCTCTTGGTGACCGGCGCGTTCGCCATGTGATCTCCTTTGATCCACGTAGTGGCCGTCGTCGTGCGGCCTGTTCGGTTCGGTCTCCGGGCTAGTCGCCCGGAGCCGGTGCGGGTGCGGGGTGAAGTCGGTGGGGGCTCGGGCCGCCTCAGGTGAAGACGACGGTGCGCCGGCCCCGGATGAGGATGCGGTGCTCGCAGTGCCAGCGCACGGCGCGAGAGAGCGCGAGCGCCTCGGCGTCCTGACCGAGCGTCGCCAGCGTGCGCGGGTCGGCGGCGTGGTTCACCCGCAGGATCTCCTGCTCGATGATGGGCCCCTCGTCGAGATCCGCGGTGACGTAGTGCGCGGTGGCGCCGATGAGCTTCACGCCGCGCTCGTACGCCTGCTGGTACGGGCGGCCGCCCTTGAAGCCCGGCAGGAAGGAGTGGTGGATGTTGATCGCGCGGCCGAACAGCTCCTGCGCCAGCTCGTCCGAGAGCACCTGCATGTAGCGCGCCAGCACGACGAGATCGGCGTCGTACTCCTCGATGAGCTCGCGCAGGCGGTCCTCCGCCTCGGGCTTGGTGTCGTTCGTGACGGGCACGACGTGATAGGGCAGGCCGGTGGCCTCGGCCATCGAGCGGAGGTCCTCGTGGTTCGAGACCACGGCGACGATGTCGCCCCCGAGGGTGCCGCCCCGCCAGCGGAACAGCAGGTCGTTCAGGCAGTGGGCGGCCTTCGACACCATCACGAGGATGCGCGTGCGGCGGGGCGCGTGGAAGGCGAACTCCATGCCGAAGCGGTCGGCCACCTCCTGGAACTCGCGCTCGAGGGCGGCCACGGCGATCTCGTCGTCCGCGGTGAAGGAGGTGCGCAGGTGGAAGACGTCGTTGTAGGCGTCGTCGAACTGGTGGTGCTCCTCGATGTTGCAGCCGCGCTCGTAGAGGAACACCGTCACGGCCTGCACGATGCCCGCCGCCTGCGGGCAGTGGAGCGTGAGCACGTGCGGCTGCGGCTTCCCGGAGCCCTCGCGGGCGGGGAGCGGAACGGTGGTGGAAGCGGTCGATGTCACGGGGACTCCTGGGGTCGTGGTCCGGTGGTTCGGGTCGGATGCCCGGATGGGCGGCTCATTCCGCGTCGGCGGCGACGCGTCCCGCCGGTGCCGGCTTCGGCAGGGTGTTGAAGGTGAAGACATGCCGGCCGGCGACCAGGGAGCGCGCCGCCTCGGGCAGCTCCGCGAGCTCCTGCTCCAGCTCGGCGCGCAGCTCGAGCGGGTCGAAGCTGCCCAGCAGCCGGCGGTGCGAGCGATGCCGGAGCATGCCCATCGAGGAGCCGACGCCGATGCGCATGCCGATGCGGGCGAGGCGCGCGAGGCTCACCCGCGCCGGGGTCCCGAGCCACAGCGGCAGCTCGATGCCGGCCGCCGATGCCGCGCGGACGAATCCCGCGACGGCGGGCGCGTCGAAGCACATCTGCGTGATCGCGAAGTCGGCGAGCGGCGCCTTCTGCGAGAGCAGGCGGATGCCCGCCTCGACGTCGAAGGCCGGGTGCCCCTCCGGGTAGGCCGCGACGCCGAGCCGGAACCGGTCGCCGCTGCGCTCCCGGATGGCCTCGAGCAGCTCGCCGCCGTCCGCGAACGGGCTCTCGCCGCGATCGTGGTCGCCGCCGATCACGAAGAGCGCCCGCACCGGGGAGTCCTCGAGCCGCACGAGGAGCTCGGACAGCTCCTCGCGGCTGCGGAGCGCCCCGGCCGGCAGGTGCGGGATCGCGTCGAATCCCGCCGCGGCCAGGGCGAGCACGGTGCTCGCGGTCTCCTCGAGCGTCTGCTTCGGCAGCGCCGTGACGCTCACGGCTGCACCGGGCTCGAGCGACCGGACGGCGCGGTCGACGATGTCGACCGCGGGTACGAGCTCGAATCGCTGCCGGCTCAGCATCGGATCATGCTCACGTTGAGGGCGAGGCCGCCCTCGGCGGTCTCCTTATACTTGTGGCTCATGTCCTTGCCGGTCTCCCGCATCGTCTTGATGGCCATGTCGAGCGACACGTGGTGCACGCCGTCCGAGCGGACCGCCATCCGCGCCGCCGTCACCGCCTTGACGGAGGCGACGGCGTTGCGCTCGATGCAGGGGATCTGCACGAGGCCGTTGATGGGGTCGCACGTGAGTCCGAGATTGTGCTCGATGCCGATCTCGGCGGCGTACTCGACCTGCTCGGGAGTGCCCCCGAGCACCTCGGCCAGCGCTCCCGCCGCCATGGAGCAGGCGGAGCCCACCTCGCCCTGGCAGCCGACCTCGGCGCCGGAGATGGAGGCGTTCTTCTTGAAGAGCGTGCCGATCGCGGCCGCGACGAGCAAGAAGCGGATGACCCCGTCCTCGTCCGCTCCCGGTACGAAGCGCGTGTAGTAGTCGAGCACGGCGGGGATGATCCCGGCGGCCCCGTTGGTCGGGGCGGTGACCACCCGCCCGCCCGCCGCGTTCTCCTCGTTGACCGCCAGCGCGGCGAGCGTGACCCACTCCATGGCGTGCAGGGGGTCGTTCGTGTGCCCGGCCTCGATGAGCTGCTCGAGCTGCGCCTTCGCGCGTCGACGGACGCTGAGGCCGCCCGGCAGCACGCCGCCGTTGCGGGTGCCGTTGTCGATGCACTCGCGCATCACCTCCCAGATCTGCAGGATTCCGGTGCGGACCTCGTCCTCGCTCCGCGCGACGAGCTCGTTCTCGAGCATGATGTCGCTGATGCGCTTGCCCGTCCGCGCCGCGATCTCGAGGAGCTCCGCGCCGGAGTCGAAGGGGTGGGGGATGGCGGCGTCGTCCTCGGCGGCCACGGCCTCGACCGTCTCATCGGTCTCGGCCTCGTCGACGACGAACCCGCCGCCGATCGAGTAGTACTCGCGGCGGTCGAGCAGCGAGCCCTCCCGGTCGTAGGCGTCGAAGCGCATGCCGTTCGGGTGGAAGTCGAGCCGCTCCCCCAGGTTGAGCACGACGTCCCGCTTGAGCTCGAAGTCGATCTCGTGCGTGCCGCCCAGGAGGAGGTCCCCGGCCTCCTTCGACTCCTCGAAGCGCCGGGTGGCCTCCTCCGGATCGACCGTCTCGGGCTCCTCCCCGAGCAGGCCGAGCACGACGGCCTTGACGGTACCGTGGCCCTCACCGGTCAGCGCGAGCGAGCCGAACAGGTGCGTCTCGATCCTGCCGACGCGGTCGAGCTCGTCCCGGTCGCGCAGGCGCTGGACGAACGTGACCGCCGCCCGCATCGGGCCCACGGTGTGCGAGCTCGAGGGGCCGATGCCGATCTTGAACAGGTCGAAGGTACCGAGGGCCACGGTCAGACTCCGCGGGTGGCGGGGTAGGCGAGCGGGTCGCGCACCGCGTCCAGCAGCCATTCGGCGACGTGCCTCGCGAACGTGGTGCGGAACACCAGCTCGACCCGGCTCGCGTCCTCGGAGCGGTTGACGTAGAGCACCACGGCCTGCGTGAGCAGTCCCTGCAGCGAGGCGCCGCGCGGGAACGCCTCCGGCCCGAGGTCGAGCGCGGTGCCCTTGCTCAGGAGCCCCCTGGCGTCGCCGTCGACCAGCAGCGAGACGAAGTGCCCCGACTGGTCCGTGACGGCGCCGTGGGCGCCGAGCGCGGCGCGCAGGTCGCCCTCGAGGGCCGCGGACCGGCTCGGGTCCGCGACGAGCCATTCGTCGGGGCCGATCCAGTGGACGCTCAGGCCCGCCGCGGTGGTGACGGATTCGTGCACGCCCGGCAGCGCGGCGCCGAGCACGCCGGCCACGGCCTCCGCCGCCCCGGCTTCGGGCGCCACCCGCAGGTTGAGGTGGGTGGTCAGGGGCAGCGGGATGAGACGGACGGGGCCGTCGACCGCGGCGAGGCGGTCCGTGTAGGGTGCGAGGGCTCCACGAGCCCGCAGCGGGGTGGTCACAGCAGCGTTAGCCATCTCGGCGCGCTCCTTCCGGGTCGAAGAGGACGTGACTGGTGATCGTGGCGGGGACGAGTTCGCCGTCCACCACGGCGTTGATGCGCTCGCCGATGCGCGAGTGGCCGCCGTCGACGAGGGCGAGGGCGAAGTTGCTCCGCAGCGCGACGCTCTCGTAGGCCGAGGTGACGAAGCCGTGCATCGGGACGGGGATCTCGGCGAGGCTCTCCGCCGTGACGAGCTGGCTCCCCTCGGGGATGAAGCGCTCGGGGTCCTCGGGCAGCAGCCCGACGAACTGGCGGCGGCCCTCGGCGAGGTTCGCCTCGCGCTGGAAGGAGCGCTTGCCGACGAAGTCCTCCTTCTTCTTGGAGACGACCCAGGACATGCCGAGGTCCTGCGGAGTGACGGTGCCGTCGGTGTCCTGCCCGATGATCGGGTAGCCCTTCTCGGCGCGGAGCACGTGCATGGTCTCGGTGCCGTAGGGGGTGATGCCGTAGGGCTCCCCCGCCTCGATCAGCCGCTCCCAGAGGTCGAGGCCGTACCAGCTCACGATGCTCACCTCGAAGGCGAGCTCGCCCGAGAAGCTGACGCGGCCGACGCGGACGGGCACGCCGTCGAGCTCGGTGTCGCGCCACTTCATGAAGGGGAAGGCCTCGTTCGAGACGTCGAGGTCGGGCAGCACCGCACCCACCACCTCGCGGGCCTTCGGGCCGACCACCGGGTAGGTCACCACGTGGTCGGTGACGGAGGTGAGCCACACCCGCAGCTCGGGCCATTCGGTCTGGTGCCACTCCTCGAGCCAGTCGAGGATGTGCGCCGCGCCGCCCGTGGTCGTGTAGATGAGGTAGCGGTCCTCGGCGAGGCGCATGACGGTGCCGTCGTCGATGATCATGCCGTCCACGCCGCACATGGCGCCGTAGCGCACCGAGCCGACCTTGAGCGTGCTCATCATGTTCGTGTAGATGCGGTCGAGGAACTCGGGCGCATCGGGGCCCTGCACGTCGATCTTGCCGAAGGTCGAGCCGTCGAGGATGCCGACGCCCGTGCGCGCGGCCGCGGTCTCGCGCAGCACGGCGGCGCGCATGTCCTCGCCCTCCTGGGGGTAGTACCAGGGGCGCTTCCACTGCCCGACGTCCTCGAACTCGGCGCCGCGGGCGACGTGCCATTCGTAGGCCGGGGTCACCCGCACCGGGTCGTAGAGGTCGCCGCGGTCGCGGCCGGCCAGCGCGGCGAAGGCCACGGGGGTGTACGGCGGGCGCAGGTTCATCGTGCCCACCGAGTCGATCGTCGTGCCGAGCAGCGCGGAGGTGATGCCCGAGGCGATCACGCCGGAGGTCTTGCCCTGGTCGTGCGCGGTGCCGATGGTCGTGTAGCGCTTGATGTGCTCGATGGAGCGCAGCCCGGCGCCGATGGCCGTGGCGATATCGGCCACCGTCGCGTCGCGCTGCACGTCCACGAAGTGGGTGTCCAGCGTGATCGGGTCGCCCGAGGGCACGAACCAGAGCACCTCGCCAGCGACCGAGGCGTACGGCTCCTCGGCCTCGCCGGGCGTCGCCGCGCCCGGCTCGATCTCGATGGACTCGAGCACCTCGCCGGTGGCGTCGGCGGCCTGGCCGAGCACCTCGCCGAGCCCGAACACGCCGGCGGCCGAGCCGACGGCGACGAGGTCGTCGGCGGGGCCGTCCGGCACGAAGGCGCCGAGCGAGTCCTCGTAGCGGAGCGTGCCGTACGCCTGGCCGTAGAGCGCGAGGGCCGGGTTCCAGCCGCCGCTGACGAGCAGCGCATCCGCCGACACGGTCTCGTGCTCGCCGAGCCCGCCCTCGCGGAACGGGGCGACGAAGACCTGCTCGAGCCGCTCGGCGCCGTCGGTGCCGGCGACCACGTGGCCCGTGCGCAGCTCGATGCCGCGCTCGGCCGCGCCGGCGCGCAGCCGCTCGTCGACCTCCTGGCGGGAGTCGAGCACGAGCGCGATCTCGGTGCCCGCGTCGTGCAGGTCGAATGCGGCCGCGTACGCGCTGTCGTTCGTGGTGAACACCACCGCCCGCGCTCCGGCGCGCACGCCGTAGCGGTGCAGGAACGTCCTGGCGGAGCCGGCGAGCAGGATGCCGGGCCGGTCGTTGTCCGCGAAGACGACGGGGCGCTCGTGCGCGCCCGAGGCGAGCACGGTGCGCTTGGCCCGGATGCGCCAGACGCGCTGGCGGAGGGAGTCCGGCGCGGCGTCGGCGCCGAGATGGTCCGTGCGCCGCTCGAGCGCGAGGACGTAGGTGTCCGGGTACACCGCGAAGGCGGTCGTGCGCTGCAGGTGCACGGCGCCGAGCGAGGCGAGCTCGGCGACCGCCTCGGCCGCCCATTCGCGGGCGTCGCGGCCGTCGATGCGCTCCCCCGCGGAGCCGAGCAGCGAGCCGCCGGCGATCGGGTTCTCGTCGACGAGCACGACCTTCGCCCCGGAACGGGCGGCGCGCAGCGCCGACGTCAGGCCCGCGGGGCCCGCGCCGATGACGAGCACGTCGGCGTGCAGGTGCGCGCGGTCGTAGCGCGCCGGGTCGGCCTCGTCGGCGAGCGCGCCCTGGCCGGGCACGCCGTGCGCCTCGATGCCGGGGGCGAGCTCCACCGTGGCGGCGAGCTGCAGCGGGTCCGGGAACGGCTCGGTGATCTGGATGACGCCGGTGGGGTCCTCGGGCCCGGCCGCGGTGATGCCGCGGGCCCGGCCGAACTTGATGCTCGACGTCACCTCGTGGATGCCGTTCGCCAGCAGCGCCGAGGCGAGCGTGTCGCCGGCGTAGCCGTGCACGGTCCGCCCCTCGAACACGAAGGAGCGCGGGCGGGTGCGGTCGATCTGCTGGCCGCCGGATGTGCGGAATGGCTGGGTCATCGCTCCGAGCTCCCCTCGTGGATGGTGGTACCGGTTTCGGGCTCGCCCTCCGAGGAGTCGGAGGTGGGCGCGGCGAGCTGCGCCCGGAACTCCTCCGGCGGCTGCTCGCCGATCGAGTAGGTGGCGAGGAACTTGTAGTCGCGGGTGTCGCGCAGGGCGTTGAACCAGCGGCGGCAGCCCGCGCTGTGGTTCCAGCGCTCCGCGAAGACGCCGTTGGTGTTCTTGCGGAAGAAGACGTAGTGGGCCCACTCGGTGTCGGTGAGCGAGGCGGGCTCGCTCGGATAGGCGACGTGCGCCTCGGCCCCGTAGGAGAATTCGATCTCCTCGCGGGCGCCGCACCAGGGGCAGGTGATGTATCGCATGAGGTCCTTCTGGGTGGTTCGTACTAGTGCGCGACGGCGGCGGCGCCGTGCTCGTCGACGAGTCGGCCCGTGACGAAGCGGTCGAGGGTGAACGGCGCGGCCACCGGATGCGGCTCGCCGGTCGCGATGGTGTGCGCGTAGGCGTCGCCGAGGCCGGGGGTGACCTTGAATCCGCCGGTGCCCCAGCCGCAGTTGACGAACAGGTTCTCGTACGGGGTGAGGCCCACGATGGGCGAGGCGTCGGGGGTGACGTCGACGATGCCGCCCCAGGTGCGCAGCACGTGCGCCCGGGCGAAGATCGGGAACAGCTCGACCGCGGCGGACATCTGCCGCTCGATGATGTGGAAGGAGCCGCGCTGCCCGTAGCCGACGTAGGAGTCGATGCCCGCGCCCATCACCAGTTCGCCCTTGTGCGCCTGCGACACGTAGACGTGCACGGCGTTGGACATCACGACGGTGGGGTGCACGGGTTCGAGCAGCTCCGACACCAGCGCCTGGAGGGGATGGCTCTGCACCGGCAGGCGGAACCCGAGCATGTCGGTGAGCGTGGAGGTGCGGCCCGCGGCGGCGAGCGCCACCCTCCCCGCGGCGATGTCGCCGCGGTTCGTGCGGACGCCGGTCACGCGGTCGCCCTCGGTGAGGAAGCCCGTGACCTCGGTGTCCTGGATGAGGTGCACCCCGGCCTCGGCGATCTTGCGGGCGTAGCCCCACGCCACGTAGTCGTGCTTGGCGATGCCCGCGCGGGGCTGGTAGGTCGCGCCCATGACGGGGTACCGGATGTCGTCCTCGACGTTGACGATCGGGCAGATCTCCTTGACGCCCTTCGCATCCACCCACTCGGCGTCGATGCCGTTGAGCACGTTCGCTCCCACCCGGCGCTTCGAGTCGCGCACGTCCTGCAGGGTGTGAGCCAGGTTGAGCACGCCGCGCTGGCTGAACAGGATGGGGTACTCGAGCTCCTCCTCGAGGCCCTCCCACAGCTTGAGCGAGTGCTCGTAGAACGCCGAGCTCTCGTCCCACAGGTAGTTGGAGCGGATGATGGTGGTGTTGCGGGCCATGTTCCCGCCGGCCAGCCACCCGCGCTCGATCACGGCGATATCGGTGATGCCGTGGTGCTTCACGAGGTTGTACGCGGTGGCCAGGCCGTGTCCGCCGCCGCCGACGATGACGACGTCGTAGGAGCGCTTGGGCTCCGGGCTGTTCCACAGATGGGTGGGGTGGTCCGGCAGCTCCGCGCCGGGCGTCCTCCGCTGATGTTCGGTCATATGTGCCTGCTCGCTCTCGGTTGCCGGTGGGTTAGTCCGTGGTCAGGGGCCTGTAGAGGGGGAATCGGCTCGCGAGGTCCGAGACCCGCCGCGCCAGCGCGTCGAGCGTCTCCTCCCCCGCGCCCGGCTTTAGCGCCTCGGCGATGATGTCCGCGACCTCGGCGAACTCCTCGTCGCCGAACCCCCGGGTCGCGAGGGCCGGCGTGCCGATGCGCACGCCCGAGCTCACCATCGGCGGGCGCGGGTCGAAGGGCACCGCGTTGCGGTTGACGGTGATGCCCGCGCGGTGCAGGCGGTCCTCCGCCTGCCTGCCGTCGAGCTCGGAGTCGCGCAGGTCGACGAGCACGAGGTGCACGTCGGTGCCGCCGCTCACGACGCCGATGCCGGCCTCCGCCGCGTCCGGCCGCGTGAGCCGGTCGGCGAGGATCCTCGCGCCGCGCAGCGTGCGCTCCTGCCGCTCGCGGAACGCCTCCTCGCCGGCGAGCTTGAAGGCCACGGCCTTGCCCGCGATGACGTGCTCGAGCGGCCCGCCCTGCTGGCCGGGGAAGACGGAGGAGTTGAACTTCTTCGCGAGCTCCTGCTTCGCGAGGATGATGCCGCCGCGCGGACCGCCCAGGGTCTTGTGGGTGGTCGAGGTCACCACGTGCGCGTGCGGCACGGGGTCGGGGTGCAGCCCCGCCGCCACGAGCCCGGCGAAGTGCGCCATGTCGACCATGAGGTACGCGCCCACCGAGTCCGCGATCCGGCGGAACTCGGCGAAGTCGAGGTGGCGGGGGTAGGCCGACCAGCCGGCGACGATGAGCTTCGGCCGGTGCTCCTGCGCGAGGCGCTCGACCTCCTCGTAGTCCACGAGGTGCGTGTCCTCGGCGACGTGGTAGGCGACCGCGTTGTAGAGCTTGCCCGAGAAGTTGAGGCGCATCCCGTGCGTGAGGTGGCCCCCGTGGGCCAGATCGAGGCCGAGGATCGTGTCCCCCGGCGAGAGGAGCGCGAACATGGCCGCGGCGTTCGCCTGCGCGCCCGAGTGCGGCTGCACGTTGACGTACTCCGCGCCGAAGAGCGACTTGAGCCGGTCGATCGCGAGCTGCTCGATCTCGTCCACGTGCTCGCAGCCGCCGTAGTAGCGGCGGCCCGGGTAGCCCTCGGCGTACTTGTTGGTGAGCACCGAGCCCTGCGCCTGCATGACCGCGAGCGGCGCGAAGTTCTCGCTCGCGATCATCTCCAGGGTGTTGCGCTGGCGCTCGAGCTCCGCGTTGATCGAGCGGTGGACCTGCTCGTCCAGGACCGCGAGGTCCTGCTCGAGGACGTTCGCTGCCGACGGTGATGGCAATTGATTCAACGCCCCAGCCTCCTTGCTAATCGGCGATTGATATATCAGTGACGGAAGCGACACTATCGGGCGCGTTCGGGAGAGTCAAGCGCGGCCCGGGAACCGGCGCTCCCACGCGGATCCGATAGGCTCGACCCCAGGATTTTCGACACGGGGAGGGCGGCATCATGGAGATGGTCTCGACCATGGACTCCGGCGCCGGCGCCCCCGATCTGCAGGGGCTCTCCCGGGCCGAGTACGCCACGAGGGTGCTGCGCGATCGCCTCATCGTGCTCGAGATCGCGCCCGGCAGCCCGATCCACGACGAGGCGATCGGCCGCGAGCTCGGCATCGGGCGCACCCCGGTGCGCGAGGCCCTCAAGCGGCTCGAGTCCGAGCATCTCGTGACGATGTTCCCCCGTCGGGGCACCTTCGCCAGCCAGGTCCACATCAGCGACCTCGCCGAGATCACCGAGATCCGCCTCCGCCTCGAGCCGCTCGCGGCATCGCGCGCGGCGAGGTTCGCGACGCAGTCCGACCGGGAGCGCATGGCCGCGTTCGCGGACGAGCTCGAGGGCACCGAGCCCGAGACCATGTCGATGCGGCGGGCGATGCGCGCCGACCTGCGCGCGCACCGCCTCGTCTACGCCGCCAACGGCAACGCGTTCCTCGAGGAGGACCTCATCAAGTACGACAACCTCGCCACGCGCATCTGGTGCCTGGTGGCCGAGCGGCTGCCGAGCATCGGCGAGTCGGTGAAGGAGCACACCCGGCTGCTGCGGCTCGTGGGCTCGGGCGAGGCCGAGCGCGCCGCGGAGGACACCTACGAGCACGTGCTCGACTTCGAGCGGCAGATGCGCTCCGTGCTGGGCTGAGCGCCGCCGCGCGGCGCGAAGCGGGGCCGACCGGCATCGCCGATCGGCCCCGCTCCCCCGCACCGGCTAGCGGTCGGCGAACTGCTCCACGCAGTTGCTGGTCGTGTCGCTGTACTCGGCGCCCTCGTGCTCGGCGTAGGCGTCCTTGTACGCGTCGAGGAAGCCCGCGGCGTCCTCGAGCCCGTAGCTCTCGGCGATCTCCTGCCATTCGGCCTCGGCGCTGTCGCCGACCTGCTCGCGCCACTCCTCCGTGGCCGACTCGTCCCACGCGGTGAGGGATTCGACCGTCGACGCGCCGAGCATGTCGTCGCACTGCGAGACCGCGGTCTCGTTGAAGACGTCGATCGCCGCGCCGCCGTTGAACTCGGCGGTCACGTCGTCGACCACCTGCTTGAGGTCGTCGGGCAGGCTCTCGTAAGCGCTCTGCGAGAACCACATGCCGAAGGTGGAGTACTGCCCGACGCCGGGGTCGGCCCAGTGCGGGATGAGCTCCATCAGCCCGTAGTTGACCGGGAAGTCGAGGGGCGCCCCGACGGTGGTGATGACCCCGCGCTCGACCGCCTCGTAGGTCTCGCTCGCGGTGATGGCGTTGATGTTCATCCCGGCGGCCGCGAGGACCTCCTGGATCACCGGCCCGGAGGCGCGCGCCTGCAGCCCCGCGAGGTCGGCGACGGAGGTCGTCTCGTCGGGCGTGCCGATGAGGAAGCGGCCGACCGGCCACGCCGAGACGTAGTGCAGCCCCGCGGAGTCGAGGCTCGCGAGCGCGGCCTCGTTCGTGGTGTGCAGGTCGTAGAGCGCGGCGGTGACCGCCTGCGAGTTCTGGTTGAGGAAGGGGATGCCGACCACGCTGACGGTCGGGAAGTACTGCGGCGTGTAGTCGGGGATGGTCACGCCGATGTCCGCCCGTCCGTCGCGGATGCACTCGACGATCTCCTCGGCCACGCACAGCGCCTCGTTCGTCGTGCGCTCGAACGTGATCCGCCCCTCCGAGGCCTCCTCGATGCGGTCGAGGTACCAGTCCTGCACGGCCGCGTTGGGCGTGCCCTCGGCGGCGCTGGTGGCGAGCGTGAAGTGGAACTCGGAGCCGTTGCCGCCGCCTCCGCCGCCCTCGGCGCAGCCGGAGAGCAGCAGCGCGGAGACGGCGCCGATCGCGAGCGCCGCCTTCTGCAGGCGCCTCGCGGTGGATGTGGGTTTCGACATGATTCGTCCTTTCTGGTGCCGGCGTTCTGGGGCGGCGGGTGCGTCGCCGTCGACTGCGCGCGCCGCTCGCCGGCCTGCGGTGGTGTTGGGTGGGTGGCGGTTCCGGACGCGGTCAGCGCCCGTCCCAGAACCGGTAGGCCTCGGTGTGATCCACGTTCCCGAGCGCCTGGAGCGCGTCGTCGAGGGCGCCGGTGACCGCCTCGCAGACGGGGGCCTCGTGCCCCACGGACTCCTGCACCGCCTTCGCGATCTTGACGTCCTTGGTCATGAGGGGCAGCGCGAACCCCGTCGCGAACGCGCCGTCGACGATGTGTTCGCCGAGCACGTTGAGCGTCACGAAGCTCTGCCCGGTGGAGGTGTTGAAGATGTCCACCATCGTCTGCCGGTCGAGGCCGAACCGCTCCCCCGCGATGAGCGCCTCGGAGGAGGCGGTGTACGCGGCGGCCGCGACGAAGTTGTTGAGCGCCTTCATGGCGTGCCCCGTGCCGAGCCCGCCCGTGCGGAAGAT
Organism: Gulosibacter sp. 10; assembly: GCF_900163695.1. Classification (GTDB taxonomy): domain Bacteria; phylum Actinomycetota; class Actinomycetes; order Actinomycetales; family Microbacteriaceae; genus Gulosibacter. The sequence goes on from NZ_FUIC01000053.1 coordinate 56,526, forward strand.
CCGCTCGCTCATCGCCTCGATCACGGGCACGGCGCGGGCGATGGCGTCCTCGTTCTCGCCGCCGAGCATGATCGAGAGCGTGCCGGTGACGGCGCGCTCCTTCGCGCCCGAGACCGGGGCGTCGACGAGGTGCACGCCGGCCCGCGCGAGCACGGCGCCCGTCTCGATCGTCTCGTTCGGGTTCGAGGAGCTCATGTCGACCACGACGGCGCCCGAGGCGAAGGGGATCCGCGGCTCGGGGCTCCCCGACTCGTCGTCGACGAGCACCGAGCGCACGATCGCGCTCGTGGGGAGCATCAGCACGATGACATCGCAGTCGGCGAGCCCGGCGGGCTCCTCGACCGCGGTCGCGCCGAGGCGCTCCGCGAGCGCCCGGGCCCGGGCGACGTCCGTGTCGTAGAGGCGCAGCGGGAACCCGGCCTTCGCGATGTTCGTCGACATCGGGTCGCCCATGGTGCCGAGTCCCACGAACCCGACGACGGGCCGTTCGGCGTCCTGACTGGAATGCATGGTGTCTCCTCCTGCGTCGTTCGCGGGGCTCATACGGCGCCGACCGTCGCCGACTCGCCGTCGAGGTCGAAGGCGATGCCGCGCTCCTCGAGGATCTCCTCGAAGGCGCGGATGCCCTCCACCGCCCCGGGGATGCCGATGTACAGCATCGAGTGGATGATGATCTCGCGGATCTCGAGCGGCTCGACGCCATTGGCGAGGGCGCCGCGGATGTGGATGCGGATCTCGTGGGCCTTGCCCTGCGCGATGAGCATCGCGAGGGTGACCTTGCTGCGGTCGGTCATCGAGAGCCCGTCGCGCTGCCAGATGTCGCCGAAGCACACCCGGGTCACGAACTCCTGGATCTTGTCGTTCACGTCGGTCGTGGATTCGGTCTGGCCCTCGGCGCCTTCGGGGCCGAACATCGCCCTTCGCTGGCGGATGCCGATGTCGTAGAGGTCGTCTCGTTGCATTTCGCGTCCTTTCGTCCCGCCGGGGCGGGCTTGCGGTGGTGGTGGTCGTCTCAGCCGGCCCCGACGGCCACGAGACTCGGGAGGAAGAGGGTGATCGCGGGCACGAGGAACAGCAGCACCACGGTGCCGAGGTCGATGAGGAACAGCGGCAGGATGCCGCGGAAGACCTGCTCGGTCGGCACGCCCGAGGTGCCGGCGACCACGAAGACGTTGATGCCCACGGGCGGCGTCACCATGCCGATCTCGATGAGCTTGACGATGAGGATGCCGAGCCAGATGCCGTCGAAGCCGAGCTCCATGGCGATCGGGTAGAGGATCGGCACCGTGATCACGAGGATCGACAGCGACTCGAGCACCATCCCGAGCGGGATGAGGCAGAGCAGCAGCAGCGCCATGGTGAGCATCGGCGGCATGTTCAGGCCCGCCACGGCGCTGGTGATCGCGTCCGGCACCCGGGCGGCGACGAAGAACGTCGAGAGGATGCCCGAGCCGATGATGATCATGAACACCATCGCCGTGGTCGAGCCCGTGTCCTGCAGCGCTCCGCGGAAGCTCGCGAAGATGCTCCGCAGCCCCTTGCGCCGGTTCTCGAGCACAAGCATGACGAAGGCCGCGAGGGCGCCGATGGCCGCCGACTCCGTGGAGGTGAACAGGCCCGAGTACATGCCGCCGAGCACCACGGCGAACAGGATCACGACGCGCACGAGGCCGCGCCAGGGCATCGAGCGCCAGGACTGCTGCTGCGCCTCCCCGGCTGCCGGCGGCGCGGTCTTGAGCGCCGTGACGTCGCGGCCCTCGCGGATCGTGCGGGCCTCGACGGCGTCCTGATGCGCCTTGCCCGCGACCCCGGCGAGGCTCTCCTCCGCCATCGCCTGCGGCGTGATCCGCGAGCCGGCGATCATGATGTAGACGGTGTAGGCGAGCGCCGAGATGATGCCGGGGATGATGCCCGCGGCGAGCATCTGCCCGACCGACTCCTGCGCGAGGATCGCGTAGAGCACGAGGAAGGTGCTGGGCGGGATCATCACGCCGAGCGTGCCCGCCACCGCCACGAGCGCCGAGGCCAGGTGGGCCGGGTAGCCGTGGCGGCGCATCTCCCCCACCGCGAGCTTGGACATGGTCGCGGCGGTGCCGATGCTCGAGCCGGAGACCGCGGAGAACCCCGCGCAGGCCATGACCGTGGCGACGCCCAGGCCGCCCGGCGCGCGGCGCGCCGCACGGCTCGCGATGGCGAACACGTGCTCGGCCATGTTGGCCCGCACCGCGAACATGCCCATGAGGATGAACAGCGGGATGATCGTGAGGCTGAAGCTCGCGGTGTTCGTGAAGGGCGAGGAGCCGATCACGCTGCCGGTGTAGCCGAAGCCCTTGAGGAGCAGCAGCCCGGCCGCGCCGGCGACGCCGAGCGCGATCGCGACGGGCGTGCGGATCGCGAGCAGCACGAGCAGCAGCGCGAGCGCGACGATGACGGCGATGGTGGTCATGAGCGGGCCCCGCTTCCATTCGTCGTGACGGCCGGCTCCCCGGCGGCGCCGGGGACCTCGGCGAGGTCCGGCTCGGGCAGGGTCTCCGCCACGAGCTCCACCTCGTCGCGGGCGCCCAGCGGCTCCCGGCCCCGGATCGTGCGGGCGAGGTTGAGGATCGCCACCAGCAGGAACATGAGGATGCCCGCGAGGATCACCCAGCGCAGCGGCCACATCGGCCAGCGCACGAGCCCGAAGCGCTCCTCTCCGCGCTGGGTGGCCTCGACCGCGCGCAGCGCCGAGGCCCACGCCATCCAGGCGAGGAACACCGCGGTCACCGCCCAGGTGACCACGAGGCAGACCTGCGCCGCGCGCTTCCCGAGCCGGTCGGTGAGCAGCGTCACGGCGACGTGCTCGCCGCGCACCGCGGCGATCCCGAGCCCGAAGAAGATCGCGATCACCAGGCTCGTCTCCGCGAGCTCGATCATGCCCGGCAGGCTCTTGTCCGTGATGTTCCGCACGACCACGTCCACCGTGATCGCGAGCATGAGCACCACGAGGCACAGCGCCGCGATGACCGCCATGGCCCTCGCCGCCGCCGTCACGATGCGTTCCATATCATTCACCTCTTTCGCTCCCGTCGGGGCGCCGGCCGTCCTCGTCGCCGAGTCCGGCCCGCCCCGGCTCCGTCCGCGCGCTGCGCTGCGCGCTCGTGGCGGAGCCGTCGATCGGGTTCTGTCGTCCATTCGAGTATCGATCCGGATCGGAATCCGGTGTTGTCCGCCGCCGCACAGGGAGTTTCCCCTCGGCGCAGCCCTGCCCGCCCGCCCCTCGGCGCGGTAGTACCCTGGGAGGGCCCCTCCCCACGGTCCGAGGAAGTATCTGGAGGTCACGTGCCGTTCGCATCCGCGCAGGAGCCCGTCGCCGCGCAGCTGGCCGAGCCCGACGGCCCCGACGCCGTCGTCAAGGAGTTCATCCCGCCGACCACGCCCGGCGGCGCCATCCTGCAGCGCGCGCACGTGAGCAGCTTCGAGCAGTGGCGGCAGATCGTCAGCAGGCAGTTCGTGCAGCTCAGCCTGCGCACCACGCTGGACGAGTTCGGCGGCTTCCTCGAGCGCATCTGGATCGAGGACATGTGCGCCACCTACATGCGCGCCGACGAGCACAGCGTCCACCGGCTCGCCTCGGCCATCGACCCCGACGAGCCGCAGCAGCTCAAGCTCTCGCTGCTGCTCGAGGGCGACTGCATCGTCACGCAGGGCGAGAACCGGGCCCGCCTGCAGCCGGGCGACGTGACCGTCTACGACACCGGCCAGCCGTACTCGCTCGAGTACGAGGGCGGCATGACCACCTTCGTGCTCGTGTTCCCCAAGCACCTGCTCGGCATCTCCCGCCGGCTGCTGACCGGGGCCACCGCCCTCCGCCTCCGCGGGGACGAGGGCATCGGCAAGGTGATCAACCCGTTCATGCAGCACATCGCCGAGAACCTCGAGATCCTCACCGGCTACAGCGGCGTGCGCGTCATGCGCAGCGCCCTCGAGCTCATCTCCACGCTGCTGTCCACCGAGCTCGCCGCGCACGCCGCCGAGCAGCCCGGCGGCTACCGGGCCGACATGGAGAAGTACCGCGACTACATCGAGGCGCACCTGGGCGACCAGGACCTCGGCACCGACTCGATCGCCGCGGCGCACTACCTCTCCACGCGGTACCTGCAGCACCTCTTCAACGAGGAGGGCACCACGGTCTCGGACTACATCCGCACCCGCCGCCTGGAGCGCTGCCGGCTGGCGCTGCTCGACCCCGCGCAGGCGCCGCTCAGCATCTTCCAGATCGCCCAGCAGTGGGGCTTCATCGACGCGGCCCACTTCAGCCGCACGTTCAAGTCGGCCTACGGGGTGAGCCCGAGCGTGTACCGCCGGGCCCACAAGGATGCGGAGGCGGGCGGGTAGCCGCGCCTCCGCATCGCGGGCGCCGGGGCTAGTGCCCGAACGTGCCCATCACGTGGCCGCGCGCGAGGGTGCTGCCGAACATCATGAAGCCGAGCCGCGCGGGCGAGGCCGTCTCGTCGATGTCGAGCGTCTCCACGTCGAGCGCGTGCACGACGAAGTAGTAGCGGTGGTCGCCGTGCCCCGGAGGGGGCGCGGAGCCGACGAAGCCCTGCAGGCCGCCGTCGTTCCGGAGGATCGTCGCGGCCTCGGGGAAGCCGCTGCGATCGCCGAGCACGACCGCGCCCTCGGGGATCGAGGTCGTATCCGCGGGGATGTTGAACGCGGCGAAGTGCCAGAAGCCGCTCATCGTCGGCGCGTCGGGGTCGTAGCAGGTGATGGCGAAGCTCTTCGTGCCCTCGGGCGCGCCGCTCCAGGCCAGGTCGGGCAGCGCGTCGCCGCCGTCATCGGGCCGCGCCATGGCCGACACCTGCCGGGGCGCCAGCGCCTCGCCGTCGGCGACGGCCCGCGAGGTCACCGTCAGGGCCGGTACCTCGGGCAGTGTTTCGAACGGGTTGATTCCCATATCCCTCTCCTTCATCAGATCGTCCAGCCGCCGTCCACGGCGACCGTCTCACCATTCATATACGAGCTGTCGGAGCTCACGAGGAAGCTCGCGACGCCCGCGACCTCCTCCGCCCTGCCGGGCCGTCCGGCGGGGATCTCTCGCGCCATGCGCTCGGCATGGGCGTCGTCCTCCCATCCCGACGCCGTCATGGGCGTGAGGATGGATCCGGGCGCGATCGCGTTGATGCGCGCCCCGAACTGCGCGACCTCCCTCGCCGCGGAGGCGGCGAGCGCGGCCACGGCCGCCTTGGAGGCGTTGTACGCGGGCTGGTCCTCGACGGCGTGGCGGATGACCGCGGAGGAGAGCACGACGCCGGCGAACCCCGGCGCGGCCGCTCCCGACCGGACGGCTCTCGCGCACCAGCGCAGTGCCAGGAAGGTGCCCTCGACGTTCACGGCGGTCACGCGGCGGAAGGCGTCGAGCCCCGTCTCGTGGAAGGCGCCGCGGCCGCGGATGCCCGCGCAGTGCACGAGCGCCGCCGCGCCGTCGGGGGCGAGCGCGTCCCACGCCGCCTCGTCCGTCACGTCGAAGGCCGGGGCCGCGCCGCCCTCCGCCGCGAGGTCCAGGCCGGTCACGGCCCAGCCGTCGGCGCGGAGGCGCTCGGCCACGGCCGCCCCGATGCCGGACGCGGCGCCGGTCACGATCGCGCGGGGTTCAGGCTGCAACGTCCGCCTCCTGCTTCGCCTCGAGCTCCTGCTTCCATCCGGCGCCCGCGCGGGTCTCCCCGGCGATGAGCGCCGTCAGCACGTACACCACCAGTGAAGCAGCAATCGCGGGGACGATCGCCGGGAGTCCGCCGACGACGAGCACCCCGGTCACGCCCAGTGCGGCGACCGCGCCGCCCGCGACGACCGAGAGCAGGGAGGCCCACTTGCCGCCGAACGGCGTGAACAGGCCGAAGACGAAGGAGACGAACACGCCGGAGCCGTACATCGTGAACGCCATCGTGAGCACCTGGATGATCCCCGGCACCACGAGCGAGATGCCGAGCGCCACGAAGCCGAGCACGACCGTGAGCGCCTGCGACCACACGAGCTGCCGCCTCGGGCTCTCGCGGATCGAGCGGACCTTGAGCAGGAAGTCCTGCGAGATGTTGCTCACCGCGGCGAGCAGCAGGGCGTCGGCCGTGGACATCACCGCCGAGATGATGGCGGCGATGAGGATGCCCGCGGCCCAGACCGGCAGGACGTTCTCGATGAGCGCCGGCACCGCGCCAACGCTCGGGTCGAGGTCGGGGAAGAGCACCTTCGCCGCCATGCCCGCGAGCGCGGGGACCACGGCGAAGAGCGCCGTGAGCACGCCGGCCAGCGCGGCGCCGCCCGCAGCGACCCGGCCGCTCTTGGCCGCGAAGACGCGCTGCATGACGTCCTGGCCCACCATCTTGTGCACGACCACCGGCAGCGCGGCGCCGAGGAAGAACGACCAGCCCTGATTGAGCGGGTTGAAGGACTGCTCGACCCCCGCCGAGTGGAACGCCTCGGTGATGGCGCCGAGGCCGCCCGCCGCCTGCACCGCGATGACGGCGACGAGCACCATGCCGACGACGATCACGCAGAACTGGATGAAGTCGGTGATGGCGACGCCCCACATGCCCGAGACCACGGTGAAGACGATGATGAGCACCATGCCGACCACGGCGCCCCAGGGCTGCCCGAGGCCGAGCGCGCCGAACGCCGAGGCGGCGGCGCCGACCTGGCCCGCGAGGATGCCGAGCAGCGCGATCACCGAGAGCGCCGAGAGCAGCAGCTGCAGGCCGCGGCTGCGGTAGCGGCTGCCCAGGAAGCCCGGCACGGTCGTGAATCCGCCGTTGCGCATGGGCTTCGCGACAAACACGGCGAGGAGGCACAGGCCCGCGCAGACGCCGATCGCGAACGAGATCGCCGCGAAGCCCACGGCGTAGGCGTCCTGGCTCGTGCCGAGCACGAACGCGCCGCCGAAGTTGATGGCGAGCAGCATCGTCGCCGTGAGCACGGTGCCCATCTTGCGGCCGGCGAGCAGATAGTCGTCATCGCTCTTGACGCGGGTGCGCAGCCAGGCCGCGATGCCGAACATGCCCACCAGGTACAGCACGATGACGATGAGGATACCGAGGTTCATCGACCCTCCTTTGGTAAAGAGAACGCTGCTTTGCGTTCATATTGATCAATAACTTACATACTTCCCTCCGATATGGCAATTACCGGGTTCGAGACATTCCACTATCCTGGAGTTCCGACGCGCTGCGGCGCCGGAATCGACCAGCCGCCGGCTCGGCCCTCACAGAACGGACACACGATGACGCGTGGACAGATGCCCATCATCGACGCGGTGGACAAGCGCGTGCTCGAGGCGCTGCGCGACCACCCCCGCGCCACCACGAGCGAGCTGGCCGAGATCGCGGGCGTCTCCCGCCCCACCTTCCGCACGCGACTCGACCGGCTGTGGGACAGCGGCGTGATCATCGGCCACGAGCCCCAGCTCGATCTCGGGCTGATCGGCTTCACGGTGCAGGCCTGGGTCGAGCTCGAGGCCGACCAGACCAAGCTCCCCGAGATCGCGAAGGCGCTCGACGAGCTGCCCTCGGTGATCGAGGCGTTCACGACCACCGGCACCGCCGACATCCGCTGCCGCGTGGCCGCGCACAGCACCGCGCACCTGCAGGAGGTGATCCGGGCGATCACCGACTGCGAGGGCGTCTCGCGCACCGTCTCCTCCGTGATCCTCAGCCCCCTCGTCAACCACCGCAAGGTGCAGACGCTCGACCTGCTCCTCTAGCGGTCGGCCGCCCCGGCAGGACCGGCCGCCCCGGCGGACCGGCGAGTCCGGCAGGCCCGGCCGCCCCGGCAGGCCCGGCGGGACCGGCGGGACCGGCAGGCCCGGCGGGACCGGCAGGCCCGGCGGGACCGGCAGGCCCGGCAGGCCCGGCAGGCCCGGCAGGCCCGGCGGGACCGCACGTCGTCGCGTCTGCGGTTCGGATGCTTCGCCGGGTGTGCCGTTCCGGATGCGAATAGCTTGCAGGACCGGCCATACGGATCGTGCGCGCTATTCGCATCCGGAACAGCAGCCCGGGCTCAGACCACCCCCCGCCCGGGTGCCCCTCACCCGGGCAAACCCGGCTGGCCCCCGGGGTCAGGCCACCCGGCTCAGGCCACCCGGCTCAGGCCACCCAGCTCAGGCCACCCAGCTCAGGTCGCCAGGTTCAGGCCGCCCGGCTCGAGCCGCCGGGTTCAGGCCGCCCGGCTCGAGCCGCCGGGTTCAGGCGGCCCCGGCTCAGGCGGCCGGGCGCGCCTTGCGCCGCGCGAACAGGTTCACCACGAGCGTGCCCGCGAAGGCGATCGCCGCGGAGGTCGCCATCGCGGTCACCATGCCGACGGCCGTGGTCGAGACGAAGGGCGCCGCGATGGCGGGCAGGTAGGCGGTGGCCTCCGCGCCCGTGAGCCCGACCACCGCGCCGCCCGCGGTCGCGGCGACCAGGGCGATCGCGAACACGCGCTTGTCGCCGAACATGAACGGGTACGAGGCCTCCACGAAGGTGCCGAAGAAGAAGTTCACGCCCGCCCCCGAGCCCGCGAGCGCGCGCTCGCCCGAGGTGCGCGGGGCCAGGAGGTTCGCCATCGTGATGCCGAAGGACACCATCACGAGCGCCGCCATGTCGATCGCGCCGAAGAAGCTATGGCCCTTCTGCGACATCTCGAGCAGCACGAGCGGCAGCAGCACGGCGTGGTACACGCCGCCGATGATCGCGGGCCAGATCACGAGCCCCGCGAGCGCGCCGGCCAGCAGCGGCGAGAACTCGAGCACGGCCTGGATGAGCGCCTGCACGCCCTCGCCGAGCCAGGCCGTCACGGGCGCGAGCACGAAGAACACGAGCAGGCCGGGCAGGGCGCCCGCGATGGCGCCGGTGAAGATGTTCGCGGTGGTGGCGGGGAACCTCCAGCCGAGGAAGAGCCGCACGAGCCATGAGGCGAGCAGGCCCGCGAGGATGCCGCCGACCAGGCCGCCGAGGATGCCGCCCGGCTGCGCGAGCGTGCCCGCGATCGCGCCGGCCACGAGCCCCACCTCGTCCAGCCCGGAGATCTTCCGCGCCGCCACGGCGGCCACCACGATGGGCAGCGCCGCGATGAGCAGGTCGAAGACCTCGCTCAGCCCTTCGAGGCCGGGGATCTTGCCGATCGCGAGGATGAGCGCGAGCGTGATGAACGCCGGGATGGAGCCGACCATGATGCCGCGGATGCTGATGCGCCGCCAGGCCGGCTCGTCCCCGGCCGAGCCCGCGCCCGCCGAGCCGAGCGAGGGGCGGTACTTCGCGCCCCAGTGCCGGGCGAGGCCGGAGGCGTAGGCCACGGCGCGGGTCGTGCTCGTCGTGCCGGTGGTGCCCGAGGCCGAGACGAGGCGCAGCCCGAGCTGCTGCGCCTTCGCGATCGAGCTGCCGCCCGTGCCCGCGGCGGGCAGCCCCGCCTCGACGGCGGCGGTCACCGCGGCCGCGTTCGTGCCGGCCGGGTCGGCGCTCACGAGCACGAGCGCGTCGATCTCGCCCGCGCGGATGCGCTCGGCGAGCTGCGCATCCCGCTCCCGGGCCGTCGCGTTGATCTCGGCGAGGGCGCCCTCCGCGAGCGGTCCGATCCGCCCCTCGGCCAGGCCCCAGAGCGCGGCGCGCGCCCGCTCGCCGATGCCGTCCATCGAGGCGTCCGCCGCGACGAACTGCACCGCGGCGAGTTCGAATCCCGCCGCCTCGAGCTGCCGCCGGATGTCGCCGAGCAGCTTCGCCGGATCGTCGCCGCCGTGGCTGCGCAGGTTGCCGCCGCTCGAGCCGAGCACCGCGATCCGCCGGCGCGGCGCCCGCGCTCTGGATGCGGCGCCGTCCGGCTCGGCGTCGGAGGACGGGCCTTCGGAGGGCTGGCGATCGGATGCTGGGCGGTCGGCGACCATGCGCTTCTTTCGTTCGACGGCCGGCAGGCTGCCGGGCGGGCGATGCGGAACGCCATTCATCCTAGGACCGCATGGGTCCGGGCCTTCAATTCGCCCCATAGCAGGTGTAGCCTGAGACGTCGCCAATCGCGATGACGACGACGGACGACGCTGTGGCCTATCCGGGCTCCGCGCCGCGCCGCCAAGCCAGCGCCGGCCGTGTCCTGGGCCAGCATCCTCGATCAGGAATCGGCCCGGGGACAGGGTCTCCGCGCCCGAAAACAGACCGTTCAGGAGCACATCCGTGTCGAAGGACACCGCCACCGTCCCCACGCAAGACCCGCAGGGCGCCGCGTCGACGAAGAAGAACAAGCCGTGGCAGGTCATCACCGCCAGCCTCGTCGGCACCTCCATCGAGTTCTACGACTTCTACGTCTACGCCACCGCCGCCTCCCTGGTCTTCCCCGCCCTCTTTTTCCCCAGCGACGACCACGTCACCGCGCTGCTCGCCTCCTTCGCCGTCTTCGGCGTGGCGTTCATCGCGCGACCCATCGGCTCGATCCTCTTCGGCCACTTCGGCGACCGCATCGGCCGCAAGGGCACCCTCGTCGGCACGCTCCTCGTGATGGGCATCGCGACCTTCATCATCGGCCTGCTCCCCACCGCCGCCAACCACGACGGCTCGGTGAACGAGAGCATGACGGTCATCGCGCCGCTCCTGCTCGTGGTCATGCGCTTCTGCCAGGGCCTCGGCCTGGGCGGCGAGTGGTCGGGCGCCGCGCTGCTCGCCACCGAGAACGCGCCCGCGAACAAGCGCGCCATCTACGGCACCTTCCCGCAGCTCGGCGCGCCGATCGGCTTCATCCTCGGCAACCTGCTCTTCGTGATCCTCAACTTCACGCTCACCGAGGAGCAGTTCATGACCTGGGGCTGGCGCATCCCGTTCCTGCTCTCGGCCGTGCTCGTCGTCCTCGGGCTGTGGGTGCGCATCCAGCTCACCGAGACGCCCGCGTTCCAGAAGGTGCAGCGCGAGAAGCACGTCGTCAAGGCCCCGCTCGTCGAGGTCTTCAAGCACTCGTGGAAGGCGATCATCCTCGGCACGTTCGTGATGCTCGCGACCTACGTGCTCTTCTACATGATGACCGCCTTCATGCTCACCTACGGCTCGACCCCCACCACCGAGCAGGCCGCCGCCGCGGCCGCCGAATCGGGCGAGGCCTTCGACGCCGCGAGCTACGTGGGCGGCCTCGGCTACCCGAAGACCGACTTCCTCATCATGCTCATCATCGCGGTGCTCTTCTTCGCCGCGTTCACGCTGGTCTCGGGCCCGCTCGCGGAGCGCTTCGGCCGCAAGAAGATGCTGCTCGGCGTCACCGCGCTGATCTTCGCGTTCGGCTTCGCCATGACCCCGATCCTCGACCTGGGCCACGTCGGCGTGCAGCTGCAGCTCATCCTGGGCATGACCCTCATGGGTCTCACCTTCGGCCCGATGGGCGCAGTGCTGCCCGAGTACTTCCCCGCGAACACCCGCTACACGGGCTCGGCGATCGCGTACAACCTGTCCTCGGTGATCGGCGCGGGCATCGCGCCCTCGGTCTTCGTCGCGCTCTGGAGCGTCGGCGAGGGCTCCCCGGTCTGGGTGGGCGTCTACCTGGCGGGCGCCGCGGTGCTCACCATCGTCGCCCTGCTGTTCAGCAAGGAGACCAAGGGCTACGACTACGCGAACACCTCCCGCGCGGACTGACCCCCTCCCCGTACCCCTGCTCCTAGCGAATCTTGGCGGCGGGTTGTCGGCCTCGGCTTCCGAGGTCGACGATCCGCCGCCAAGATTCGTCGTTGCGCCGGGGCTCGGGGCGCGGGGGCTCGGGGTCAGCGGGCGGATTCGAGGCGGGTGACGGCCTCCTCCACGGTGGAGCGGGGGCAGGCGAGGTTGATGCGCATGTAGCCCTCCCCCTCGACGCCGAACTTCTGCCCCTCGTCGAGCCAGAGCCGCGCCTCGGTGAGCATGAACGTGCGCAGCCGCTCGGCGTCAGGCTCGACCTCGCGGCAGTCCATCCACGCGAGGTAGAGCGCATCGGCCGGCAGCACGTCGACGCCGGGCACGCGCGTTCGCACCGCCTCGGCGAAGTAGCGGTGGTTGCCGCGCACGTATTCGAGCACGGCCTCCAGCCAGGGCTCCCCGTGGCGGTAGGCGGCCTCGGCCGCGACCGTGCCGAGCACGTTGTTCAGCGAGGCCATGTTGCGGCCGATCTGCCGCCGCAGGTTCTCGCGCAGCGCGGGGTTCGGCACGAACACGTTGGCCGACTGCAGGCCGGCGAGGTTGAAGGTCTTGCTCGGCGCCGTGCAGGTGATGCTGTTCTGCGCGAACTCCTCGCCGAGCGAGGCGAAGGGGATGTGCCGCCGCTCGGGGTTCATGACGAGATCCTGGTGGATCTCGTCCGCGATCACGATCACGCCGCGGCGCGCGCAGATCTCGCCCATCGTGCGCAGCTCCTCCTCGCTCCACACGGTGCCCGTGGGATTGTGCGGGTGGCTGAGGATGAACAGCTTCGTGTCGGGGCGGATGGCCTCCTCGAACGCCTTCGCGTCGAAGCGGTACCCCTCGCCCTCGCGCACGAGCGGGGCGTAGGCGAGGTGGCGACCGTTGAGCCGCACGTCGTTGTGGAAGTGCACGTACACGGGCGGCTGGATGAGCACGGAGTCGCCCGGGCTCGAGAAGGCCTGGATGATGTTCTTGATCGTGGTGATGATGCCGTTGGTGTGCACGACCCACTCGTCGGGCACCTCCCAGCCGAAGCGCCTGGCCTGCCAGCCCGTGACCGCCTCGAGGTAGGAGGCGGTGGTCTCGAGCGGATAGCCGAACACGCCGTGATCCACCGCGTCGTGCAGGGCGTCGAGCACCGGCTGCGGCGCGCGGAAGTCCATGTCCGCCACCCACATCGGCAGCGGATCGGCGGCGGCCTCCTCCGGCGACAGCATCGTGGCCGCGCCGCTCCACTTCTCGGAGTTCGTGCCGCGGCGGTCGACCACCTCGTCGAAGAGCGACTGCTGGATTCCGGCGGTGGTCGTGCTCGAGTTCATCGGTTCCTTCGTTCCGGGCGTGCGGGTGCTCCGACGAGACTATTCCGCCGCCGGGCGCTCGCGAAATCCCTCGTAACACTGCGGAAACGACGGCGCGACGAAGCGGACGGCGCGCCGGAGACGACAGATGCGTCGCAGTTCGCGGTTCTGCGGCGTGCAGAACCGCGAACTGCGACGCATCTGCGAGGCATTCCGGCTGACAGGGCGGCGAGGCCCGCCGGGCCGCCCGGCGATCGGGCAGCCCGGCGGGCCGCGCAGCTACGCGGCGAGGCGCTCCGCGGTCTCCACCACGTTGGCGAGCAGCAGGGCCCGGGTCATGGGGCCCACCCCGCCGGGGTTCGGCGAGATCGCGCCGGCCACCTGCCAGGCGGCCGGGTCCACGTCGCCGCGCACCTTGGACTTGCCGGTCTCGGGGTCGACCGACCGCGAGACGCCCACGTCGAGCACCGCGGCGCCCGGCTTGATCCACTCCGCCCGCACGAGGCCCTGCGAGCCCGCGGCGGCGATGACCACGTCGGCCGTGCGCACGATCTCCCCGAGGTCGCGCGTGCCGGTGTGCGTGAGCGTCGCGGTGGCGTTGATCTCGCGCCGTGTGAGCAGCGGTCCGATCGAGCGGCCCACGGTCACGCCGCGGCCGATGACGACCACGTGCTTGCCCGCGAGGTCGATGCCGTTGCGGCGCAGCAGCTCGATGCAGCCGCGCGGGGTGCACGGCAGCGGGGTCGAGATGGGCTCGTTGACGTTGAGCACGAGGCGGCCGAGGTTGGTGGGATGCAGGCCGTCGGCGTCCTTGAGCGGATCGATGCGCTCGATGATCGCGTCCTGGTCGATGTGCTTCGGCAGCGGCAGCTGCACGATGTACCCGGTGCAGGCCGGGTCGGCGTTGAGGCGGTCGACCGCCTCCTCCACCTCGCCCTGCGTAGCGGTCTCGGGCAGGTCGATGCGGATCGACTCGACGCCGATCTCGGCGCAGTCGCGGTGCTTGCCCGCGACGTACCATTTCGAGCCCGGATCCTCGCCGACCAGCACCGTGCCGAGGCCCGGCACGATGCCGCGCTCGCGCAGCGCGGCTACGCGGTCGCGCAGGTCGGCCTTGATCTCGGCCGCCGCTTGCTTTCCATCGAGGCGCAACGCCTCGCTCATGCGTAGACCAGGCCCTCGTAGAGCGGGAGCCGGTCGGCGAGCGCCTGCGTGCGGGCGCGCAGCGACTCGACGTCCGGCTCGGGCTTGAGGGTCTCGGCGATCACGTCGGCGACCTCGCGGAACTCCTCGTCGCCGAAGCCGCGCGAGGCGAGCGCGGGCGTGCCGACGCGCAGGCCCGAGGTGACCATCGGCGGCCGCGGGTCGTTCGGCACCGCGTTGCGGTTGACGGTGATGCCCACCCGGTGCAGGAGGTCCTCCGCCTGCTGGCCGTCGAGGGCCGAGTCGCGCAGGTCGACGAGCACGAGGTGCACGTCGGTGCCGCCGCTCGTGAGCGCCACGCCGGCCTCCTTGACGTCGTCCTGCTGCAGGCGCTCGGCGAGGATCTGGGCGCCGCGCTTGGTGCGCTCCTGGCGGTCGCGGAACTCGTCCGTCATCGCGAGCTTGAAGGCCACGGCCTTGCCCGCGACCACGTGCATGAGCGGGCCGCCCTGCTGGCCGGGGAACACGGCCGAGTTGATCTTCTTGGAGAGGTCGGCGTCGTTGGTGAGGATGAAGCCCGAGCGGGGGCCGCCGATGGTCTTGTGCACGGTCGAGGAGACGACGTGGGCGTGGGGCACGGGGCTGGGGTGGATGCCCGCCGCGACGAGGCCCGCGAAGTGCGCCATGTCGACCCACAGGTACGCGCCGACCTCGTCCGCGATCTCGCGGAAGGCCGCGAAGTCGAGCTCGCGCGGGTAGGCCGACCAGCCGGCGATGATGACCTTGGGCTTGTGCTCCTGCGCGAGGCGGCGCACCTCGTCCATGCCGACGCGGCCGGTCTCGGGGTCGACGCCGTAGGCGGCGACGTTGTAGAGGCGGCCCGAGAAGTTGATCTTCATGCCGTGCGTGAGGTGGCCGCCGTGGTCGAGCGAGAGGCCGAGGATGGTGTCGCCGGGCGTGGCGAGGGCGTGCAGCACGGCCGCGTTCGCGGTCGCGCCGGAGTGGGGCTGCACGTTCGCGAACTTCGCGCCGAAGAGCTCCTTCGCCCGGTCGCGGGCCAGGTTCTCGGCGACGTCGACGACCTCGCAGCCGCCGTAGTAGCGGCGGCCCGGGTAGCCCTCGGCGTACTTGTTGGTCAGCACGCTGCCCACCGCCTCGAGCACGGCGCGCGGCACGAAGTTCTCGCTCGCGATCATCTCGAGGGTGTTGCGCTGACGATCGAGCTCGTCGCCGAGGACCGCGGAGATCTCCGGGTCGATCTGCGAGAGGGGAAGGTTCTGATAGTCGGACACTAGAGACTCCTAATTCGGATTCCGGCTCACGGCACCGGACGGTCATGAGTGTCGGCGAACCCAGGCGTGCGGCTCGTGCTCCGAAGGCCGCTCCCCGATGGTGCCCCACCCGACGCCAGTCGCGGCTCGACAAGTCTAGACGCACCCCCTCCGGCGCACGCAATACGGGGACGCGGATGGCGCATCCCGGCCCCGGCGAGGACGCGGCGGGCGCGGCGCCGCTACCGCGTCCGCGGCCTCGCAGCGCGCGCCGCGGCCAGGTCGATGCCGAGGTTCAGGAGGACGGCGAGCCCGATCATCGCGAGGAAGGTGATGCCGAGGCCGCCGAGTCCCGTCGCGTCCAGCACGAGGCCGCCCACGAACGAGCCGCTGCCGATGCCGAGGTTGAAGGCGGAGGTGTAGAGCGCGCTCGCGAGGTCGCGGTGCCTCGTCGGCGCGACCGCGAGCAGCCGCGCCTGCAGCAGCGTCGGGGTGAAGCCCATCGCGATGCCCCACAGGAACATGCCCGCGAGCGCGAGCGGCTGGTGGTCGGCGAGCAGCGCGAGCGAGCCGCCGCCCACGAGGAACAGCGCGAAGGACGTGTAGAAGCCGATGCCCGGCCGGCCCGAGAACACGAGCCCCGTCGCGAAGGTGGCCCCCGCCGCGGCGATGCCGTAGCCGAACAGCGCGACCGGCAGCCAGCCCTCGGGCAGCGAGACCGGGCCGAGCAGGTAGGGCGAGACGTAGGAGTAGAAGGAGTAGTGCCCGGTCATGACGATCGCGCACAGCACGCACACGAGCGCCACGAGCCCCATCGAACGCGGGGATCGCCTCGGCAGCACGATCGCCGCGGTGTCGCCGATGGCCTGCGGGGCCGGCTGCACCTCGATGGGCGAGGTGGATGCGGCGGGCTCCCGCTGGCCCTTCGGCAGCACGAGCCAGAGCAGGGCGGCGACCGCGATCGACACGGCCGCGAGCGCGACGAAGGTGAGCCGCCAGCCGAAGAGCTGGCCGAGGAGCGTGCCCAGCGGCACGCCGAGGACGAAGGCGAGCCCGCCGCCGCCGCTCGTGATCGACACGGCCTTCGTGAGCTGCTCGGGCCGCACGAGCGTGGCGGTGTAGGCGGTCACGGAGGACCAGAACACGCCCTGCGCGATACCCGTGAGGATGCGGGTGGCGAGCACCCAGCCGTACGTGGGGGCGAAGGCGGTCGCGAGCGTGGAGACCGAGAATAGCAGCAGCACCGAGACGAGCAGCACGCGCTTGGGCACCCGCCGCAGCAGCACCATGAGGGGCGTCGAGGTGACGACCACGCTGTAGGCGAACACCGTCATGAGCAGGCCGATCTGCGATTCGGCGACGCCGAGCCCGGGCGCCATGAGGTGCATGAGCCCCGTGGGCAGCATCTCCGTGGTGATCGACATGAACGTGGCGGTCGCCAGCGTCAGCAGCGGCGCCCACGGGAACTTGGTTGCGGAAGCGTCGGTCACCGTTCGAGCGTACTCCCGCGTCGCGATGCGGGAGTACACGGCGCGGACTACTCCCCCGCCGCGGGCCTCCAGTACGCTTGCCTTCGTGACCGAAACGACTTCTCCCGCATCCGAGTCCGCGAAATCGAGGCCCAACCACTGGGTGCTCACCCTGGTGTGCGCCGATCGCCCGGGCATCGTGCACGCGGTGACCGCAGCGATCGTCGCCTCGGCGGGCAACGTCATCGAGCTCCAGCAGTTCTCCTCGCGCGACACGGGCCGCTTCTTCCTGCGGCTCGAGGTGGACACCCCGGTGACCCGCGGCGCGCTCCTGGCCGAGCTGAACCCGGTGGCCGAGCGCTTCGACGCCGAGATCCGCCTCGAGGACGCGACCCGGGCGATCCGCACGCTCGTGCTCGGCTCCAAGGCCGAGCACTGCGCGAACGACCTGCTGTTCCGCCAGCGCGCCGGGCACCTGCCCATCGAGGTCACCCGCATCCTCGCGAACCACCCGACGCTGGGCGACCTCGCCGGGTTCTACGATGTGCCGTTCGAGCACCTGCCGATCGCGGGGCCCGAGGACAAGGCCGCGTTCGAGGATCGCGTGCGGCGGATCATCGAGGAGGAGGGGATCGAGCTCGTCGTGCTCGCGCGCTACATGCAGATCGTCTCGCCCGAGCTCTGCGCCGAGCTCGAGGGCCGCGCGATCAACATCCACCACTCCTTCCTCCCGGGCTTCAAGGGCGCGAACCCGTACCGGCAGGCGCACGAGCGCGGCGTGAAGGTCGTGGGCGCCACCGCGCACTTCGTCACGACCGACCTCGACGAGGGGCCGATCATCGAGCAGAACGTGCGCCGCGTCGACCACGACGACACGGTCAAGGAGCTGCAGGCCATGGGCCAGGACGAGGAGTCCCGCACGCTGACCCAGGCGGTCAAGTGGTTCGCCGAGCACCGCATCCTGCTCGACGGGCAGCGCACGATCATCTTCAAGTAGCCGGCTCGGAAGCACGAGGAAGGCCCCCGACTCGTCGGGGGCCTTCCTCGTGGGCGGGCGGCTAGTCGCGCGGCTCGGCGATGCGCCGCATGACCGCCTCGATGATGCGGTGGCCGGCGCGGTCGCGCAGCGTCATGAGCGATTCCGGGTGGAACTGCACCGCGTACCAGCGCTTCTCGGAGTGCTCGATCGCCATCGGCACGCCGTCGTCGTCGCTCGCCACGATCGTGAGCCCCTCGGGCACGGTCTCGGGGTCGATGTAGAGCGAGTGGTAGCGGCCCGTCACGAACCGCTCCGGCAGCTCGTCGAGGAAGCCGGGCGCCGTCACCACGATCTCGCGCTCCTGCCCGTGCAGCGGGTAGTCGAGCTGCCCGAGCGAGGCGCCGAGGTACTCGCCGATGGCCTGCTGGCCCAGGCACACGCCGAACACGGGCAGGCCGCGGGCGTCGAGCTCGGCGAGGATCTCGTCGTCCTTGAAGTCGCGCGGCGAGCCCGGGCCGGGCGACATCACCACGAGGGTCGCGTCGATCGAGTCGAGCTGCGCGCGCACCTGCTCGATCGGCACGCCGCCCCTGGGCACGCGCACGGTGCGCACCTCCGCGCCGGTCTCGCGCATGTAGCCGGCGAGCATCTGCACGAAGGAGTCCTCGTGGTCGAGGAAGAGGATGCGGTGGCCCGCGCCGATGGCGGGATCGGCGGCGTCGGCCTCGGCGGCGCCCTCCTCCGGGCGCGCGGCGATGGCCTCGAGCAGCGCCGAGGCCTTCATTTCGGTCTCGCGCTCCTCCTCCTCGGGCACCGAGTCGATGAGCAGCGTGCCGCCGGCGCGCACCTCGGCGATGCCCTCGCGGATCATCGCGGCGCGGATGGTGAGGCCCGTGTTCACGTCGCCGTTCGCGTAGAGCACCCCGAGCGCGCCAGCGTACCAGGTGCGCGGGGAGCGCTCGTGCTCGTCGATGAACCGCATCGCCCAGATCTTCGGGGCGCCGGTGACGGTGACGGCCCACATGTGGGTGGCGAACGCATCGAGGCCGTCGAAGCCCTCGCGCAGCGCGCCCTCGACGTGGTCGACGGTGTGGATGACCTTCGAGTAGAGCTCGACCTGGCGGCGGCCGATTATGCGCACCGACCCCGGCTCGCAGACCCGCGACTTGTCGTTGCGGTCCACGTCGGTGCACATCGTGAGCTCCGAGCGGTCCTTCTCGCTGTTGAGCAGCGTGCGGATCTGGTCGGCGTCGGCGATCGCATCCGCCCCGCGCGCGATGGTGCCGGAGATGGGCGCGGTCTCGACGCGGCGGCCCTGCACGCGCACGAACATCTCGGGCGAGGCCGTGACGAGGAACTCGTTGCCGCCCAGGTTCATGATCGCGCCGTAGGGCGAGGGGTTCGCGCGCACGAGCGAGCGGAACACCGCAGAGGGCGAGGTGCGCACCGGCTCGCGGAAGGCCTGGCCCGGCACCGTCTCGAACAGGTCGCCCCGCGCGAAGTAGTCCTTCGCGCGCCGCACGAGCCCGGCGTACTCCCCTGGCTGGTGGTCGCGCGAGCCCTGCGCGTCCGCCGCCGGCGGGACGAAGGGCGCCGGCGTCCGCTCGCGCGGCAGCCCCGCGGTGCTCTCGCCGCGGTAGCTGTAGTCGAACTCGTAGCGATGCGCGTCCCCGCGCTGCCGGTGCACGGCGATCACGCTGTCGGGCAGGTACATGACGAGGTCGCGCTGCTCCCCGCCCGCCGGCTCGTCGAGGTGCTCGATCTGCCGCACGAGGTCGTAGCCGAGCGAGCCGTAGAGGCCGAGGTGCCGGGCGTCCTCGGGCAGCGCGTCGATGATGTGCCGCAGCACCGCGAAGGAGGAGCGGCGGCGGGTGCGCTCCTCCTCGGGCAGGATCTCGTCCCGCTGCGGCGCGATGCCGATCGCCACCTCGCGGTCGTCGACGCGGCGCACGTCGAGGCCCTCGACGTCGGCGAGAAGATCCTCGAAGGCGCGCAGCGGCACGAGGCCGCGGTCGTTCAGCGCGCGCATGCGCATCCGGAAGCCCCGGCCCTCGATCACGAGGGGCGGGTCGATGAAGCCGATGTCCCATCGCGTGTACCGGCCCGGGTACTCGACGCCCGAGGCGAGGACCACGCCGGCTCGGTCGTCCAGACCGGCGATGATCTCGTCCACTTCGCGCGGTTCGGCAACACGATCGGAACAGACAACAGTAAGCACCCTCGCATCCTACGCGGACGCGCGGGTCTCCACGAATGCCGGCCGGGCGCCGGACGGGCCCGCCGCTGCGGCGCCTCCGCCCCGGGCCGTCCCGGACTCACGCGGAGGCCGGCGGGGCCTCCGCGTCGACGACCTCGATCTCGGCGGAGCCGAGTACGCGCCCGTTGACCTGGATCTCGATGCGGTGCGGGCCGGGGTGGATCCTCCGGATCGAGACGTGCGCGAAGGCGTGGCGGCGGGAGAGCTCGACGGGCCGCCCGGCGGGGAGATCCCGGACCGCGAGCTTGAACACCTTGCCCGCCTTGGGGCCGCGGGCTCCCCGGTAGTGGACCACGTAGTCGATCGCCGCGCGCGTCGGCTCCGGCGCGCGCAGCGTGAAGCCGATGGCGGTCTCGCCGCCGATCGGCACGGTCGCGGGCGAGCAGACGAGGTCCGAGAGCTCGACGGGGGCGTCGTGGTCGAAGCCGAGGATCGCGAGCGCCGCGGGATGCCCCTGCTTCACGAGCGTCCGGAGGCCGTGGCGCGCGACGGCGGCGCCGTGCTCGCCGGCCCCCGACCAGCGCGCCGCGGTCTCGAGGGCGAGGTCCGGATGGTCCTTGCCGATGTCGTTGAGGTGGTTCGCCACCGAGCGGCGCACGTACGCGGAGTCGTCCTCGACGAGCGGCTCCAGCAGCGCCAGCGCGGGCGCGGGGTCGGCGATGAACCGGGCGAGCCGCCGCCCCCACGGCAGCCGCGGCCGCGTGCCCTCGGAGACGAGCCGCCGCACGTGCTCGTCGGGGTCGGCCGTCCACGCCCGCAGGTGCGCCATCGTTGCCTCGTAGTGGGTCTCGATGAACGGGCGGATCGCGAACTCGGCCGTGTAGCGGGGCGTGAGCGCCGCCAGCAGCGGGAGGGCGAGGTCGGGGCGGTCCAGCATCGCCGTCGCGACGTACTCGTCGACGGGCATCGAGGCCCAGCCGTGGAGGCCGCCGCCGTCGAGCGCGGCGCGGATCGTCCGATCGGCCTCCTCGGGCGAGGCGGGCATCGAGGCGGCGAGGGCCCGGGCGATGAGCCCGATCCGGGCCTTGAGCTCGAGCTCGTCGAGGCCGTCGACCGCGAGGCGCTCGAACGCCGCCCGGTCGAACGAGGGCGAGGCCTCGGCGAGCTCGCGGGCGAGGCGGGCGACGAGCTCGGGCGAGAGCTCGTCCTTGAAGCCGGCCATCGGGTCCGCCGAGCCCTAGAGGCCGCGGGCGATGGTGGCTGCCGCGTGCCGCCACGCCTCCCGAGTCTCGGGGCGCAGGTTCGGGATGTTCAGCTCCCCGCCGCCGACGAACTCCTGGTCGTAGGGCACCGAGACCACGGCGCGGGTGAGCTGGTGGAAGTGGCTGTGCAGCTTCTTCGTCAGCTCCGGGTCCTCCTTCGAGGAGGGCGAGGAGAGCACCGTCACGGCGCTGGCCAGCTTGTCGCCGTAGCCGCGCTCGCGCAGCCCGTCCGCGAGCCACGCGGCCGAGGCCGCGGTGTCCTCGCGGGCCGTCGACACGATCACGAGCTGGTCGGCCACGTCGAGCGCAGCCTCCCAGTTGGAGGCGCGCATGTTGTTGCCGGTGTCGATCACCATGATGCGGTAGAAGCGCGAGAGCACCCGGTGCAGCCTGCTGAAGGCGTCGTCGTCGATGATCGCCGCGGAGGCCGCGTCGTCGTCGCTCGCCAGCACGTCGAACTTCGCGTCGCCCTGATTCCGCACGTAGCGGTCGATGTCCGAGATCGTCGCGCCGCCCGAGATCTCGAACCGGGGCAGCTCCCGCAGCAGGTCCACGGCGGTGTTCGCGGTCGTGCCGGGGCGCGAGCGCCAGCCGAGCGTGCCGCGGGTCTCGTTGTTGTCCCACGCGAGCGTGTAGCCGCCGCGCAGGCTGCCGAATGCCGCCGCGATCATGAGCGTGGCGGTGGTCTTGTGGGCGCCGCCCTTCGGGTTCATCACGACGATGGTGCGCGTGCCGTCGAAGACCTTCTGGATGCTCGCCATCTCGTCGCGGATGGTGCGCTCGCGCTTGCCCGGCCCGAGCTTGATGAGCCCGCCGGAGGCACGGCGGATGCCGGCGCGCCATCCCTGCTCCGCGGGGCGCTTCTGCGCCTTCGACTTCGCCGAGAGGAAGTCGTCGAGCGTGGGCACGCCCTCGGTCGAGACGCGCTCCGGCCGCGGGCGGCGCTTGGGCGTCTCGTGGCCCGCGAGCAGGTCCTCGTCGTCGTCCTCGCCGAGCGGGGCGCGCTCCTCGGGCTCCTGCCGCGGACGGCGTGCGAAGGTCGGCTGCCACTCCTCCTCCGGGGTCGCCTCAGCCTCCGGCTCCGGCTCCTCGGCGGGGAGCCGGCCGGCGGGCGCATCCCGCCGCGCGTCGTCCCGGTCCTCGGCGGGGATCGCCGGGCGCGGCTGCGCCCAGCCCGGGCGCGCGACGGGATCGGTCGGCTCGGCCTCGGGCTCGGCGAAGCCCGCCGCCTCGCCCTCCTCCTCGGCCTCGTCGAAGTCGTGATCGAGGCCCTCCTCGTGGATCTCCTCCTCGAGGTCCTCGTCCTCCTGCACCCGCTCGGCCTCGGCGCGACGCTCCTCGGCGCGACGCTCCTCGATGCGGCGCTCTTCGATGCGGCGCTCCTCGATTTCGAGCGACTGGGCCATCATTGCGGGGCGCGGCAGCTGGATCGTCTCGTGCAGGCTGTCCTCGTCGACCTCCTCGTCGTCGGGTCGGCTGCCGAAGAGCTGGGCGTATCCGCCGTCCGCGGCCCTCGCGGTCTCGTCCTCCTCGGGGGTGAGCTCGGTCACGCCGGGCACGAGCGGCATCACCTCCCCCACCTGCTGCAGGTCGCCGTTCGGGAAGCAGCGGAGCGGGTAGATGCCGTCGACGTCGATGGTCTGCAGCGGCAGCTCGACGCCCTCGTCGACCGCGATCGCCATCGCCCGCTCCATGAGCATGCCCCGCAGCTCGTCCGCATCCGCGGCGCGCATCCGCGTGACCCGCTCGCCGTCGCGAAGCTCGCCCTGCCCGTCGGCCCGGACCAGCGCGATCAGCTCGCGCCCCGACTCCGAGTTCCCGTACGACGATTCCTGCGACATCGTTCACCCTCCGCTGCTCGGCTCATAACCCTCTGCACCACCTGCCCGGCAATTCTATTGCCGCACGGGACTCTCGGGCCCCGTGCCAGGCCGGGCGCCGGCTCGAGGAGTCAGGCTACTCCCCGATTCATCGGGGTACCCTGCACATATGAGTCCTCTGCGCATCGCTCCGCTCACGGCTGACAACATCGTCGCTGCGAACGCCCTGTCCCTCAAGCCGGGCCAGGAAGCCTTCGTCGCGCCCGTATCGCACTCGATCGCCGAGGCGTACGTCAATCAGGACACCATGTGGCCGCGCGTCGTCGTGCTCGACGACGAGGTGGTCGCCTTCATCATGGCCACGTTCAACGAGGAGTCGGACGACCCGCTCTACCGCGCCACCATCCTGCGGATGAACGTGGACGCCGACCGCCAGCGGCAGGGCATCGGCGCCTTCGCCGTGGACGCGGTGCTCGACGAGGCCCGCGAGCGCGGCTTCGACTCGGTGGTCGCGGTGTGGGAAGAGGGCGAGCTCGGCCCGGGCCAGTTCTTCGAGGCGATGGGCTTCACGGTCACGGGCGAGACGCCCTACGGCGAGGTCATCGGCGAGCGCGCCCTCTAGCCTCGATGAGTGCCCTGCTCTCGGAGGGGCTCCAGCTCGCGGGAATACTGGCGTTCGCGATTTCGGGGGCGCTCGTGGGCGTGCGGCGCAGGCTGGACATCCTCGGGGTCGTGGTGGTCGGCTCGTTCACGGGCATCGGCGGCGGGGTCATCCGCGATGTCCTGCTCGGAGTGCATCCGCCGGTCTCGTTCACGCACTGGCCGAATCTCACCGTCGCCGTCCTCGGCTCGTTCATCGTCTTCTTCGTGCACCCGCGGCTCGCCCGCATCCGATACTTCGAGGTGGTCTTCGACGCGTTCGGCCTCGGACTCTTCTCGGCCCACGGGGCGGCCGCCGCGTACGCCTCCGGGCAGACGCCGCTGACCAGCATGCTCGTCGGCACCATCACCGCCATCGGCGGCGGGGTCATCCGCGACGTGCTGGTGAACCGGGTGCCGGGCGTGCTCACGCGCGAGCTCTACGCCATCTCGGCGCTGCTGGGGGCGAATACCGCCGTGGGACTCATGGCCTGCGGGATGGACGAGCTCTGGGCCGCGGTGATCGGCGGCACCGCGGCGGTGGTGCTGCGGCTGGTCTCCTTCATGCGCGGCTGGCACCTCCCCCGGCCCCGCCGGCCGTGATCGGCGCGTCCGCCCCGGACCAGCCCGGCGCGTCCGGGGCTCCCGGCTGCCTGTGCGGC
This sequence comes from Gulosibacter sp. 10, assembly GCF_900163695.1. Lineage (GTDB taxonomy): Bacteria > Actinomycetota > Actinomycetes > Actinomycetales > Microbacteriaceae > Gulosibacter. Next base: position 80,893 of record NZ_FUIC01000053.1, read on the forward strand.
GTTCGGTGCGCGGCTGCTCGGCCTGTGCGGCGTTCGACCTGCGCGGCTGCTCGGCATCCGGGCCCGCGACGGTGCGCTCCGCCCTCACCGCCTCGCTCCCCCATCACCGCATCGCCGCCTCTACCGCGATGCGACGAATAGCCCGCGCGACCCCGGAGCAGGGGTCGGCGGGCTATTCGTCCCGAAGGCGGCGAGGGCCTAGTCGCGGGAGCGCAGCGACAGGCGCGGGAGCGAGCCGCCGGCCTCCTCGAAGACCGAGATGTCGAGCTCGACCGTGACGTAGCCGAGCTCCCCGAGCAGCGCGCGCGTCTTCGGCGCGGAGGCGGGCACGGCGATGGTCTGCTCGTCCAGGGCGACGACCGCCGCGCCGCTCGGCTCCGCCGTGGCGACGCGACCGCCGAAGACCTCCGGATTGCGGATGCCCGGCTCCCACACGAGCTTCGTGCCGTCGGGCAGCACCGAGGCCGCATCCGAGAGCCGCACGCCCTCGGCGACGGGCACGGCGACGACCTCGTAGCCACGATCGCGCACGGCGCTGCGCAGGCCCCGAACGGCCGACGCGTTCGTGGCGCCGCCGACGCCCACATAAAGCACGCCGATGCCCTCCACCACGTCGGCTGGGTCGAACACCGCCGGCGCCTCCAGCTCGTCGAACACGGCGCCGGCCTCGGCCAGCGTCTCGCGGACGTCGCCGAACTCGCCGCGGCGCGCGTCCTGCTTCGGCCGCGCGGGGATGACCTGCTCGCCGAGCACGAGCGCGGTATCCCCCACGAAGACCGCGAGGCGCTCGTCCTCCGCCTCGGGCACGGCCTGCGTGCCCCACTCGGCCTCCTCGAACGCGGCGACCATCGCCTCCCACTGCGTATTCGCGGTCTCGCGCGTCGCCTCGTCCATGTCCTCGAGCATCGCGGTCGAGGGGATGCGCACGAACGCCGATCCGCTGTCGTCGATGGACGAGGGGCCCTCGACGTATCGCACCGCGGCGCCCGGCTCGGCCTCGCCGGTGAGCCGGCGGTAGACGGGCGGGCACAGCAGCGCCGCCGCGAGCACGCCCGCCACCGAGAACTGCACGTTGAGCCCGACGAACTCGCCGAAGATCATGCCCCAGGTCTCCCCCGAGAGCTCGAGGCCGTTCGAGATCACCTGCAGCGCGTAGCCGAGGGTGCTGCCCACGAACGCCGCGAGCAGGCCGGCGAGAGCCGCCGTCCACCAGCGGCGGAGCACGCCCGCGAACCCGAGCCCGAAGAGCACGAGCAGGTACACGGCCACGGCGGGCACCGCCAGGCTGAACGCGTTCGAGAACGTCTCCCCCGGCGCCCGCACGAACGTGAGGTCGCGCTGCGCCGTGAAGAACAGCGTGCCCAGCAGCGTCACCCCCGACGCCGCCAGCGCGGTGCTGAGGTTCGCGATTGCTGGGTTGGAAGGCTGTCGGCTCACGGGGCCCTTTCGTTGCTGGACGTGCTTGCGGTTCGCTGCGGCGAACGGCCTAGTGGAAGAAGTGGCGCTCGCCGGTGAAGTACATCGCGATGCCGGCCTTCTCGGCCGCGGCCCTGACCTCGTCGTCCCGGATCGATCCGCCGGGCTGCACGACCGCGCGGACGTCCGCGGCGGTGAGCACCTCGAGGCCGTCGGCGAAGGGGAAGAACGCGTCGGACGCGGCGACGGAGCCGGCGGCGCGGTCGCCCGCCCGATCGACGGCCAGGTGGCAGGAGTCCACGCGATTGACCTGCCCCATGCCGACGCCCACGGAGGCGCCCTCGTTCGCGAGCAGGATCGCGTTCGACTTCACCGCGCGGCACGCCTTCCACGCGAACTCGAGGTCGCGCATCGTCGCGTCGTCCACGGGCTCGCCGACCGCGAGCTCCCACGCATCGCTGATGCGCCCCTCGGCGGGGAAGCGATCGACGGTCTGGGCGAGGAAGCCGCCCGAGATCTGCCGGAGCTCGATGTCCGCGCGCGCGTAGTCGGCGGGCACGGCGAGCAGGCGGATGTTCTTCTTCCTCGCGAGCAGCGCCGCGGCCTCGTCGGCGAAGCCGGGGGCCACCACGACCTCGGTGAAGATCTCGCTCAGCGTCTGCGCCATCTCGAGCGACACCTCGCGGTTCGCGGCGACCACGCCGCCGAAGGCCGAGAGCGGGTCGCAGGCGTGGGCGCGGCGGTGGGCCTCGGCGATCGCCTCCGCCTCCTCGAGCCCCTCGGGCGCCACGGCGATGCCGCAGGGGTTCGCGTGCTTGATGATCGCGACGGCGGGCTCGCCGAAGTCGTAGGCCGCCCGGAGGGCCGCGTCGGCGTCCACGTAGTTGTTGTAGGACATCTCCTTGCCGTGCAGCTGCACCGCCTGCGCGATGCCGCGGCCGTCCTCGACCCGGTAGAGCGCCGCCTGCTGATGCGAGTTCTCGCCGTAGCGCAGGGTGGCCTCGCGCTCGGCCGCGATCTCGAGCGCCTCGGGGAACTCCACCTCGGCCGGGGCCTCGGCGGCGGGCTCGGCGTCGTCGTCCCCGGCCTCGGCGAGCTGCTCGGCGAACCAGCTCGACACGTTCGCGTCGTACTCGGCGGTGTGGGCGAAGGCCGCGGCCGCGAGCTCGCGGCGCTGCTGGAAGCTCGTGCCGCCGTTCTTGGCGGCGTCGATGATCTCGGCGTAGCGCTCGGGCGAGACGACGATCGCGACGTTCGCGTGGTTCTTCGCCGAGGCGCGCACCATGGCGGGGCCGCCGATGTCGATCTGCTCGACTACGTCCTCGGCCTCGGCGCCGGAGGCGACCGTCTCCGCGAACGGATAGAGGTTCACGACCACGAGGTCGAAGGGCCTGATCTCCAGCTCCTCGAGCTGCTGCTCGTGGCTGGCGAGGCGCAGATCGGCGAGCAGGCCGCCGTGCACCTTGGGGTGCAGGGTCTTGACCCGGCCGTCGAGGATCTCGGGGAAGCCGGTGACCTCCGCCGCCTCGACCACGTCGACGCCGGTGTCCTTGATCTTCTGCGCGGTCGAGCCGGTCGAGACGATCTCGACGCCGGCCTCGCCGAGCGCCTTCGCGAGCTGCTCGAGCCCGGTCTTATCCGAGACCGAGATCAGTGCCCGGCGGATGGCGACCTGGTCGCGCTCGCGACGGGCTTCGGTGATTCTGGGGGCGCTCATTCGGCGATCTCCTTGAGGTTGACGGTGCCTTCGGCGAGTCCTCGCACCGTGTCGGTCAGCAGTTCCCGCTCGACGACCTTGATGCGCTCGTGCAGCGCGGCCTCGTCGTCGCCGGGGAGGATGGGGATCCGGCGCTGCTCGATGATCGGGCCGGTGTCCACGCCGTTGTCGACGACCATGACGGTCGCCCCGGTGCGGTCGGCCCCGGCCGCGAGCGCGTCGCGGACCGCGTGCGCGCCGGGAAACTCGGGCAGGTAGGCGGGATGGGTGTTGAGCAGCCGGGGCGCGAGCGCCTCGACGAAGCGCGGCGGGACGAGCCGCATGAACCCGCTCAGGATGGTCGCGTCGGGCTCGAACTCCAGGACGCGCTCGAGCAGCGCGTCGCCCCAGGCCGCGCGATCGGGGTAGTCGGCCGGCCGCACCACGAAGCTCGGGATGCCGCGCTCGGCTGCCAGCTCGAGGTTCGCGGCGGGCGTGTCCGCGCCGATCGCCACGACCTCCGCCTCGATCGGCCGGTCGGTGCCGCGGCTGGCGTCGATCGATTCGAGCAGGGAGCGGAGGTTCGACCCCGTTCCGGAGATGAGCACGACGAGCTTGAGCACCATGCGATCCTATCGTGCCGGTGCTCAGCGCTCTTCGTCGAGATCGATGTCGGCGTAGATATCCGGCTCCTCGACCGCGGGGCGCTCCCGGTCCGTCCGCGGGCGCGATTTCGGCGTGGTCCAGATGCCGCCCGGCCGCGGGGCTTCCTGCCGCTCGTCGGCGTCGGACTCCGCCTCGGCGTCCTCGCCGCCGCGCCCCCGGGCCTCCGCCTCCCCGGACTCGGCTCGGCCCCGGGCCTCCTCGGATCCGGCTCGACGCGGGCGCGCGGAGCCGGCCGGCGCGTCTTCGCCGTCGCCCCCGGAGCGGACGCCGCCGATCCTCCCGAAGAGGCGGCGGAAGGGGAGCCGGTGCGCGTCCGTGCCGGGATGCGCATCCTCGCGACGCGCGTCCTCATCGGCGTCCGAGTCGGATGCCTCGGCGTCCCCGTCCGGCTCCCCGAGCCGGTAGCCGCGACGCGCGCCGTCGCCGCGCCCGCGCGCGGCCGCGCGATCGCCCGCACGGGCCTCCGCGTGCTCCGCGGATGCATCGGTCCGCGAGCGCTCGTCCCGCGAGGGCCCGCCCGTCTCGACCTCGTCGTCATCCCCCCGCTCGCGATCCCCGAACGGCAGATGCACCTTGACCGGCTCGAGCGGCAGGAAGGCGCCCACCGCGCCGCCGAGGAAGAAGAGGCCCGTGGCGGCGAGGAGCACCCAGCCCGGCTGCGGGCCGAACGCCTCGAGCCGGCCGGGGCCGAGCGCGCCGCGGGCGAGCTGCGCGAGGAGCGCGAGCGTCCCTCCCGCGATCACCGCGCCGAGCGCGGGCGTGAGCAGGCGCTCCCACCAGGGCTGCGCATCCTGCTGCTCGGCCTCCGCGCGGAAGCCCAGCGCGAGCACTGCGGCGAGCGCGACCGGCACGGCGAGCAGCGCCCACCACACCGGGGAGGAGGTCTCGGGGATGATGCCGAACAGCGGCACGACCGGGATCGGCGCCGCCTCGACGCCGCCGAGGCCCGCGACCGATCCCGTGCCGAGCTGGACGCCGGGGCCCAGCAGCCAGGATGCGGACCACACGATGAGCGTGGGCACGTAGGCGAGCTGCACGAGGCCGAGGGCGATGACGCCCCAGGCGTCGAGCTGCAGGGCCTGCATGAGGCCGACCACCCGTCCCATGCCGGCCACGAGCCCGACGAGGAGCAGGACGCTCGCGGCCGCGCAGACTCCGGCGAGCAGGCCCCCGGCGAGGCGGAGGCCCGAGCGCAGGCGATCGGCGATCCACTCGGCGCGGTCGCCCGCCCAGTCCCGCCATGGGAGGTACTCCCACACGCGCAGGCCGATGAGGAGCAGCGCCAGCCAGAGCAGCGAGCCCACGAGGACGGCGCCGCCCGCGTCGGCGCGCACGGGGTACGAGGGGGCGATGATCACCGAGATCCAGGACGCGAGCGCGAACACGACGGTGCTCGCGCCGGCGCCGACCCAGGGGTCGTCCTCGTCGCTGAGCCGGTTGCCGACCCGCCACGCCATCCAGCCGATGAACACCGCGAACGCGAGGGGCGCCACCGATACGACGAAGGCGAAGGGCTCGGCGATCCCGAGGGCCGGGAACGCGAGCGGCTCGACCGTGAAGCCGACGCCGCCGCCGAGGCCGAGCGCCCAGATCGCGGTCGCGGCGGTGAGCGGCACCTCCCACAGCGTGGTCTGGAAGGCGCCCGTCGTGAGCCATCCCGTCACCGCGATCAGCAACGGCACCCCGATCCCGATCGCCACGGTGAGTGCGGCATCGGCGAGGGCGGCGATCAGAGCGGGGATTCGGGTCATGGCGCACCTGAGGGTAGTCGAGGGATCTGGGTCTCCCCTACTCCGCGGCGAGTGTCGTCCGCGCGTCGCCGACGACACTCGTGGGGAAACGCCGACGGGCCCGGCCGGGCGCGGAAGCCCCGGCCGAACCCGTCGGCGGAAGTCGTCGCCTAGAGCGAGGCGACGATCTCCTTCATGATGTTGGCGGTCTCGGTCGGGGTCGTGCCGACGCGCACGCCGGCGGCCTCGAGCGCCTCCTTCTTCGCCGCGGCGGTGCCGGACGAACCGGTGACGATCGCGCCCGCGTGGCCCATCGTCTTGCCCTCGGGGGCGGTGAAGCCCGCGACGTAGCCGACGACCGGCTTCGAGACGTGCTCCTTGATGAACTCGGCCGCGCGCTCCTCGGCGTCGCCGCCGATCTCGCCGATCATGACGATCGCCTTGGTCTCCGGGTCGGCCTCGAACGCCTCGAGGGCGTCGATGTGCGTGGTGCCAATGACCGGGTCGCCGCCGATGCCGATCGCGGTCGAGATGCCGATCTCGCGCAGCTCGAACATCATCTGGTACGTGAGCGTGCCCGACTTCGACACGAGGCCGATCGGGCCCGAGCCGGTGATGGTCGCCGGGGTGATGCCCGCGAGCGACACCTCGGGGGTGATGATGCCGGGGCAGTTCGGGCCGATGAGCCTGGTCTTGCCGAGTTCCTGCACGCGCGCGAACGCCTCGGCGGCGTCCTTGACCGGGATGCCCTCGGTGATCGCGACCACGAGCGGCACCTCCGCCTCGGCGGCCTCGACGATCGCGCCCTTCGCGAACGCCGGCGGCACGAAGATGACCGACACGTTCGCGCCGGTCTCCTTCACCGCGTCCTCGACCGAGCCGAAGATCGGCAGCGCCTTGCCCGCGAGCTCGATGGTCTGGCCCGCCTTGCGCGGGTTGGTGCCGCCCACGACGTTCGCGCCGGCCTCGAGCATGCGGGTCGCGTGCTTCGAACCCTCGGAGCCCGTGATGCCCTGAACGATGATCTTGGAGTTCTCGTCAAGAAAAATCGACATAGTTCTAAAGTCCTCTATCCGTATCTGGCGCGCTTAGGCGTTCGCGAGTTCTGCAGCCTTGTCAGCGGCCTCGTCCATGGTCGGCACGACGGTGACAAGCGGGTGGTTGAAGTCGGCGAGGATCTTGCGGCCCTCGTCCACGTTGTTGCCGTCGAGACGGACGACGAGCGGCTTGGAGGCCGTGTCGCCGAGCGTCTTGAGCGCGCCGACGATGCCGTTCGCCACGGCGTCGCACGCGGTGATGCCGCCGAAGACGTTCACGAACACGCTCTTGACCTGCTCGTCGCCGAGGATGACGTCGAGGCCCGCGGCCATGACCTCGGCCGAGGCGCCGCCGCCGATGTCGAGGAAGTTGGCGGGCTTCACGCCGCCATGGCGCTCGCCCGCGCCCGCGACCACGTCGAGCGTCGACATGACGAGCCCGGCGCCGTTGCCGATGATGCCGACCTGGCCGTCGAGCTTGACGTAGTTGAGGTCGTGCTCCTTGGCCTTGACCTCGAGCGGGTCGAGGTTGCCCGCGGCGGCCTGCAGCGCGGCGTGGTCCTCGTGGCGGAACTCGGCGTTGTCGTCGAGGGTGACCTTGCCGTCGAGCGCGATGACGTCGCCCTCGCCGGTGAGCACGAGCGGGTTGACCTCGACGAGGGTCGCGTCCTCGCCGGTGTAGACCTCGTAGAGCTTCTGCAGCACGGGCACGACCTTCTCGGCGATCGCGGCCTCGAAGCCCGCGGCCTCGACGATCTCGCGGGCCTTGGCCTCGTCGATGCCGACGATGGGGTCGACGGCGACGCGCGCCAGCGCATCCGGGCGCTCGACGGCGAGCTGCTCGATCTCCATGCCGCCCTCCACCGAGCACATGGCCAGGTAGTTGCGGTTCGCGCGGTCGAGCAGCACCGAGAAGTAGTACTCCTCGGCGATGTTCGCGCCCGCGGCGACCATGACGCGCTCGACGACGTGGCCCTTGATGTCGAGTCCGAGGATGCTCTTGGCCGCCTCGTACGCCTCATCGGGGTTCTTGGCCACCTTGACGCCGCCCGCCTTGCCGCGGCCGCCGGTCTTCACCTGCGCCTTGACGACGGTGACGCCGCCGAGCCGCTCCGCCGCCGCACGCACTTCCTCGGGGGTGTCGGCCACGATGCCCGCCAGAACCGGCACACCGTGCGCTTCGAACAGGTCGCGCGCCTGGTACTCGAAAAGATCCACGTTTCATCCCATCCACGGCGAACCGCCGCGTTTCTCGCTCGGTTGAGCACGAATTTCTTGAGTAAATAGGTGGAAGCAGCCGAGACCGGCGGGAAGAGAACTCATCGGGCCGATGCTCGGCACATCCGAAATACCACACTACTCCAGGGCGGCGCGCCGCGGGCTGGACGCGGCGCGGGCCGACGATGTCTTTTTGCACGCCGACCGAGTAATGTCGCTCCGGTGACATCTTCCGGCAGCTCCATCCGCACATCCATCGGCCGAGCCTGCTGGTTCCTCGTCGCCGCCGTGATCGCCGCGGCGCTCGTGAAGCTCGCCTTCTTCAACGCCCGCGAGGGCGAGGCGCTCGAGCCCTCGGGTTCCCTCGAGGCGCCGGTCGTGACCGTGGAGCGATCGACCGTGGTCAACTCCTTCCCGGTCTCCGGCGCGGTCACCGCCGACCCGGGCGTGCCCATCCGCGCGACCGAGCAGGGCGCCGTCACCGAGGTCTACGTCGCGGACGGCGCCACGGTGCAGCGGGGCGACACCCTGTTCGAGGTGCGGGAGGAGATCGGCCAGACCGAGCCCGTGGAGCTGACGCCGGGCGACCCGGAGGAGGGCGTCGAGCCGGAGTACTCGGAGCCGGAGCCGATCTACCAGTACTACGCCGTCACCGCGCCCGCGAGCGGGATCGTCAGCGGCTTCTCGCCCCTGCCGAAGATGACGGTCTCGGTCGGCGAGGAGGTCGGCCAGATCGGCCCCGGCACGTTCACCGTGGTCGCCGACCTCACGGCGGCGATGCAGTACCGGATGCTCGACGAGCCGGCGACCGCGACGGTCGCCATCTCGGGCGGCCCCGCGCCGTTCGAGTGCACGAGCCTCGAGATCGGCGCGCCCGAGGACCAGGACCCGGCGGCGCCGCAGCAGAACGCGCCCGCCGACCCGTATGCCGACCCGTACATGGATCCGTACGCCGACCCGTACGCGCAGGGCGGCGATACGGGCTCCTCGACGGTGACCGGCCAGATCCGCTGCGCGGTGCCCGAGGACGAGCGCGTGTTCGCGGGGCTCACCGCCGAGGTCGAGGTGACGGCCGGGATGTCCGAGGACGTGCTCGTCGTGCCCGTCACCGCGGTGCGGGGCGACTACGCCACGGGCGTCGTCTACGTGCCCGCCGAGGACGGCGGCGAGCCCCTCGAGGTGGCGGTGGAGCTCGGACTCACCGACGGCCTCTTCGTCGAGGTGGTCTCGGGGCTCGAGGAGGGCCAGACCGTGCTCGAGTACGTGCCCGCCGAGGTGCCCGTCTACGACGAGTTCGCCTACTACGAGGAGGACTTCGGATGACAGGCCTCGGCGCTCCCGGCGCCGCGGTGCTCGACGTCCGGGGCGTCACCCGCGAGATCGCGCTGCCGGACGGCGACACCCTGCGCATCCTCCGCGGCGTGGACCTGCGCGTGGGACCGGGCGAGCGGGTCGCCATCCTCGGCCGCTCCGGGGCGGGCAAGACGACGCTGCTGAACATCCTCGGGCTCATCGACCGGCCGACGGAGGGGTCGATCAGCTTCCGCGGCGCGGACGCCTCGAGCCTCGGCGCCGGCGCCCTCGCCCGGCTCCGCGGACGCTCGGTGGGCTTCGTGTTCCAGCAGTTCAACCTGCTCGAGAACCGCACGGCGCACGCGAACGTCGTGATGCCGCTGCTCTACGGCGCGCCCAAGCAGTTCTGGCGGCGCGACCGCCTCGCGAGCGCGATGCTCGAGGAGGTCGGGCTCGGCGATCGAGCCGACCAGCTCCCCCGGCAGCTCTCGGGCGGCGAGCAGCAGCGGGTGGCCATCGCCCGGGCGCTCGTGCGGCGCCCCGCGCTCATCCTCGCCGACGAGCCCACGGGCGCGCTCGACGTCGGCACCGGTCAGCGCGTCATGCGTCTGCTCGGCCGCATGAGCCAGGAGACGGGCGCGGCGCTCGTGACCATCACGCACGACCTCTTCGTCGCGGCCACCGCCGACCGCGTCCTGCTGCTGCAGGACGGCGTGCTGCACGAGCGCACGATCGAGGAGGCCGAGCTGGCGCTCCGCGAGGATGCGCTGAGCAGGGCGGAGGCCGAGGCGTGAGCCATCGCGCCGAGCGCCCGCGCCGCGGCCCGCGGGAGCCGGGCACGCGCGCGACCTCCCTCGCCGCGATGCTCGTGGACGCCTGGGACGAGCTCAAGGTCAACCGCGTGCGCATCCTGCTCGCGCTCGTGGGCATCACGGCCGCGGTCGTCGGCCTCACCGGCGCGGTCGGGGCGGGCACGATCATGCGCGACATGATGATCGAGACCGGCGAGCGGCAGTCGGGCCGCACCGCGACGGTCTCGGTGCGCCCCTCCGGGGAGGCGAACGACGCGCAGATGACGGTGCTCGAGCGCCTGCCGCAGGACTACGGGGTGGAGCACTCGACGCTCATCGCCTCCGGCGGCGGCACGGCGCTCACCCCGGCGAACCGGCTGCAGTTCGGACTGAGCGCGGTGGAGCCCGAGTACGAGGCGCTCTTCCGCGTGCCCATCGTCGAGGGGCGGTTCCTCGTCGAGGAGGACGCCGACCGGCTCGCCCCCGCGGTGGTCGTCAACGAGAAGCTCTGGGAGCAGCTCGGCACGCCGGATCTGCGCACCGATCCGCAGCTGACGCTCATGCTCGGCGACCACCTGCAGCAGGCCGTGATCGTGGGCGTCTCGGCCGTCTCGAGCGAATGGGATGCGGCCTCGGCCTACGCGCTGTTCTCGCAGCGGGATCTCGTGCTGCCGCAGGATTCGCCGCCCGAGCTGCAGCTGTCGATGTGGGTGCCCGAGGACATCGCGGACGAGTTCGCGATGTCGCTCTCGGACCAGCTCGGGCAGTCGATGGACATGTTCGCGAGCCGGGACGACTGGGCGAAGGAGGGCGCGGCGCAGCTCGAGGTCGTGCAGTGGGCCGTGGCGGCGGCCGCCGGCGGGATGTTCCTGCTCGGCGCCCTCGGGCTCGTGAACATCAACCTCGTGACCATGCAGCACCGGGTGCGCGAGATCGGCATCCGGCGCAGCTACGGGGCCACCTCGGGCCGCATCTTCCTCGGCGTGCTGCTCGAGTCGGTGGTCGCGACCTTCGTGGCCGGCCTGGTCGGCGTGGCGCTGACCGTGCTCGCGGTGCAGAATCCGCTCACCCAGGACTGGCTGAAGTCGATCGGCGTGTACGAGCCCAGCCCGTTCCCGCTCGAGGCCGCGCTCATCGGCCTCGGCGCGTCCACGCTCGTCGGGGCCCTCGCGGGCGCCCTGCCCGCGTTCCGGGCGACGCGGGTGCAGATCGTGGACGCGATCCGCGGCTAGGAGAGCTTCTCGAGCGGCGCCACCTTGATGAGCAGCTTCTTGGTGCCCGCCTCGTCGAACTCGACCTCGGCGACGCGCTTCGCCCTGAGCCCGCGCACCGAGCGCACCGTGCCCTCGCCGAAGTCGGTGTGCTTGACGCGGTCGCCCTGCTCCAGTTCGAGATCGGCGTTGTCGCGCATCTGCCCGGTCACCTGGTTGTCGAAGGTGCGGTTGCCGCGCGTGGGCTTGAACTCGCTCGTGAGCCCCCGCCCCTCCGGCATGTCGCCGTACATCCGCGACCCCACCGCCCGGCGGCCGCCGCCGAACCCGGTGGCGTTGAGCGCGCGCGGCCGCTCGCCGCCGCGCGAGGTGGCCATGCCCGGCGACTGGCGCCACTCGATCAGCTGCTCGGGGATCTCCTGCAGGAACCGGCTCGGCATCGCCACGGAGGACTCGCCGAAGGTGGTGCGCGACATCGCGAGCGAGATGTGCAGGACCTTGCGGGCGCGCGTGATGCCCACGTAGAACAGCCGCCGCTCCTCGGCGAGGCCGCCCGGCTCATCCGCGCTCATGCGGTGCGGAAGCAGCTCCTCCTCGACGCCGGTGATGAACACCGCGTCGTACTCGAGGCCCTTGGCGGTGTGGAGCGTCATGAGCGAGACCGCGCCGGACTCGTCGTCCAGCTCGTCCGCCGCCGCGACGAGCGCGACCTCGGTGAGGAAGTCGACGAGCGTGCCGTCGGGGTTCTGCTTGTCGAACTCCTTGGCGACGTTGACGAGCTCCTCGACGTTCTCGGCGCGGGCGTCGTCCTGCGGGTTCTTCGTGGCGCGCAGCTTCTCGGTGTACTCAGTGCGCTCGATGAGCGTCTCCAGCATGGCCGCCACGGTCACCGGCCCGGCGGGCCGGTTCGGGTCGATCGACTGCTCGGCCTCCTGCAGGGCGCCCTCGAGCTCGAGGATCGAGTTCGTCACCTTGGGGCCCAGCCCGAGCTCCTCCGCGCGGGCCATCGCCTCGCGGAAGGTGATGTCCTGGTCGCCCGCGAAGTTCGAGATCGCCGTCTCGGTGGCGGGGCCGATCGCGCGCTTGGGCGAGTTGATGATGCGGCGCACCGAGAGCTCGTCCGCGGGGTTCGCGATGCACATGAGGTACGCCACGATGTCCTTCACCTCGGCGCGCTCGTAGAACTTCGTGCCGCCGATGAGCCGGTAGGGCACCGCCGCGCGGATGAGGATCTCCTCCAGCGTTCGGGTCTGCGCGTTCGTGCGGTAGAACACGGCGACGTCGTTGAAGTTCGTGCCCGAGTCGTGGAGCTTGTGGATCTCGTCCGCCACGAACTGCGCCTCGTCGTGGGCGGAGTAGCCGGTGTAGCCGATGATCTTCGAGCCCTCGCCGGCCGCGGTCCACAGGTTCTTGGGGCGGCGGTCGAAGTTGTTGCCGATGACGGCGTTCGCCGCGTCGAGGATGTGCTGGGTCGAGCGGTAGTTCTGCTCGAGCAGGATGGTCTCGGCGCCCGGGAAGTCGCGCTCGAACTCCGTGATGTTGCGGATGTCCGCCCCGCGGAAGGCGTAGATCGACTGGTCCGAGTCGCCCACCACCGTGAGCGATGCCGGCGGGATGGAGCCGTCGGCGTCGAGCGCGATGCGGGTGTCGGCGGGCACGTGCTGCGGCTCGGCACGGCGGGTGAGCTCGCGGATGAGCGCGTACTGCGCGTGGTTCGTGTCCTGGTACTCGTCGACGAGCACGTGCCGGAAGCGGCGCTGGTACAGCGCCGCGATCTCGGGGTAGGCGCGGAACAGCCACACCGTCTGGCTGATGAGGTCGTCGAAGTCGAACGCCTTGTTGCGCTCGAGCTGCCGCTGGTACTGCCGGTAGATCTCGAGGATGAGCTGGTCCCGCGGGTTCGAGCCGTCGATCTGCCGGGCGTAGCCGTCCGGGTCGACGAGCTCGTTCTTGAGGGTCGAGATCTTGTTCTGCGCGTTCGAGACCGTCACGCCCATCGACTCCGCCTCGAGCGCCTTGACGATGCGCTTGAGCAGCGCCTTCGAGTCGGCGGAGTCGTAGATCGTGAAGCCCTGCGTGTAGCCGAACTTCTCGGCCTCGCGGCGGAGGATGCGCACGCAGGCCGAGTGGAAGGTCGAGATCCACATGCCCTCGACCGCCTCGCCGAGCAGGTGGCCGACGCGCTCGCGCATCTCGGCCGCGGCCTTGTTCGTGAAGGTGATCGCGAGGATCTGGCTGGGCCAGGCCTCACGGGTGGCGATGAGGGAGGCGATGCGGTGGGTCAGCACCCTGGTCTTGCCCGAGCCGGCGCCGGCGATGATGAGCAGCGCGTCGCCGCGGTACTCGACGGCGGCGCGCTGGGGCGGGTTGAGCCCCTCGACGAGGTCTTCGGGAATGGCGGTGTGCGGCAGAAACGTCATGACCAGTCCATCCTAGGCCGGGGTGCCGACATCGGGGCGCGAGTCCCGGCTTCCGCCGCACCTCCCCCGGTTCGGCCGTGGCGGTCTCCCGCCGGCCTGCCGTTCCTGATGCGTATGGCCCGCACATCGGGATATACGGATCCTGCGCGCTATTCGCATCCGGAACGGCAGCCGGGCCTCACACCTCGTCGGTGAACAGGCCGTCGATGCCGGTGCCGAGCAGCGCCGCGCGGTACTCGGCCGGCCTGCCCCGGAAGCGCTCCGGCAGGAACTCGTCCTCGGTGCGGAAGGTGTAGGCGAGCACCTCGAGACCGCGGGCGTGCGCCGCGGCGACGAGCCCGCGGCCCTGCTCCGGGTGCCCGGTGTCGACGCCGAGCAGGGATGCGCGCAGCGAGATGCCGTCGAATCGCCGCGCCGCCTCGTCGAGGCCGTCCGGCGTCAGCCACCGCTCGCCCGCCTCCTCCGGCCGCCGGGCGGCGTCCGTCTCGATGAGGAGGATGCGCGCGGCACCGCATCCCGCCCCGCGCAGGCGGTCGAGCGCCGCCTCCTCGAAGCTCTCGACCCGCAAGTCGCGCAGCGCGTCGAGACCCGCCAGCCCCTCGAGCTCGCGGACGAGCAGTTCGGCATAGTCGAAGCCGAGCGCGAGCGACCGCGCATCGTGCTTGAGCTCGACCACGATCCCGCAGCGGCGGACGCGAGCCTCTGCCTCCGCCGTCACGATGCGCACCAGCTCGCGGAGCCGGAGCGGCGGCTCCGCTCCCGAGTGCGCCGCCGAGCGGGGCCGCAGCTCGGGCAAGCGCTCGACCGCGCGCAGGTCGCGCAGCTCCTCCCAATCGAAGTCCTCGGCGAACCACTCCGACGCTCCCGAGGCATCGGAGCGGCGGCGGTCGGCGAACCGCGGACGCAGCGCGATATCCGTCGTGGACGCGAGGCCCGGCTCGTGGCGGACGAGCAGCACGCCGTCGCGCGTGGGCACGACGTCCGGTTCGACGAGATCGGCGCCTCGACGGATGGCGATCCGATAGCTCGATCCGGTGTGCTCGGGGCGCTCGCAGGGCGCACCGCGGTGGGCGATCACGAGCGGCTGCATCGCCCCATTCTGACCGGCCCGGACGAATCATCGATGAACGCCCGGGAAACCGAAGGGCGGGGCCTCCCGGAGGAGGCCCCGCCCGAACGGTGCTGCGCGGTCTAGTCGCTGCCGCGCAGGATCGCGATCAGGCGCAGGAGCTCGACGTAGATGAACACCACGGTCGCGACGACCGCGTAGGCGCCGATCCAGCCGTACTTGCGGGGAGCCCCCGAGCGGACGCCGTTCTCGATGTACTCGAAGTCGCCGATGAGCATGTAGGCGCCCATCACGACGGCGAAGACGCCGAGGAGCACGCCGAGCGGGATGCCGAAGATCTCGACGCCGGTGCGCAGGCCCCACGGGTCGGTGTTGATGCCGGTGACGCCGAGGATGACGTTCACGATCGAGAACGCCAGGTACGACAGCCCCGCCACGAGGAAGAACTTCGTGAGCTTCGGGGTCGTGCGCACCTTGCCCACGCGGAAGAGCGCGAGCGTGACGCCCACGACGATGAGCGTGCCCAATGCGGCCTGCATCGCGATGCCGTTGAGCCCGAGCCCCTGCTCGAGCATCACCGAGAGGCCGCCGACGAGCAGGCCCTCCGCGAGCGTGAAGGCCACGATGAGCGGGACGCTGGGCTCCTTCTTGAACGCGAGGACGATGCCGAGCACGAGGCCGGCGATCGCGCCCGCGAACCCGAGCATCATCCCGACGCTCGGGCCGGAGAACCAGGCGACCGCCGCCGTGACGAAGAGCAGGCCGAAGAGCAGCGCGCCCTTGCCGATCGTATCCTCGATCGTCATCCGGCCCATCTGGTCGGCCGAGGGCGAGGGCAGGTTGTACTGGTGGTCGAGCCCCTGCGGAGAGGGCTGCTGCTGGTACTGCGGCTGGCCGTACCCGTACTGCTGCTGCGCCTGACCGTTCCCGGGCTGATCGAACTGGGGCTGGCCGAACTGCTGACCGTACTGGTTGGTGGGCGCGCCGTAGGGGCTCGCGGCGGCCGGCTGCCGCTGCTGAGCGGCCTGGCCGTTGAAATAGGGGTTGCGCTGGAGCGCAGAGCTCGCCATGTGGGTCTCCGATTCGTTCCGTGTCCGTGGTCTCAATGACGGTGGCGGGCCAAGGTGTAAGGCACCGATGCGATCAATTCTATGGAAGTAACGCCGGGAACTCACCCGGCATTCCCGAATCCGTCGCGGATCTCCTCCCCCGGACGGAGGCCGTGGGACGGATGCGCACGCGCCTGCCGCAAGGCCGCAAGCGCAGACTACGCGCCGGCCGCCTCGGATTCCGACGGCTCCGCCTCCGCCGCAGCCTTGCGGGAGTGCAGCAGCAGTCGCGGCAGCAGCAGGAAGACCGCGAGCACGCCGGCGGTGACGAGCACGAAGGGCAGCGCCGCGGTGGCGCCGAAGAGGATGCGCAGGGCCAGGCCGCTCGTGAGCGTCACCGCGTAGAGCAGCACGCCCGCCGGCCATGCCGCGGAGCCGCGCCGGCCGGTGAGCTTGACGATGAGCCACCCGATGAGCAGGGCGGCGAGGAAGGGCGCTGCCGTGCCGAGGACGTCGAGCACGCCGAGCCCGCTCTCGTGGCTCGCGCGGCCCGAGGCCGCGAACACCAGCACGAGTACCACGTCCAGGAGGAACTGGAAGAGCGGGGAACGGGTGTAGGCGCCGCGGAGGTTCTGCATGCCCCCACGGTACCGCGCCCGCGACGGATGGCTCATGCCCCCGGTTGCCCGACGGAGTTTCAGCGACCGAGTCTCGAAATATGAACGGAGTTGTCGCCGTGCGTTCACCGCATGTCCACGTTGATTTACCCGAGCGCTACATCCCGCCCATACGCTGCCGCCGCTGGCTAACACATTGATCACTCTGAAGGGACTCGCCTTGAAGCTTGGCAAGTTTTCGAAGCCCCTCGTCGCGGGCGGCCTGACGGTCGCGCTCGCCGGCGCGGGCACGGCATTCGCCGCCCCGGCTATGGCCGATGCGGATGTCTCGCCCAAGAACGTCATCGTCCTCATCGGCGACGGCATGGGCTACAACCACATCGACTTCATGAACGCGAAGGACACCGGCGAGACGCACTGGCAGGTGCAGCGCGGCGGCGACAACAAGGTGATTCCCGCGGGTCAGAACACTGCCCCCGAGGGGTGGCAGGCCTGGGATCACGTGGGCATGTCGACGCACTGGCACGACGGCCCCGTCTACGACCCGCAGCAGTCGTGGACCGACTTCGAGTGGAACAAGAACAGCCCCACCGACTCCGCCGCGGCGGGCACCGCCATGGCCACCGGCCACAAGACCTACAACGCGGGCCTCGGCGTCGACTACGACGGCAACGTTGTCGAGAACCTCTCCGAGCGCGCGCTCGAACTCGACAAGGGCGCCGGCGTCGTCTCCTCCGTCCCGTACTCGCACGCCACCCCGGCGGCATACTCGAGCCACGCCGAGAGCCGGAACGACTACCACGACATCGCCAACCAGCAGATCTACGGCGACCTCGACGTGGTCATCGGCACCGCCCACCCCTACTACACGGACGACAACGAACCGCAGGAGCAGGGCGACTTCACCTACATCTCGGAAGAGGACTGGAACGCCGTCTCGGGCGGCGAGACCGACCGCACCTTCATCGAGACCAACGAGGACTTCGAGGCGCTCACCACCGGTGACACCCCCGACCAGGTCTTCGGCACCCCGCAGGTCGCCACCACGCTGCAGCAGGCCCGCAGCGAGGGCGCGGATTTCAACGACGTACCGGACCTCTCGACGCTCTCGCTGGGTGCGCTCAACGTGCTCGATGAGAACGAGAACGGCTTCATGCTCATGATCGAGGGAGGCGCCATCGACTGGACGGGGCACGCCAACGAGTCGGACCGCAACCTCGAAGAGGTCCGCGACTTCGACGAGGCGGTCAACTCCGTCGTCGACTGGGTCGAGACCAACTCGAGCTGGGATGAGACCCTCGTCATGGTGACGGCCGACCACGAGACCGGCTACCTCTATGGACCGACCGAAGGCGACTTCAGCCCCATCATCCCCACCGACGGAGATGTGCAGTTCCCCGAGCACAGCTGGAACAGCCCCGACCACACCAACATGCTCGTGCCGCTCTTCTTCAAGGGCCCCGGTTCCGAGCAGCTCAACGAGCTCGCCGACCAGCGCGACCTTCTCCGCGGCCACTACCTCGACAACGTCGAACCGGCGCAGTGGCTGCTGAACGAGGCATGGGTGGTCGACGACAGCGAGCCCGAGCCCACGGAGCCCGAGCCGACCGATGACGCGGCCCCGGAGCCGACCGATTCGGCCGACCCGGAGCCGACGGACTCGACCGAGCCGACGCCCACCGAGGACGACTCGGACGAGGCTGAGGGCAACGGCTCCGCCGAGGGCACCGGTTCCGCCGACGGCAAGGGCAACGAGGCCGGCGACAAGGGCGGCGACCTCGCCAAGACCGGTGCCGAGGGCCTGCTGCCCCTCGGTATCGCCGCAGCCGTGCTGCTGCTCATCGGCGCCGCCATCGCGATGAAGGCCCGCCGCGGGATCGAGTCCGAGTAGCGGTCCGCATCCTGGCAGGCAGGAGGCCCCCGACGCCGCGTCGGGGGCCTCCTCGCTTTCCGCGCCGCCCGTGCAGGCTCGGATACTGCGCCCCTCCGGCCTGCGCCTTCCTCGGCGCGCTCCTCCCGTCCTCTCCCCGCTGCGACGGATAGCCGCGCCGACCAGATATCCGCCGCCGCCCGGCCATACATCCCATCCGGGTAGACCACGCCATCGGGCACAACCGACCAGCACCGACCCCAATGCGACGAATAGCCGCGCCGTCCATGCATCCGCCACCGCCCGGCCATACACCCCAAGCCGGCCAGACCATTCCTCCCTCACTGCGGGACTCATCCACCGTGCAACAGCCGAACAGCGTCGAATAGCGCCATCGCACATATATCCGCAGCCGCTCGACTCATCGTCCTGGTTCGGGCGAGGATGGGAACCGTGCGTCTCGAGGAAAGGAGTGCATGTGCACTGCGACTGGCGGCTCTGGGTCAGCCCCGATACCCAGGTGGAGCATTGGGTTCCCGCCCATCTCGACGATGAGACGGTGCTTCTCCGGACGCGGAGCGCGGACGCCGGCGAACTGCCCACGCTGAAGTTCTACGCCGCTGTCGGCAACGAGTGGCCGCTCTGGGAGAATGCCCCGGCCTCGCCCATCTCACAGGCGAGCCGGGACTTCGGCGGCCCGGTCGGGCCCGAAGAGTACGGCTTGAGCGAATCCCTGAGCCGCGATCTCGGGGATTGGAAGCACGAGCACAAGCTCATGATCGGCACCGGCGCCGATTTCCCGCCCGGGCCGCGCCTCGACGACTGGTATGCACGAGGCGATGTGCTGGCCGAACGCGTCGCGTTCGAGGCGTGGCTGCTGGCCATCACCCGCGCAAAACACCGACCGGAGTCCTAAGTCTGTCGAGGCCGGCGTGCCCGACGCGATGCGACGAATAGCGCCGCCGTCCGCATATCCACCACCGCCCGACCATACAGCCCAACCGGGTAGACCACATCACCAGGCACAACCGGCCTGCAGCGACCCCACGACCCCAGTGCGACGCATAGCCGCGCCACACGCATATCCACCGCCACCCGGCCATACGCCCCAACCGGGTAGACCACACCACCGGGCACAACCGACCAGCACCGACCCCAACCCCGCGCCGACCCCAGTACGACGAATAGCGCCGCCGACCGCATATCCGCCGCCGCCCGGCCATACACCCCAACCGGGTAGGGCCACTCCACCGGGCGCACCCCGCCAGCACCGGCCCCAGACCTGCACCGACCCCCAGGGCGACGGATAGCCGCGCCACGCGCATATCCACCGCCACCCGGCCATACGCCCCAACCGGGTAGGCCACGCAACCGGGCACAAGCGACCAGCACCAGCACTAGCACCAGACCGGCACCAGCACCAGCCCCAGACCGGCACCGACCCCCAGCGCGACGAATAGCCGCGCCGGCCAGATATCCGCCACCGCCCGGCCATACGCCCCAACCAGGTAGACCACCCCACGCACAACCGGCCCGCAGCAACCCCGGCGCCCCGGCACGACCAATAGCCGAATAGCCCCGCCACGCGCATATCAACCACCCTCGGCCAGGCGCACGGAAACGGCGGACGCCCCCGGCACGAGGCCGAGGGCGCCGATCGGCGTCAGGAGGCGCCGCGCGGGAGGGCTACTCCCACTCGATGGTCCCCGGGGGCTTCGAGGTCACGTCGAGCACGACCCGGTTGACGCCCTGCACCTCATTCGTGATGCGGTTCGAGATGTGCGCGAGCACGTCGTAGGGCACGCGGGTCCAGTCCGCGGTCATCGCGTCCTCGCTGGTGACGGGACGCAGCACGATGGGGTGGCCGTAGGTGCGGCTGTCGCCCTGCACGCCCACCGAGCGCACATCGGCGAGCAGCACGACGGGGCACTGCCAGATCTCGTCGTCGAGGCCCGCGGCGGTGAGCTCGTGGCGCACGATCGCATCCGCCTCGCGCAGCAGGTCGAGGCGCTCCGGCGTGATCTCGCCCACGATGCGGATGCCCAGGCCGGGGCCGGGGAACGGCTGGCGCGAGACGATCGCCTCGGGCACGCCGAGCTCGCGGCCCACGGCCCGCACCTCGTCCTTGAACAGCGCGCGGAGCGGCTCGACGAGCTCGAACGTGAGGTCCTCGGGCAGCCCGCCGACGTTGTGATGCGACTTGATGTTCGCGGTGCCGGTGCCGCCGCCCGACTCGACGACGTCGGGGTACAGCGTGCCCTGCACGAGGTACTTGATCTCGCCGGGGATGTCGTCCTCGCGCGACTCGGCGACGAGCTCCGCCGCCGTGGTCTCGAACACGCGGATGAATTCGCGGCCGATGATCTTGCGCTTCTGCTCCGGGTCGGAGACGCCCGCGAGGTGGCCGAGGAACTGCTCCCGGGCGTCCACCACCACGAGGCGCACGCCCGTGGCCGCCACGAAGTCCTCCTCGACCTGACGGCGCTCGTCCTGCCGCATGAGGCCGTGGTCGACGAAGACGCAGGTGAGCTGCTCGCCCACGGCTCGCTGCACGAGCGCTGCGGCCACGGCGGAGTCCACGCCGCCCGAGAGCGCGCAGATGACCTCGTCCTGGCCGATCTGCTCGCGGATGCGCTCGACCTGCTCGTCGATGATCGAGGCGGGGCGCCAGTCGTCCGGGATGCCCGCCGCGCGGTGCAGGAAGGCGTCGAAGAACTCGGCGCCCTGCTGGGTGTGCTTGACCTCGGGGTGCCACTGCACGCCGTAGAGCTTGCGGGCCTCGTCGCCGAACGCCGCGATCTCCGTGCTCGCGCTCGAGGCGTACACCTCGAAGCCCTCCGGCGCCTTCGAGACCGCGTCGCGGTGGCTCATCCAGGCGATCTGCTGCGACGACTGCCCGGTGAACAGCGGCGAGGCCGTGCCCGCGTCCGTGAGCGAGATCTCGGTGTGCCCGTTCTCGCGCTTGCCGGTCTCCTCGACCGCGCCGCCGAGCGCGGCGGCCATGGTCTGGAAGCCGTAGCAGATGCCGAGCGTCGGGATGCCGAGCTCGAACACCTGGGCGTCGAATTTGGCCGCGTCATGCGTGTACACGCTGGCCGGGCCGCCGGACAGGATGATGGCAATGGGGTCCTTCGCCCGCACTTCCTCGGCGGTGATCGTATGCGGAACGACTTCGGAGTAGACATTGGCCTCGCGCACCCGCCGCGCGATGAGCTGCGCGTACTGCGCGCCAAAATCCACGACGAGTACGGGACGTGCGTCGGTAGTAGTGGTCACCCGACCATTCTAGGGCGCGTTCGCCTCCCGCTCGACTCGGCGCCGGGCCCCTCCGCCGGGCGGGGAGCGGCGCGGCCGATCCCTACGCGCCGCCCTCGCCGCGGCGGCGCACCTCGGCCTCCACCTCGGCGTCGAGCGCGGCCCGCTCCTCCTCGCTCAGCGACTCCTCGACCTCGGCGAGCTCGGCGTCCTCGCGCCGCTGCGCCTCCCAGTGACCGCCGTACTCGGCGAGCTGGCGCTTGGTGCGCCGGGTCATGAGGTGCTCGGTGATGAACGACAGGAAGGGCACGACGCCGCCGCCCGCCATCGCGAGGAGCCACACGAGCTCCCATCGCATCTTGAGCCACAGCAGATAGCAGGAGACGAGGTACACGACGTAGAACCAGCCGTGGATGATGAGGATCCACAGCGACAGGTTGAACGCCGTGACGCTGCCCTCCTGCACGAGCGCGAAGAACCCGAACGGCCCGAACAGCTCCGCCTCGATGTGGAAGCCGTACTTCAGCACCATCTCGACGACGAGCAGGAGCAGCAGCACGCCCGTGATGTACGCGGTGATCTGGTAGAAGCGCAGGCGGGCGCGGATGCCGGGGAATTCTTCGGGACGGGGGATTCGTGCCATGGGTGCTCAGTTCCGTTCTGCGGGTTCGTGCGTGGCTGCGGTTCGGCGGCGCTCCGCGAGCGCTCGGAGCTTCTCGCGCCGGATGTCGTCGGCGAGCGCCTCGTCCGAGGTCTCGACGGTCTCGGCGCGGTAGTCGTCGCGCACGAGCCGCCACCAGATGTACAGGGCCATGACCGCGAAGATGGCCCATTCGATGGCGTAGAAGATGTTGAGCATGTCGAGTTGGAAGCTCTGGTCGATGTCGACCGTGCGGATGGCCTCGAGCCCGGCCGGCAGCGCCGTGCCCTCCTCGATCACGGCCCACGCGGAGTAGTAGGCCACCGCGGGCCGCTCCCACGTGTTGATGAGCTGCCCGGGGGCCATCGCCTGCAGCTGATACGGGTCGTCGGCGCCCCGGTTCGAGGCGGGATCCTGGGGCGCCTCGAGCTTGCCGACGAACTCCACGGGCGCCGCCCCCGCGCCGGTTCCGGGCGGCGTCGAGACGGCGGCGTCGAGCTCCTCGAGCCCCGCGCGCGCCGCCTCCTCGGTCGGCGCCCACGCCAGGGCCACGGGCAGGCCGGGATAGGGCGAGATCTCGCCGTCGTCGTCGGCGCCCTGCTCGCGGTAGTCGGTGACGCCGTCCTCGGCCACGGCGAGGTGGCCGACGACCCACCAGCCGATCTCGCCGTCCTGCAGCCGGTTCGCGACCACCTCGAAGTCGCCGGGCACGAGCCATCCGCTCACGCTCATCGGACGCGCGACATTGGTCTCCACCACGCCCGCACCCGGCTCGAGCAGCTCGCCGAGCGGCGTGACCGTCTCGTACGCCTCCGCATCGGCTGGCGTGCCCGAGGACTCGAAGGCCGACTCGAGCTGCCATTTCCCGAGGAAGAGGAACGCGGTGACGACGACGAGCGCGCCGACGAGCAGGGCGAGCCACTTGGGCTTCACCATCGTTCTGAGCAATTGGCTTCCTGGGTAGAGGCGGATGCGAAGCGGGCGGGCCGCCCCGCGGGGCGGCTAGATGACGGCGACCTTGGACTTCTGGAACGCCTTGAGCTCGGTGTACCCGGTGGTGGCCATCGCGTAGCGGAGCGCGCCGAGGAGGTTCTCGCTGCCGTCGGCCTGATGCGCGGGGCCCTTGACGATCTCCTCGAGCGTGCCGACCTGGCCGACCTCCACGCGGTTGCCCCGCGGCAGGCGCGGGTGGCGCGCCTCGGCGCCCCAGTGCCAGCCGCGGCCGGGAGCGTCGGTGGCACGCGCGAGCACCGCGCCGAGCATGACCGCGTCCGCGCCGAGCGCGAGGGCCTTGACGATGTCGCCCGAGGTGCCGAAGCCGCCGTCGGGGATGACGTGCACGTAGCGGCCGCCCGACTCGTCCATGTAGTCGCGGCGGGCGCCGGCGACGTCCGCGATCGCGGTGGCCATCGGCGCCTGGACGCCGAGCACGCGCCGCGTGGTCGACGCCGCGCCGCCGCCGAAGCCGACGAGCACGCCGGCGGCGCCGGTGCGCATGAGGTGCAGCGCGGAGGTGTAGCTCGCGGCGCCGCCCACGATCACCGGGGTGTCGAGTTCGTAGATGAACTTCTTGAGGTTGAGGGGCTCCTGCGCGGTCG
This sequence comes from Gulosibacter sp. 10, assembly GCF_900163695.1. Taxonomy (GTDB): domain Bacteria; phylum Actinomycetota; class Actinomycetes; order Actinomycetales; family Microbacteriaceae; genus Gulosibacter. The sequence goes on from NZ_FUIC01000053.1 coordinate 104,469, forward strand.
AGACGTGCTCGGCCGAGACGGTGGATCCGCGGATGACGAAGATGTCGGCGCCGGCCTCGAGCACGTCCTCGTAGTGCTCCTGCGTGCGCTGCGGCGAGAGCGCGCCCGCGACGACCACGCCCGCCTCGCGGATCTCCTGCAGCCGGGCCTTGATCAGCTCGCCCTTGACGGGCTCGCGGTAGATCTCCTGGATGCGCGCCGTGGCCTGCCGCTCGGGCAGATCCGCGATCTCCGCGAGCAGCGGCTCCGGCTCCTCGTAGCGGGTCCACAGCCCCTCGAGGTCGAGCACGCCGAGGCCCCCGAGACGGCCGAACTCGATCACGGTCGCGGGGCTCATCACCGAGTCCATGGGCGCCGCCACGAGCGGCGTCTCGAACTGGAAGGCGTCGATCTTCCACGACGTCGACACGTCCTCCGGGTCGCGCGTGCGACGCGAGGGGATGATGGCTACGTCGTCGAGCGAGTACACCCGGTGAGCTCGTTTGGCACGGCCGATCTCAAATTCAGTCACGCCCTAAGCCTATCGCCCTTCGTCCGTGCGCAACGGGCCGGCTAGACATCCAATCCGAGGTAGAACTCGAACGTCGCCTGGCCGTCGGCCGGGCCCGAGACCTGGTAGACGACGTTGTCGTAGTACCAGATGATGTGCGCCGTGGACCCCTCCTCGAAGTCGGTCCTCGTGCCCCTGCCGTCGTCGAAGACCGTGGTCTCGTACTCGGGGTCGCCGAGGGGCTTCATGATCGTGTCGGCGGCAGCCTCCGCCTCCTGCTCGTCCTCGAACTCCGTGGCGGTGAACATGATCACGCCCTTGTCGGAGGTGAACGTCGCGCTCGCCGCGTCCTGCGCGCCGGGCAGCTGGCTGCCGTGCGTGACCCACGGCTCCTCGGCGTCGATCTCCCACTCGGTGCCGTCGCGGGCCGTCACGGCCCCGCCGGTGTTCTCGGACATCGTGGCGCACAGGTCGGTGCAGGAGCCGCCCTCGGGGTCGGCCTGGTCGCCCTGCTCGGCGGGGTCGTCGCCACGCTCGGGCGGTTCCTCGCCGGGAGCGGCCTCGTCCTGCTGCTCCGGGGCCGACTCCGCCTCGCCCTCGTCGGCGGGCGCCTCCGCGGCGGGCGCGTCCGCGCTCTCCTCCTCGCCCTGCTGCCCGGTGAGCCAGAAGTATCCTCCGGCCACGCCGCCGGCGAGCACCACCGCGAGGATCGCGGAGAGGACGATGAGGCGGGTCCGCCGGCCCTTCGCCGGCTCCTCGGGAGCCGCGCCGGGGCCCGGCTGATCGCCGAAGCCGCCGGAGCCGTCGGCCGCCGCGAAGCCGGGCTGCGACGGGAGGCCCGACCCCTGGCCCGACGGCGCGGAGAACACCGGGTCGCCGAACGCCCGCGTCTCGCGCGCATCCTCGAATCCCCCCGGCTCGTCTCGATAGCCGTACGGGTCCTGACCGGCGCCGGGCGCCGCCTGCCAGCCGGCATTCGACGGCTCGTGGGGCGACGCCCCGGGCTCGGGACGCGCCTCGGCGTGCTCCTCGGCGGCGCTCGCCGCGCCGCCATCCGCGCCGCCATCCGGTTCCGGGATGGCCGGTTCCCGGGGCGCGGCCACCGGCTGCCCCCATCTCGGCGGCTCCGAGTGGAGGAAGGAGGGCTGCGAGGGCTCGGCCAGCGGAGACGTCGACGGCTCCGGGAGCGAGAAGGGGGCGCCCGCGTCGCGCTGCGCTCCGGCGGCGTCCGGCTCCTGCCGGGGCGCTCCGGCCTCGTTGCCGTCGTCGGGCTGCGGCGGCCGGTTGCCTGCTCCGGGCTGCGACTGGTCCATGGATCCCTCCGGGCTTCGGACGTGGCGGCGACGCTCACGCGTATGTCGCCTCCGACGCTAGCCGAAAAGCGGGGTCGCATCCGAAATACCAGCCTCGCGATGCATGCCATACCCTTCCCGGGTTTCACGCCGTTCGCCGCGGCGATCCTGCGGCGGCGGGAAGACCGTTCACGTGCGGTTCACCCCGCCGTCGTCCGGAGGCAATCCGGAGTCGAGAGGGTCGTGGGGTTCTGCCATGCGGGCGGCGCCTCCCGGCGCCGCGGACGCGCGAGGAGCCTCACGGGCCCGCGCCGATCCATGCCCAGGACGACCGCCGATCGAATCCTCCCCGGAAGGAAGACCCAGTGCCGCATCTCCCCCGACCTGGCATGCACGCCGCCGACCCCGCGCCGCCGCCCGCGCGGCGACGCGCGCTCGGCCGCATCGCCCTCGCCGCCGCGCTCGCCGGCGCGCTCTTCGCGCCCACGGCGGCCGTTGCCCAGCCCGCGCCGCCCGCCGACCCGGCGCCCGCCAAGTACGACATCGAGCCGGGCTCCGACGTGCTCATCAGCGAGGTCGCGAACGGCGGCGCCGGCGCCGACAGCCAGGCCAACCGCAACGGCGACAAGAACTTCATCGAGCTCACGAACTACGGCAGCGCACCGGTCGACATCTCCGGCTGGAAGATCTTCCGCTGCGGCCAGACCGGCGGCGGCTACGGCCCGCAGGCAGTGGTCGCGGACGGCACGACCCTGCAGCCCGGCGAGCAGTACACGACCGCCGGCGCGAACTCGGGCTACGACGTGGACTCGTACTACGACACGAACCTCCACACGTTCGGCTTCGGCGCGTTCATCGAGAATGCCGAGGGCCAGCGTCAGGACGCGATCGGCTTCTACCACGAGGACGTCGCGACCGACTGCGCCAACAACGACCAGTGGATCGAGGAGGGCCTCCAGCACCGCCTCGACGAGTCGCACCAGCGCGTGGACAACACGGGCGACGTGCACGCCGACTGGGTGATCGCCCCGCGCACCGTCGACGCCGAGAACGTCGCCGAGGGCGCGGTGCAGACCCTCGACAACGGCCTGCGCTTCACCGAGTTCACGAGCAGCGGCCGCGAGACCCACGCGGAGCAGTACGCCGAGATCACGAACCTCGGCGACGCGGCGGTGGACATCGGCGGCTACCAGTTCTTCCGCTGCGGCGAGAACGGCACGCAGTACCTGCAGAACGGCAGCCTGCCCGAGCAGGTGCTCGAGCCCGGCGACACCTATCTCATCGCCTCCCAGGGATCGAGCCTGGCCGGCGACGCCGACGCCACCTACTCGACGAACATGCACTGGCGCGACTTCGGCGTGATGCTCCTCACCCCCGAGGACGAGATCGTCGACCGCGTGGGCGTGTTCGGCAACCGCAACAGCCCCTGCACGAGCGGCAAGCCCGTCGCCGAGAAGCTCAACCCCTTCGACGACGAGGTGCTCAAGCGCACCGACGACACGGGCGACAACCGCGCCGACTTCGCCGTCTCCTCCGACCGCACGCCCGGCGTGCACGAGGAGCAGCCGAGCATCGTTCGCCATGACAAGTCGCCGCACTCCGGCATCCAGATCAGCGAGATCAACGCCGCCGGCCCGCAGGGCGGGAACGACGAGTTCGTGGAGCTCGCCAACTTCGGCGACTCGGCGGTGAACCTCGCCGGCTGGAGCGCCTACCGCTGCACCGGCACGGGACAGGCCGCGAACGGCTCGGATGCGCAGGTCGCCGACCTAGGCGACGTCACGCTCCAGCCCGGCGACACCTATGTGATGACCGCCGCCGGCGCACCCTCCGAGCTGCTCGGCATCGCGGACGCCACCTACGCCACCGGCCTCAACCAGACCGAGGGCTACGGCATGATGATCACCGACGCGGACGGGCTGCGGGTCGACTCCTTCGCCGCCTACGACGTGAACGAGGTGCGCTACTCCCCCTGCGCCGAAGGCCAGGAGGCCCGCAACTTCATCAAGTACGACCTCGGCGAGACCTATGCCCGCGGGCAGGACACCGACGACAACGAGCTCGACTTCGCCGTCGTCTCCGACCGCACGCCCGGCGACCTCGTCGAGGTGGCGCTCGTCGACCCGACCGCGCCGCTGGAAGGCGAGCTCGACCCCGTCGAGGTCGACACCGATCACGTCCCCGGCACCCCCTCGGTGGAGGCCTCGGAGACGAGCGCCGCCGTCAGCGTCGCGGACGAGGACGGCACCACCGTCTCGATGCAGGCGCACCAGGCGCCGCTGCGCAGCACCGAGGACGCCGTCGTGCACGCCGGCGTCAGCGAGGAGCCGGTTCCCGCAGCCCTCGAGATCGAGGGCGAGACCGTCGTCGAGAGCACGCAGGCGCTGAGCACGGACGGCGCGGAGGGCGGCTTCCCCTTCCAGCGCTTCGAGCTGCCGCTCGGCGAGGACGCCTCGGGCGAGGAGTTCATCTGGCACGGCACCGCCGAGCCGCGCAACGAGATCCAGCTGCTCGCGTGGAACGCCGACGAATCGGCGTGGGAGGCGCTCGCCGCCGCGGTGCCCTCCGCGGACGGCGACGTCGTGCTCCGCGCGCCGATCCCCGCCTCCTCCATCGTCGACGGCGCCGCGAACCTGCTCGTGATCGACGGCCCTCGCACCGAGGGCGGGCTCATCGACGAGACGGGGGTGACCGATCAGGCGTTCGCCGACCCCGGCCACTACGACTTCGCGGTCAACCACATGACCGACACGCAGTTCTACGCCGAGGGCTTCCGCGACGTGTACCGGAAGATGGCGACCTGGGTGGTGGCGAACGCGGACGACCGCAACATCGCCTACAACTCGCACACGGGCGACATCATCGAGAACTGGATCAACGGGAACAACTCCCCCGAGCGCGCCGACCGCGAGTACGAGGCGGCGCAGACCATCCAGCAGTACCTCAACGACGCCGAGATCCCGAACGGCATCCTGCCGGGCAATCACGACGACATGTGGGGGCACCAGAACGACAAGTTCAACGAGTACTTCCCGGTCGAGATGTACGAATCGGAGCCCTGGTACGGCGAGTCGTGGCGCGATGGCGACAACTCGGCGCACACCGACTACTTCTCGCACGGCGACCTGGACTTCCTCGTGATCAGCCTCCAGTACCGGCCGTCGATGGAGCAGATCGCCTGGGCCGCCGAGCAGGCCGAGGCGCATCCGAACCACAACGTGATCGTCGCGACCCACTCGTACCTGCACACCTCGGGCGAGCGCGACAACACCGACCTCCGCTACACCGGCAACGCCACGGACATCTGGGAGCAGGTCGTCGCGCCCAACGACAACGTGTTCCTCGTCTTCGGCGGGCACTATCACGGCGTGGTCACGAGCTACGCCGACCCGGTGACCGGCGAGCAGGTCGACGCCACCCAGATCTCGAGCGGCGCCGTCGAGCACGTCGGCGTCGGCGAGGGAGACCGCGTGGTGGTCGAGATGCTCGCCGACTACCAGGGCTACCGCTCGACGCAGGTGGACGGCGACCCGACCGCGGTGCGCGAGGACCTGCTCGACCGGGACACGGGCTTCCAGCGCCTGCTGCAGTTCGACGTCGACGCCGGGCTCATGGCCGTGAACGCCTACTCGCCGCACCTCGACTCCTTCGAGGCGTGGAAGTACGACGAGCCGGACTTCCGGGGCGAGAACGCGCGCTACGACGCCGGCGACGACGAGTTCGTGGCGCACGTGTCGCTCATCCGCAGCACGACCCTCTCGGCGAACGGCTGGGCCGTGACCGGAGCGCCCGAGGAGATCGCCTCCGCGACTGATGCGGCCGTGGGCGAGACGATGGAGGTGCCGCTCGCCGCCGGCGAACAGGCGGAGGTCTGGTACGTCACCGCGACCGACGCCGACGGCAACACCGTCTCGACCGCGCCGATGCCGCTGGACGGCGAGGAGCCCGGCGAGACGCCCGTGCCGACCGATCCCGCGGATGCCGACGCGGACGCCGAGGGCGGCGCGGATGACGGCGCCTCCGGGTCGGAGGATGCGTCCGGTTCCGAGGATGCGTCCGGTACCGAGGACGCATCGGGCGACGCCGGTGCGGCCGGCGCCGACGCCGCGACCGGGGCCGACGGCGCCGACGAGGCTGGAGCGGCGGGCTCCGCCGACACCGGCGCGGACGGGACGTCCGAGTCGGGCGGCTCGGGAAGCTCGGGCGGCTCGGATGCATCCGGCGACGCCTCCGACGACGAGGCGGGCGACGACCTGGCCCGCACCGGCGCCGATTGGGGCATCCTGATCGCAATATCGCTCGGGTTCATCGCCCTCGGCCTGACGCTCCGCGTGCTGCGGCGGCGCGAGCGCGCAGCCGAGTAGCCCGTACGGATGCGCGGGAGGGGTCGGAGGAGCAGTCCTCCGGCCCCTCCCGACGTTCGCACGCCGCTTCCGTCTCCATTCCCCGAGCGAGGGGCGCTTACTCGAGCGAGGGTCTCGGGTGAGGGGAGATTCGCCGTTCGGAGGACGCCCCCTCCGAATGCGGACACCCTGCATCCCTGCGATATGAGGGAAACGCTTGCTCGACCGTGCAACCGCTACCGAGGGTCGTCTGCGCCCCTGGACGCGATCGTCTGCACCCCTGTGCATGAGGGAAACGCGACGCTGGCCCCGAGCACTACGCGCGAGCCACGGCACACTCTGGATATAAGGGAAACGCGCCGGCATCCCGACGATATGAGGGAAATGCGCCCGTTCTCCGCCGATATGAGGGAAACGCAGGAAATGGACGCCGGAGAACCCGCATATCCCTCCAATCGCGGTACCGACCGGAGAGGTGCGCCCGCGCCTAGACTGGCCGGAACCGCATCCGCCGATCCCGGGAGGCACCGTGGCCGACCACATCATCGCCCTCGATCAGGGCACGACCTCGACGCGCGCGATCATCTTCGACCGCGAGGGGCGCATCGTCGCCAGCGCGCAGCGCGAGCACCGGCAGCACTTCCCCAAGCCCGGATGGGTGGAGCACGACGCGCTCGAGATCTGGCGCAACGCGCGCAACTGCCTCGGCCTCGTGCTCGCGGATGCGCAGCTCTCCCCCGCCGACATCGCCGCGGTCGGCATCACGAACCAGCGCGAGACCACCATCCTGTGGGACCGCGCGACCGGGCGGCCCCTGCACCGGGCCATCGTGTGGCAGGACGTGCGCACGCAGGACCTCGTGGACCGCATGGCCGAGGACGGCGGCATCGACCGCTTCCGGGACCGCACCGGCCTGCCCCTCAACACCTATTTCTCGGCGACGAAGATCGCCTGGCTGCTCGACCACATCCCCGACGCCCGCGCCCGGGCCGAGGCGGGCGATCTCTGCGTCGGCACCGTCGACAGCTGGCTCACGTGGCAGCTCACCGGCGGCGTCGACGGCGGCGTGCACATCACCGACGTCACCAACGCCTCCCGCAGCTCGCTGATGCGCCTCGACACCTGCGAATGGGATCCGGAGATCCTCGAGGCCTTCGGCATCCCGCCCGCCTGCCTGCCCGAGATCCGCTCCTCGAGCGAGGTCTACGGGCGCTGCACGGGTCGCTCCCCCGTGCCCGGCGTGCCCGTGGCGGGCATCCTCGGCGACCAGCAGGCGGCGCAGTTCGGCCAGACGGCGTTCGAACGCGGCGAGGCGAAGAACACCTACGGCACGGGCGCGTTCCTCGTGTACGGCACCGGCACCGAGCCGGTGCGGAGCGACCACGGCCTGCTCACGACCGTGGCGTACCGGCTCGGGGACGGGCCCACGCACTACGCGCTCGAGGGCTCCATCGCGGTCACCGGCTCGCTCGTGCAATGGCTGCGCGACAACCTCGGGATCATCTCGACCTCCGCGGAGGTCGAGCAGCTCGCCGCCACGGTGGAGGACAACGGCGGCTGCTACATCGTGCCGGCCTTCTCGGGGCTCTACGCGCCGTGGTGGCGTCCCGATGCCCGCGGCGTGATCGTGGGGCTGACCGGATACATCAACCGCGGCCACATCGCCCGCGCGGCGCTCGAGGCCGCGGCGTACCAGACCTGCGACGTGCTCGACGCGTGCAACGCCAACGTGCCCGAGCCGCTCGAGGAGCTCCGCGTGGACGGCGGCATGACGGTGAACGACGCGCTCATGCAGCTGCAGGCCGACCTGCTGAACGTGCCGGTGGTGCGCCCGGAGATCACGGAGACGACCGCCGTGGGCGCCGCCTACGCCGCGGGGCTCGCCGTCGGCTTCTGGTCGGGGCTCGAGGAGCTCCGCGAGATCTGGCGCGAGGATCGGCGCTTCGAGCCCTCGATGGATGCGGCGGAGCGGGAGCGGCTGCTCGCGGGCTGGCGGCGCGCCGTGACCCGCAGCTTCGACCTCGCGTGACGACCGCCCTCGCCTCGGGCCGGCCTTCGTAGTACTCTGGGCGGCGGAGCAGCGGTCGGCGACGATCGTCCGGCACGGCGCGGAGACGACGCGGCGCCGGAATGCTCCCATCTGATGTGTATCACCTGACGCGGCCCGGCAGCCGTGGCCCGTTAAGGCGGCACTTGCGTAATTGGAGTTCCGTCCCAGGAGGTGCACGTATGCCGTATTCGGCGTCCCCGTCCCGATCGTCCGCAGCCCCGCACGAGGCCGCCCCCGAGCCCGGCGGCACCGGCACGGCCGATTCCGGCCCGAAGAACCTGCTCGCCGTCGCAGGGCGCGTCTTCTTCCCGCTCGCGCTGATCGCACGGCTGCCCTACGCGATGATGGTGATCGGCACCCTCACGCTCGTCGTGACCGGCCGCGACTCGCTCTCACTCGGCGGGCTCACCTCGGCGATGGTCGGCCTCGGCGCGGCCTGCTTCGGCCCGCTGATCGGCGCCGCGGCCGACCGCTGGGGGCAGCGCCGCGTGCTGCTGGTCGCCGGGGCCGCGAACAGCGTCGTCCTGCTGCTGCTCACCGCTGCGGTGTTCTCCTCGCTCGGCGACTGGGCGGTGCTGGCCGCCGGCTTCGCGACGGGCGCGACCGCGCCGCAGATCCCGCCGATGTCGCGCAGCCGCCTCGTGGGCATGATCTCCTCCTCGTTCCCCGCCAGGCGCCGCCACAAGGTGCTCACCGGCACGATGGCCTACGAGTCCGCCGCCGACGAGGTCACTTTCGTCTTCGGCCCGATGATCGTGGGGCTGCTGGCCGCCGCGTTCGGAGCGGCCGCCCCCATGTTCGCGGCAGTGGCGCTCACGCTCCTGTTCGTGACGGGCTTCGCGCTGCACCGCAGCTCGGACGAGGTGCCCAGGCACTCGGATGCGGACGCCGCGCCGGCCCCGGTCTCCGCGCTCTTCTCCCCCGGCCTGCTCACGGCGGTGCTCGGTGTACTCGGCATCGGCTTCATCTTCGGCGGCACGCTCACCTCGCTGACCTCGTTCATGGGCGATGCCGGGCATCCCGAGCGCGCCGGTCTCGTCTATTCCGTGATGGGCATCGGCTCGGCCGTCTTCGCCCTGGGCGCGGCGGTGTTCCCGGCAGGGTTCTCGCTGCGGGCCCGATGGGCGAGCTTCGCGGGGGTGATCCTCCTCGGCGCGCTCGGGATGCAGTTCGCCGACACGATCCCGCTGCTGCTCGTGGCGCTCCTGCTGCTCGGCATCGGGGTCGGCCCGACGCTCGTGACGCTGTTCAGCATCGTCGCCGAGCGGAGCCCGCACGGCCGCTCCGCGACGGCCATGTCGATGGCCTCGACCGGCATCGTGGTGGGCCAGTCGGCGGCCTCGGCCGTGACGGGGCAGCTGGGCGAGCGCCTCGGCACGGATGCGGCGATGCTCGTGCCGCTCGCGGCCGCGGCGGTGGTGATCATCGCGAGCCTCATCAACTGGTCGCTCTCGGGCCGCGCGGACCGGGCCTCCGCGCGCTGATCGCGGCGCCTCGGCCGGTCCCAGGCGGACGATCGCCGCTCGCGGGATCCGCCGTGGCGTCGGCGTACTCGCCGTTGCAGCAGAGGAGCACCAGCCCGCTCGAAGAAGCTGCACAACCGATACGACATCCTTGCGGGGCGAGCCGCACAACGCTTCACGGAAACCATTGGCGACCGCCAGTGCGATCATTACACTTGAAGCAGATAGATTCGTTCCATGCAGATGGAGGACGTCATGGGCAACGCTCCTGCGACAAATGCGGAGACGCTGCGCCTCGCGCTGGAGGATGATGCGGAGGCGATCGACGTGCAGCTCACGATGCCGCGCGATACGGCACGGCTGGTGCTGCAGCTCATCGAGGCGCAGCAGAAGGGCGGCGCGGTGGTCGTGCCCGTGCAGTCCGAATTCACCCCGAACGAGGCGGCCACGATCCTTGAGGTCTCTCGGCCGCAGGTATACAAGTTGATCGATCAAGGCCGGCTCGAGTGCCGCATGGTCGGTACTCACCGCCGCATCCCCGCAGCCTCGGTCACCGCTTTCCTCGCCGAACAGCACGCCGCGCAGCGCCGGGCGATGGCCGAGCTGACCCGGCTGTCGAACGAGCTCGGATTGGCCGAGTGACCGCAACGGTCGTCCTCGCCGACACCAGCGTGCTGTTCTCCCGGGTGCTGTGCGACTATGCGATGTACGCAGGCCTCGAAGGGATCATCCGGCTGCGGTGGAGCGATAGCATCCTCGACGAACTCGAACGCACCCTCGCCGAACGGCATAAGACGACCTCGGCGCAAGCGCGCCGATTGCGTGGGCTGATGAACTCGGCGCTGCCGGACGCACTCGTCACGCCTACGGCGAGCGATGCAGAACAGGTTGCCCACCTGGCCCTGCCCGATGAGGCCGATCGGCACGTACTCGCGGCTGCGCTCGCCGCCGATGCGAACCTCCTATGCACGACGAACCTGCGCGATTTCCCTCTGGCCGCCACGAAGGCGATCGGCGTCGAGGCTGCTTCTCCGGATGAATTGCTCCACGCCCCTGCAACTGCATTTCCCGCCGAGATGATCGACATCCATCGGACCGTGGTCGCGCAGATGCCCCACACCACTGATGAGAACACGCTCACCGCGCTCCGCCGCGCCGGTGCTCCGAGAACCGCTTCCACCCTCCTCGCAATGCTTTCACGTCGATAGCAGCCCGAAGCCCAGTCGCCAGAATGCGGCGGACGCAAATGCGCATCGCCTGAGCGACCCGAGATTCGGATGCCTTCCTCGACCCCGCTCAGACCTCGGCGGCGCGGCTGAGGCCGAGCGTGGCCAGGAGATCCTCGTGGAGCTGGAACCAGACCCGGTGGCAGGAATCCGTGTCGGTCCGGTCCACCCACTCGTGCATCCCGCTCCGTGCCCGTTGCAGCGCCGCCGCGTACCGGTCGGCGTAGCCACTGAGGCGGGCGAGCACGCCCGCGAGCCGCGCCTCGAGCTCCGCGAGCGCAGCGCCGAGCGCCGCCAGCTCGTCGAGGATCCTCGCATCCCGGTCGCGGTCCGCGTGATCGTTGGGCGCGAACGCGTCCTCCTCGGTCGGCGCGAGCTGCCAGTCGGTGACGGCGCGCAGCAGCCGGGCGTTGAGCGGCAGGAAGTCGCGGTAGACGGCGGCGACCTCGCCCTCCGGGTCGGCGGCTCGGAGCTCGGCGGAGAGCAGCCGCTCGTCCTCGGCCCTGCCGGATTCCGTGAGCGACCAGCCCTCGATGCCGCCGAACGCGGTGTGCTGCACCCGCCCCTCGCGCTGCGCCTCGTGCAGCATCCGCAGCGCCTCGCCGTGGCGCAGGCCCGCGCGCTCCGCGAGCACGTCGCTGTCGGCGAACCCCTCGAGGCGCACGGCGTGCAGAAGCAGCAGCGGTGCCGCCGAGCGCCGGGTCACGCCCGCTCCCCTCGCCTGTCGCCGAGACGGGCGGCGTACTGCTGGCAGGCCTGCGGGGAGCGGAATCCCATGGCCCCAGCGATCTGCGCCCAGGTGAGGCCTGCGCCGCGCGCGGCGAACAGCAGGCCGAGCTCCACGCCATCCGCCTCCTCCCGCGCCGCCGGGAGCAGCGACAGGGCGCTGAGGATGTCGCCCGAGGCGAGCTCCCCCGAGCGCCAGAGCGCGTACTGCGCGAGGTCGGTCGCGGCGGGCGGAGCCGGGCTCGGCCGCCACGGCCGGGGCTCCAGCCGGTCGGCGCCCAGCTCGAGCAGCCTGTCCCGAGCCGCCTTCTCGGCATCGGCCCGGGCGCGATCGGCGCTGCTGCTCCGTTCGAGATCGTGCGTGTCTTCCATGCCGGCCATCCTGCTAGCATCAACATAATGTTGTCAACATTTTATTGATTGGAGGCGACGTGCTGACGAATCTCGCCGACGCGACCCGATCGCGCTGCGGCGCCAAGGCCGCGACCCTGGCCGTGCTGCTGCGCGCCGGCATCGCGGTGCCCGAGGGGTTCGTCGTGCCCCGCGACGAGGAGTCGGAGGAGGAGCCCGGCCCCGCGCTCCGGGCGGCCATCGCCCGGGAGCTCGAGCGACTGGGCGATCCGCTCGCGGCGGTGCGCTCCTCCGCGACGGACGAGGACGCCGCGGAGGCGTCGGCCGCCGGGCAGTACGAGAGCGTCATCGGCGTCCGCGGCGCGGACGAGGTCTGCGACGCCGTGGCGACCTGCCGCAGATCGGCCCGCGCCGATCGCGTGCGCGAGTACCGGCGCCGGACCGCCCGCCCCGGCGCCGCCGCGCCGGGCATGGCGGTGCTCGTGCAGCGCCTGGTAGCAGCGGATGCATCGGGGGTGATGTTCACGCCGCAGCAGCCCGGGGAGCCGACGAGGATCGAGGCCTCCTGGGGCCTGGGGCTCGCCGTCGTGGACGGATCGGTCGACCCGGACGCCTACGAGGTCGCCGCGGACGGCGGGATCGCGAGCGCTCCGGGCCGCAAGGCCCTCCGCACCGATGCGGCCCCCGGCGGCGGCACCGTCACGCAGGCGGTCGCGCCGGCGCTGCGGGCCGAGCGGGCGCTGGACGAGGCCATGGTCTCGACGCTCGCCGAGCTCGGACATCGCATCGCCGCCCTCCTCGGCGGACCGCAGGACGTCGAGTGGGCGACCGTCGACGGCCAGTTCCGGATCCTGCAGGCCCGCCCCGTCACGGCGCCGCTGCTCCCGGCCGCGCCGGCGCGGACACCCGCGCGTTCCGACGCGATCCTCGCCGGGACGCCGGGCTCGCGGGGCACCGCGACGGCCATCGCGCGCGTCGTGCGCGGCCCCGCCGATTTCGCGGCGGTCCGCCCCGGCGAGATCCTCGTCTGCCCGAGCACCGACCCGGCCTGGACCCCGCTGTTCGCCGTCGCCGGCGGCATCGTCACGGAGACGGGCGGAGCCCTCTCGCACGCCGCGATCGTGGCCCGGGAGTACGCGCTGCCCGCCGTGCTCGGCGTCGAGGGCGCGCTCGCCCGCATCCGCGACGGCGACCGGATCGCCGTCGACGGGGCCGCGGGCACCGTCGCCATCCGCCCGCACGCGCGATAGCGCGAGCCGCACGAACGCACCGGCACCGGCCGGAGCACCGACCCGAACGAGGGAAGGAGCGCGGGAGCCGCCGGCTCCCTCCACCATGAGCACCAGGTATCTCTACATCGCGCGGCACGGCGACGCCGACGCCCTCGGCACGCTCACCGATGCGGGCCGCGAGCAGTCCCGGCGCCTCGGGCGGCGCCTCGCCCGCCTGCCGATCGACGCCGTCTGGCACTCGCCGCTCCCCCGGGCGGCGGGCAGCGCCCGCGAGCTCGACCTCTTCCTCAACGGCAGCGCGCCCGTGCGGGCGGCCCCCGAGCTCGTCGACCACGTGCCCTACGTGCCCGCTCCCGAGGAGACCCCGGCGCCGTGGCTGCCGTTCTTCGACGGATACGACGCGGAGGAGGCCGCGGCCGGGCGGCGGATCGCGGGCGATCTCGTCGCGCGGTTCGCCACCGCCGCCGGCATCGCCGAGGACCGCCACGAGGTCCTCATCACCCACGCCTATCCGATCGCGTGGCTCATCCGCGACGCGCTCGACGCCCCGCCAGCGCGGTGGCTCGGCGTCGAATCGGCCGCGAACGCCGCCCTCACGGCGATCGAGTACCGCGACGGGCTACCGCCGCGCATCGTCATGATGAACGACATGAGCCACCTCCGCCCCGAGCTGCGCTGGACCGGATTCGCAGAGGCGCGGCGCCCCTAGCCGTGGCGGCATCCGAGCGCCCGGCGCCGAGCGCGGATGCGCCCCTCAGGCGGGCGGCTCGGCCTCGAGCGCGCGCAGCGCCCGCTCGAGCGCCTCGCGCAGCGAGGCGCGGGCGGGCTCGGGGAAATCGGTCGCGTACTCGACGCCGGGCGGGATGTAGAGCATCCCGTAGAGCGCCTCGCGCCAGTCCGCGCCGCCGATCGGCCAGCGCGTGCGCGAATCGCCCTCGGCGGTGGCGCCCTGCGACCACTGGCCGAACCGCCGGCGCATCTCGTCGAGCGGCAGGTCCATCACGACGTCGGCCTCGACCGCCTGCGGCGCCCAGGAGCGCGCGATGAGGATGAACTCCTCGACCTCCTCGGGCGTGAGCGGGCGCGGCTCGAACAGCACCCGCGCATGCTCGAGGTCGGAGAGCCGGTCCACGCGGAAGGTGCGCCAGTTATATGGCGATCGGCTCGCCCCGTCCGCGCAGCATAGCGGGGCGCCGTTGATATGCGGTTCTGTTTGTCAAGCAGGCATGGCGGAACGGTCTGGATCGCCCCGGGGATGATGGAGGCCGGCAGATTGGAAGAAGGAGACTCTCTCGTACCAATGCAGTACACCGACGAGCTCAAGGCTCGTCCCGTCGAGCTCGTCATTCATGCCCAGGCCGATCCGTCGACCGCGAACGGAGCAATCAGCCGGGTTGCCAACGAGCTTGGGGTGAGTAAGGAAGCATTGCGGATGCGGGTGCGCAACCGCAAGGCCACCGGCAGGATCACTCCGGTGGAATCAGTCGATCTCAAGGCTGAGATCCGTCGGTCACGCGCCGAACTGGCCGAAGCGAAACGGGCCGATGAGCTCCTGAAGAGGTCCTCGGCGTTCTTCGCGGCAGTGGATGTGCACGTTGCAGACGAAGAGGCACCCGTACCCTTGGGGCGCTCGGCCGCGGACGCCCTCTCCGCCTCACTGGCGATCAGCTAGGCCTCCTCAGACCAGCGGAGGCAGCCGAGGTCCCGCTCCGGGCGCGGGTGGTGGTCCGGCGCGGTGGGAGGCGTCGATGAAGCGGTCGAGCTTCTCGGGCTCCTCCCCGCGCAGGTAGACCCCGAGCATCCGCAGCAGGCTCAGCGCCACCGCCTCCGGGTCCGACGTCGTGCGCAGCAGCTGCGCGGCGGCCTCGTGCTCCCCTTCTCTCGCCGACTGGAACAGGGCGATCGCCTCCATCCACGTCCCCTCGTCGCGCTCTGCCATGTCTTCTCCTTTCGACCCCCACAGCATAATGTTCGGTGAGACGTAGTTACAAACACAGTCATAACGTAGACAGGAAGATCACATCGGTGTTACTACTAGATATGGCACCCCAAACACCGAGGGGGCACAACATCGAGTGGTTGGCGGCGTCCTGCGCCACGAGCCGAGAGCGAGGAGGTCCGCCGTGCCGACACCGTCCGGAGCCCCGGCACCGGTGCACGAGCTCGCGCCGGACCAGTCGCCGGATCTGGTGTTCTTCTCCAACGCCTCGGAGAACACCCGCCGGTTCGTCCAGCAGTTCTGCCGCTTCGAGCTGCTGGGCGGCCAGCGCGACACCGACACCGTCAATACCGGCCTGTCCCGCTTCTGGGACCAGGCCGACAACGAGAGGAAGACAGCATGACCACCATCGCCCCCGAGGCCTCCATGCGCACCGGCATCGGTGCGCGGAAGGATTACCACGCGCTCAACGCCGAGCTGAACCTCTTCGCCCCGGACGGGTCGATCCAATTCGACAAGGACCGCCAGGCCGCCGCCGAGTACCTCCGCCAGCATGTGGTCCCGAACACCAGGGTCTTCCCCTCGGTGGCCGAGCGCCTGGAGTGGCTGGTGGACAACGACTACTACGAGCCCGGCTTCCTGTCCGCGTACACCCCGGAGCTCCTCACCGCGCTGCACGAGCGCGCCCATGCCGCGGGACACCGGTTCGCCACCTTCCTGGGTGCGTTCAAGTTCTTCACCTCTTACGCGCTGAAGACCTTCGACGGCACGACCTACCTGGAAGGGTTCGAAGAGCGGGTGGTCGCCACCGCGCTCTACCTCGGCCAGGGGGACGAAGCTCTCGCCACTCGACTCGTCGACGAGATGATGGCCGGCCGGTTCCAGCCGGCGACCCCGACGTTCCTCAACGCGGGCAAGGCTCAGCGCGGCGAGCTCGTGTCCTGCTTCTTGTTGCGGGTGGAGGACAACCTGGAGTCCATCGGCCGCAGCGTGAACTCCGCCTTGCAGCTGTCCAAGCGCGGGGGCGGCGTGGCACTGCTGCTGTCGAACCTGCGCGAGGCCGGCGCTCCGATCAAGCGGATCGAGAACCAGGCCTCCGGCGTGGTGCCGGTGATGAAGATCCTCGAGGACTCCTTCTCCTACGCCAACCAGCTCGGCGCGCGGCAGGGCGCAGGTGCGGTCTACCTGCACGCGCACCACCCCGACATCCTTCGGTTTCTGGACACCAAGCGGGAGAACGCCGACGAGAAGATCCGCATCAAGACCCTCTCCCTGGGCGTAGTCATCCCCGACGTCACCTTCCAGCTGGCCAAGGACAACCGGGACATGCACCTGTTCAGCCCCTACGACGTCGCACGCGAGTACGGCACTCCGCTGTCCGACCTGTCGGTGAGCGAGCACTACGACGAGCTCGTCGCGAATCCGCGGATCCGGAAGACGACGATCAGCGCTCGGGAGCTCTTCAAGACCCTGGCCGAGCTGCAGTTCGAATCCGGCTACCCCTACGTGCTCTTCGAGGACACTGTCAACCGTGCCAACCCGCTCCAGGGCCGGATCAACATGTCCAACCTCTGCTCCGAGATCCTCCAAGTCAATACGCCCTCGACCTACGACACGGCGATCGGCTACCAGAAGATCGGCCGGGACATCTCCTGCAACCTCGGCTCCCTGAATATCGCCCAGGTCATGCGTTCCTCGGACCTGGGGTCGACGGTGGAGACCGCGGTGCGGGCGCTGACGAGCGTCTCCGACCAGACCGACGTCGATGCCGTCCCGTCCGTGGCGGCGGGAAACGAGGCCTCGCATGCGATCGGGCTGGGACAGATGAACCTGCACGGCTACCTCGCCTCTCAGCGCATCCACTACGGCAGTCGGGAGGGCATCGACTTCACCGACATCTACTTCCTCACCGTCACCTATCACGCGATCCGCGCCTCGAACCGGATCGCGATCGAGCGCGGGCAGACCTTCGCCGGATTCGAGGACTCGACCTATGCCGATGGCGCCTTCTTCGAGAAATACACCCGGCGCGACTGGCAGCCGGCCACGCAGCGGGTGCGCGAACTGTTCGCCGACGCCGGTGTGGCGATCCCCGCACGCGAGGACTGGGAGCGGCTGCGCGAATCGGTGAAGCGGCACGGCATCTACAACGCCTACCTGCAGGCCGTCCCGCCCACCGGGTCGATCTCGTATGTGAACAACGCGACCGCTTCGATCCACCCCGTCGCGGCGAAGATCGAGATCCGCAAGGAGGGCAAGCTCGGCCGCGTCTACTACCCCGCCCCGCACATGAGCGATGACAACGTCGAGTTCTATCAGGACGCCTACGAGATCGGCTACGAGAAGATCATCGACACCTACGCCGCGGCCACCGAGCACGTCGACCAGGGACTCTCCCTCACCCTGTTCTTCCGAGACACTGCCACGACTCGAGACATCAACCGGGCGCAGATCTACGCCTGGCGCAAAGGCATCAAGACCCTCTACTACATCCGCCTGCGCCAGCCTGCTCTCGAAGGCACCGAGATCGAGAACTGCGTCTCCTGCGCGCTCTGACCCGCCCCAGTCGATACCGAAGGAACCCGTATGACGATCATCGACCCCGTCCGTCCGCTCGCCGAGACCTCGGTGACTCCGCCCGCCTACCGCCTCGACCCCGAGGCCCGGCTGCGCCCGATCAACTGGAACCGCGTGGAGGACGAGAAGGACCTCGAGGTCTGGAACCGCCTCACCGCGAACTTCTGGCTACCCGAGAAGGTGCCGCTGTCCAACGACATCCCCGCCTGGCAGAGACTCACCGAAGAGGAACGCACACTGACCATGCGGGTATTCACCGGGCTGACCATGCTCGACACCGTGCAGGCCACCGTCGGCGAGATCTGCCAGATCCAGGACGCCCGCACCGAGCACGAGGAGGCCGTCTACACCAACATCGCCTTCATGCAGTCGGTACACGCCCGCTCCTACTCCTCCGTATTCTCCACCCTCACCAGCACCCCCGAGATCGACGACGCCTACCGCTGGGCCGTGGCCAACGACCTCCTCCAACAGCGGTGCAAGAAGGTGCTCCAGCACTACTCCGGAAACGACCCCCTCAAATGCAAGGTCTCCTCGACCCTGCTGTCCTCGCTACTGCTCTACGCCGGGTTCTACCTGCCGCTGCACTTCTCCGTACACGCCACGCTCACCAACACCGCAGACATGATCCGCCTCATCCTGCGCGACAAGGCCGTCCACGGCTACTACTCCGGCTACAAATACCAGCGCGGCGTCGAGACGCAGACCCCTGCGCGGCAGAACGAAATGCGCGAGTTCACCTATGGCCTGCTCGAGGAACTGTACGCCCTGGAACTCGCGTACTCCGGCGAACTCTACGAACCCCTGGGACTGATGGACGACGTCGCCGTGTTCGTCCGCTACAACGCGAACAAGGCGCTCATGAACCTCGGCTACCCGGCACACTTCACTTCGGAAGAGACCCAGGTCAACCCAGAAATCCTCGCCGCCCTGGCCCCAAGCGCCGATGAGAACCACGACTTCTTCTCCGGGTCCGGCTCCTCGTACGTCATCGGCAAGGGCGAGGACACCAGCGACGCCGACTGGGACTTCTGACGCCCAGCGCTCCCCCACCACCCCACGAACGAAAGGTACCTTGTGACCAAGAGCATCTCCGTGATCGTCGGCAGCCTGCGCCGCGGTTCCTACGCCCGCAAGATCGCCCACGAGACCATCACCTATTTTCCCGAGGGCTACGACGCGCAGATCGTCGAGATCCGCGACCTGCCGCTCTACGACTTCGACTACGACGACCCCGACGTCGCCGACAAGCCCGCCCCGGAGGAGTACACGCGCTTCCGCGAGACCATCAAAGCCTCCGACGGCGTCCTGTTCGTCACGGCCGAGAACAACCGCACCATTCCAGCCTGCCTGAAGAACGCCATCGATATCGGCTCCAAGCCAAATAGCGACGTCGCCTGGAAGAACCTCCCCGCCGGGATCATCAGCCACTCCGTCGGACGCATGGGCGGCTACAGCTCCCAGAAGAACCTCCGCCTGGCCCTGTCCTACTTCGACATGCCCACCCCCGGCCAACCCGAAGTCTTTCTCGGTCAGTCGCCGACCCTGATCGATGACGAGGGAAGGATCGCGTCCGAGCGCACCGTCGAATTCCTCCAGGACTACGTCGACCGCTTCGTCCGGCTCGTCGAGGAGCATGCCTGAATCAGGCAAGCACCGCACCCTCACCACGGCGGGGGTGCGGTGCTCAGCCGTAGCCTAGAGACCGCAAAAGCCAGTCGATCGGGGAGGCGGCGATCGCCTCGGCGGCGACGCGCATCGTGTTGATCCATCCGGCAGTCATGCCCGCATCCTGGTCAGGCGCAGCAGCCAAGCCGTCGTTATCGACCAGACCGGCGTGCATGCCGGCCCGGCCCCGAGCAGCACCATCGCCGGGGCGAGCAGCCATACGACATGGCACCCGCGGCACCGAGTCCGGCTCCTGAGACCATGAGCGCGAGGGAGACCGTCAGTACGTTCTTCCGCGCGACGAGGGCGCCTGCGATGAGCGGCATCGCCATGAACATCACGAACATGCCCGGTCCGGCCTGCGCGAGGCCGTAGATCTCCTGCACGAGCGCAGAGCCGGGCGAACCTGTGGCAGCGCACACCATGGAGCTGCGCGAACGGCACGGCACCACGGTGTTCCTCACCACGTACTACCTCGAGGAGGCCGACCGGTACGCGGAGCGGGTGATGGTGATGACTCGTGGACGGATGCTCGCCGACGACACGGCGGCCCGCCTCAAGGCCGAGCTCGCCGGGGACGTGGTGACGCTCGGGTTCGCGAACGCCGAGGATGCGCGCCGGGCGGCCGGGACCGTGCGACGGTTGACCGGCCGCGAGGTTCGAGTCGTCCAGCGCGAGGTCTCGGTCACGGCACCCGACGTCGACCGCGCGCACGAGGTTCGCCCGAATCTCGCACGCGACACCTGGAACGTGCTCATCCGCGAGCTCCGCCCGGTGGTGCGCGACCCGTTCTCGCTCATCTTCAGCCTGCTGCAGCCGCTGGTGCTCCTCGGGCTCCGTAGGCATCCGCGCCATCCGCCGCAGCGGCTGAGGGAAGCCGGGCGAGGCGGCGTCGACCGTGCGCCCCCCCCCCGGGCCCGTCCGACCGCGGTCGTGGCGCGTCGGCGCAGTGCTCCGGCATCTGGGATCATCGACCCATGACCAAGACCGCGCGCCGTCTCATCCCACGCCGCCTCGTGCCGCTGCTCGCCCTGCCGCTGCTCGCGGGTTGCGCGCCCGGCCCCGTACCGCCCTCCGTGCCGCCGAGCGAGCCGAGCACGACGCTCAACGACGTGCTGGAGACCTCGGACGCGGTCGTGGACGAGATCGTCGAGGCGTTCCCGGGACAGGAGCCGGCCGTGCCGCCGGTACTGAAGGTCTACGCCTGTCCCGGCGAGGCGGACGGCATCGGCTACTGGATCGAGGTGCGCTCGTTCACGGCCGCGGACATCCCCGCCGGCGTCTCCGCCGTCCGCGAGGCCTTCGCCGATATCGAGACCTCGTACGGCACCTCGAAGCAGGACATCGAGTACGCCGACGGCACGCCGTGGAGCGTCCCCGCGCATCACGTGCTGCTCGAGGACGACAGCGGCTCCTACCTCCTCACCCACAACGGCGAGCAGTCCGGCATGGTCTCCATCCGCACCGTCACGGCCTGCGGGGCGCTCGGCTAGGCCCGCCCGGGACGCCCCGGGATCATTCGCCGAGCGGGACGACCTCGAAGCCGAGCACCTCCACGCTCATGCCGCGCCGCTCGTCCTCCGCGTGGTTCCCCTGGGGGCGGGCCGCCGACCACTGCTCGTAGTGCTCCTGCGAGTCCCACCGCGTGACCACGAAGTAGCGGTGCTCGCCGATTCGCGGCCGCAGGAGCTCGAAGCCCCGGAAGCCCGCCGCGGCGTCGACGCCCTTCCGGCGCGCGGCGAAGCGCTTCTCGATCTCGGCCTCCGCCCCCTCGGGGAACGTGAGCGCGGTGATGTTGACGAAGGTCATGGCATTTCCTCTCGGTTCGGGCGGCTCGGTGTCGAGCCCTGTTCGGGTTTGACCGCGACGAGCGCGACGCCGCGGAGCTCGTCCCGGTGCTCGCGGAACAGCGCGCGCATCGCGAGCACGCGCCTCCGGGCATCGGCGTCGCGCAGCGCGTTGCGGATGATGCGCACGGTGCCGCGGAGCCCCTCGTCGGCGAGGTTGCGCCGCATCTGCAGGAGCGCCATCGGCGCGAGGCCGGTCCACTCGACGCGCAGACCGGCGTCCTCGAGCAGCTCGGTCCACTCGGCCACGGTGAGCGGCCGGGCGTTGACCTTGATGGTCCTCGCGAGCTGCTTGCGGAGGTCGGTCTTCGTCTCCGGATCGAGGGAGTCCGGATGCAGCCCCAGCTCGTGGACGGCATAGCGGCCGCCGGGGCGCAGCAGCCGGGCGGCCTCCGCGACGATGCGCCGCTTGGCCGCATCCGACTGCATCGTCAGCATCGCCTCTCCGACCACCACGTCCGCGGAGGCGTCCGGCAGGCCGCTCTCCGCCGCATCGGCCCGCACGACCCGCCCCGCGGAGCCGACCGCTCGCCGCGTCCAGCCCGCCGCGTCCTCGTCCTGCTCGACGCCGACGTAATCGCGCGGTTCGAGCGCGATCAGCTCGACCGCGGTACGCCCGAGCCCGGGAGCGAGTTCGACGACGTCGGCACCGGCAATGCCCGCCCGGGCGATGAGCCGCCGCGTGAGGCCGAGCCCGCCGGGACGCAGCACCCGCTTGCCGAGACGGGCGAGCAGCCAGTGGCCGGGAGCATCCTCCGCGCGGCGCTCGGCGAGCGGAAGCCGCGCCTCCTGGGCGTCCGCGGGCTCGACCGGTTCGGGTTCCTGCGCAGCCATGTCGCTCCCCTCGCTGTCCGGCGGCGGGCCGCCGCGCCTCGGGCTCCGGCGCGAAACCCCCGACTGCCGTCGGGGCAGTCACGTCGCACGCCGCGCGGCATCGCCCCTCGTAGAAGTAAGGCTACCCTTACTCGGCGCCGATCTGCAGGGTTGGCGGGTGGGGTTCGAGGCGTTCCTCGGTGCCCCGTCCGGACTCCCGCCGAATCGGGATGCGCAGCATCCCTAACCGAGATCGAAGGCGGCACCGACCCGTTCCAGTGCACCGAGATCCGCAGGCGCGGAGCCGGGAGGACCGCCGCACCCGAGGAGTTCGCCCACCCCTGCGGCATCTCGATCGCCATGCGCAGGGCAGAGCTCGCCTGGCGCCGGGAGCTGGCGGACCAGACTCTCGCCGACCTCATCGCGAACACGCCGAGCGCGGCCGAACGCCGCGCGCGCCGCTTCCTCGAACGCTCCGCCTGGCTCCCCCTCCCCCGCACCGCCCAACGCGTCCGGACGCGTCGGGCTTTTCCGAAAGGAGAATCGGGATAGTGAATATCTGGCTCTTCACGAACGAGGGTGTAGTCGAGGTCTGAAACCGCCGGCTTCGAGCAGA
>NZ_FUIC01000013.1 GCF_900163695.1 Gulosibacter sp. 10
GTCGTCGCCAAAATTCGGAGGGATGGAAGGGGGCGCGAAGGAGGCGCGGAGGGAGAGAGTGGGGGAAAGTACATGAGCGGGGCGGAAGCTCTGGGAGAAGGCACATGTGCGGGGGTTCGGGGCCCGGCATGATCGGTGGAGTCCTGACCCGGGCCGCGCACCGACGGCCCGGAAAGCATCCGCGATCAACGGAGATCAACATGAGTTCACGCACGGATTCATCCGTCGACCCCACGGCGACGGCAGGCGCCGACAAACCCAAGACCTCGCCCATCCGCAAGGTCGTCGCCGCCTCCATGGCCGGCACCGTCGCCGAGTGGTACGAGTTCTTCATCTACGGCACCGCCGCGACCCTCGTCTTCGGCACCCTGTTCTTCCCCATCACCGGCAACCCGCTCGACGGCATCATCGCGGCGTTCTCCACCTACGCCGTCGGCTTCATCGCCCGCCCGCTCGGCGGCATCGTCTTCGGCCACTTCGGCGACCGCTACGGCCGCAAGAAGCTGCTGCAGTTCTCGCTGCTGCTCGTCGGCGGCTCCACCTTCCTCATGGGCTGCCTGCCCGGATTCGACTCCTGGGGCTACGCCGCGCCCATCGCGCTCGTGCTGCTGCGGTTCATCCAGGGCTTCGCGCTCGGCGGCGAATGGGGCGGCGCGGTGCTGCTCATCAGCGAGCACTCGCCCAAGGAGAAGCGCGGGTTCTACGCATCCTTCCCGCAGGCCGCCGCGCCCGTCGGCAACATCCTCGCCACCGTCGTCATCCTGGTGCTCTCGACCGTGCTCGACGACGACAGCTTCATGGCCTGGGGCTGGCGCGTGGCCTTCTGGCTGTCGGCGTTCATCGTCTTCATCGGCTGGATGATCCGCCGCACGATCGAGGACGCCCCCGTGTTCCGGGAGGCGCTGCGCAAGCAGGAGACCGAGCAGCAGAACGCCGCCTCGCTCCGCGAGGTCATCCGCCTCTACCCGGGCACCGTCGTCAAGACGATCCTCATGCGCCTCGGCGAGAACACCTCGTACTACATCATGATCGTGTTCTCGATCACCTACGCCACGACCACCGTCGGCATGGAGCGCGGCGACATCCTCATGGCGCTGTTCATCGCGAACGTGGTGCAGATCGTCACGCAGCTGTGGGGCGGCTCGCTCTCCGACCGGTTCGGTCGCAAGAACGCGATCCTCATCGGCTACGCGGGCATCGCCATCTGGCTGGTCACCTTCTTCCCCGCGATGGATACGGGCAACTTCTGGCTCGTGACGGCCTCGCTCGTGGTCGGCATCGGCATGCAGGGCGTCGCCTACGCGCCGCAGGGCGCGCTGTTCTCCGAGGTGTTCCCGACCCGCATGCGCTACACCGGCGCCGGCTTCACCTACCAGGTGGCCTCGATCATCGCGGGCTCGATCGCGCCGATGGTGGCCGCGTTCCTGCTCTCGCAGGCCGGGCACTGGTGGCCGATCGCGATCTACCTCGGCGTCACCATCGTGATCTCGATCATCGCGCTCCTCTCGCTGCACGAGACCAAGGGCGTGCAGCTCGAGGACGTCGACCGCGAGGAGGAGGCCCGCCGCTAGCCCCGCCGCCCCGCGCTCCTTACCCCTCCCTGCGCC
>NZ_FUIC01000022.1 GCF_900163695.1 Gulosibacter sp. 10
GGCCCGCCCGAACCCGACACCGCAGTCGGCGCCGGCCCCTCCCCCGGCCAACGGCGAGGACCCGCTCAAGCGGCTCGTCATCACCTCCGGCCCCAAGCGCGGCACGGAGATCGAGCTCGGCAGCGAACCGCTCTCGATCGGCCGGGCACGCGACTCCGACGTCATGATCCAGGACGACTACACCTCCACCCGCCACGCCCGCCTCCTCAACTGGGACGGCGCCTGGATGCTCCAGGACCTCGACTCGACCAACGGCACGTTCATCAACGGCGAGCGCGTCACCCAGCCGGTCGAGCTGCGCCGCGGCGTCTCCGTCCGCATCGGCACGACCACGTTCGAGCTGCGTTAATGACCAAGGTTGTTCGCGCCGGTGCGGTGTCGCATGTGGGCCGGGTCCGTGCCAATAATCAGGACTCCGGCTTCATCGGCAAGCACGTCTACGGCGTCGCGGATGGGATGGGCGGCCACGCCGGAGGCGACGTCGCCTCCTCCATCGCCGTCAAGTACCTCGCCGAGCAGGACCGGCAGTTCGACACGGTCGAGGAGGCCGAGCGCGGCCTGACCGACGCCCTCCACGAGGCGAACGAGCTCATCACCGACGCCGTCGACGAGCACAGCGAGCTGCGCGGCATGGGCACCACCGCCGACCTCATCACGCGCGTCGGCGACCAGATGGTGATCGCCCACATCGGCGACTCTCGCGTCTACCGCTTCCACGACGGGCAGCTCGAGCAGGTCACGGTGGACCACACGTTCGTCCAGCGGCTCGTGGACGCGGGCCGCATCACCCCCGAGGAAGCGCTCGTGCACCCGCGCCGGTCGGTGCTGATGCGCGTGCTCGGCGACGTCGAGACCGAGCCCGACGTAGACACCTACGTCTACCCCGCCCTCGACGGCGACCGCTGGCTGCTGTGCTCCGACGGCCTCGCCAGCTACGTGGACGAGAGCAAGATCGCCACGGTGCTCGGCCGCAGCGTCGAATCCTCCCGCGAGGTCGCGGACGACCTCGTGCAGCTCGCCCTCGACAACGGCGCCCCCGACAACGTCACCGTGGTGGTGCTCGAGCTCGGCGCCCGCACGCTCGAGCCCATGCGCAGCCGCATCGTCGGCGCCGCCGCGAATCCGCTCCGCTACGCCTCCCGCGCCCCCCGCCGCCCCAAGCGGCTGCTGCCCGATGTGCTGCAGTCGAGCCGCCGGCTCGCGCAGCTCCCCGAGCGCGAGGAGTACGTCCCGCCCAGCGACGAGTTCCTGCAGCAGCTCGTCGACGAGGAGCGCAAGCGCAAGCAGTTCCGGCGCCTCACGTGGGCCGGAGGCGCGCTCGTGCTGCTCGCGGTCATCGCGGGCGCGGTGCTGCTCGCCTACAACTGGACCCAGGGCCAGTACTACGTCGGCGAGTACGAGGGCCACGTGGCGATCTTCCAGGGCGTCCACGCCTCGCTGGGGTCGATCGACCTCTCCTCGCTCGTGGAGCAGACCGACATCCGTCTCGAGAACCTCCCCGCGTACCAGCACATGCAGGTGAACTCGACCATCGCGTTCGGCTCGATCGAAGAGGCGCAGGCGCTCGTAGAAAGGTTGGAGGATGCAGCAGACAGCCGCAGCTAGTTCCCCCGCCAACTCGGCCGGCGCAGCCCTCCCCAAGGGCCGTTCGGAGCGCAGGCAGGGCCTGCGCAACATGGAGCTCGGGTTCCTGATCTTCGCCTACGCGATCGTGCTCGCCGCGCTCCTGCAGGTGCAGCTCGGCGTCACCGGCGCCTTCGACGTGAAGGTGCTGACGCTGCTCGGCTTCGTCGCCGGGCTCACCCTCGCGATGCACGTCGTGCTGCGCTTCCGGGCGCCGCAGGCCGATCCGTTCCTGCTGCCGATCGCCACGGCGATCAACGGCATCGGCATCACGATGATCTATCGCATCGAGCTCTCCGGCTACGAGGCGGCGGCCGGCGCCTCCAACGCGCAGATCATCTACACCGGCGTGGGCGTCGCGGTCGCCATCGTGGTGCTCTTCCTGCTGCGCAACCACCGCGTCCTGCAGCGCTACACCTACCTCTTCGGCCTCGCCTCGCTCGTCCTCCTGCTGCTGCCACTCGTGCCCGGCATCGCCGCCGACAACGAGAGCGCGCGCGTCTGGATCCGGATCGGCCCCTTCAACTTCCAGCCCGGCGAGATCGCGAAGATCACGCTCGCGATCTTCTTCGCCGGCTACCTCGTGACCGCGCGCGACTCGCTCTCGATGGTGAGCCGCCGGTTCCTCGGCATCATGAACCTGCCGCGGATGCGCGATCTCGGCCCCATCCTCATCGTGTGGGCCGTCTGCATGGCCATCCTCGTGTTCCAGCGCGACCTGGGCACCTCGCTGCTGTACTTCGGCCTCTTCCTCGTGATGATCTTCGTCGCGACGGGCCGGATCTCCTGGGTCGTCATCGGCATGGGGCTCTTCCTCGGCGGCGCCGTGGTCGCCGCGCTCAACATGAGCTACGTCAAGTGGCGCGTGGATGCGTGGCTCGACCCGTTCAGCGCCGAGCACTACGACGCGATCGGCGGCAGCCACCAGCTCGTCCAGGGCCTGTTCGGCCTCGCGAACGGCGGCCTGCTCGGCACCGGGCTCGGGCAGGGCCACCCCGAGGTCACCCCGCTGCCGCACAGCGACTTCATCGTCACCTCGCTCGGCGAGGAGCTGGGGCTCGCGGGCCTCTTCGCGATCCTCGCGCTCTACCTGCTGCTCGTGGCCCGCGGATTCCGCATCGGCCACCTCGGCGGCGACGACTTCGGCCGCCTGCTCGCGACGGGC
The DNA here is from genome assembly GCF_900163695.1 of Gulosibacter sp. 10. Lineage (GTDB taxonomy): Bacteria > Actinomycetota > Actinomycetes > Actinomycetales > Microbacteriaceae > Gulosibacter. The sequence continues at coordinate 2,789 of NZ_FUIC01000022.1, forward strand.
CTCTCGTTCGTGATCGGCCTGCAGGTCTTCATCGTCGTCGGCGGCGTGACCCGCATCATCCCGCTCACCGGCCTCACCACGCCGTTCCTCGCCGCCGGCGGCTCGAGTCTGCTCACCAACTGGATCATCATCGCGATCCTGCTGCGGCTGAGCGACACCGTGCGCACCTCGGGCTCGCCTCTCGGCTCCGGTGCCCCGGCCCCGACCAAGGGAGGTTCCGCATGAGCCGCAATATCCGCGTCGTCGGCATCCTGATGCTCGCGATGTTCCTCGCGATGTTCAGCTCCTCGACCATCATCCAGATGATCCAGGCGCCGAACCTCAACGCCGACCCCCGCAACACCCGCACGCTCATCGCGAGCTACGAGATCGCGCGCGGGCCGATCCTCGTCGACGGCAACCCCATCGCCTACTCCGAGCCCGACGGCACGGACTACATGTACCAGCGCATCTACACGGAGGGCGAGCTCTACGCCCCCGTGACCGGCTACTACTCGGCGAACCAGGGCTCGACCAACCTCGAGTCGGCGATGGACGCGGAGCTCTCGGGCCGCTCGGACGCCCAGTTCTTCTCGAGCCTGAGCAACCTGTTCACGGGCGAGCAGCAGGCCGGCGCCGCGATCGAGACCACGATCATCCCCGTCGCGCAGGAGGCCGCCTGGAACGCGCTCGACGGCCGCCCCGGCGCGGTGATCGCGTACAACCCGGAGACGGGCGCGATCTACGCGATGGTGAGCACCCCCTCCTACGACCCCAACAACCTCGCGATGCACGACGACGCCGAGATCCTCGCGAACTACAACGGGCTCCTCAACGACCCCTCCAACCCGCTCTACAACCGCGCCACGGCGGGCAACATGAACCCTCCCGGCTCGGTGTTCAAGCTCGTGATCGCGGCCGCGGCCCTCGAGGAGGGCATCGCCACGATCGACGGCGAGCTCGACAACCCCGCCGAGTGGACCCTTCCCGGCTCCACCGCGAAGGTGTACAACCCCAACCACGGCCAGACCTGCGGCTCCGGCGACACGACCTCGCTGCGCACCGCGATCGAGTTCTCCTGCAACATCCCGTTCGCCCAGCTCGCGGTCGAGCTCGGCGACGAGAAGATCCGCGAGATGGCCGAGGCCTTCGGATTCAACCAATCCTTCAGCGTTCCGTTCGACAGCGCCGCGAGCGTCTATCCGACGACTACACTCGATGATGCGCAGACCGCGCTGACCGGCTTCGGCCAGTACGAGGTCCGCGCAACCCCGCTGCAGATCGCGATGATTTCAGGAGCCATCGCGAACGGCGGCGAACTCATCCAGCCGACGCTCGTGGACCAGGTGCTCGCACCGAACCTGCAGGTGCTGCAGGGTCCGCAGATCGAGTCCGTCGGATCGCCCATCTCGGCGGAGACCGCCGAGGCGCTCACCTCCATGATGCAGGACAGCGTGTCGAGCGGCGTCGCGTCGAACGCGCAGATCTCGGGGATCGATGTGGCGGGCAAGACCGGCACGGCTGAGAATGGTGAAGGTGAGCCGTACTCGCTATGGTTCACAGGATTCGCCGAGACGGATGACGAACAGGTGGCGGTCGCGGTCGTCCTCGAGGATGGAGGCGGCATGGGCCAAAGCGGAACGGGAAACGGCCTCGCGGCTACGATTGGACAGCAAGTGATTAAGGCGGTGCTTGAGGTATGAGGCCTGGGCAGGGTGTCACGTTTGGTAACCGATACCAACTCGGGAGCCGCATCGCCATCGGCGGCATGGGCGAGGTCTGGGAGGCCACCGATCTGGTGATCGGCCGCCAGGTCGCGATCAAGATCCTCAAAGACGAATACATGGGCGACCCGGGGTTCCTCGAGCGCTTCCGCGCCGAGGCCCGCCACGCCGCGCTCGTCAACCACGAGGGCATCGCCAACGTCTACGACTACGGCGAGGAGAACGGCTCCGCCTACCTCGTCATGGAGCTCGTGCCCGGCGAGGCGCTCTCGACCATCCTCGAGCGCGAGCGGGTGCTGCCGGCCGACCAGGTGATGGACATCGTCGCGCAGACGAGCTCCGCGCTCTCGGCCGCCCACCGCGCCGGGCTCGTGCACCGCGACATCAAGCCCGGGAACCTGCTCATCACGCCGGACCACCGGGTCAAGATCACCGACTTCGGCATCGCCCGGATCGCCGACCAGGTGCCGCTCACGGCCACCGGCCAGGTGATGGGCACGGTCCAGTACCTCTCCCCCGAGCAGGCCTCCGGCCACCCCGCCACGGCGGCCACGGACATCTACTCGCTCGGCATCGTCGCGTACGAGTCGCTCGCCGGCCGCCGCCCGTTCACGGGCGAGTCGCAGGTTGCCATCGCGATGGCGCACATCAACGACGACCCCTCGCCGCTGCCCGTCACGGTGCCGGAGCCCGTCCGCAACCTCGTGATGGCGTCGATCGCCAAGGATCCGAAGGACCGCCCCGAGTCGGCGGATGCATTCTCGCGCGCCGCGGCCGCCCTGCGCGACGGCCAGGTGCAGCGGGCCGCGCAGGCGGTGCCCGCGGTGCTCGGCGAAGGGGTCGGCACGGCCACCGCGCCGCTCGACCGCACGCAGGTGCTGTCGGACGAGCGCCCCACCACGGTGCTCTCGGGCACCGAGCCGACCAGCACCTTCGACGACCTGCTGCAGCAGAACGACGAGCAGACGGCCACGAAGGGCCTCGCCGCGCCCACTCCGGAGGAGGAGGAAGAGGCCGAGAAGAAGAAGTCCGGCCAGTGGCGCTGGTGGCTCGTGGGCGCCATCGCGCTGCTCGCGATCGCGCTCGGCATCCTCGGCTTCGCGCTGCTCAACTCCGGCGAGCCGGAGCCCACGCCGACGCCCTCGCAGACGCAGGTCGAGACCCCCGACCCCGAGCCCACCGAGACGGAGCCCGCCTCGGTCACCATCAACGCGGACGAGTACGTGGGCATGACCTACGAGGAGGCCGCCTCGCGCCTCACCCAGCTCGGGCTCGTCCCGGTGCGCGTCGACGGCAACGCCGCGCCCTCGCAGTCCGATGTGGGGCGCGTGCACGAGGTCAACCCCACCGGCAACGTCGAGCCGGGTTCGAGCGTGCAGCTCACCGTCTACACGGATGTGCAGACGCCGGATGCGCCGCCGGTGCCCACCGTGCAGATCCAGGGCAGCGACGTGATCGTCCAGCTGCAGAGCCAGTGCCCTCCCGGCCAGAGCTTCGACGGCTTCACGATCGAGTACTCGTGGGCCGGCGTCGGGACCACCACCGAGCAGACGACCGAGACCTCCTTCGGCGTCTCGATCCCCGACGGCGCGACGCGGGTGGACGTGCGGTACCAGCAGACCTGCAACGGCACCGCCTCGTCCTTCTCGGAGACCGCCTCGGTCGACACGCCGCCGCCCCCCGGCAGCGACGCCAACGCCAACGGCGGATCGGCCGACCAGGACGGGAACGGCAGCTCCTTCGGCAACCAGGACCCGAACGCGAACGAGAGCGCCGACCCGGAGGCAAGTGCCGACGCGGATACGGAAGGATAACGACTAGTACATCCTCGTGCGGATTTCGCGAGCGATGAGCGAAGCGGCCGATAGACTGGGCACTTCGCCATCGTCCGTTCGTGACATCAGCACCCCCGAGGAGTTCGACTCGTGATCCAGGCTCAGCGCACGCTAGCCGACCGCTATCAGATCGGTCGACGCATTGGCCGCGGCGGCATGGCGGAGGTCTACGCCGCCATCGATCAGCGGCTCGGGCGGCGCGTGGCGGCCAAGCTCCTGCACACGAACCTCGCGACCGAGTCGGAGTTCCGCAAGCGCTTCCGGCAGGAGGCGCAGGCGGCCGCCCGTATGACGCACCCCACCATCGTGCGGGTCTTCGACGCCGGCGAGGACACCTTCGTGCGGGACGACGGCTTCGAGATCGTCGTGCCCTACATCGTGATGGAGTACATCGACGGCCGTCAGCTCGGGCACATCATGGCCGAGGGCGAGCTGCCCTACGACAAGATCGAGAAGTACATGTCGGGGCTGCTGACCTCGCTCGAGTACTCCCACCGCGCGGGCGTGGTCCACCGCGACATCAAGCCCGCGAACGTGATGATCACCACCGCGGACGAGGTCAAGGTCACCGACTTCGGCATCGCCCGCGCCATCTCCGATTCCGCCGGAACCATCGCCCAGACCACCGCGATCCTCGGCACCGCATCCTATTTCTCGCCAGAGCAGGCCCGCGGCGAGCAGGTGGACGGCCGCACGGACCTCTACTCCGCCGGCGTCGTGCTCTACGAGATGCTCACCGGGCGGGTGCCCTTTCAGGGCGACTCGGCCGTGGCGGTCGCGTACCAGCACGTCACCGAGCCGCCCCGCCGACCGAGCGAGCTGAACCCCAAGGTCACCGCGGCGCTCGACGCCGTGACGCTCAAGGCCCTGGCCAAGCGCCGCGAGGACCGCTACCAGACCGCCGCGGAGTTCCGCACCGACCTCGTCAACGCCTTTCAGGGCATCGCCCCCTCCTACACCGCCGGCGCGGCCGAGGAGACCCCGACCGAGCTGTTCGGCCCCGGCCCGACCGCGGTGGACGCCACCGAGTCTGCCCTCGAGTCCATGGACACCGAGGACGACCGGGCGCCGCAGGTGCAGCGCCGGCCCCCGGCCATGTGGATCTGGGGCGCGGCGGGGCTCGTCCTCGCCGTCGTGATCGGCGTGCTCGTCTGGGTGGCGCTGCTGCCCGACGAGGGGCAGATCCCCTCCGCGAGCGTGACCGTGCCAGACGTCGCCGGCATGCACAAGGATGAGGCGATCGCGGAGATCGAGGGCGCGGAGCTGCAGTTCGAGATCCAGACCGCCACGAGCGACGAGGTCGAGATCGACCACGTCATCGAGCAGACCCCGCCGGCGGAGGCCTCGGTCGACCGCGACACCGTCGTGACTATCACGGTCTCGGTGGGCCCGGAGTCGATCAACGTGCCGAACCTCTCCGATATGACGGAGGACGAGGCCCGTGATGCGCTCGAGGCCGTCGGGCTCTCGCTCGGCTCGGTGTACCGGGAGGACTCGCCGGCGGTCGAAGCCGGCCTGGTCATCCGCAGCGAGCCCGGCATCGGCCGTCCGGCCTCGCCCGGCGCCTCCATCGACATCTACGTCTCGAGCGGCCAGGTCACGCTCCCCGATCTGCGCGGCGAGCGGCTCGCGGATGCGGAGGAGATCGTCGCCGACCTCGGCCTCATGGTCGACCGGCAGGAGGACTTCACCTGCCTGGCGGAGGACGGCCTGCCCGTGACGAACATGACCGTCGCGCCCGGCAAGGTCGATCAGGGCTCCGCCGTCGGCCTCGTGTACTGCGCCCTCGAGGACCAGCCCGCGCCGCCGCCCACCGAGGACCCCAACCCCTCCGATGACCCGGACGCCGGCCGCGATCCCGAGGCTGCGGCGGATGCCGATGCGGCCGCCGAGGGGGACCCCGAGGGCGAGGGCTGACCGGCTGAGGCGCTGCAAGTCGGCGCCGCGACATCCGTGCTCCACGACGAACGCGACCACTCCCGGCGAGTGGTCGCGTTCGTCTTTCGCGCCGATGAGTCGGGTCGGCCGTGCGGACGGCGGGTCCGCCGGCGGACTACTCGATCGAGGACGTGTCGAGCATCCCCATCGAGATCGTGATGTCGCCGGTATTGGGCAGCACGATGTTCTCGTCGACCCACGGGAACACCCACGTGGCGAGCGCGTAGAGCACCGCCGCGATGAGCACGAGGTAGACGAGCAGCTTGATCGGCCAGGGGCCGGGGATCGCACGCCAGAGCGCTCCGTACATCAGAGATCGCCTCCCGTGTCGTTGCCGTTGTTCTCCGAGCGCGCCTCGAAGATGTGCGCGATCTCCTCGGGCGGCCCCTCCGAGCGGGGCACGAAGTCCACGAGCACCGTGTAGGCCACCTGCCGCTCGAGCGAGGAGGTGTAGATCGGGTTGCAGGTCTGCAGGATCATGATGCGGTCCTGGCCCGTCTCCTCGGGGAAGCGGGGGACGTCCGAGAGGATCGACACCTCGGTGGGCGCCACGTACTCGCCCGACCGATAGGTGTAGACGTACCAGCCGTCCACGGTCTCGATGTAGATGTTGTCGCCGACGGAGAGATCCGGCACCTCCTTGAACGCGGATCCATAGCCCCAGCGGTGGCCGGCGATGACGAAGTTGCCGACCGAGCCCACCGGGTCCGTCTCGGGGTAGTAGCCGACGTACTGGTCCAGCACGCCCCAGAAGGAGGTGCCGGTCGCGATGGTCCGCGAGAAGTCGCCCTCCCAGGCCGGCACGTAGATCACGGCGAAGGGCACGCCCTCCTCCGTGGGCGCGGGGCGGATGGGGATGCCGTCCTCATCCAGCTCGGGCGCCTCGCTCTCGTCGTACTGCTCGGCGAACTGCTGGCTGAGCTCGTGCCCCGCCTCGTTCTGCTCGTTGCCCGTGAGGCCGTCGAAGTAGAAGTACTTCCAGCCGATGAACAGCAGCAGCAGCGCGCCGACGGTGAGCAGCATCTCGCCGAGCACACCGGTGACGGTGACCTTCGGGCGCCGCTTGGGTTTGGACCAGCGGCCGGACTTCATCCGAGCCCGATCATGTTGCGCAACTGCCATGCATTTAAGTGTATGTCGCTAGGATTAAGTCATGCCCAAGGAGACTGCCTCAACGCCTGCCGAGAACGAGTTCGACGAGACCATCGAACCCGAGCAGGACGACACCACCACGACAGCCGACGACGCCGAGCCGGACGAGGCAGCCGAGGCGACCGACGCCGCCGAGGACGCGGACGAGGAGGACTCGGAGGACGCCGATTCCCAGGACGAGGAGTCGGAGGTCGACGGGGACGCCGAGGCCGACGAGGTATCTGAAGCCGACGACGAGTCCGAAGCCGCCGCGGCGAAGACTTCGAAATCCCGGTCGTCGAAGTCGAAGTCCGAATCCTCGAAGTCGAAGTCCGCCAAGTCCAAGGCCGACCGCGCCGAGCAGGACGAGAAGCTCTCCGAGAAGGAGCGCATCCGCCGCTCCAAGGAGATCGCCGCCCGGGCCAGCGGCAAGAAGGGCAAGGCCACGCCCAAGCGCCCCTCCAAGGCATCGGCCAAGGCCGCCGCGGAGGCCGACAAGCGCTCGACCATGACCAAGGAGCAGCTGCGCCATTCGGATCGCAAGCAGACGGCCGAGGCGGGCAACCCGGTGTGGTTCAAGCCGATCATGTTCGGCTTCCTGCTGCTCGGCTTCCTCTGGATCCTCGTCTACTACCTGTCGCAGGGGTACTTCCCCATCCGGACGCTCGGCGACTGGAACATCCTCGTGGGCTTCGGGATCGCGATGGTCGGCTTCCTGATGATGACCAACTGGAAATAGCCCTCGAGTTATCCACAGGGGCGTGAGTCGAGACTCACGAATTGTGAATTACACGGCTGTAATTCTCCCCAGGTGTGCATAACCATGTGGATAACTTTGCACGGCGTTGTGGGCAATCCTCCCGGATCTGTGGAGGATCCGTGGAAATCGCTGCGGCCCCGGGGGATCCCCGGAGCCGCAGCGCGTTGCAGGACTATGCCCCGATGACCCCGAGCGAGCCCAGCAGCGGCGGCAGCGCGACGCACAGCGCGCCGATGAGGATCTGCGCCCAGAGCCCGAGCGTGCGCCGGAGCGACTTGCCGTAGTCGGAGAAGTTCAGCAGCGCGCAGATGCCGCCCACGATGAAGCCGCCGAGATGCGCCTGCCACGAGATCCCCGGGTTCATGAGGGCCATGACCACGTTGATGCCGATGAGCACGAGCATGGGCGTGACGTCCTGCCGCTGCTTGCGCAGCACCACGAACCACGCCGCGATGAGCCCGAAGATCGCGCCCGAGGCGCCGACCACCCATGTGGTGGGGGCGAGCACCGCCACGGCGAGCGAGCCGCCGAGCGCCGACACGAGGTAGAGCACGAGGAAGCGCAGCGAGCCGAGCAGCGGCTCGAGCGCGCGGCCGAAGATCCAGAGCGTCAGCGCGTTCATCACGAAATGCATGATGCCGCCGTGCAGGAACGCGGAGGTGAGCATCCGCCAGGGCTCGAAGGCGGTGGCGCCCGTGGCTGTGACGTGCTGCAGGTCGGTGTACTGCGGCGAGTACGCGGCGAGCTGGAAGATGACCGACCGGCCGCCGATCCCCGTCAGCCAGTCGAGCAGCCCGACGACCACGAGGAGGCCGATCAGCGTGTAGGTGACCGGCGAATCCGCGCCGATGAAGCGGGAGCGGATGGAGCGGCGCGGACGCTGAGCCTTGAACTTCGCCTGGCCTTTGGCCAGGCACTCGGGACAGATCACCCCGACCGGGGCCTGCGTCTGGCACTCCGGGCAGATGGTCCGGTGGCAGCGCTGGCAGAGCGTGTAGCTCTCGCGCTTCTTGTGGCGGTAGCAGTAGTCGTCGGCGTTGCGCCGGCTCCCGGTCGGGGTGGTCATGGGTGTGCGATCGGCTCCCGGTCCGCTAGAGCTGCTCGACGGTGGTCGACTCGATCACGACGTCCTCGAGCGGACGGTCGCGGCCGTCGGTCGGCACGGCGTTGAGCTCGTCGACGACGCGCTTCGAGGCCTCGTCCGCGACCTCGCCGAAGACGGTGTGCTTGCCCATGAGCCAGTCGGTGGCGCCGGTGGTGATGAAGAACTGCGAGCCGTTGGTGCCGCGGCCCGCGATCTTGCCGGCGTTCGCCATCGCCAGCACGTAGGGCTGGTTGAAGTTGAGCTCCGGGTGGATCTCGTCGTCGAAGGTGAAGCCGGGGCCGCCGGTGCCGGTGCCGGTGCGGTCGCCGCCCTGCAGCATGAAGTCGCCGATGATGCGGTGGAAGACGACGCCCGAGTAGTAGGGCTCCTGCTTCTTCTCGCCGGTCTCGGGGTCGGTCCACTCGAGGTCGCCCGTGGCGAGGCCGGTGATGACCTTCACCGTGTTCGGCGCGTGGTTGCCGAAGAGGTTGAGCTTGATGTCGCCGTGGTTGGTGTGCAGCGTCAGTACTGCGGTCGCGTTACTCATGGGGATAATCCTCGCACAGGCACCCGACTCCGCCGGTGAAGTTCACTGGTGGCGCAGATTCAGGAAGCGCGCAATGCCGCGTGACAAGATGCTTGTTGGAATCCAGCAGGAAATCGCATGTAGATGCCGGAGGTAGCAATGGCACTTTCAAGGAAGAACAAGCGCAAGCTGAAGCGTCTCCGCAGGGATGCCGACCGGCTCTGGAGCGAGCAGCAGACGGTGCTGAGCAAGGCCCGCGAGCTCGGCGGCCGGGGTCTCGAGTCCGCGCGCGACTATGCGGACGACCAGGTCGTCCCCGCGGTCCGCAAGACGGTCGACACGAACATCCGTCCCGCGTTCGATCGCGGCGTCGAGACGGGCCGCAGCGCCCTGCACACCGTGGAGAAGACCCTGCAGCGCAACGTCCTTCCCGCGATCGCCCAGGCGGGCGGCAACGTGACCGGCGCGGTGCGCGAGTTCGTCGACTCGAACAAGACCATCAAGCAGGTGCAGTCCCGTGGCGAGAAGATCGCGAAGAAAGCGAGTGAACGAGTGAACGAGGCCCGTAAGCAGCTGGAGAAGGAAGCCAAGAAGGCCGCGAAGCAGGCGAAGAAGGATTCGAAGTCCGGCCCCGGCGTCGGCGGCTGGTTCCTGATCGGCGCCGGCGTCGCGGCGCTCGCCGCAGTCGGCTACGCGCTGTGGCAGACCTTCCGCGCCGACGACGACCTGTGGATCGCGGACGAGGAGCTCGACGCCCCCGTCGAGTCGGTGACCCGCGACTAGGCGTCCGCGCAGGCGCCCCGAGCGTGAAGGCGGCCCCCGGAGATCCGGGGGCCGCCTTGTCTTTCCGGCACGACCTCTCGGGCCCGCACGGCACCCCGACGCGCATGGCACCCCGACGCGCACAGCATCCCGCCACGCATCATCCGCCCGCACAGCATTCCGCCACGCACGGCAAGCACCCGCACAAGCAAGCACCCCTTCAGGGACGAATAGCCGCGCCACCCCGCATCCGTGGACGCGCGGGCCATGCACCCCAAACCGACCCACGTCTAATCCTGCCGCGCACGAACACGCACCCGCTCAGAGACGAATAGCCGCACCACCCCGCATATGTGGATGCACGGGCCATGCACCCCAAACGCAATACTCCCCAAGGTGCTGGCCACCGACATCCGGCGCGGCGGTATCCGACCAGCCTGCGGCAGCCGGCCCCATAGCGACGCGCCGGGGATGAATAGCCCGGCCAACCAACATCCGTGGATGCCACGGCTATTCGCCCCAAACCCGCAGCACGCTCCCAAGGTGCCGGCAGCCGGCCAGCCCGCCACCGGCATCCGGCCGCAGCGACGCATCGGGGGTGAATAGCCCCGCCGGCCGGGATAGGTGGGCACCTCGGCCATACGCCCCAGACAAGCTGGACGTCTCGCCCCAGGCGAACCGAACCTAAGGCCAGCCGAACCCGAAGGCCGAGCCGGGCACCACAACCGAGCCGGGAACGCGCCCGCCAAGACGCCGACGAGAACGCCGGCCGACCCGACCGCGCTACCGGCGTCGCCGCGGCAGCCGCTCGAGGTGCCCGTTGCGCGGGCGCTCGTGGTAGAGGCGCATCGCGACCTTGACGAGCGAGACCGTCTGCAGGGTCTTCACCTCCGAGAGGTCGAACCACTTGGCCTCATCCGTGGTGCCGTCGACCTCGTGGCGCAGCTCGCCGCCCACGATGCTCGCCAGGTAGACGATGCGCACGTTCTGGAGCGGTGCCTCGGCGGGCTTGCCCGCGCGTTTGCGGTTGCGCGCGTTGACCACGATCGAGTCGACGCCGAGCATCTGGTCGATCGAGGCCTCGTAGCCGGTCTCCTCGCGGATCTCCCGGACGGCGGCCTCGTACGGGTCCTCCCCCGCCTCGATGCCGCCGCCCGGCAGCGTCCAGCCCGACCGGCCGTGCGCGTTCCAATGAGCCAGAAGGATCTTCCGGTCCTGGACGATCACCCCGTAGGCACCGACGCGGAATCGCAATTCGACTCCTTTCGGCGCGGGCTGTGGACAATTGCTCCAGTCTACGCGTTTCCTACCTGCGCATCGCCTTCTTCGCGAGCCAGTTGCCGAGGAACTGCACGACCTGCACGATCACGATGATGAGCACCACCGCGGCCCACGTGACCCACGGGTTGAACTGGCGGTAGCCGTACTGGATCGCGAAGTCGCCCAGACCGTTGCCTCCGACGTAGCCGGCGACCGCCGACATGTCGATCACGGCCACGAAGGCGAAGGTGTAGCCGAGGATGAGCGGCCCGAGGCCCTCGGGGATCACGACGGTGACGAGCGTGCGCAGCCGACCGGCGCCGCTCGCCCGGGCGGCCTCGACGACGCCCGCGGGCACCGTGACGAGGCTCTGCTCCACGAGCCTGGAGATGCCGAAGGTGGCCGCGAAGGTCATCGCGAAGATCGCCATCGGATTGCCGATGCCGACGCCGATGATGGCCCGCGCGAAGGGCTGCAGCGCGGCGAGCAGGATGATGAAGGGGATCGGCCGGAACACGTTCACGATCACGTTCAGGACGTTGAAGATCCACTTGTTCTCGAGGATGTTGCCGGGCCGGGTGGCGTACAGCGTGACGCCGAGCACGAGGCCGATGATGCCGCCGAAGACCATCGCGAGCGCGACGAGCCACAGCGTGGTCGCGAGCTCCTCGGGGAGCTTGTCGAGCAGGTCGACGAGACGATCGAAGTTCTCCATTACTCCGCCACCTCCTCGAGGGTCTTGATGCTGGCGATCTGCGCGACCTGCGCGATCGACTCGCGCACCTTCGCATCCTCGCCGAGCAGCTCGAAGGTGAGGTGGCCGAAGCTGCGGCCGCCGAGCTCGTTCATGCCGCCGTAGACGAGCTGGGCCTGCGTGCCCGGTCCGATGAGCCGGCTGAGCACCTCGTGCGGAGCCGTCTGGTGGTCGTCCACGCTCACGGTCACGAGCGTGCCCCGATGGCGGGTGCGCAGCTCCTCGAGCTCGCGGTCGCTCGGGGTGCCGGCGATGATCGTCGACACGAAGCGCGCCGTGGCGCGGTGCCGGGGGTTCGAGAAGATGCTGAACACGTCGCCGTGCTCCACGACCTTGCCGTGCTCCATGACCGCGACCTTCGTGCCGATGCGCTTGATCACGTCCATCTCGTGCGTGATGACGACGATGGTGATGCCGAACTCGCGGTTCACGAGCTGGAGGAGGTCGAGCACGTCCGCGGTGGTCTGCGGGTCGAGCGCACTCGTGGCCTCGTCGGCGAGCAGGATCTTCGGCGAGGTGGAGAGCGCGCGGGCGATCCCGACGCGCTGCTTCTGGCCGCCCGAGAGCTGATCGGGGAAGGAGGTCGCCCGGTCGGAGAGCCCCACGAAGTCGAGCAGCTCGGCGACCCGCTTGTCGCGCTTCGCCTTGTCGACCTTGGCGATCTTCATGGGGAAGGCGACGTTGGCGGCGACGTTGCGCGAGTTGAACAGGTTGAACTGCTGGAAGATCATCCCGATGTCGGTGCGCACCGCCTGCAGCTTCGACTCCCCGAGCCGCGTGATGTCGGTGCCGTCGATCTCGATCGATCCCGACGTGGTGGGCTCGAGGGCGTTGATGAGCCGCACGAGCGTGGACTTGCCCGCGCCCGAGTAGCCGATGACGCCGTAGATGTCGCCCGCCTCGATGTCGAGCGAGACGCCGTCCACGGCGCGGGTGGGGTCGCCGCCCCGCTTGGGCGAGGGATACTCCTTCACCACGTCCCGCATTGCAATGATCGCCATTCGTCTTCCTTCCCAGGCGGCCGTTCAGGAACGACCGAGCACCCGGCGCCGTTCGGCCGCCGGGTGCTCGGTCGGGATAAGTGGGTGCATTCGCGTCGGCGGGTGGTGCCGGCTACTCTGCCACGTCCTCGATCTCGTGCATCTGCTCGATGAGCTCGTCCGCCGGGATCTCGACCATCTCGGCGGTGTCGCCCGAGGCGTCGAGCACGCCCTGCTGGACCTCCTCGTTGGTCTGGTAGATCTCGACGAGCTTGTTGAGCGTCGGATTGTCGAGGTCCGCCTCCTTGACCGCGAAGATGTTCACGTAGCCGAAGGCTGCCGGGTCGCTCGGGTCGTCCTGCGCGATCGCCTGGTCCTCGGTGAGGCCGGCGTCCGCGACGTAGTCGTTGTTGATGATGCCGGCGTCGAGGTCGGGCAGCGAGGCGGGGATGAGGTCCGCGTTGAACGCCTCGACCTCCACCTTCGACTCCTCCGCGATAATGTCGTCGAGGCCGGAGTAGGGGTTGCCGCCGCCCTCGAGGGTGATGAGGCCGGCCGACTGCAGCACGAGCAGTGCCCGGGCCTGGTTCGTGGTGTCGTTCGGCACGCCCACCTTGCCGCCCTCGGGGATGTCCTCCACCGAGTCGTGCTTGGTCGAGTAGAGCGCGAGCGGGTAGATCGCGGTGGAGCCGATCGGCACCAGCGTGTCGCCCGCCTGGTTGTTGTACTCGGCGAGGTAGATGACGTGCTGGAACTGGTTGATGTGCAGCTCGCCGGCCGAGAGCGCCGGGTTGGGCTGGTTGTAGTCGCCGAAGTCGACGATCTCGAGGTCGATGCCCTCGGCCTCGACTGCCTGCTCGTAGGTCTCCCAGTACTCCTCGCCGGCGCCGACGACGCCGAGCTTGATGGTCTGGCCCTCGTACGGGTCGCTGCCGTCGCCGGATGCTGCGGGGTCGGAATCGCCTGCGCAAGCGGCAAGGCTGCCGACCAGTGCGAGTGCGCCGGCTGCGGAGAGCAGCTTCGTGATGCGTGCCATTTCGGGTCCTCTCGGTATCACAGGCGCGCGCGAATACCGCCGCGCCAACGGGTTAAGCGTACGGACTGGCCGGTTCAGCGGAAAGTTCCAGTTCATTGCGCGTAATATTCGCGGATGCTGTCGACGAACGACTCACTGCAAGGGCGCACCATCCTCATCTCGGGAGGGAGTCGCGGCATCGGCCTGGCCATCGCGAAGCGCGCCGCCGCCGACGGCGCGAGCATCGCGCTGCTCGCCAAGACCGCCGAGCCGCATCCGCGCCTCGAGGGCACGATCTACACCGCCGCCGAGGAGATCGAGGCCGCCGGAGGCCGCGCCCTCCCCATCGTCGGGGATGTGCGGGAGGAGGAGAGCGTGCGGGAGGCCGTCGCGCGCTGCGTCGAGGAGTTCGGCGGCATCGACGTCGTGGTGAACAACGCCTCGGCCATCAACCTCGAGCCCTCGGCCGAGATCCCGATGAAGCGCTACGACCTCATGCAGCAGATCAACGCGCGCGGCGCCTTCCTGCTGACCCGCACGGCGCTGCCCCACCTGTGCGAGTCGGCGGATCCGCGCATCCTCTCGCTCTCGCCGCCGCTGAACCTCGCGGAGCAGTGGCTGGGCGCCTTCCCCGCCTACATGCTCGCGAAGTACGGGATGACCCTGGCGACGCTGGGCATCGGGGCCGAGACGAGCATCCCGGCGTCGTGCCTGTGGCCGCGGACCACCATCCGCACCGCCGCGGTGATGAACGTGATCGGCGGCGAGGAGCTGTACCGCCGCTCGCGCACCCCGGAGCTCTACGCGGATGCGGCGCACCTCCTGCTGACCGGGCCGGGTGCCGCGATGGCGGGCCGGACGCTGCTGTGCGAGGACGTTCTGCAGGAGGCCGGAGTGACCGACCTGGGCCCCTACTCCCCCGGCGTCGACGCCGCCGAGCTCGCGACGGATGCGTTCGTGGACTCCGCCGAAGGGCCGTCGCCGTTCGGCCGGATGTGATCCGCAGCACGCAGGGATCGGGCTTCGTCCCGCCCCGCCCCGGCTGACCGGCCGGGTGCCCCTCTGCACTGGTGAGTTCCCGCCCGCTCGCACTCCGCGGGCGCTGCGGGTTCGCCCCGCAGTCGCGGGCCGTGCCCCACCCGGCCTGCCCGCAGCGCGGCCTCCGGCCACTCGTTTGCCCAGACGCTCGATCGCCCCGCCACCCGGTCGCCCCGCCGCCCGATCGCCCGACCGCCCGGTAGCCCGATCGCCCCATCGCCCGGCCACTCGATTGCCCGCCACTCGATTGCCCGGCCGCCCGATTACCCGGCAGGCCGTCAGCCCGGCAGCCCGATCGCTCGGCCGCTCGGTTACCCTGCCGTCCGATTACCCGGCCAGTCGTTCGTCGGCTTGTCCGATTGCCGAGACCGGATATGTGATTATCCGAAGCCCGGTTGCGGATATGAGGCATACGCGGTTGGGCCCGGATGTGAGGCGAACGCGGGGTAACCCACGGTCTAAACCGACACCAGCCGCACATCCCCGCCTCGACCCGACATACGCCGCACATTCCCGAGCGAACCCGTCATTTCCCTCACATCCGGAGCAGCAGCAGCGAATCTCTCACATGCAGCACGGCGGGTGGGCAGGATGCGTGCGCTTCCGTCGTACATCCCCGCCGCGATACTCCGCCCCGGCAGGAAGCCCCGAGAAGAACCCCAGAGGCAACTGGGAAGAGGCCTCGCGAAAGAAGCGCGCAGGAAAGCGAGCAGAAACAAGCGCGTGAGAACAAGCGCGCAAGGACAAGCGCGCAAGAAGAAGCGCGCAGGAAGAAGCGCGCAGGAAGAAGCGCGCAGGGAGAAGCGCGCCGGGAGAGGAGTGCAGGAAGGGGCGCCCTCGCACTGGAGGAATGGCCGATACGGGTGAGCGCGCAGGCAATGCGCCGCCGGAGGCAACCACGCTCGGAACGAATGACCTTGGCCGGCGAACGGCAGGCCCCCGGCGGATCGACCGCGCTCGGGACGGATGGCCCGGGCGGCCACGGATACGGCGCCGCACGGCTATCCGCTCCGAACCCGCACGCACCACGTCCCGAGGGCGCTCGCACGCCCCGCGTCCCGCGGGCGGCAGCGGCCCCTACGCGTTCCGCTCGTACTGCCGGGCCCCGCCGCGGATGCCCGCGAAGCGGAAGGGCGCGCCGGTCACGCGCGGCGTCTCGACGTCCTCGGCGCTCGACAGCACCGTCTCGTGCAGCGCCACGTACTCGTCGAAGGAGATCGACGGGCGCGCGGCGAGGTCGCTCTGGATGGGCTCGGGGTGCAGGTGCTCGCGGTACCCGGGGCGCACCACGCCCGTGAAGTACTCGCCCACGCTGCCCGATCCGTAGCTGTAGAAGCCGATGCGCTTCCCCTCGAGGCCGTCCTCGTGGTGCAGCAGCGATGCGAGGGCCGCGTAGATGGATGCGCCGTAGGAGTTGCCGAGCACCCGGTTGTAGGTGCGGCTGGTCTCGAGCTGCTCCGCGGTGAGGTCGGCGCCGGTGTGGCGGCCCAGCCGCTGGTGCCCCTTGACCGCCATCTTCGTGAACGGCTGGTGGTACAGGAAGCGGTCGATCTCCTCGATCGCGCGGCCGCCGCGGGCCGCGTAGTCGTCCCACGAGCCGATCAGCGCATCGAGGTACGCCTTGAGCGAGAGCGCGCCGTCGACCCTCGCCGTGGTCGAGTCGTTCGGACGCCAGAAGTCGTCCACCTCCGCGCTGAACATGCCGGTCTCCGGCTCGATCTCCACGAGCGCCGGGTCGGCCTTCACGAGCATCGCCACCGCCGCGGCGCCCTGCGTGGGCTCGCCGGAGGAGTCGAGCTCGTACTTCGCCACGTCGCTGATGACCACGAGCACCTCGGCGCCGGGATCGCGCGCCACCGCGGCGATCGCGGCCTGGAGCGCCGCGGTGCCCGCGTAGCAGGCCTGCTTGAACTCCATCACGCGCATCTGCGGCGGCAGCCCCAGCAGCCCGTGCACGAACATCCCGCCCGACTTCGACTGGTCGACGCCCGACTCGGTCGCGAACAGCAGCGAGCGCAGGCGGTCGGAGCCGTGCCGCTCGAGCACGCGCAGCGCGGCCGTGGCGCCCATCGTCACCGCGTCCTCGTCGGGCGCCGGCACGCTCATGCGGGTCTGGCCGAGCCCGATCTCGAACTTGGCGGGGTCGACGCCGCGGGCCCGCGCGAGCTCGGCGAGGTCGAGCGCGTGGTGGGTGGTGACGAGCTCGATGTCGTGGATACCGAAGGTGGTCATGGCTAGTTCCTTTCACCGCGCTCGAGCTGGATGTGCGACCGCATCAGCTCGCCCTGATTCGTCTGCGCCGCGAGCAGCGACAGCTCGCCGCACAGCACCGCGGCCGCGATCATCGCCGCGAGCCTGCGGGCGTTGGCGCCCGGCTCGCGGTCCTCGCGGCAGCCGAGCCGCTGCAGCGCCTCCTCCACCGCCTCGAGGTGCTTGCCGTTGCCTACCGTACCGACGATGAGGTGCGGCAGGGTGCATGAGAAGTAGAGGCCCTCGGGTCGCGCCTCGGCGTACGTGATGCCCTGCGAGCCCTCGACGATGTTCGCCGCATCCTGCCCCGTGGCGAGATAGAACGCGAGCAGCATGTTCGCGTAGTGGGCGTTCGCGGAGCGCAGCGCGCCCGCGATGGTGGAGCCCACGAGGTTCTTGCGCACGACGATGTCGGCGATCTTCTCGGCCGAGCTGCGGAGCCTCGTCTCGACGATCTCGTGCGGGATGAGGATCTCGGCCACCGTGCTGCGGCCGCGGCCGAGCACGCCGTTCACGGCGGTGGCCTTCTTGTCCGAGCAGTAGTTGCCCGAGACGGAGCCGTACTCGAGCCCGAGCTCCCAGGAGAGGATGAGGCTCATGAGCTTCTCGGCGGCCTGGGTCACCATGTTGTGCCCTGAGGCGTCGCCGGTGGTGAAGGCGAAGCGGATGTAGAGCAGGTTGCCGACGATCTCCTCGTGCACCTCGATGAGCCGCGCGAAGCGGCTCTGCGCCGAGACGGCCTCGCGGAGCTCCTCCTCGCGGTCGCGGATCGCGGTCCACGCCTCGAAGGCGTGCGCGGCGTCCCGCGCGACGAAGAGCGAGGAGCGCGTCATGCGCTCGTCCACGACGGTGGCGCGGATGCCGCCCTCCACGAGCCGCGAGATGCGCGCGCCCCGGCCCACCGAGGGCCACAGCGGCGTCTCGTAGGTCGCGAGCGGCACCTTGATCTCCTCGTCGATCGCGTTGCCGCTGATGCGGATGGGACCGACCCAGCTGCTGGGGATGGGGGTCGTGAACCGGTCGTGCCTGGCCATCAGTGCTCCTCGGGGTCGGTCGAAGGGATGCGGTCGGTGCGGTGCGAGAACGCGGCCGCGTCGACGCCCCGCAGCTCGGCGAACTCGCGCAGCCGGCCGCGCAGCAGCAGGTCGGTGCGCTGCAGGTCGGCGGGGCGCGCGGCGCCCAGGAGCGCCAGCAGCATCGCGATCTGGTCGAGCCAGCTGCGCAGCTCCGCGATCATGCGGTCCTCGTCGCCCTCCAGGGCCGACGTCAGGAACGGGCCCGCGATGCCCACCGCGCGGGCGCCCAGCGCGAGCGCCTTCACGGCGTCGATCGGGGTGCGGACGCCGCCGGAGGCGAGCAGCTGCGGCGAGGGCTCGGGGGCGTCGAGCAGGCAGCTCGCCGCCGACTGCCCGAAGTCGCCGAGGTAGGCGAAGGCGTCGTCGCCCCGCGCGCTCTCGATGCGGGCGAAGTTGGTGCCGCCCGTGCCGCTCACGTCGGCGACGCGCACGCCGATCTCGTGCAGCCGGCGCAGCGTGCGGCGGCTCAGGCCGAAGCCGACCTCCTTGACGATCACCGGCACCGGGCACTCGGCCGCGGTGGCCTCGACGCCGCGCAGCCAGTCGCCGAAGCCGCGCGAGCCCTCGGGCATCACGGTCTCCTGCACCGCGTTGAGGTGCAGCT
Organism: Gulosibacter sp. 10; assembly: GCF_900163695.1. Taxonomy (GTDB): domain Bacteria; phylum Actinomycetota; class Actinomycetes; order Actinomycetales; family Microbacteriaceae; genus Gulosibacter. The sequence continues at coordinate 21,505 of NZ_FUIC01000022.1, forward strand.
GCAGCGCATCCGCCCCGAGCAGCTCGACGGCGCGGCGACCGGCGTCCGCGGGCCGCCCCGCGCCGATGTTCGCCATCACGAAGCCGTCCGGGTTCGCCTCGCGGATCACGGTGAAGCTCGCGGCCATCCCCGGATCGTCGAGCGCGACGCCCACCGATCCGGAGGCCATGGGCACGCCGGTCGCGGCGGCGGCCGCGGCGAGCGTTCGATTCACGCGCATCGCCGTCTCGCTGCCCCCGGTCATGCCGTTGATGTAGATGGGCGAGCCCCACGACCAGGCGTCCACAGTCACGCCGAGATCGACGTCGGCGATGTCGATGCCGTCGAGCGCGTGATGGACGAACTCGACGTCGTCGAAGTCGTTGCGCGCGGAGGGCGCCCGCCGCTGCTCGGCGGCGAGGCGGATGTGGTCCTCCTTGCGCGCGGAGCCGACGCCCGCGCCCGGGGCGGCGCCCCGCGCATCCTGACTAGCGATCGTCCTCGTCTCCTTCCGCCGGCAGCACCGAGAGGCCGAGCCTGCGGATGTCCGCATCGGCCCAGTCGAGCAGGATCGCCTCCGTGTCGCAGCCGGTGGGGGCGAGCACGATGCCGCAGTCGCCGCCGCCCGCGCCCGAGGGCTTGGCCGCGGCGCCGCGGCGCTCGGCAGTCTCGCACAGGGTGCGGAGCTTGTCGGTCTCGATGCAGATGCCGGTGGCCTCGCCGAGCGCCTGCAGCAGGCCGCGGGCCTCGCGGATAAGACCCAGGGTGCCGTCCACGTCGTCGCGCTGGATGGCCTCGACGAGGCCGTCGACGATGCGGCTGCTCTCGACGAGGAAGTCGCCGTGCCGCGGATCGCTCGAGGGGTTCTTGCGCTCGACGCCGGTGACGAGGCGCTCGGTGGAGGCCGGGGATCCCGTCCATCCCACGAGCAGCTCGAAGGAGCCGGGCTGGGGAAGCTGGGTGACGCTGAACGGCTCCCAGCCTCGCGAGTCGAGGGTCGCGGTGACGGTGCGCTGCGCGAGGTCGTCGAGCAGCTGCAGGCGGTCGGGCGCGGTGTAGCGGATCCAGCCGCCGAAGGTGCTCGCGGCGAGGTCGCCGCCCGAGCCGCGGGGCGAGACGGCGGCGGTGGCGATCAGCGCGACCTTGAAGCGCTCGATGCGCGAGAGCCCCAGCTCGTAGAACTCGTCGATCGCGGCGATGGTGGCCACCACCACGGCCGCCGAGGAGCCGAGGCCGAACTTGCGGCCGCTGCGGTCGTCGAGCTCGCTCTCGATGTGCAGGTCGTAGTAGAGCGGTTCGAGCCCGCGCTCGCCGCGCAGCCGCTCGATGATGTCGATCGCGGCCATGACGTAGTCCACCGGCTGGTGCTCGAGGACGATGCCGATGTTGTCGTCGTCGCGGGTCCACACCACGGGCATCCGGCCGTAGGCGCTCGAGAACACGCGGCCCGCGTCCGCGCTCTCGGTGAGCTTGACCGTGATGCAGCGGTCGACGGCGATGAGCACGGCGGGGACGCCCGGCTCCACGACGGCGTACTCGCCGGCGATGTACAGCTTGCCCGGTGCGCGAGTCTCGATCACAGGTCGGCCTCGGCCTCGTCGACGAGCTCGGCGCCCGGACCGGGGCCGACCTCGGTGACCGTGCCGTGGTCGGCGAGCGCCTCGGCGACCCGCCGCGCATCCTCGGGGCGCGCGATCGCGACGACGTTCGCGCCGGCGTCCGCCGTGCCGTAGACCTCGACGCCCTGCTCGCGCAGCGCGCGGATGGCGTCGAACACCTCGAGGCTCTTCGGCTCGAGGTAGCGGATGGGCGGATCGCAGGCGAGGATCGCCGCGTGCATGCGCAGCGCGTTGGTCTCGGCGATGCGGCCCATGCGGGTGAAGTCCTCGTCCCGGCAGGCCTCGAGCATCGCGGCGAGCGACTGCTCGGTCGACTCCGCCCAGGCGCGGTGGTAGGGCGAGGTGAGCGCGGTGCGGCGCATCGCCTCGCGGCTCGAGATCTCCTTGCGCGCCGCATCCACGACCACGACGATCATGCGGATCTCGGGCGCGCCCACGGGCTCCGCGAAGGAGCTCTCGTCGTCCTCGCCCGCGTGCCACACGGCCATGCCCGGGACGATCGAACGGGTCGCGGAGCCGCTGCCGCGCCGCGCGAGACGGCTCAGGTCGCGGGGGTCGAGCGAGAGGCCGTAGGCCTTGGAGGCCGCGAGCGCGAGCGCCGCGAATCCCGAGGCCGAGGAGGCGAGGCCCGCCGCGGTGGGGCCGTCGTTGCGGGAGCGCACGAGCGCGGGCTCGCGGATGCCGGAGCGCTCGCGCACGAGGTCGAGGAACCGCGTGACGCGGCGGAGCGCGTCACCCGTGACCGGCTCGCCGTTGAGCTGGAAGGCGTCGCCACCGAGGTCGGGATCGCGGGTGACGGAGGTGGTGGTGGCGAAGCGGTCGAGGGTCATCGACAGGCTGCCGGTGAGCGGCAGCATGAGCTCGGGGTCGCGCTTGCCCCAGTACTTCACGAGCGCCATGTTCGGGTAGGCGCGTGCTGTGGCCTTGGTCATCGGGTCGCCTCCAGGGTCATGCTCCAGACGCGGGCCGCGCCCTCCTGCTCGAGAGCATCGGCCAGCTCCCCGGTGGCTTCGGGGGATGCCGCGAGCGCGATGATGCAGCCGCCGAGCCCGCCGCCCGTCAGTTTAGCCCCGGCGGCTCCCGCCTTCCGCGCCGCGGAGACGAGCCCGTCGAGACTCGGGGCGCTGACGTCGATGCGCCGCAGGTTGCGGTGCGCCTCCGCCATCGCCTCGCCCAGCGCCGCAGCGTCGCCGGCCGCGAGGGCCGTGCGCGCATCCGCCGTGAGCTCGCCGATGCGCTCGACCGCGCCCTCCACGAGCCCGGGCTGCGTCTCCTGCAGGGCGCGGACCCCCGCGAGCGCCTGCGCGGTGGAGCTGGGGGCGCCGGTGTCGGCGATCACGAATCCGAAGGACGCGCCGACGCGGAGCGGCGCGACCTCGCCCTGGGCGAAGAGGAGCGGGGAGTCGGAGACGACCGTGCGCGCATCGATGCCGCTGGGCGTGCCGTGCGCCACGCGCTCCGAGGCCTGGATGAGCTCGTACCGCTCATCCGCCGAGAGCACCACGCCCGAGGCGTCGCTCGCCGCGTCGACGATGGCCGCCGCCACCGCGGCGCTCGAGCCGAGGCCGCGTCCCACGGGAATCGTGCTGCGGATCGCGACGCCGACCCGCTCCGGGTCGAACCCCACCGCCTCGCTCGCGGCGCGGACGGCGGCGATCACCGGCGCCACCTGATCCGGGGCCGTCTCCGAGAACCCGACGTAGAGGTCGCTGTCGATGCGCGCCGAGTCGTAGAGCTCCACCTCGACCTCGGCCTCCGCGGTCGTCACGGGCAGCGCGATCGCCGGCTGTCCGTAGACCACGGCGTGCTCGCCGATGAGGATGACCTTGCCGTGGGCACGGCCCGCACCCGTCGCGCGAACGGCGGGGGAACCGGAAATGCGTATCGACGCGGTCTCGGGATGTTCGGATCGGAGGGGCTGGTTCATACGTGGCTATGCGCGTCCGGTTGCTCTCATACGGGAAGGGATTCCTCGCTGTCGGTGCTGTTTCCGCGCCTGCGTGTCTCTCGCGCTGCGGTTCGATGCAATGCTTACCGAATACGCGCGAACAGGACCCTGCCCGCCCGCGCGCTCAATTTCTCAACTTTACTGCCTGTTACGCATCAGCGGTAGATGGGCAGCCCCCGAGGTTCGCCGCGGGCGGAGTCGCGGCGGCGGTCCTGTGGCCGGTCCCAGGGCTCCGCCGGTCGGTCCGTCCGCCGCGGCGGTCGGCGCATCGGGCGCGGTGGTCAACCCACCCGGCGCGGCGGTCAGCCCACCCGGCCCACCAGTCGGCGCATCCGGCGTGGCGGTCGGCGCATCGGGCGCGGCGCCCAGTCGTCCGGCGCGGCGCTCTGCCGCCCGGCGAGACGGTCGGGTCCGCGCGGGCGTCGAGTCGCCGCCCGGGTTGCTGTTCCGGATGCGTATAGCCCGTAGAACCCGTATATGACGGTCTGCGCCCTATCCGCATCCGGAACGGCGGCCCGGGCGCGGACACCGCCCCTGTGAGGGAGCTCCTCCCCACAGCCGAGCCGGCTGGCCGCGCGCGAGACCGCGCGATGCGGTGCGCTACCGATCATGATGAATCCGCTCCGCGCCCTGCTCCGCAACCATGCCGGAGTAGTCCGGACCGCGCATCTGCAGGGCATCGGCATGACCGCCTCCGACATACGCCGCGCCGTGACCGCCGGAAGACTGTTCCGCGTGCGGAAGGGCTGGTACGCCGCGCCCTCGGCACCCGAGGCGGTGGTGACCGCGGTGCGCGCGGGCGGCGCCCTGACCGGATCCGCGGCGCTGCGCCATCGAGGGCTGTGGGTGCCGAACGAGGAGCCCTTCCAGGTGCGGGCGAATCAGCGCTCGAAGGTGCGATCCCTGCCGCTGCCGTCGAGGGACGGGTTCCGTCGCCCCGTCGTGGTCGAGCCCTACGCGCTCCCGGTCGGCAGAGCCCTTCCGGTCCGCGCGAGCGTCGACCCCGTGCCGATCGCGCTGACCGTGGCGATGCTGAGCCGGCCTCGGGACATCGCCGTCCTCCTCGCCGACTCCGCCCTCCACCAGGGAGTCATCGCTCCGGAGGACCTCGCCGCATGCGCCGCGCACGCCGGCGACAAGGGCCGGCGCGCGCTCAGCCTCGTCACCGGCACGGCGGAATCGGGCACCGAGACGCTGCTCCGGCTCTGGCTGGTCCGGCATCGGGTCGGCCACCGGGCCCAGGCCTGGATCTGCCCGCACTGCCGGGTGGACTTCCTCATCGGCGGACTGCTCGTCGTCGAGGTCGACAGCAGGGAGCACCACGCCGATCCCCAGGCCTACGCGCGGGATCGGGCGCGCGATCGACGGCTCCAGCGGATGGGATACCGGGTGGTTCGGCTCACCTATGCGGAGGTGATGTACGGCCTCGACCGGGTGGGCGAGGATCTCCTCGCGATGATCCGGCGCGGGATGCACCTCGGCCGACCGGAGACGCGAGCCCCCGGCTGCTGTTCCGGATGCGTATAGGGTTCAGGATCCGTATACGGCGGCCTGCGCCCTATTCGCATCCGGAACGGCAAGGCCGGGGCAGACGAACTGCAGCAGTACGACCGCACCGCCGACGCGGTCACGACACGGCCGGCGCGGCGGTCAGGTCCGCGCAGCGGTCTCGCGCGGGCCGCGACGGCCGACCAGCGCGAAGGCCGCTATCGCCGCGGCGAGGACGATGCCGCCGTTGACCAGAAGCGCCACCGCCGCGCCCGATCGCCCGATCCCGCCGTCCCCGCTCGCGGCGAACAGGATGCCGGTGAACATGGCCACGCAGAAGGTCGCCGAGAGCCGCTGGGTGAGTTGCAGGAACGAGGCGGCGACGCCGCGCACGCCGCTGCCGACCCCCTCGAGCGTCAGCACCCGCACCACCGGGTCGATGAACGCGCTCGCGATGCCGATGACGCAGTCGATGAGCACGAGCAGCAGGAGTACGGAGGAGAGGTCCGCGGCGATCACCCCGGAAAGCAGGAACGCCGCCGCCATCTGCACGACGAGGGCGACACCCAGGACGTGATCGCCGAACCTGCCCGCCGCCCAGGGCACGCCGGTGGAGACGAGCAGTCGCAGCGCCGCGGACGGCAGCAGGACGACCGCGACGGCCAGCCCCGAGAGCCCGAACCCCTGCAGGAGGAAGAGGGTCATGACGGCGGAGTGGCCGACGGTGGCGCCGAACCACAGCATCGCGACCAGGTTGCCGAGCACGAACCGGCGCGACCGCAGCAGCGAGGGCGCGAACAGCGGCGCGGGGCCGTCGCCCGCACGACGGATCGCACGGCGCTCCCATGCCGCGAGCGCTCCTCCCGCCGCCAGCGCGGCGAGGAGCAGTACGAGCGCCGTCCGGCTCCCCGCACCGGTGTCGATCACCGGGAGCGTGATGAGCACCACGAACGCGCCGAGCAGGAGGATGCCCGGCAGGTCGAGGGAGGGTGCGCCGCCGCCCCGGCCGCGGGGGATCGCGAGACCGGCCGCGACCGCGGTCAGGGCGATCACGGGCACGCTGAGCAGCAGGATCGCGCGCCAGCCGAGGTCGGGCGGCAGCGCGTCGAGGAGGGCTCCGGCGCACAGCGGCCCGAAGATCGCGGCCGCGGAACCGGCCATGGAGTACCCGGTGAGCGCCCAGATCCGAGCACGACCGCTGAACTCGTCCTGGATCGACCCGAGCACCTGCGCAGAGATGAGCCCGGCGCCGAAGCCCTGCATGAGCCGGCAGATGGTGATGAGCTCGATCGTGCCCAGCAGGGCGGCGACGATCGAGCCGAGCCCGAACAGCGCGAGGCCGAGGAGGAAGGGCCCGCGCCTGCCCCAGGCGTCGCCGATGCGTCCGCCCGGCACGAGGCCCAGTCCGAAGGTGAGCGAGTAGGAGGCGAGGTACCACTGCACCGCGCCGTTCGGGGCGCCGAGGGACTCGCGGATCCCGGCCACGGTGAAGTTCACCGTGCTCTGATCCAGCAGCGTCCCCAGGCCCGCGCCGAGACAGGCGAGCAGCACGAGCCGGCGACGGCCGCTCGGCGGCGGGCGCCCCTCGGAGCCGGGGGCCTCGGCGGCGCGGCAGCCGTCCTCGGCCGCCGCGCCGTCCAGGCGGGTCACGACACGACCGGCGCGGGAGCCTCCACGGTCTCGATGCCCTCGGCGGTGAGCCGTTCCGAGGGGCTGAGCTCGCCGGCTTCCACGGCGAAGGGGAGCCGGTTCTCGGCGGGCGGCAGCGGGCAGGTGGCGTGGTCGGTGTAGGCGCAGGGCAGGTTCACCGCCCGGGTGAAGTCGAGCACCGTGCGCCCCTCCGCGTCCGGCGCGGGCACCGCGATGCTGCGGTTCGCGGCGTACGTGGTGACGCCGCTCGTCTCGTCGGTGAACAGCACCAGCAGCGTGCCCGGCGCGTAGCCGTTGAAGGCCGTGAGCGTCGCCGGGGTGCCGTCCGGGGCCGTGAACTCGAGGACGCCCGGCGCCTCGTAGACGTGCTCGATGCCGGGCGCCGCGGCGCCCACAGTGGTCGGCACCGGCTGCTCGTGCGGCACGAAGCGGGCCTCGCGGCGCCACTTCGCCAGCGGCGGGTAGGCCTCGGTGCCCTTGTAGACGTCGAGGAACGACGCCTTCGGGTCCCGCGGCCGCACGATGTACCGGCCGCCTCGCCGCGCCACCTCGATGCGCACGTCGCCGTGGTCGAGGTCGACGCCGGTGCGCTCCTCGAGGGGCCCCAGGGCGACGTCGCCGGTCAGCTCAGCGCCGTCTCGCGAGAGCCGCTCGCCCTCGGCGAGTTCGACCGCGGGGCCGCCCGCGTCGGTCGCCGACCAGCGACCCGGGATGCCCTCGATCTCGATGGGCGTCTCGGCGAGCCAGTGCAGGCCGGTGACGGCGAGGAAGCCGTGCCGGTCCGCGCGGCGCTCCTCGTGCCCGCGATGCCATCGCTCCCAGTCCTCGGCGAAGCGGATCGGGCTGACTTCGGGCTGCGTGGTGTCGGTGCTCATGCGGGCAGCGTAGGACAGCGGCCCGGCGAGCGGCAGGGGTCGCCGTCATCGCCCGACGCGCGGCGTCACAGGAGGACACGGACTCGGGGCGCCATAGGCGCCATAGGAAGACACGGACACGCGACGGCGCGGGAAGATACGGACGCGCCGATGGATGCACGCGAGCCGGGACCGTGATGGGGCTGCTCCGGTGGCCCCGATGCCGCAGAAATACGGGTTCGGCGCCGCGGGAACACGGGTTCGGGATTTCGGGGCATCCGGGCTCGACAGGCCCGACACCGCGGGGACCCGAGCCGCAGGTCCGGACCGGGCGCGAGTCACAGGCCCGAGTCACGGATTCACAGACCCGAGCCCGAGTCGCAGATCCAGGCCCGACAAACCCCGGGGACCCGGACTCCCGGGCCCGGCCGCTGCCGGAGCGAGCGGATCCGGGACGGATAGCCGCGCGATCGCGCATGACGCCTCCGCCGGGCTATTCGTCGCAATCGCGGCGACATCCGATCCAAATCCGGCGCCATCCGCACGACCAGGCGCCACCCGCACGACCAGGCGGCGCCGACCGCACAGTCCGGTGCCATCCGGCCCGGGCCCGGCGCGACCCGCACGACCAGGCGGCGCCGCCCGCATGACCCGGCCCCATCCGCCCGGTCCCATCCGCCGGTCCCGGCGGCGCTACCCGCCGGTGGCGGCCTCGATCAGGGTACGGAGGGTGCCGCTGAGCAGCTCGCTGTGCCGCTCGTCGATCGACTCCCCCGCCATGAGCAGGCCCAGCACGTAGAGGCCGGTGATCGCCTCGCTCCGCACCCGCGCGTCCATGTCCCCCGCGAGCGCCCGCACTGGCGGGCTCTGCAGGTTGAACACGATCCGGGGGCCGCGCGGCGTCGTGACGAACTCCTCCGCGAACCCGGCCCACGGGTCGGGCTCCTCGGCGTCCTCCACCTCGAAGCCGCCGGAGAGCCCGATGGCCAGCACGGGGATCGAATCCGGCTCGAAGGAGCGCAGCTCGAGGCCCATGCCGAGCCGGCTCAGCACGGGTTCGGCATGCGCGCGGATGCGCGCCGCCAGGTCGGAGTCCGCTCCGGAGGGATGGGGCAGCTCGCGCAGCAGCCCCTCGACCGAGAACGGCTCGAGGCCCCGGTAGCGGGTCCGATCCTCCTCTACGAGCCGCAGGATCTCGGCGCCGTAGACGTACCCTCCGTTGACGAGCACCGTGCCGCGGGCGCGCATGAGCGGCGCGAAGGCGGAGAAGGCCGCCATGCCGGTGACGTACTGCGCGCCGCCGCGGGTGCGGAAGATCCGGTGCAGCGTCAACGGCCCCTCGCTGGTCTCCCAGCGCAGGTGCCGCACCACGAAGTCGAGCATCTCGCGGTCGTGCACGGCCATGGCCAGCAGGCCCTTGTCGTGCACCTCGAGGAAGCGCGCGAACGCGAGCGGGTCCCGCTCGGCCAGCCGCTCGATCTGCGCCCGGATCTGCACGCCGATCTGCTCGCGCACCTGACCGAGCAGCTCGCCGTCCTGCAGCGATTCGCGCGAGGCCGTGAGCCCGAGCTCTCCCGCCTCGACCGCGAGCTGCACGAAGAACGCCCAGTGCGGCGTGAGCTGGGTGTTGTCCGCGGCCACGAACATGCCGTGCGAATGCACGACGTCGCCGCGGCGATTGCCCACGCGCCCGGGGCTGTCGGCGATGTACGCGACGCCCCGCACCCCCGCCGCCTGCACCTCGACGGGCAGCACCGCGAGCGGCGTGAAGCCGAGCTGCTGCCGGCACCACCAGGCGGCGGACTCCTCGTCCATGGCCCAGGGCGGCGTGCGGGTGCTCACGAGGCTGCGCTCCGGGGTTCCGGCGGCGCGCAGGACCACGGGCAGGTCGATCAGGCTCGCGAACTGCTCGGCGAGCAGGTGCACGCGCTGATAGCCCACCCACTCGCGATCGTCTACGCGGGCGCGCACCCGCACCTCGGTGCCCGGCCGGTCGAGGGGCTGCTCGGCGCGGCGGACCGTGTAGGTGCCGTCGGCGCTGCCGAGCCAGGTGACGGTCGGCGCATCCTCGCCGCGCGCGCTGCGGGAGCGCACCTCGATCTCGTCGGCGATGAGGAAGCAGGAGAGCAGGCCGATGCCGAACTGGCCGAGGTACTGGCGCCGGGCCGCGAGGAACTCGCCCCGCTTGCTCGAGGCGCCGATGGTCGCGAGCAGCGAGCGCATCTCGTCCTCGGAGAGGCCGATGCCCTCGTCGCGCACGATCACCTCGCCGCCGTACTGGTCGACTTCGATCTCGATCCCGATCGGGGCGGTCGGGTCGAGCGCGCGACGCGCGACCACGGCATCGCGGGCGTTCTGGATGAGTTCGCGCAGGTACACGCGCGGGCTCGAATAGAGATGATGCGAGAGGATCTCCACGATCCCGCGCAGGTTGACCTGGAAGTTCTCCCTCGTCATGCTCGGCCCCTCCGCTCAGCCGACCCCGCCGCGGAACCAGCGGTTGCGCAGCAGCGTGCTCCAGTGCGAGTTCTCGTTGCGCTCGTCGAGCCGGCCGGCGACCCGCAGCGCAGTGTCGCGCAGCTCGGGGCCGCGGGGATCGTCGGGCGCGAGGGCGAGCAGGGCGCTCGCCGCCGTGGCCGTGGACTGGAGGTCGGAGCCCGACTCGGCGTCGGCCTCCTCGATCACCTTGTCGACGAGCCAGAGGATGTCCGCGCCGCGGCTCGCCACGGCCTCGAGCACGACCCAGTGGGGCACGAAGGCGAGCGCCTCGAGATCACGGTCCACCTCCTCGAGCAGCGCGAGCATGCGACCGGCGGCCTCGGGGTCGCCCGCGGAGTTGCGCATCCAGCACAGCCATGCGGTGGCCGAGCGCTGCTGCTCGAGATCGCCGACCTGGGCGACCCACTCGGCCACCTGCCTCGCGAAGTCGAGGGCGTAGGGCGCGGTGAGCCGGATCATCCCGAGCTCCACCGTGACGCGGTCGAGGCGGTCCTCCTCCTCGCCGAGCCGATCGATGAGCGTGCGGATCAGCTGCTGCAGCTCCTGGCCGTCGCCGAGGTGCGCCGCGACCTCCGCGCGGGCCTGGTAGAGCGGCGTGACCGGCGCGCCGGTCTGCTCGCGGACCGCCGCCTCGGTGCGCATCACGGCGTCGATGCGGTCCCACGAGATGGCGGGCTCGGCGACCATGATCTGGACCACCGTGGCGTAGAGCCCCTCGGCGGCGCGGCGCATGCCCTCGTCGAGCCAGCGGTAGTTGGCGAGCAGCTCGGCCTGCGCCCGCTCGTAGCCGTCGGCGAAGCCGATCGGATCCTCGTCCTGGCCGGCCTTGAGGCCGCGCATGAGCCGCGCGCCGAAGCGCGCGAGGGGGAAGCGGAGCTGCTCGCCCCGCGCGTAGATGCGCTCCTCGAGCGCGTCCGCCTCCTCGGGGGTCTCGGCCTCGAGGATCGCGATGGCGGCCTCGTGGCCGATCTCGACGTAGCGGTCCTTGATCCCGATCGGCGGGTTGTCGATGTTCACCGCCTCGACGCGCTGCAGCCAGCCGGCGGCGAGGATGTACTCGGCGCGGTCCTCGCGGTCCGACCAGATCGCCGGGTCGTCCACCGCGGCCGGGCGCGGCCCCGGGGGCAGCCCCTGCCACCAGAAGTCCTGGAGCAGGCGGCCGTGCACATCCGTGCCGCCTCGCCGGTCCTGCGCCTCGACCGCCTGCTCGACGAGCGCCTGGAGCAGCCGCCCCTCCTCGCCCTCGGGGTCGGCGAGGATCCGGCTGCGCGCGGTCGCGGCCACGTGCTCCCAGTCGCGGAAGTCGAACTCCTCGTTCTCCAGGCCGAAGTCCACGGCCACGAGCGCGGCCTCGGGCCGGTTCTCGAGCACAGGGATGAGGTCGTGCAGGACCGCGGTGCGGGCCAGCTCCTCGGCGTCGAACGCCTCGAGCAGCTGGTCGGCGATCGCATCGGCGTCGTGACGGCGGCCGGTGCGGGCGTAGAGGGCGCCGAGCAGCGCGCGGAGCTGGATCTCGGGCCGCTCGGGGTCGATGCGGCGCGGGTCGAGCCCGAAGCCGGCGAAGCGCTGCTCGAGGAGCGATGCCGCGCCGGCCGGGTCGAATCGGGCGACGAGGGGGATCTCGATCTGCACGACCGAGGGCTCGTCGGTGCGCCACTCCTCGCTCCCCTCGGCCTGCCAGCGGTTCATCCACTCGAAGGTGGCCTGCGCATCGCCGGCCGCCTCCGCGGCCATCGCCCGGGCGAGGTAGATGCCGGCGATGTCGCCGCCGAAGCGGCGGGTGGCCTCTTCTACGAGGTCGGTCATCTGCTGCATCTTCGCGAGCGGGATGTCCGGGTCCTCGACCATGCTGTCGACGATCATGTACACCTGCCCGAGGAAGCGCTGCACGTTCGGCGGGGCGATGTACTCGCCCTGGCGGTGGATGAGCTGCATCAGCCGCACGTAGGCCTCGACGGCCTCGGCCGTCATGCCCGCCATCGCGTAGGTGGTGGACTGCCCGAAGCGGGCGGAGGCCGCCAGGTGCGGGAACTCCGCGCGCTCGCAGTCCTCGATGAACTCGTCCCAGGCCTCGATCTTGCGGAGGTCGTCGGGCAGGTCCCAGATCTCGTCGCTGCGCTCGAACAGCGCGCCGATGCGCTCCTGCTGTTCGCCCTCGAGGTGCTCGACATCGGAGTAGCTGATCATGTGCGGGCCTCTTCCCCTGCCGGGCGTGCCGCCGCGGCATCATTGCTGGATCGTGTCGGGGGTCGACGGGGATCAAGGCTACCGGGCGCGGGCCCGCGTTCGGTGGGTGCGGCGCAGACCGGCCCGGATGTCCGACGACAGTTGCAGGATGCGTCGCACTTCGTCGTTATGCGCGAGCCGTAACCGCGATCTGCGACGCATCCGCCGACGACGCGCCGAACAGTTCGTCGCCTGAGCGCGGCGGCTACTCCTCGATGTCGGTGGATGCGCCGAGCTCGCGCCACTCCTCGAGCGAGGCGAGGCGGGCCTCGGCCGTCTCCCGATACGACCGCACCGCGTCCGAGCCGAGCACGAACAGCGCCGGTGCCCGGCCGCTGTCCACGACCTCGATGATCGCCGCGGCGGCCTTCGCCGGATCGCCCGGCTGGGTGCCGTGCGTCGTGTCCCGCTCGCGCCGGCGCGGACCGGCCGTGTCGGCGTAGTCGTCGATGACGCGCTCGGACTGCTGGAGCGAGCGCCCCGCGAAGTCGGTGCGGAAGCCGCCCGGCTCGATGGCGAACGCGGTGATGCCGAGCGGTTCGACCTCCTTGCGCAGCGCGCCCGTGATGCCCTCCATCGCGGCCTTCACCGCGGAGTAGTGGCCCGAGCCCGCGAGGGTCAGCTGCGCGCCGATCGAGGAGATGTTCGCGATCGTGCCCGAACGGCGCTCGCGCATGCCGGGGAGCACGGCCTGGATGAGCGCGACGGCGCCGAAGACGTGGGTGTCGAAGAGCCTGCGCGCATCCTCCTCGGAGGCCTCCTCGATCGCGGCCCGGTAGCCGTAGCCCGCGTTGTTCACGAGCACGTCGATGGCGCCGAAGCGCTCGACGCCCCGCTCGACCGCCTCGGCGCGCTGCCGCGCATCCGTCACGTCGAGCGCCACGGGCAGCGCGAATTCGGGGTAGCGGTCCGCGAGGGCGCGGATGTCCTCGATCCGTCGGGCGGTCACGACCGCGTTGTCGCCGTGTTCGAGCACGGCCTGCGCCAGCGCCCTGCCGAGGCCGGTCGAGCAGCCGGTGATCAGCCAAGTCTTCATCGCGTCGTCCTCCATGCGTCGTCTTCGGCGTGCGCTGCCATTCAAGCAGCCGAGAATCGGCGCCGCTGGCAGCCGGATTCGCACCCCGACGTCCACTGGCTGCGAGATCGGTGCGCGAGGCTCGCCCCCGGCTGCCGTTCCGGATGCGAATAGCGTTCAGAACCCGAATATACGAGTGCGGAGGCTATTCGCATCAGGAACGGCGCTCCGCACGGGACGCCCGCCGCGGCCGCTGCTCGTGCCGGTTCAGCAGCGCCGCGACGATGCCCATCACGACCAGCCCGGCGCCGGCGGCGATCGTCCAGAGCATCACGGGCGCGTCCGAAGCCGGGCCGTCGAACAGCGTGCCGCCGCCGATGCCGAAGAGGAAGACCTCGCCGAGGAGCGGGAGGATGGCGATCAGCGCGCCCATCGGGACCGACTTGATCATGATCAGCACGGTGGCCGTGCACCACGTCATCGACGCCAGCAGGAACATCGCCGCCGCGAGCAGCGCCCGGCCGTCGCCGTTCAGCTCGGCGGCCACGGTGCCGGGGGCGCCGCGCGGGCCGAGGATGACGGGCCACAGGAGCATCCCGAGCGTGTAGAGCGCGGTGGTGAGCGGCACGCCGACGAGCATCAGGCTCGCCAGCCCCCGATCGCGGAAGCCCGTGTCGTGCCGGCTCGTCGACACCAGCAGGAACGGCGTCATGAGGCCGATGACCCCGACGAGGATGCCGGCGAGCAGCGAGTCCGCGTAGACCAGATCGCCGTTGTTCGCCCGCAGCCCGCTGAACCGCCCCACGGCCAGGATGACCGTCCAGATCACGACGCCGGTCGCGGCGTAGGCCGCCACGCGCCGAAGGTCGGCGCCCCATGAGGGCACACGGTCGGCGGGGCCGGAGGGCCGGTGCTCGGGCGCCGAAGGCTCGGGGCTCGGCTCGGGGCTCGGCTCGGCGGGACGGGGCTGCGCAGGAGGGGGCTGATCCGGGCGAAGCTGCGCCGGCCCGTATTGCTGTGACGGCGCGGTCCCGTGTCCGTGCGGCTGCACCGGCCCATGTCCTTGCGGCCGCACCGGCAGCGGGTCGTCGATCGGCGGCAGCGGCGGCATCCCCGCCGACGGGCGCGGCGGCCCGGGCTCGTTCGTCCAGCTCATCCCACCATCATGACGCCGCTTGCTCCCCGCGCGGTCAGGGTTCGAGGCTGCGAATCCGCCGATAACTAATTGCCTCGGGCAATCATCTGGGCGATGCTGGGCGCATGGAGCACAGCGAAGTGTCGCCCCGGACGGGCCGGTCTGAGCAGATCGCGCCGCTGCTGACGGCGATCGTCGAGCTGATCGGCACCTGGAGCCGCGTCGACGTCCAGGCGCAGGTCGCGCGGGAAGCCGGCCTGCAGATCGCCGACAGCGATGTGCGCGCGCTCTACACGCTCGGCTCGCTCGACGCGCCTACGCCGCCGAGCGTCCTCGCCGCATCGCTCGACGTCTCCCGCCCCACGATGAGCAAGATGCTCGGCCGCATGAATGCGGCCGGGCTCATCCGGCGCATCGCCAGCGAGGCCGACGGCCGCTCGGCATCGGTGCTGCTCTCGCCCGAGGGCCGCGCGGTGTTCGATCGACTCGACCGCGCCGGCATCGAGCTCGTCGACGAGGCGACCCGCGATCTCGACGCCGCCGAGCTCGCCGAGATGACCACCGCGCTGCGGCGGCTGACCGGACGCTTCACCGAGAAGACCCCAGACGACACCACTCGACACGATTAGGAGCATGACATGACGAGAACCTACGTGGTGACCGGATCGGCATCCGGCATCGGCAGGACCACCGCCGACCTGCTGCGCGCGAACGGCGACACGGTCATCGGCATCGACCTGAAGAACGCGGAGGTCGAGGCCGACCTCTCGACGGCGGAGGGACGCAGCCAAGCGGCCTCCCGCGCCGCCGAACTCGCAGGCGACGCCGTCGACGGCGTGATCGCCTGCGCCGGCATCTCGGCGCCCATCGCCAAGACCATCTCGATCAACTACTTCGGCGTGACCGAGCTCCTCGAGCAGCTGCAGCCCACCCTCGCGAAATCGGATGCCCCGCGCGCCGCGGTGGTCTCGTCGATGGCCTCGCTGCAGCCGAACTCGAAGGAGCTCGTGGAGGCCTCGCTCGCCGGAGACGAGGCGAAGGCGCTCGAGATCGCGGAGTCCATCGCGGCCCAGGGCCCCGAGGCGGGCTACGCCGTCTACCCCTCCTCGAAGCGGGCGCTCGCCCGCTGGGTGCGCCGCGAGTCGATCAGGCCGACCTGGGCGGGCGCGGGCATCCCGCTCAACGCCGTCGCGCCCGGCACGGTGAAGACCCCGATGACCGCGGATCTCCTCGCCACCGAAGAGGGCCGGGCCATGGTCGACGCCGCGGTGCCGATGCCGCTCAACTCGCATCAGCCGCCGGAATCGGTCGCAAACCTGCTCATCTGGCTCACCAGCGCGCAGAACACGCACGCCACCGGCCAGGTGATCTACTGCGACGGCGGCGCGGATGCGACGCTGCGCGGCGACGACATCTGGTCCTGGAACGACTGAGCGGGGCATCCGCCCACTGCTGTTCCGGATGCGAATAGGCCGCAGAACCGCTTATGGAGGTCATGAGCGCTATTCGCATCCGGAACAGCAGGCTCAGGAGACCTCGATCGGCCCGCACACCTCGGTGAACGGCCGGATCACCCGCTGATAGGCGGCCGGGTGCGTCTGCTCGGGCATGAGCTCGTGCTGCAGCACCGCCATGCCGATCGTCATGAGCGGCTGCTCGTCGAAATGCTTGCCGAACGGTGCGACGTCGTCGAGGTGCGCGAGCGCCTTCCCCTGCTCCCGGAAGAGATTCGATTCGAACGAGGGACGGCTCATGTGCAGCGCCCTGCTCGCCCGACTCCAGTCGTCGCCCTCGGCGCGGATGCGGTCGAGCACCGCGGTCGCCTCCGCCGAGCTGAGCAGCCCCATCCTGAAGCAGACCGCGTCCCAGAGCGGGTGCGTCGCCGGCGCGGTGGGCCGCATGCGTTCGTGGAGCTGCGCCGCGGACGGCACCGGGTAGCGCCCGAGGATCTCGGCGGTGCGGAGGTCCCGCGCGTCCCGGTTCGCCTGCACCTCCGGCTCGACGAGGGGGAGGTCCGGGCCGCAGGGCGGTTCGAGCACGACGATCTGCTCGGGGTCGGCGCGGTCGACGAGGCCGGGCACACGCCAGTCGATCACGAGCCCGCGCAGGCTGCTGGGCGTCGTGCCGGACCGGATGCGGCCGCGATAGGGCTCGCGGCCGGGCGCCTCGACGTCGACGATGAACTCGGAGTCGAAGGGCTGCACGTCGAGGTCCGAGCCGAGCACGTGCAGCCGCACGTATTCGGGCTGCTCGAATTCGGGGACGCCCAAGTCCGCCGGGGTCATCGGACCGGAGAGCTCCACGATCTCCTTGGCGAAGAATCCGCGGCCCCGGCGGCTGCGACGAGAGAAGATGCCCATGGCACGAGCGTAGTCGTCTGGCCCTCCGGGATCGGCTCCGCAGCCCGGTTCAGCCCGCGCGTACGCGCCCGGCCCGTTACCGTCGGCGATGCGGCGCAGATCCGGTTCCGGGCAACGCCGTCATGACAGCATCCTGGGCAATAGGGCCAGGAGGGAGATCAGCGCGGAGATCCCGAGGATGCCACCGACGACCAGCCAGACGAACATCGGCGAGGTCCATACGGGTCGCTGCAATCGGATCTCGGGCAGGCGCGGCAGGAACCGCTTGGGCTGGGAGCGCATCACCTGCCACACGCTCGAGGCGCCGACCGACCGGGCGAGTGCCTCGACATCGGCGAGCTGCCGACGCCACTGCCGAGCACTGGCGGTGGAGATCGGCCGGAGGCGGGTGAGGAAGAGCGTGTCGCCGGTGATCTCGATCGTGTACCGCTTCGCCAGCCCGGAGAACAGCGCCACGAGATCGGGGGTGAACAGCACCCGGGCGACGAATGCCGCGCCCGCGGGCGCGTAGAGCCGGAACGCGCGGCCCTGGCCGACGTCGACGAGGTCGTCTGCGTGAGGATATCGCGGGATCGTCAGCGGGAAGTACGGATTCTCGCGCTTCACGATGATCATTCGCGGCAATCCCGCCGGGAGTCGCATCGCGATGTAGCCGCGGCGATGCCGGGTACCCGAACGATCGGTATGCCTGGAGAAGAGGTTGCCGAATTCCACGGGCCTGCCTGCGAGGTCTGCGCGCACGATCATCCACCGCTGGTGCCCCGTGCCGTTCGCGAACAGCATGCCGTCGTGCCCCGCCGATTCTTTGAGGGGAGAGAACGCGAACCCGTT
The DNA here is from genome assembly GCF_900163695.1 of Gulosibacter sp. 10. Lineage (GTDB taxonomy): Bacteria > Actinomycetota > Actinomycetes > Actinomycetales > Microbacteriaceae > Gulosibacter. The sequence continues at coordinate 39,109 of NZ_FUIC01000022.1, forward strand.
GGCCTCGGCGAACCGGGCGATTCGATACTCGTGCTTCCCGTTCGCGCGGCGCGGCTCGATCGCGTACAGCACGATGGAGAGCAACCCGCCGAAGGTGAGCGCGAACTCCAGTACGACGAGCACGGCCTCCGGCCGGGCGAACTCTTGACGGTGAATGCCGTTCGACAGCAAATACCAGTACATCGCGGGACCTGCGAGGAAGGCGAAGACGCCGATGATCGCGAAGAGCCGGAGCCGGCGGTGCCGGCCCATGATCCTCTGCCCCAGCCGGACCACCGCCGGGTCGTCGGAGTCGAAGAACGCCCGCGAGGCTCGGCGGTCGACGGGGCCGTCGAACGCGGAGAGGTCGAACGCGCCGGCAAGTCCGGACGTCGCGGCGGGATCGATCCTGTCGGGCATGGGATCATTCTCCCATCGGGCCGGATCGACAGCGGTGGTGCTCCCGCGGGAGAACGCTCCGCCTCCGACTCGGAATCCGATCCTTATCGTTCCGACTTGTTCAGTGGAAATCGGAGTGGAATCGACATGATCCCGAGTCCACCGATTCCCGGGCCGTTCCGATCTCGATTCACCGCGGATCGACCGCGGCGATTCGTCAGGAATCGAGAAGTATCGCCGATGCTGCGTCGATTAGCGTCGTGAGCACTGATCACCCATGTCGAGGAGGAGCACGATGACCGAGAAGAGTGACGCCGAGGGAGGGTTCTCCGCTCAGGAGCGGGCCGCGATGAAGGCGCGCGCCGCCGAGTTGAAGGCGGAGGCCAGGCGTTCGAAGAGCGCGGAGAAGGCCGCCGCGCAGGAGGCGGAGCTGCTGGCGAAGATCGAGCAGATGCCCGACGGCGACCGGCAGATGGCCGAGCGGGTGCACTCGATCGTCACGACCGTGGCGCCCGATCTCGCCCCGAAGCTGTACTACGGGCAGCCCGGCTATGGGAGGAAGGGCAAGGTCGTCGTGTTCTTCCGCAGCGGACAGATGGACAAGGAGCGCTACTCGACCTTCGGCGTGAGCGCTCTCGCCGAGCTCGACGACCCGAGCGGATGCTGGCCGACCTCGTATGCGCTGATCGACCCGACCGAGGAGGCGTGGGAGCAGGTCGCCGAGATCGTGCGCCGCGCCGCGGGACACGAGCAGCCGTAGGCCGAACGGCGCTCGCCCCTGCTCAACCGGCCCCGAACGTCACCATCGCCTGCCCGACGACGAGTCCTATCGAGCAGAGGATGAGGATGACCCCGACCGTCCGCGAACTCGATTTCGGGATCGCGCTGCCGTGCGAGGGCCGGAAGCGGAGGAGCAGGATGCCCGCGACGAGCAGCACGACCGCGAGGCCTCCGGCGAGCAGCAGATCGCGCATCCTTCGCCCCGTCCTTCCGCACCGAGACGTTCCGGAAACCCAAACGAGCGCCGACTCGAAAGTCGACGCTCGCGCTCACTGTGGAGCCTAGGAGACTCGAACTCCTGACATCCTGCTTGCAAAGCAGGCGCTCTACCAACTGAGCTAAGGCCCCGAACGAGAATCCATCCGGATTTCGTGGGTCTACCAGGACTTGAACCTGGGACCTCTTCGTTATCAGCGAAGCGCTCTAACCGCCTGAGCTATAGACCCATCCGTGTCGAAGCCTACCTTGTGGGTAACCCCTCGGCACAAGAAACGAGATTACCATACGCATCCGCCCTCGCGTCAAATCGGACGGGGGTTGCGCGGCCGGCTCTCGCAGCCGTGTCGGTCACGCGTTGGTGAAGCCGAAGACCATGCCGCCGGTGATGCGCACCGCGAGGTTGTAGAGCACCGCTCCGATGGCCGCGAGGGCCGTGTTGACGATGATCTGCAGCGCGCCGCAGATGAGGGCGAACGCCGTCACCCCGCCGAAGTTCACGAAGGTCTCGAGGGTGATCTCCTCGTTGCTCGTGACGTCGTTGAGCAGGTTGTTGACCGACTCCATCACGCCCGTGTTCGCGAGCACGACCCACAGGAGGATCGCCGCCACGACGATCACGATCGCGATGCAGATCGAGACCAGGAGCGCGAGCTTGACCACCGACCAGACGTCGATGTGCATGAGCCGAAGTCGAACCTGCTTCTTGGAGGTACGACGCTCCGACTTCTTCGCGAGCTTATCCGCTACAGATGTCATGGGTATCGATCCTAGCGCTCGACGTCTTCATCGGCATCACCGGCGGCGGGCGCGGCCTCCTCGGCCCTCGAAGCAGTCGGGGCCTCCGGTGCCGCCGGCTCGCCGGCCTCGGACCCCTCGGATTCGGCCGCATCGGCCTCGGCTTCTGCCGCATCGGCCTCCTCGCGCCCGAGATCGCGCTCGCTGTTCCGCGCGATGCCGATGACCGAGTCCCTGCCCGCCATGCGCGCGAACACGACGCCCATCGTGTCGCGGCCCTTGGCGGGGAACTCCGCGACGTCCGAGCGGACGACCTTGCCCGAGTTCAGGATGGCCAGCACCTCGTCGTCCTCGCTCACGAGGATCGCGCCGGCGAGCGCGCCGCGGTCGGCCGACTGCTTCATCACCTTGATGCCGAGGCCGCCGCGACCCTGGATGCGGTAGTCCGCCACCGCGGTGCGCTTGGCGTAGCCGCCCTCCGTCACGGTGAAGACGAACAGCTCGCTCTCGGCCGCGGCCACGGCCGCGTTGATGAGGTAGTCGCCCTCGCGGAAGGACATGCCCTTGACGCCGGAGGTGCCGCGGCCCATGGGGCGCAGCTGGTCGTCGTTCGCCTCGAACTGCAGCGACTGGCCGTCGTGCGAGAAGAGGAACACGTGGTCGTCGCTGTTCACCGTCATCGCCGAGACGAGCTCGTCGCCGTCCCGCAGCTTGATGGCGATGATGCCGGCCTGCCGGTTCGTGTCGTAGAGCTCGAGCGAGGTCTTCTTCACGAGGCCCTGGCGGGTCGCGAGCACGAGGTACTCCGCGTCCTCGTAGCTCTCGAGGTCGAGGATCTGCGCGACCTCCTCATCCGGCTGCAGCGGCAGGAAGTTCGCGATGTGCTGGCCCTTCGAGTCGCGGCCGGCCTCGACGAGCTCGTAGCACTTGGCCCGGTACACGCGGCCGAAGTTCGTGAAGAACAGCAGCCAGTGGTGCGTGGTGGTGACGAAGAAGTGCTGCACGATGTCGTCGGCCTTGAGCGTCGCGCCGCGCACGCCCTTGCCGCCGCGGTGCATCGACCGGTACTGGTCGCTGCGGGTGCGCTTGATGTAGCCGTCGCGCGTGACCGTCACGATCTGCTCCTCGACGGGGATGAGCTCCTCGTCGCTCACGCCGCCGTCGAAGCCGTGCAGGATCTCGGTGCGGCGGTCGTCGCCGAAGCGGCGGACGATCTCGGTGAGCTCCTCCGAGATGATCTCGCGCTGGCGCTCGGGAGAGGCGAGGATCGCCTTGTACTCGAGGATGAGCGCCTCGAGGCGGTTCGCCTCGTCTGTGATCTTCTGGCGCTCGAGCGCGGCCAGGCGGCGCAGCTGCAGGTTGAGGATGGCCGAGGCCTGGATCTCGTCCACCCCGAGCAGCTCCATGAGGCCCGTGCGGGCGATCTCCACGGTCTGCGAGGCGCGGATGAGCGCGATGACCTCGTCGAGCGCGTCGAGCGCCTTGAGGTAGCCGCGCAGGATGTGGACCTCTTCCTCGGCCTTGCGCAGGCGGTACTGGGTGCGCCGCACGATGACCTCGACCTGGTGGTCCACCCAGTGCTGGATGAACCCGTCGATCGGGAGCGTGCGCGGGGCGCCGTCCACGATCGCGAGCATGTTCGCGCCGAAGGTGTCCTGCAGCTGCGTGTGCTTGTAGAGGTTGTTGAGCACGACCTTCGCGACGGCGTCGCGCTTGAGCACGATCACGAGCCGCTGGCCGGTGTGGCCGCTCGTCTCGTCGCGGATGTCGGCGATGCCGTTGAGCTTGCCGTCGCGCACCATCTGCACGATGCGGTCCGAGAGGTTGTCGGGGTTCACCTGGTAGGGCAGCTCGGTGACGACGAGGCACGTGCGCCCGCCGATCTCCTCGACGTTCACGACGGCACGCATCGTGATCGAGCCGCGGCCGGTGCGGTAGGCGTCCTGGATGCCCTTGGTGCCGAGGATCTGCGCGCCGGTCGGGAAGTCGGGCCCGGGGATGCGCGCGAGCAGCGCGTCGAGCAGCTCCTCGCGCGTCGCGTCGGGGTGCTCGAGCGCCCACAGCGCGCCGTCGGCGATCTCGCGCAGGTTGTGCGGCGGGATCTTCGTGGCCATGCCGACGGCGATGCCCTCGGAGCCGTTGACGAGCAGGTTCGGGAACCGCGCCGGCAGGACCGTGGGCTCCTTCGTCTGGCCGTCGTAGTTGTCCATGAAGTCGACGGTGTCTTCTTCGATGTCGCGCACCATCTCGAGCGCGAGCGGCGCCATCTTCGTCTCGGTGTACCGCGGCGCCGCGGCGCCGTCGTTGCCGGCCGAGCCGAAGTTGCCCTGGCCCTGCGCGAGCGGGTACCGCATCGACCACGGCTGCACGAGGCGCACGAGGGTGTCGTAGATCGCGGAGTCGCCGTGCGGGTGGTACTGGCCCATGACGTCGCCGACCACGCGGGCGCACTTCGAGAAGGACTTGTCGGGGCGGTAGCCGCCGTCGTACATCCCGTAGATGACCCGGCGGTGCACGGGCTTGAGCCCGTCGCGCACCTCGGGCAGCGCGCGTCCGACGATCACGCTCATCGCGTAGTCGAGGTAGGAGCGCTGCATCTCGAGCTGCAGGTCGACCTGCTCGATGCGGTCGTGCGGCTTCGCCGCGTCGTTCGTGAGATCGGTCTCTTCAGCCATGTGCGTTGTTCAGCCTTGTGATTCGGTGATGAAGGTCGGTGCGGTGCGGGCGCGGACTAGATGTCGAGGAAGCGCACGTCGTGGGCGTTGTGCTGGATGAACGCGCGGCGCGACTCGACGTCCTCGCCCATGAGCGTCGAGAACACCTCGTCGGCCGCCTCGGCGTCGATCATGCTCACCTGGCGCAGCGTGCGGGTCTCGGGGTTCATCGTCGTGTCCCAGAGCTCGTTGTAGTTCATCTCGCCGAGGCCCTTGTAGCGCTGGATCGCGTTGTCCTTGGGCAGGCGGCGGCCGGCGGCGCGCCCCTTCTCGAGCAGCGCGTCGCGCTCCTCGTCCGAGTACGCGTAGTCGTGCGGCGCGTTGGTCCACTTGAGGCGGTACAGTGGCGGCATCGCGAGGTACACGTAGCCGGCCTCGATGAGCGGGCGCATGAAGCGGAACAGCATCGTGAGCAGCAGCGTGGTGATGTGCTGGCCGTCGACGTCCGCGTCCGCCATCAGAATCACCTTGTGGTAGCGGGCCTTCTGGGCGTCGAAGTCGTCGCCGATGCCGGTGCCGAACGCCGTGATCATCGACTGGATCTCGGCGTTCTGCAGCGCGCGGTCGATGCGCGCCTTCTCGACGTTGAGCACCTTGCCGCGCAGGGGCAGGATGGCCTGGGTGCGGGGGTTGCGCCCCTGCACCGCCGAGCCGCCGGCCGAGTCGCCCTCCACGAGGAAGATCTCGGACTCGTCGGGGTTGCGGGAGGTGCAGTCGCGGAGCTTGCCGGGCATGCCGCTCGACTCGAGGAGCCCCTTGCGGCGGGTCTGCTCGCGGGCGCGCCGCGCCGCGATGCGGGCGGCGGACGCCTGGCTCGCCTTGCGGATGACCTCGCGGGCCTGCGAGGGGTTGCGGTCGAGCCACTCGAGCATCGCGCGGGTCATGACCCGCTGCACGTAGGTCTTCGCCTCGGTGTTGCCGAGCTTGGTCTTGGTCTGGCCCTCGAACTGCGGCTCGCCGAGCTTGACCGAGATGATCGCGGCCAGCCCCTCGCGGACGTCCTCGCCGGCGAGGTTCTCGTCCTTCTCCTTGAGCAGGTTCTTCTCGCGCGCGTACCGGTTGATCACGCTGGTGAGCGCCGAGCGGAAGCCCTCGAGGTGGGTGCCGCCCTCCTTGGTGCTGATCGTGTTCGCGAAGGAGTGCACCGACTCGTTGTACGCCTCGGTCCACTGCATGGCGATCTCGAGCGAGATCGCCTGCTCCTTGTCCTCCTCGACGATCTCGATGACCTCGTCGTGGACGACCTCGACCTTCTTGCGCTTCACGATGTGGTCGACGTAGTCGACGAGCCCGCGGTCGTACTTGAAGACCTGGACGCGCGGCTCCCACGAGCCGTCCGCCTCGGCGTCGTCCTCGCCCTCGGCCTCCGTCTCGAGCACCTCGCTCACGGTGGTGAGGGAGGCGTTCAGCGCGGCCGGGTTGCGCTCGTCGACGAGCGTGATCTGCAGACCGCGGTTGAGGAAGGCCATCTGCTGGAAGCGGGAGCGCAGGGTCTCGAAGTCGAACTCGACGGTCTCGAAGATCCCGCCGTTCGGGTAGAAGGTGATGCGGGTCCCCGTCTGATCGGTGGCCTCGCCCTCCAGGATCGAGTACTGCGGCACGCCGTCGCGGAACTCCATGGTCCACTCGTGCCCGTCGCGGCTCACCTCGGCGATGAACTTCGTCGACAGCGCGTTGACCACGGAGGAGCCCACGCCGTGCAGGCCGCCCGAGACCGCGTATCCGCCGCCGCCGAACTTGCCGCCCGCGTGCAGCTTGGTGAGCACGACCTCGAGCGTCGAGATGCCCTCGACCGGGTGCGTCGAGACCGGGATGCCGCGGCCGTTGTCGACGACGGTGACGCCGCCGTCCTCGCGCAGGGTGACCTCGATCTCATCGCAGTAGCCGGCGAGCGACTCGTCGACCGAGTTGTCGACGATCTCGTAGACGAGGTGGTGCAGGCCGTCGGGCCCCGTCGAACCGATGTACATGCCGGGCCGCTTGCGAACGGCCTCCAGACCCTCCAGCACCTGAATCTCGCTGGCACCGTAGCTGTTCTCGACCTTGTGGCTGCCGGGAACCTGGTGATTCTCGTGGGTCTCGCTCATCGATTCGGACTCCTTGATGAGATGAATTCGTAGAAATGCCTCGGCAGCGCCGAGGCGGACATCCCATCTTATCAAGGAACCGCGCCAAACGGCCGAGAAGGCGCCCAGGACGATCCGGGCCCCCGCCGACGTGGGTGACCACAGACCCGCTAGCCGTAGGTGTCTCGCGGCCCTCGACCGGAGATGGACCGCGGCCCGTGCTTCCACGAGGGCGCGCCCGGATTGAGGAATCGAAGGTCCTCGATGCCGGCGTCCGGAACCCGTTCGGCGATCGTCCCGAGGATGTTCGAGCGCATCGTCCGCAGCTGCGTGGCCCACGCGGTGGAGTCGCACTGCACCACGAGCGTGCCGTCCTCGACGTAGAGCGGCCGGGCGTGCTCCGCGGTGCGCTCGCCCGCGAGCTCGGTCCAGCTGTCGATCACGCGGGCCTGCGCGAGCGGCTGCTCCCAGCCGTACTGCTGGAAGAGGTTCGAGAGCAGATCGCCCGTATCCACCGGCTCGCGGCCGGGGCCGAAGGCGAACTGCTCCTCCTTCGGCGCCTCGAGCGACTTCTTCTTCCGCTTCCGGCGGTGGAAGGAGGTGGTTCTGCCCCCGAACACCTCCTTGAAGCGCTGCCAGACCTCGGTGGTCTCGCTCGCGGGCGGCCCCTCGAGGGCGTCGTCGAGATCAGGCATCGTCGTCCTCGAGGATGGCGCCGGCGCGGATGCGGATCGTGCGCCGCCGCAGCGGCTCGGGCAGATCGGCGAGCACCGCGCAGGTGACGAGCACCTGCTCGTAGTCCTCGACCGCGGCGGCCAGCCGGCTGCGACGGCCGCCGTCGAGCTCGGCGAACACGTCGTCGAGGATGAGCACGGGATCGCCCGTGCGCGATTCCTCGCGCACGAGCTGCGCCGCCGCGAGCTTGAGCGAGAGCGCGAAGGACCAGGATTCGCCCTGACTCGCGGTCATCCTCGCGGGGAGGTCGTTGAGCCAGAACGTGATGTCGTCGCGGTGCGGCCCCACGAGCGAGGTGCCGCGTTCGAGCTCCCGGTCGCGCGCATCCGCGAGCCGCTCGGCGAAGTGGCGGCGGATCTCCTCCACCGTCAGCTCGTCGCGGATCTGGCCGTCCGCGGCGTCCTCGTCCATGAGGCTCGAGGCGTCGGCGAAGGCGCTCACGCGCATCGTCATCCCGGGCCGGTGGTCGTCGTCCACGAGCGTCCGGTAGCTGCGCTCGAGGTGGGGCCGCAGCCGAGTGACGAGCGCGAGGCGCGCGGCGATGATCTCCGTGCCGAGGCCGAGCAGCTGCTCGTCCCAGACCTCGAGGGTGGACAGCAGCGCGTCCCGGTTCCGCTGCGCCTTGGCGCTGCGCAGCAGCGAGTTGCGCTGCCTGAGCACGCGCTCGTAGTTCGCGATGGCCTCGCCCAGGCGGGGCGCATGGGTGGCGAGCAGGGAGTCGATGAACGACCGCCGCTGAGCCGGCTCGCCGCGGACGAGCGCGAGATCCTCGGGGGCGAACAGCACCGTGGTGAAGAAGCGCGGCAGCTCGCGCGCCTTGACCGGATGCCCGCTCACCCGCGCCTTGTTCGCGCCGCTCTTGGCGATGGACACGTCGATGCTGAGGCGCCGCGGCCCGTGCGCGAGCTCGGCGCGGACCAGCGCCGAGGACTGCCCGAACCGGACGAGCGCGGTGTCGGTGGAGACGCGGTGGGACCTGAGCGTGGACAGGTAGCCGATCGCCTCGATGAGGTTGGTCTTGCCCTGGCCGTTGACGCCCTCGAAGACGTGGACGCCGGGATCGAGCTCGAGGTCCGCATCGGCGTAGTTGCGGAAATCGCGGAGGGTGAGTCGTGTGACGTGCACCGTTACCGCATGAGCAGGTTCGGCTGTAGGAGGTACCGGAAGGTGTCGTTCTCGGCGGGCTCGTCGAGCGAGGTCTGGCCGGTGAGCAGCACGGGGCCCGGCTTGTTCGGGTTGTCGGTGGAGGTGAAGGCGATGCGCACGAAGGGCGACTTGATCGCGTTCACGCCGTCGAGGAGGAACTGCGGCTTGAGGGAGATGACCATGTCGTCGCCGTGCAGGTTGACGCTGAAGTCCTCGGAGCCGGCGGCGTGGTCGGCGCCCGCGGTCGCTTGCAGGGTCACGCTCTCCTGCGTGAAGGTGAAGCGCAGCGCCTGCTCGCGCTCGATCACGATCTGCATGCGGCGGACGGCGTCGACCACGTCGCTGCCCTGCATCACCGCGAAGTGCGGGGTCTCCTTGGGGAAGAGGCGGGACACGGCCGGGAAGTTGCCCTTGATGAGCAGCGAGGTGACGGTGCGGCCCTCGGCGGTGAAGGCGATGAGCTGCCGCTCGCCCTCGGTGACGAGGGTCACGACGACCTCGCCGGCGTGGGCGAAGGACTTGCCGACCTCGCCCAGGGTGCGGGCGGGGACGAGGGCCTGGTCACCCTCCGCGAAGTTGCTCTGCCAGCCGATCGTGCGGACCGCGACGCGGTAGCGGTCGGTGGCGACGAGGCCGAGCTCGTCCGGGGAGAAGGTGAGGTGGACGCCGGTGATGACCGGGGCGACGTCCTCGCGCGAGGCCGCGACGACGACCTGCCCGATGGCGTCCGCGAAGTCCTCGCCGGAGACGACGCCGGTGGTGCCGTCGACGACGGGCAGGGCGGGGAACTCCTCGAGGGGCATCGTGGGCAGGGTGAAGGTGGAGCGGCCGCAGGTGATGACGAGGCCCTCGTCGGTGCGCTCGACCGTGATGGGGGCGTCCGGAAGACGGTTCGCGATGTCGGAGAGGAGGCGGCCCTGGACGAGGACGGCGCCGGGGGTCTCGACCTGCGCCTCGACGGAGGTGCGGCTGGAGACCTCGTAGTCGAAGGACGAGAGGGAGAGCCCTTCATCGCTCGCGTCGAGCACCACGCCGCTCAGGATCGGAAGGGTGGGGCGCTGGGGCAGCAGCTTCACGACGAATGACACTGCATCGCTGAACACGTCGCGATTGACCTCGAACTTCACGGTGCGTCCTCTCGAGTAGGTGGACCACCCATGCTAGCGCTCCGAGACCGGTGCATCGAACCGTATCGATCTTCGCTCAGGGTTTCGGCTTCGTCCTCGCTCCGTCGGAAGGATCGAAGAAGTTCGATCCGATCTCGAGCCGGGCTTCCGGGTCGATGTCACGAGCGCGTCTTCATGGATTGAAATCCGTAGCCGCAGTGTTAACAGCTGTGGATAATGTGGATAACTCTGTGGATGCCAGCTTTCCGTAGGGAACTACATCCGTGGAACTTGTGACTCGTCGGTGCATGGAAAGTGGTCGATTTCGGGGTCGATGTGAGTGGAAACTGCGTTATTCACAGGCTCGATGGGGTTATCCACATGGTTTCACGTCCAAAACCACGAGTTATCCACAGGTTTTGTGAACTCGGTACCGTGATCTTGTCCACGGATCGTCCACCGTCCGTCCACGGGTGTTTCCACACGCTTATCCACACCGCCTGTGGATAACTCGGTTCGAGAGGGTCGGTCGGACCGGCTCCGGGGCGGGCGTGTCCCGGTGGAAATCCTCGTGCCGGGAGGCCGGGCATCGTCCGGCGAGGCATCATCGTCGGTGTTCGGTGTTCGGTGTTCGGTGTTCGGTGTTCGGTGTTCGGTGTTCGGTGCTCGGTGTTCGGTGCTCGGTGCTCGTGCGATTCGCGGACGCTGCGGGCCTCTGAGTGCCGGCCGCCGAGTGCCGGCCGCCGAGTGCCGGCCGCCGAGTCCCGGCCCACGAGCGCGGGGACACAGATGCGTCGAAGTTCGTCGTTATGGAGCGCCGATAACCGCACACTTCGACGCATCTGAGCACCGGCACCTCTATGGACACGTCGAGCGACCGTGCCAAGGGCGGCGCTTCCGGTGAGATCGACACGATCCTTCGATCCCGGGGGAGGGCCGGGCGTCTCCCGAGGTCGGCGTATCCGCTCGGTTCCGCGCATCGGTCCGGCTCATCACCTGCCGCGGAGCGTCGCGCATCGTTCGGAGCCTCGCGGATCCGGGCGCGTGGATCTCCCCGAGCCCGCGCAGACGGAGAGCCTGACCCGCACGGACAGAGAATCTGACCCGCACGGACAGAGAATCTGACCCGCACAGACGGAGAATCTGATCGGCACGCGCACACGCCGGCGCGGCCGAGTGCGCGGCGGCGCGTACGGCCGCCCTAGTTCTTGGCGCCGTGCCGGATGCGCGAGGTGAGCTCCGTGACCTGGTTGTAGACGGAGCGATCGCCGGTGATGAGCTTCGTGATCTTGCGGTGCGCGTACATCACGGTGGTGTGATCGCGGCCGCCGAACAGCTGGCCGATCTTCGGCAGGGAGAGGTTCGTCATCTCCCGGCACAGGTACATGGCGATCTGCCGGCTCGTGGCGATGGCCTGCGAGCGGCTGGAGCCGTAGAGGTCCTCGACGGTGAGGCGGAAGTAGTCCGCGGTCTCCCGGATGATGTCCTGCGGCGCGATGATGCTCGGCTCGTTGTCGTCCACGATGAGGTCCTTGAGCACCGTGGTCACGAGATCGAGGTCGATCGCCTGCTGGTTGAGGTTCGCGTAGGCGGTGACGCGGATGAGCGTGCCCTCGAGCTCGCGGATGGAGCCGTTGACGTGGACGGCGATGAACTCGACGGCGTCCTTGGGCAGATCGATCTGGTCCGCCTCGGCCTTCTTGCGGAGGATGGCGATGCGGGTCTCGAAATCGGGGGACTGCACATCCGTGATGAGCCCCCACTCGAAGCGCGAGCGCATCCGGTCCTCGAAGCCGGTCAGCTGCTTGGGCGGCACGTCCGAGGTGATGACGACCTGCTTGTTGTGCTCGTGCAGGGTGTTGAAGGTGTGGAAGAAGGCCTCCATCGTGGAGTCCTTCCCCTGCAGGAACTGGATGTCGTCGATCATCAGGATGTCGTTGTTGCGGTAGCGGTCGTTGAACTCCTGACCGCGGTTCGCGGCGATCGAGTTGATGAAGTCGTTCGTGAACTCCTCGCTCGACACGTACCGGACCTGGATGCCGGGGTAGATGTTCTCGGCGTAGTTGCCGATGGCGTGGAGCAGGTGCGTCTTGCCGAGCCCGGAATCGCCGTAGATGAAGAGGGGGTTGTAGCTGCGTGCCGGGGCCTCGGCCACCGCGACGGCCGCGGCGTGCGCGAAGCGGTTCGAGCCGCCGATGATGAAGTTCTCGAAGGTGTAGCGGTCGTTGAGCCGCGAGTCGTGCGTGGTCGAGGACGCCGGCGCCTCGGAATGGTAGGGGGCCTGGTGGATGGTGGCCGGCGCGGCCCCATCCTGTGGATAAAGGGTGTGGATATTCGGGTCCGCCACGGTCTGCGCGAGGCTCGCCTGCTCGAGCGCGCTGGGCTGCGAGGGCTCCTGCTCGTACTCGACGACATCCGGCGCGGCCTCGCGCTGCATGTCGGGGTTCACGACCACCGCGAAGTTCGCCACTCCCGCCGAGGGATCGAGGGACTGGATCGCGGCGAACAGCGGCTCGCGGCCCCGGGTCTCGATCATCTCGCGGGTCGTGACGTTGGGGACCTCGAGGTAGATTGTGTCTCCCATCTGGCCTTTCGGCACCACTAGTCGGAAGAAGCCGCGCATCGACGCCGGGACCCTGTCATCGGTCTTGAGCGCTTCCAGGAGCGAGGACCAGACGACATCGATGTCCTCGGTCATGCGGTCTCCCTTCGCGGCGCCATCGGTGCGATGAAGCGTCGGCTGTCGTTTCGGCGGTCGGTGTGGTGGTGTGTCGGGCTTGATCTTGCCCCGGACCAACCTGCGGCTGCAAGTTATGCACAGCCGCTGTGGATAACTGTGTAAACTTGTGCACAGTTCGGTCGTAGACCGACCAGCATATGTCCTGCGCAAGGGTTTAACCCAACCGAATATCGAGTTCTCGGCGAGTCGTGCCGGGGCGTCAGGCGAACCGTGCTACAGGGGCTCGGCAACCTTCATACTTGACCTGAGACTTTGTCCGACGTAGTCTGTTCCGGTTGAGCCCATAGTCAGGGCGCTCAGTCGTTCCCCGTTACAGGGGCCCAAACTTCCGGAGCATTCTCATGTCGAAGCGTACTTTCCAGCCGAACAACCGTCGTCGTGCCCGCAAGCACGGTTTCCGCGCACGCATGCGCACTCGCGCCGGCCGCGCCATCCTCTCGTCGCGCCGCGGCAAGGGCCGCAAGGTCCTCTCGGCCTGAGCTCGGTGCTCGCCCACCCGAATCGGATCACCCGCGGCGACGACTACCGTCGGATCTCCCGCAGGGGCCTTCGGGTCGGCGCACGCGGCTTAGTCGTTCTCGGCGAACTGCGCACCGATGCCACAGCACCCACTCGATTCGGATTCATCATCACGAAGCGGGTGGGTGCTGCTGTTGTCAGGAACCGCCTCCGCCGGCGCCTCAAGGCGATCTCGCGCGAACTGCTCCTCCTCGTGCCCTCGGGGGCGTCCTTCGTCATCCGGGTCTTCCCGGAGGCCGCCGCGTACGACTACCAGGAGCTCCGGTCGAAGGTCCGAGGGGCCGTGCTCACCGCATCCGAACGGCTCGGCGTCCGCGCCATCCCGGAGCAGTGCTCCTGCGGAGACGAGGTCGAGTGACGTGCGTCGGGCGCTCCACAACATCGTCCTCCTCCCGAGGAACGTCGGCGTGGCGCTGCTGCTCGGCTACCGCAAGGTCATCTCGCCGCTCTACGGGGACGTGTGCCGCTATTACCCCACGTGTTCCGCGTATGGTTTAGAGGCGGTGCAGACGTACGGCCTCGTGCGCGGAGGCTGGCTCGCGGCGCGCCGGATCCTGCGCTGCCACCCCTGGGCCAAACCCGACTTCGACGAGGTGCCGGAGCCGCGGCGCCCGTATGCGCTGCGCCGGACCGCGGCAGGCTTCGTAGTATCCACCCTCCAACCGAAAGATTGAGCATCCCCAATGGGCTTCATTGACACAATCCTTTGGCCGCTGAAGTGGCTGATCGAGGTCATCCTCGTCGCCGGGCACACCGGCCTCACCGCCATCGGCCTCGACTACGACAGCGGTCTCACCTGGGTTCTGTCGATCCTGCTGCTCGTGCTCATCGTGCGCTCGGCGATGATCCCGCTCATGATCCGCCAGATCAAGTCCATGCGCGGCATGATGGAGATCCAGCCCGAGCTCCAGAAGATCAACGACAAGTACAAGAACAAGCGCGACCAGTTCTCCCAGCAGGCGAAGCAGCAGGAGATCATGGCGCTGTACAAGCAGCACGGGTCGAGCCCACTCTCCGGCTGCTGGCCGATGCTCATCCAGATGCCGATCTTCTTCGCGCTGTTCCGCGTGCTCAATGCGGCGAACGCGGGAACCGCCGGCGTCGGCCTGATGAACGAGGACCTCGCGCACTCCTTCGGCAACTCGACTATCTTCGGCGCCCCGCTCAGCGCGGTGCTCAGCGACCCCGGCGGCAACGTGTCGGTGATCGTGGTGGCGATCACCATCATCGTGCTCATGGTCGGCTCGCAGTTCTTCACGCAGTTCCAGATCACCGCGCAGAATGTCTCGCCGCAGGCCAAGGCCTCGCCGATGTACCGCCAGCAGCAGATGATGATGTACATCCTGCCGCTCGTGATGGCGGTCACGGGATTCATGTTCCCCATCGGCGTGATGACCTACTGGCTGCTCTCGAACCTGTGGACCATGGGCCAGCAGTGGTGGACCATCCGCGCGATGCCGACTCCGGGATCCGAGGCGGCGAAGAAGCGCGAGGAGCGCCTCCGCGCCGCGGGCAAGTGGGAGACCTCGCCCGAGAACCCCGAGAATCAGAAGAAGAAGAAGCTCGAGGAGCAGGGCATCGAGCCGAAGCCGGCCGGTCAGCGCCAGCAGCCCGTCTCGAAGCAGCGCTCGAAGAAGAAGAAAAAGAAGAAGAAGTAGATTCCGACGGACGGGGCGCGGGCCCCGACTAGGCCCAAGAAAGGGACATGCATGAGCACGGAGCACACCGGCACCGATGACGCCGGCACCGACGGAGCCAGCACCGAGCAGCAGGACGCCGAGCGCCCTGAGGCCGAGGCCGTCGAGGCCGTCGAGCCCGAGACGATCGCCGAGGCGCAGGACGCCGAGCTCGAGGACGAGCCGGACGAGGACGCCGAGGACGAGGATCGGGACGAGGGCGATATCGCCGCCGATTACATCGAGGAGCTGCTCGACATCGCCGATGTGGACGGGGACCTCGAGATCGACGAGCAGAACGGGCGCACCTACGTATCGGTGACGGCCGACGGCGAGTCGAACCTGTCCAAGCTCTCCTCCGGCCCGGTGGTCGAGGCGCTGCAGCAGCTCACGCGCCTCGCGGTGCAGGCCGAGACCGGCGAGTTCTCGCGCCTCATCCTCGATGTCGGCGGCTCGCGGGATGCGCGCCGCCGCGAGCTCGAGGAGCTCGTGGTGCGGGCTGTGCAGCGCATCGAGGAGGGCGCGGCGACGGCGGCGCTGCCGCCGATGTCCTCCTACGAGCGCAAGATCGTGCACGACCTCGCGGCCGACCGCGGCTATCTCTCGGAGAGCGAGGGCGAGGGGCGCGACCGCCACACCGTCCTGCAGGCCCCCGCTGCCGACGAGCAGCAGGACTAGGCCGTCCAGGAGTGAGCATGAGTGCTGCGCAGGCCGTTCCCGAGCCGATCATGGAGCTCGAGATCGAGGGCGAGCGGATCGAGGTCGAGCCCCGACCCGAGGTGGCGGCGACGCTGTTCGGCGACCGGCTGGGGATCGCCCAGGCGTACGCCAACGCGCTCGTCCGCGACGGGGAGCTGCTGGGACTGCTCGGGCCGCTCGAGTACCCCCGGCTCTGGACCCGGCACATCGTCAACTCGGCGCTCATCGCCCCGCTGCTCGCGGGCAAGGTGGGGGACGTCGGCTCGGGGGCCGGGCTGCCGGGCATCCCGCTCGCCATCGCGCGGCCGGATGTGGAGTTCACGCTCATCGAGCCCATGGAGCGGCGGCACTCCTGGCTCGTGCAGCAGATCGAGGAGCTCGGGCTCGAGAACGTCACCGCGGTGCGGGCGCGGGCCGAGGAGATCGAGGACTCGTCGGCCTTCGACCAGGTCACCGCTCGCGCGGTCGCCGCGCTCTCGAAGCTGCTGCCCTGGACGGTGCCGCTGGTGCGCTACGGGGGCGAGATCGTGCTGCTCAAGGGCCGCTCCGCCGAGGCCGAGATCGCCAAGGCGCAGAAGGTGATCCGTCGCTTCAAGCTCGAGGACGTCCGGGTCGAGGAGGTCGGGGAGGACCTCGATACCGAGCCGACGCGCGTGGTCCGCGCGACCGTCGAGTAGCCGCGCGGAACGAGGATACGGGGCGGGACCGTTGCGGTCCCGCCCCGCAGCCGTTTCCCGGCCTACAGCGCGCGGAGGATGACCGCGCTGCCCTGACCCGTGCCGTCGATGCCCCGGTCGCAGATGCCCCCCGTCGCAGATCCCCGCGGCGCCGAGGCTATCGGCGCCGAGCGCGGCGAGGCGGCGGGCCGGCGTGCCCACGATGCGGGCGCCCGACGTGCCGATGGGATGCCCGAGCGCGATCGCCCGCCGTGGACGTTGACGATCGCGGGATCGATGCCGAGCTCGCGGGTGGAGTGGATGCCGACGGCGGCGAAGGCCTCGTCGATCTCGACCGTGCGGGGCCCGTCGACGCGGGCGTGCGGGACCCTGTCGAGGGCGGCGCGGATGGCTCGAGCCGGCTGCGAGTGGAGGTGCGTGTCGGGTCCCGCCACCAGGGCGGTGTGGCTTTGACGCGCGCGATGCTCGGTCTGCGTTGGGTGTTATCGAGCGCGGTCGGGAGGTTTAGGCGTGATAGTCGGGGACCATCGTGATTGGCCCCGGCTGCGATGCGATCTTGATCTGGTTTGGGAGCTGCACCTGTTCGTGGCGGTTCCATCGGGGTCCGCGTCCGGTGCGACGGCATAGTCCGAAGCGCAGCGAGCGAGGTAGAGGGCGTAGATCGTGGGTGCGTGAGTGCCGCCTGAAGATCGTTGATGGGATGGTCTC
This sequence comes from Gulosibacter sp. 10, assembly GCF_900163695.1. Taxonomy (GTDB): domain Bacteria; phylum Actinomycetota; class Actinomycetes; order Actinomycetales; family Microbacteriaceae; genus Gulosibacter. The sequence goes on from NZ_FUIC01000022.1 coordinate 56,007, forward strand.
TCTTTTCGGATCTGGACGAACGTTCCGCGCCTGGTCGTCGTAGTCGAATCGGCGAGCTCATCAAATACTCGAGTGGGACTGCCGAGGAGTTACCGAACACACGAGGAAGCAGAGCTGATGCCGAGACTGTGCTGGCTACCCTACTGCCCCCTCCCTAAACCTAAACCCTTCTTGCCTTGCTGGTGCTGCCTCGATTTGCCGATAAAAGCCTGATCAGGGCAGGAAAACTTCATGTCGTGCGTTCGTTCTTCCGAGAATATGCCGTTGAGAGGATCCGTTCTGACGCTGGCTGTATCTACATCTACTGATTTGGATGCAGAATGACGGTACGTCATGGGTTTGTCCAGTTTCCTGCGGAGAGTCATGAGAGAACCTGTTTTTCTCGATACTCCGAATATTGCTCAGCGGGTATCTCAGACGCACAGAAGGTGCGCACCCTTCCCGAGCGCTTTTGTCATTGCTCCTCCAAGAAGGGGCGTGTCCGGAGCGCTTGCCGGAGAACCGGTGGTGACCGATATCGATGGAGAATGTCGACTCGATGGTGGGAGCTCCTCTTAGACGTAGTCGACCTCGAGACCGAGTCCGCTTCGAAGTACTGAGGTGTCCCACGTTGGTCGTCGATCCGACTCGAGTAGAAGATGTTGTCCTGCTCGTAAGATGACCCCGGGGCGAATGCGACCTCGGGGCTCAAGGGGATCCTCCAACGAGACTGATGTTCACCTCTCTTGCCAGGAAGCAGAGCTCATACGGTGCCTGTCATGTGGGCAGATGTTTCACGTGAAACCCTAGATACATGAAGCCAAGGAATGTTCTGTTCGACGAGTAGGGAGCGCACCTTCCCACGGAAGCACGCCATTTCAGAGCGTGTCGCTTCTCCACAGCCTGCGTATGGTGCGATGTTCAGTGTCGTTTCGCGGCATTTCAGGGCGGTTTCACGTGAAACCAAGGGACGCAGCAGAAGAGGGGTCGTAGACGCTTGGTCAGGTGTTGTCTCGCGATGGACAGCTCGTGTGCACGGTACTTCTCCTGCCTGTCTTGGCGAGGTGAACCAGATGCGAGGGCGATCATCACGAGAGGTATTCGCAAGTGTGCGGCAATGAAGCCGTCGTCAAACGCGATTCGGGCGGACTGAGGCTGCATTTCGTACGGAGACGAAGCCGTATCACTGCTGGGGTTTTACGCTGCGGGACCAATCCAATGGGTATGCATTACAGGAAGACTTACCTCTAAGGAGGACCGACCCCCTCGGTTGAGCCGAGTACTGGTGGTTCCTACGGAGGGTAAGAGGAGAATATGGAGCCTTCGTCTCCGAGCATTGGATGATATGAGCACTCAGGGTCGTTTCACGTGGAACACTCCAGCTACCCGGGTGAGCCATTTGGTCGAGTGTCATGTACATTGCGCGGCCGGAGAACCTGCGCCGCGAGGGTCCGAGGAATTGGGAGAGATCGAGCGAAGCCCTAGCGGGCGGCAGCCCGCCGTCGAAACAGCAGTGTGTGTTCTGAAACCGTAGGGTAATCCAGGCATACACGGAGAAGGTGGTTGCAGTATCTCAACCTGTTGAGCAAGAGCTACGGACTGCTCCGTCATCGGTACCGACTGTCGTTTCACGTGAAACGGCATAGGTGCGCACGAAAGATGTGAAGTCTGAACGCCGCTCGGGCCACACGACACCGCCGACGATGAACCGAACGAATCAATCGAACAGCCAAAGCGTCTGCGAGTGAACCCATGATGGCTCCATGGCCGTTGGACAGGAGACAGTCACCCAACGCGGTTGGGCTCGTGAACGTTCTACGCATTGCGGTGGGTATGCTCGGCGCCCGGTATAAGGGTATCGAAGACGGATCAGCAGGTCTCTCGGATCGTGACTCCCGTGGAGTGGCGCAAACGAACAGAGAACCGACTTGCTCGTGCTCCACGGCTCCGGCAAGGCACGAGGCATCACTCCTTGACGCGATACGGCCACGATGACCTTTGTCGCGAATACTCGATGAATCCTCACGTCATGCGAAGCCGTACGCGGCCGTATGTTGCCGGTTCTTTTCAACGAACGAAAATCCGCATGCCGAGACGAGGCGCTCTATGCGGTGGAAGATGTGTACGGTTCTCGTCGGGGACGGTGAACCCGGAGGGCGGAACTCATCTGCAGGAATGGTGACGGAAGGAGGGCCTGATGATTCGGGAACATTCCAGCTTCGACTTCATCTCAATCAAGCAGTGCCGAGCCAGAATCGAGAGAGATGGACCGTTGATGAATCGGTTTCACGTGAAACCTCTCGCTCGTTTCGAGGGGATCTGAGCGGCATCCGCGTGGATGAGGGCGCGCGGAGACGGCCCTTCTGTATGGATCTTCAGTCGTGGGCCCTCACTCGACGGAGCACTGTATGGGATCAACGGCATGTGAAATCGACCATGAAACCCGAATACATCGAAGCTTCTTCGAGGGTGACTCTCCGCCAGGTCCCCTACCAACGGCGAGGTGTAGGAACGAAGCGACCACGGTCAGAGGATGGTGTTTCACGTGGAACATCCCGCCTGCGAATGTTCGATTGAAGAACTGTATTCGAGCACTACATCTGGCGCTCCCCGAATGCCTGTCTAGTGCCCCTTGGCGCCGCCCGTAGCGTGGAGTTTGCGAACTTTCCCGAAGCGAATCAGGTTCCGTCGTGCCAAGACAATCGAGTATGGAGCAGGCCGGCACAGTGGACAGCGGGGAGCCGATCTCCGAATGGTGGCGCTCGCAGCCCGTTTGGGTGGGAAGAATGTTCACGTGTCGCTAGAGAGGCACGACACAAGGTCGATCCAGGGCAGCCGCTGCGGAGCACGCGTGGACGACTGTACTTCTCGCCGATTCTCGTCGTCTGACAGGGGTCAAAGCAGTAATGCTTCCGTGATTTCGTTCATTATGAGGCGATGACCGTTGGTCTGTTCCACGTGAAACGGGACGGAGACAGACGTGAGTTCGGGCGACCAGCCTCAGTCGGATGGGTCGAGAGAACGAATCAGAACGACAGTGACAGAGACAAGACGGTGGGAGGAATCGCTCCGACTCAACGCATGTCGTTGGTCGAGTACACCAGCCCGGGTTACCAGTGCTCAAACTGCGCGTGAGGTAAGGAATCCGCTCCGTCCGCAGACCGGACGAGTGTCGTGTTGGGGGCTCGTTTTGTGGATGTCGCAACGAGTTGCTCGGAACTGATTGACTATCCCCATGGCTTACTGGAGTGACGTGGTCGCCTCAGCCACGAATACGACCAACGAGATGCGTAAGCAGGAGCCAGGGTCTGTGGCTGATTAAGTTCAGTGGTACGAGCTCCCGGGCCAGTGGTGTGCCCAGCGACGAGCGCGCGTCGGTATCAGAGTGACGTTTCACGTGAAACGGGGTGTTTGAGTTCGAGCGTCCACCTCGGAAGCCTGACAAGAACGGTCCGGGCGTTGAAATTCTCCGATCAGGGGCGGTACCGGGTCGGATTTCCCGCGTACGAGGTTCATTGAGGCGAGGCACTCATCCATGTTGGGGCGATCGCGAGTGCTCCGAATCAAGCTACATCGGTACTCAACGAGGTGTGAACTGAAGCCACCTGGTGTCGGGCCTATGCATTCAGACGATGGGTTGTACCGCTTGCCGAACCGGGACAACCAATGATCCAGGTCCCTTCAGTCACACGAGGCAGAGAGAGGCCTATGGAGGCGGTACTCCTACCTGTCCTGAACCGGTCACGGTCGTACAGTCTTCGACGGCCTGCTCCGGAGGGCTGAGAGGAATGCGCAGGCCGTGAACGGGCATTGTGGGTAGGTTTCACGTGGAACGTCATGAGGCCGACTCGCTCCCCAACAGCGAATATGAGCAACAGTTGCGGGCACAAGATGCGCCGGCCACCCGGTACCGGCAGTGCTGGGAAAGAAGCCGATCCTTCAGGGGCTCGTCCTCGGGAACACAACTGGTCGATTGGAGGAGGGGCCGGGGTGATCAGCCATGCTTCTGGGTTCACGTGTGGGTGCTCTCGGTAGGTGGAGTCGAGAGACTATGCCCGATGCGTAGCCCGGAGTAGTACTGGCCCGGAGTAGTGCTTGGTTGAGATCGGTCTTGCCAATGACAAGCAATTGACCCCACTGATCCGCAGGTGTCAGGAACCGCTCCACTGCGGCAATCTCATCGCAGTCGCGGGCAGAGCCGTAGTCGTAACAGCACCCACGCCCGGAACAAGACCCGACATCGGGTCGGCGTTCGGGGACGAGATGACTTTTGGTTGCCTAGCGGGACCCGGTGGCTGCTGTCCTCCCGCTAGGAGGTGGTGCTCTCTCGTAGAGGTACGCACTTGTGGCACGGCAGGCGGAAGGTTGTGCGTCAAGACGTCGAGTAGGACTACCGAGCAGCGGTGTGTTTCACGTGAAACCACTTCGCCTACACAGAGCGGAGCGGGACAGACCGCAACCGAACGAGGTAGTTCATTGACTGCCCACCAGTGCAGGTTCCCGGAACTAGTAGTCGGCAGCCCCCAAGGGGCCGAAGCTTCGGCAGAAACCTCCTGGACGAGGTGGGCATTGACCTGTTGTGAACGCTGGATAGTGGTCTGCATGTCGTCAGTCCCTGTGCGCACGTGAAACCCCTCCTTGGCCTGACAGAGACGCCAAGAGGCCGGTTTGGGCAGGAACAATCGGAAGTCCCATAGACGAAGCATCTTCCGCTTTCTCCGTCTACCTAGCTCGGTTCACTGCGAAGTACCACACATGCCGACGCGACTGCGCACGGCCGGCGGTCGCGTGCGTGCCCTGCTGTTGGCTTCGGGTACGACATGTGCTCCCGGAAGCGTCATCATCAGGGGCCGAACGAGTTCCCCGGGAGGCTTCACGAGTTGGAAGAGCGGGAGGGTTGCTCGGATATCGGCGAAGCAGGACAGGCTTGCCTGGAGGCGGTCAGCCACTTCCACTTCGACGATGTTTCGGAGGTGTGCGTTCTCGAGGCCTGCACTTCTCGCCAGCATCTCAATCGGGACACGCTCAATCGACAAGTCGAGCACGCACTTTGCTCACCGTTCCTGAAATGGACTCGAGGTGAGCGGGCCTGGTGACGTTCAGCAGCCGGGGAGGCATATGTCTGGTTGACATTGAGAAGGCGCGGATGGCGTCATGGGCCCGCAGAAGCGTGACTGGAGGTGGTCACTGACGGTGTCGCGTTCTGCGGACGAGGGGTGTTTCACGTGAAACCGATGACGACCACGGGAGGCATTGGCAATGTCCCTGTTCACGTCAGGACTTGCTGTGGGAGATACGTAGAGCGAGGCTAGATCTGGTCGTACGACTGGCACTGGGCTGGGTAAGCGGAGGCGCTCAGACGCTCGGGCGGGTGTCGGAAGCCGGTTAGTGACGCTGAGTTTTGGTTGTCTGTGGCGCTCCCATTACGAATGGAACGAGTTCGTTTCGTCAGGTTCCACGCATTCCGAGACAACACGCTGCTGGCACCTTGCGGCAGCAGGAGCAGGAGCAGGAGCAGGAGCAGGAGCAGGAGCAGGAGCAGGAGCAGGACGGGTCGCCTCACCATTCGGTTTTACCCAACAGATTGCGGGAGTGACACGGGGGTCGCGAACGGCCGGTTGCGAACGGGGACTCGTATGACCTGCGCCGTGGTCCGTTCTGTGATTTGAAGGATTCACGAAGACCAACGGTACGGCTCTCACGAGAATCGAGGTATGAGCAGTTTCACGTGAAACGGATAGTTGAGACCGAGGGGTTCTCCCGAGGACCTCGACGGAGCACCGGAACGAACGTCCGAACCTCATCCACGAACCAACCAGCACGATGATGAGTCGGCCATCGCTTATGCAGCGAGTTGGCGTTCGCATGATCATGATCGTCTCTCGCATCACCGTCGGCTCGGCCGCTCGACTCTGCAGCAAGCGATGGATGGCCGATGACTGTTCGCCTCGGTACGCGCAACCCTATCGGTGCAGCAAGACGGTCAGCGAGCACAACCGCGCCCTCCCTCCACGATCGTGTCTTCCCATCTTTGGTTCGGTGGAACGCCACGAACATTATTCTCCCGCTATCAACAGTCAGGCACAGCGACGAAGACCTTGGGAACGGGCACTGCCGGCGGTTACCGTTCCACGTGAAACGCTCTCTGAGCCTCCGCGAGCCGGGTCGACGGTACTGTCGTAATGGCACGGAACCCTCATGTTCCACGTGAAACGGAGTTATGCACATGGCCGCGAGTCACTTCGTTTTCCCTGCCTTGTCGACCAAGATGGAGGTCTCGGATCGAAATCGACACCGACCACGGTTCGGGAGAAAGGTGCTGCCAGCATGAGCGATGTCTTCGACTCGCCGATCGCCCGACAGATCGCTGAACTCAACGCCAAGAAGAAGACCCTGAAGAAGAAAAGTGCGCCTCGACCTGGGAAAACTCGTGTCCTGGCAGTTTCGAACCAGAAGGGCGGCGTGGGGAAGACCACGACCACGGTGAACCTGGCTGCTGCGCTGGCAACGTTCGGACTTCGAGTGCTGGTCATCGATCTCGACCCGCAGGGCAACGCCTCCACGGCGCTCAACATCGATCATCGCGGTGACGCGATCGGCTCCTACGAAGTGCTGCTGGAGGACATCCCCCTCTCCGAGGTCATCCAGCCATGCACCGAGGTCCCCAACCTCTTCTGCAGCCCGGCCACGCTCAATCTCGCGGGCACTGATGTGGAGCTCGTTCCGCTCGAGAACCGCGAAACGCGGCTTCGCAGCGCGCTCGAATCCTTCCTCGACGAGCAGGAGACTGCGGGCAAGCGATTCGACTACATCTTCATCGATTGCCCTCCTGCGCTCGGCCTGCTCACGGTCAACGCACTCGTCGCGGCGACCGAAGTGCTCATCCCCATCCAGAGCGAGTACTACGCCCTCGAGGGCATCACGCAGCTCCGCGACACGATCGAGCAGATGCGCGGTTACCTGAACCCGGACCTCGTCGTGAGCACGATCCTGCTCACCATGTACGACAGGCGCACGAACCTCTCGCGCGAAGTCGCCGAATCCGTCCGCGAGTTCTTCCCCAAGGAAACCCTCGACACCGAGATCCCCCGATCGGTTCGCGTGTCGGAGGCCCCGAGCTTCAGCCAAACCGTCATCTCCTACGACCCGGAGGGTGTCGGCGCGGTCGCCTACAAGGAAGCAGCATTGGAAATCGCACAACGAGGAGCAGCCAAGAATGGCCACTAAGAAACGCTCGGGATTGGGCCGAGGTCTCAGCGCGCTCATCCCGCAAGGGCCTGCCACAACGGACCGAGCAGTCGACGTCTTCTTCGACGGGTCCGCACCGACCGGTCGTCACGCCGAATCGGCAAAGACCGATCCAGAAACGCAGATCGCTGAAACGGATCCTGCCGAGTCGAATCTCGAGCCGACCGGAAGTACTCCGAAGTCATCGAAATCCGCACCGAAGAGTCAATCGAACAAAAATACGAAAACAAAGCGTGCGGTGAAGCCGGCCTCCAAACCTGAGGAGGACGAGGCGCAAGCGGCATCCGAGGCGGAGACGAGCACGACCGCTCCGGATGCTGCTGCATCGGAAGACGCGGTGGAAGACGCCGAGGTCCGAGTCGACGCGCACACCGGTGAAATCGTGGAGTCCGTCGACGACGAGGCGGATGCGGTCGAGAACGACCTGCTCCCCATCCCGGGCGCGCAGCTCGCCACGCTCGACCCGTATCGGGTCGTGCCGAACGCGCGCCAGCCGCGCACCGAGTTCGACCAGGAATCGCTCGACGAGCTCATCACCTCCGTGCGAGAGTTCGGCGTCTTCCAGCCGATCGTGGTCCGTCCCTTGCAGGAAGGCGATCCGCGCACCGGCGAGGGCGACTACGAGCTCATCATGGGCGAGCGCCGTCTGCGCGCGACGAAGGCGGCTGGGCGCGACAGCATCCCGGCCATCATCCGCCACACCGACGACGAGGACATGCTCCGCGATGCGCTCCTCGAGAACCTGCACCGCGCCGAGCTCAACCCGCTCGAAGAGGCGTCCGCGTACCAGCAGCTGCTCGACGACTTCGGCTGCACGCAGCAGGAGCTCTCGACCCGCATCGGCCGTTCGCGGCCGCGGATCTCGAACACGCTCCGGCTGCTCAAGCTGCCGGTGGAGGTGCAGCGGCAGGTCGCGGCCGGGGTGCTGAGCGCGGGGCACGCGCGTGCGATCCTCTCCGTAGGCGAACCCGCGCTCATGGCCAGGCTCGGGGAGAAGATCATCAACGAGCAGCTCTCGGTGCGCGAAGCCGAGCTCGCAGCCGCCCGGATGACGATCGGCACCGAGAAGCCCGAGTCGAAGCAGCAGGTCGGCAGCGACTCGCTCAACGCCCACCTCTCAGAGGTGGGCGAGCGGCTCGGCGACCGCCTCAACACCCGCGTGAAGGTGGTGCTGCGCAAGACGAAGGGGCAGATCAACATCGACTTCGCCTCGGTCGCCGACCTCAACCGCATCCTGGAGGCCATCGGCGAGGAACAGACCGACAGCTGACCGGATCGCGTGAACAGGGCTCGGAGGACGAGCTCTGCGCAGCGTGATGGTTGCGACTGGAGGCGCTCCAAGCGTCGTAAGCGCGCGTGCCGACGAGGCTCGCCGGCCGCGATGGGCCCCGCCGGCCGCGATGAGGCCCGCCGGCACGCGGTGTGCTCGTCTCCTGGACGCTCCAGCCCCGCATTCTGGAGGCTCCAGCCCCTCACGCATCCCGATGAGACGACCAGCACGGCGCCGCCCCTCCATGGGGCGGCGCCGTGCTGGTCGGGCAGGTCGGAACCGGCAGGATGAGCGCCGATCGGATCGGTAGGCCGCGCCGGTTGGGGCTGGGTGGGTCAGGGCGGGCGGCTCAAGGCCAAGCCGGTTAGGGCTGGCCGGGTCAGGGCCGGTCGGCTCAGAACTAGGCAGGGCAGACCCGAGCGGGTCAGGATCGGACGGGTCAGGATCGGACGGGTCAGGATCGGACGGGTCAGGATCGGACGGGTCAGGATCGGACGGGTCAGGATCGGACGGGTCAGGATCGGACGGGTCAGGATCGGACGGGTCAGGGCCGCGCGGGCCAGACCCCGGGAGGCTCAGAACCGGATCGGCCAGGCCCCCGCCGCTCACGACCGCGCGGGTCGCCAGTCCTTCCACCGACCGCTTCGCTCGAACTCGAGATCGAGCGGCACCCCCGTACGGTCGCGCAGCAGCGACGTCGCGACGAGCCCGATCGCCGTCATGAACAGCAGGTAGAACACGATCGCCCAGGTGGTTCCGAAGGACTGCAGCAGGACCTGCGCGATCGTCGGAGCGAAGGCGCCGCCGAGCACCCCGCCGATCGCGTAGCTGATGGAGATGCCGGAATAGCGGATGGAGGCCGGGAACGCCTCCGCGTACCAGACGGCCTGGGGGCCGTAGGTGATGCCGAGGCCGACGGCGAGCAGGCAGCAGCCGAGGAGCACGCCCCCGACCCCGCCGGTGAACACGAACTGGAACAGCGGGACGATGCCCGCCGCCTGGATGAACCAGCCCGCCGTCACCACCGGTTTGCGGCCGAACCGGTCGGTCAGCATGCCGGCGATCAGCGTGGAGAGCGCCCACACGACCGCCGCGGTGAGCACCGCTAGCTGTACGTGCACCGGGTTGTAGCCCAGCCCGCCCTGTTCCTCGGGGCGGGAGGCGAGGCCCTGCACGTAGCCGCCCGTGAGCATATAGCCCACGGCGTTGTTCCCCGCGAAGAACAGGGCGCACAGCAGCACCAGCGGGGTGTGCTGCTTGAACACCTGCACGATAGGCGCCGACTCCTGCTGCCGAGTCTCCGCGATCTCGCTGAACACCGGGGATTCGTCCACCGACTTGCGGATGAGGTGGCCGACGACGATGAGGACGACGGAGAACAGGAACGGTACCCGCCATCCCCAGGCGGCGAACGCGTCGCCCGGCGCGATCTGCTGCATCACCGCGAGCATCGCCGAGGCGAGCAGCATGCCGAACGGCACTCCGAGCTGCGGCATGATGCCGAACAGCCCGCGCCTGCGGGTGGGCGCGTGCTCCACGGCCATGAGCACGGCGCCGCCCCATTCGCCGCCGGCGGAGAGCCCCTGGAGGATGCGGAGGAGGATGAGCAGGATCGGCGCGGCGATACCGACGGTCTCGTAGGTGGGCAGCAGGCCGATGCCGGTGGTCGCGATGCCCATCAGCAGCAGGGTCAGCACGAGCATCGGCCGGCGGCCGAGCTTGTCGCCGAAGTGGCCGGCGAGGAAGGCCCCGAGCGGGCGGAACAGGAACGAGAGGCCGATCGTGACGAGCGAGAGGATCTGCATCATCCCCTCGCCAGCGGGCTCGAAGAAGAGCTGCGCCAGCACGAGGTTCGCCGCGAAGGCGTAGATGAAGAAGTCGTACCACTCGATCGTGGTGCCGATCACCGAGGCCGCGATGACTTTTCGCCGTTCGTGCGGGGTGCTCGTCGGTTGTGCGGTTTTCGTAGTCATGATTTGACGTCCTTGTCGAAATCGGTCGTTCGTCACCAGGTGACGGGAAGGGCGGTGATGCCGCGGAAGACCCAGCCGTCCCAGAGGGTCGGGCGCTCGGGGTCCAGCCGCAGCGAGGGGATGCGTTCGTAGAGCGCCGGCAGGGCGTGCTCGGCGATGGCGTTCTTGGCGGCCCAGCGGCCGGCGCACATGTGGACGCCGCTGCCGAACGCGAGGTGCCCGCGCGCGGTGCGGCGCGCGTCGTAGCGGTCGGCGTCGGGGAAGACCTGCTCGTCGCGGTTGGCGCTCGCGAGGAGGAGCCCGACGTTCGTGCCCTCGGGCAGCTGCGCGCCGAGGAACTCCGAATCGACGGCGACCTCGCGGGGGATCATGCCGATGGGCGACTGCCAGCGGGCGGTCTCCTCGAACGCGTCCCCCCACGAGACCTCCCCGGCGAGCACGGCATCGCGCTGCTCGGGATGCAGGGAGAGCGCCCAGACCATGTTGGTGATCATGTGCTGGGGCTCGTTCATGCCGCCGGAGATCGTGAGATGCACGTTCGCGCGCACGACCTCCTCCGGCAGCCCCACCTGCAGCAGATGGGAGGTAACGGATCCGTCCGGCGCCTCGCGCAGGCGCGGCAGGAGCTCGTCGAGCAGCGCGTCCACCTCCGATTGGCTCTCATCGCATCGCCGCCAGATCGCCGCGTCGTCGAGGAGGTTGCCGATGCCGGCGATGTAGGAGGTCGACCACCGGCGCATGCTCTCCACATCCACCTCCTCGGGGAAGCCGAGCAGGTCGATGAGGTTCTGGCTCGCCACGGGCGCGGCGAAATCCCTGTTGAGATCGGCGCGCTCCGGCCCGATCTCGAGCAGGTGCTCCGCCCAGACGGCCACGTTCTCGGCGAACCGCGGCGACCACACCGAGGTGATCGCCTTCGGCCGCAGCGTCGGGTTGATCGCCGAGCGCTCGGCGGCGTGCTCGGGGTCGTCCTTCCGCAGCATGGGCCTGCCACCCAGGGCGCGCATCATCGTGAGGTTCTGCTCGGAGTAGGAGCTGAAGATCTCGGGGCGGCGCTCGGCCCCGCTCACCGCCTCGTGGGTGGTGAGGAACACGCGCCCCACCGCGGGCGCGTGGACGATCGGGCCGAGCGCCCGCAGCCGCGCGAACTGCGGGTACGGATCGACCATGGCCTCGTGCGGGTCGAACCAATCGGCCACCGGGATATCGGCGGAGATGAGCGTGGGCGTCATCGGACTGCTCCTTTGCAGGGATGTCGGGCTCGTCGCGAACGGTGCGACGATTGCCATACTCGTTCCTGCCGATTCCCGGAGCAACCGGTGTTTTCCGGTGTGGTACCCCGCAGAAGCCGGGAAATCCCTCAGCTCATGATCGCCGCGACCTCCGACCGGAGGCGCTTCGCGCACGCCACCACCGCGGCCACCCGTGGAGGGATGGGGCTGTGCGGCCACGTGACGAGCACGTCCACCGGGCGCGGCGGCGGGTCGAGCGGCAGGTAGACCACGCGCCTGCCGTCCCAGGTCTCGGTGGAGACGTTGCGCTTCATCAGCAGCGTGTAGCCCAGTCCGCGGCCGACGAGGGAGCGGCAGAGCTCGTAGTCCGGCGTCCGATGCACGATGCGCGGGGTGATGCCCCTGCCTGACATGATCTCGAGCGTGTAGATGCGGCTTGCGACGATGTCGAGGAGCACCATGGGCTCCTCGGCGACCATCTCGAGGGGGACGGCGTCGAGCGCGGCGAGCGGATGGTCCTCGGCGACGACGAGCATGGCCTGCGTGGTCCCGAGCGAGACCCGCTGGTACTCCGGCGGCACGTCGAGGTCGAAGGTCACGATGAGGTCGAGCTCCGCGCGCTCCGCCGCATCGAGGAGCGTGGTGAGGTCTCCGGTGCGGTAGTCGATGTGGATGCCCGGGTGCTCCTGCATGGTCATGGTCAGCAGCTGGGGCAGGATGAGGCTCGCGAGCGTGCCGCCCAGGCCGATGCGCACGGGCCCGACGATGGCGTGCGAGTGGCGGCCGACGGAGGCGCCGAGCTCCGCCCCGTCGGTGAGGATGCGTCTTGCGATCGGCAGGATGGTGAGGCCGTCCGAGGTGAGGGTGGCGCCCCGCGATCGCTGCCGCCGGAACAGCTCGACGCCGAGCGATCGCTCCATCGCGGTGATGGAATCGGCCACGGCGGAGTCGGATGCCCGCATCCGGGCGGCGGCTCGCGAGATCGAGCCGCTCTCGGCCACGGCGAGGAAGCACTCGAGCTGCCGGAAGGTGAACGGCAGCGGCGGCGCCTGCCGCGCAGGCGCAAGTTCTTGGCGATCATCGTCGATCATGCCCCCAGTATCCCGGATTCCACGTGGAAATACAGCGGATATTCCCGCTTCCCCAGTGGTAGACCTCGCGCCATGATCGTTCGCAGGTGAAACCACCACGACGAAGGATGCGTTGCAAGGAGGCAATGATGCCCAGGATCGTCTACATCGGTTCGGAAGATCGGCGGGAGATCGATGCGGAGGAGGGTCAGAGCGTGATGCGCGCCGCGATCCTCAACGGCGTCGACGGCATCGTCGGGGAATGCGGCGGTCAGGCGATGTGCGCCACCTGCCACGTGTTCGTGGAGCGGGTCGAGGGCGAGCTCCCGGAGATCGGGGAGGACGAGGACGAGATGCTCGACTGCACCGCCGACCCGCGGCGCGAGAACAGCAGGCTCGGATGTCAGCTCAGCGCCGGCGAGGACTTCGCCGAGCTCGAGGTCCGCCTTCCCTCGAGTCAGGTGTGAGCATGCGCGGTACCGTCGTCATCATCGGAGCCGGCCAGGCCGGCCTGACCGTCGCGATCGCGCTGCGCGAACGGGGCTGGCTCGGCGAGATCCACCTCGTCGGAGACGAGCGGCATGCGCCCTATCAGCGGCCGCCGCTGTCGAAGGGGTACCTCTCCGGGGCCGAGGGGCCCGAGGAGCTATGGCTGCGCACCGAGGAGGCGCTTGCAAAGGACCGGGTGCGGCTGCGCAAGGGCACGAGCGTCGAGCGCATCCTCCGAGAAGAACAGCGCGTGGTGCTCTCCGGCGGCGAATCGCTGCCCTACGACGCCCTCGTCATCGCCACCGGATCGGTGCCGCGGCGCCTCGAGCTGCCGGGCGGGGAGCTCGAGGGCATCCACGCGATCCGCACGATCGCCGACGCCGACCACCTGCGCGAGGACTTCGCGGCGGCCGGGGACACCGTGTTCATCGGGGGTGGATTCCTCAACCTCGAGGTGGCCGTGGAGGCCGCCAGGCACGGCACGGCCACGGTGCTCGAGGTGGCCCCGCAGATCCTCGGGCGCGTGCTGAGCAGGGCGGCGGCGAACGCGCTCGAGGAGCACCACGCGGCGAGCGGGATGCGCATCCGGTGCGGCGCGAGCATCGAGTCGTTCGTCGGCGAGGCGGGGCGCGTGACCGGCGTGCGGCTCGCGGACGGCGAGGTCCTGCCCGCCGCGCGAGTCGTGCTGTCCATCGGCGCGATCGCGCGCGACGAGCTGGCCGCGGACGCCGGACTCGAGACGGCCGGCGGCATCGTGGTCGACGAGCGGCTGCGGACGGGCGATGCGCGGATCCTCGCGATCGGCGACTGCGCCCGGTACCCGAATCCCTATGCCGGCATCGACATGCGGGTCGAGTCGGTGCAGAACGCGACCGACCAGGCCCGCTACGTCGCGGATGCGCTCACGGGCAAGGCCGTCGGGCCGTATCGCGCGGTGCCGTGGTTCTGGAGCACGCAGGGCGATCGCCGCCTGCAGATCGCCGGCATCGCCATGCCGGGCGACGAGGCCAGGGTCGTGGAGCGCACCGATGCGGGGAAGCTCGTCGTCGAGCGGCTCCGCGAAGGCCGGGTCGTGGCCGTGGAGACGATCAACGCCCCCGGACCGCACATGCGCGCCCGCAAGGCGCTCTCGCAGCTCGTGGAGGTGTGAGGCAGGGCCGGATGGCCGCCCGGAGCCGGATATCCGGTCGGCCGGGCCCTACGCCCCAGGGGCGCAGAATCGGGGCCCCCTCACACCGGCATGCCGGGGCTCGTGGTCCCATCCGGGTGACGCTCGCGGTCCGATCCGGGCGAACGGGGATGGGGCGCATAGCGGCGCCGGCTCGATATGCGGCTCGGCGGCGCCATGCACCCCATCGGCGCAGCGCTGCGGATAGGCGGACCCGCACCCGCGGATCCGCCCCATCCGCCCGCCGGCTAGGAGGCCGGCTGCTCCGGCGTATTGCGGGGCCCGCGGTCGGCGGCGTGCGCGGCGAGGCGCGAGTACACGTCCGAGAGCGAGAGGTCGGCGGCCTCGATGCCGAGGGGCACGAGCGAGGTCTCGGTCATGCCCGGGATCGGGTCGGCCTCGATGAACCACGGCTCGCCCTGCTGGTCGACGATGAAGTCGACCCGGGCCACATCCGTCAGCCCGATCACGGAGTAAGCCTGCAGCGCGAGTTCCGAGAGCCGGTCGATGAGCTCGGCGGGCAGCCTCGCGGGCGCGTAGAAGGTCGTCTCGCCCGCGTTGTAGCGGGAGGCGTAGTCGTAGACCCCGCTGTGCGGCACGATCTCCACGGGCGGCACGGCGAAGGGGCCCTCGCCGAGGTCGAGCACGCCCACCGACACCTCGGTGCCGATGATCTTCTTCTCGATGAGCACGCCGTCCGAGTAGGTCAGCGCGGTCACGAGCGCGCGCGAGAACTGCGAGGTCTCCTCCACGAACGAGACGCCCTGGGCGGAGCCGCCCTCGACGGGCTTCACGACGGCCGGGAACTCCACCCCGCGCGCGATCGCCGAGATGACGCTCGCGGAGCCGAGCTCGCGGAAGGTGTCCTTGGGCAGCACGATCGACTGCGGCGTGCGCAGCCCGGAGCGCTTCGCGATCGCCTTCGCCGACGCCTTGTTCCAGGCGAGCTTGGCGGCCGTGGGGCGCGAGCCGACGTAGGGGATCTCCAGCGCCCGCAGCAGCGAGTACAGCGCGCCGTTCTCGCCCGAGGTGCCGTGCAGCACCGGCCAGACGACGTCGACCTCCTCGAAGTGCTCCTCGAGCCACGGCAGCAGCGTCTCGTCCGGTTCGCGCACCGTGACCCGTGCGCCCGCGCGCATGAGGGCATCCGCGACCCGGCGGCCCGAGCGGAGCGATACATCCCGCTCGTGCGAGATGCCTCCGGAGAGGATCACGACGTGACGGTCTTCGATCGACATGGGGTTCCTACTCTCTGGTCGGTTCAGACGAGGTCGGGCGGGGCCGACGCGAAGCGGTTGTCGTCCTCCGCGGGCTTCTGGAAGCCGCCGAAGGTCTCGATCATCTCGAGCTCGTCGTTGATCACGTTCGCGAGGCGGCGCACGCCGAGGCGGATGCGCTCGGGCGCGGGCAGCGAGAACGAGAGGCGGATCTTGTCGTGCCCGCGCCCGTCGGCGTAGAAGCCGGTGCCGGGCGTGTAGGCGACGAGCTCCTTCGTCGCGAGCGGCAGCATCTGCTTGGAGTCGAGCGTCTCGGGCAGCTGCACCCACGTGAAGAACCCGCCCTTGGGCACGGTCCAGCTGAGCTGCGGCAGGTGCTCCTCGAGCGCCGCCATCATCGCGTCCCGGCGCTCGCGGTAGGTATGGCGGAAGGTGTCGATCTGGGCCTGCCAGTCGCTGCCCTCGAGGTACTCGGTGACGAGCCACTGGTTGAGCGTGGAGGGCGAGAGGATGGAGGACTCGACGGCGAGGATGAGCTTCTCGCGGATGCCGTGGGGCGCGAGCACGAAGCCCACGCGCACGCCGGGCGAGAGGATCTTCGAGAAGGAGCCGAGGTAGAGCACGTGCTCCTCGTCGAGCGAGCGGATCGCCTTGGGCGAGGGCTCGTCGAAGTAGAGCAGGCCGTAGGGGTCGTCCTCGACGATCAGCACGCCCTCGCGGATGCACAGGTCGAGCACCTCGCGGCGGCGGGCGGCGGACATGGTCACGCCCGTGGGGTTGTTGTAGTTCGGGATCGTGTAGAGGAACTTGACGGCCTTGCCCTCGGCGCGGGCGCGGCGGATGGCCTCCTCGAGCGCCTCGAGGTTCAGCCCCTCCTCGTCCATGTCGACGTGGCGGACGTCGGCCTCGTAGGACTTGAAGGTGCCGAGCGCGCCGACGTAGCTCGGGGTCTCGAGCAGGATCACGTCGCCGGGGTTGATGAAGAGCTTGGTCACCAGGTCGATCGCGTGCTGCGAGCCCGTGGTCGTGACGACGTCGTCGGCCGAGGCGCCGCTGATGCCGGCGAGGGCCATGAGCTCGAGGATGCGCTCCCGCAGCTGCGGGATGCCCTGCCCGCCGCCGTACTGGAGGGCGTCGGCGCCGTGCTCGCGCATCATGCGGTCGAACGCGCCGCGGACGAGCTCCTCCGGGAGGGCCGAGACGAACGGCGAGCCGCCGGCCAGCGAGACCACCTCGGGCCGCGAGGCGACGGCGAAGAGCGCTCGCACCTCGCTTACGGTCAGGCCGGAGGTCCGGCGCGCGTAGTTGTCATACCAGGGGTCGAGCGTGCGCCCCCCGCGTTGCGTGGCTGGATCTTGCGCTGGCACTTGCATCCTTCGCGTCAGAGAGGAAAGGCCAGTCTACGCCGGTCGGGGCCGAAGCCAAGGCCGCGGTGCGCCCCGCGCCGCGGCCCGTCCGGCTCTCGTCAGACGGCGTCGTCGCGGCGGATGCTCTCGGCGCCGCCGTCGATGAAGACGACCTGGCCGGTCACGGAGAGGTTCTCCGCTCCGATGGGCCGGACGAGGAGGTCGGAGGGGTCGGCCGCGGGCCCGTCTCGCGCTCCGGGGCCGATCCCGCATCGAGCAGGCGGGCGAGCTCCCGAGCGGCGGCGCGGCCCGCGCGGTTCGCCCCGACCGTGGACTGCGAGGGGCCGAAGCCGACGAGGTGGACGCGGGGCTCGTGGGCGACCCGGGTGCCGCGCATCTCGATCCCGCCCCGGTCGTTGCGCAGCCCGAGCGGGTCGAGATGCGCCAGGTCGGCTTTGAAGCCCGTGGCCCAGAGGATCGCGTCGACCGGCGTGAACGCGCCGTCCGACTCCCTCAGGCCCGCGGGCTCCATCGCCGCGAACATGGGGCGCCGCCGCAGCGCGCCGCGCTCCTGCGCCGCGAGGACGTAGGGGAGCCTGGCGAGCCCGGTGTAGGAGACGACGCTGCCGGTGGGGTTGCCGGCCTCCACGTCGGCGGTGACCCGCGCGATGACCTCGCGCCCCTCGACCTCCGGCCTGAACGAGCCGTCGCGGAACACCGGCTCGCGGCGCGTGTACCAGAACGTGGTCGCGACGCGCGAGATCTCCTCCAGCTGCTGGAGCGCCGAGATGCCGCCCCCGACGACGGCGACGCGGAGCCCCGCGAACTCCTCCGCGCCCGCGTAGTCGCGGGTGTGCAGCTGTCGGCCGCGGAAGCGCTCCCGGCCGGGATAGCGGGGCAGCACAGGGTTGTTCCACGTGCCGGTGGCGTTCACGATCGCGCGGGCGCGCCACCGCCCGGCGGAGCTGTCCACGAGGAGCGCTCCGCCGGGGTCGGCGTCGGCGCGCGAGACGGAGGCGACCGAGACCGGTCGCAGGATCGGCAGCGCGGCCCGCTCCTCGAACGCCGCGAAGTAGCGGGGCACCGCATCGCGGCTCGCCTCTTCGGGGTCGATGGGAGGCTTCGGGAAGTCGGGCAGGTCGAAGATGCCGTTCACGGTCGACATGCGCAGCGACTCCCAGCGGTGCTGCCAGGCCCCTCCGGGCGCGGGGCCGGCGTCGAGGACGACGAAGGTGCGGTCGGAGGCGTCCTCGTCCAGGGCGCCGGTGAACCCCCGGCGGCGCAGGTGGTAGCCGGCCGAGAGCCCGGCCTGCCCGGCGCCGATGACGACGACGGACGCCCGCCGGTCGTCCGCATCCTCCTGCCCGCTCATCGGGCCGCCGCCGCGACTCCGGCGACGGTCCGCGTAATGCTCGGCATGGAGCGATCCTCCTCTCGGCTAGCGCTCGGCGCGCAGCGTCTTCGCGATGTGCTCGCGGAAGGCGGTCAAGTACTGGACGAGGAACGCCCTGGTGCTCTCGTCGGCGATCTCGCCTTCGTCGTCGATCAGGCCGGGGCGGTCCTGGATGTAGGCCTCGGGCTGCGCGAGCGTGGGCGCGGCGAGGAAGGCGAGGACGCCGCGGACGTGGTTCTGCGCGATGGCGGTGCCGATCGCGCCCGGCGAGGTGCCGATGACCGCGGCGGGCTTGCCGTCGAAGGAATTGGTGCCCCACGGGCGGCTGGCCCAGTCGAGGGCGTTCTTGACGCCGGCGGGCATCGACCGGTTGTACTCGGGGGTGACGATGAGGACCGCGTCGGCGGCCTCGACGTCGTTCTTGAGCTGCGTCGCGACCTCCGGATAGTCGGCGTCGAAGTCGTGGTTGTAGAGCGGCAGATCCTTGATCGGGAGCTCGACGAGCTGCAGGCCGGCCTCGGGGGCCAGGCGGTCGAGCGCCCGGAAGAGCTTCCGGTTGATCGACTTCTCGGACAGGCTGCCGACGATCGTTCGTACGGTGAATTCGGGCATGGTGCACTCCTCGGGTTGCGGTTGGTCGGTGGATGGACGGATGGTCGTGGTTCGGGGCTCAGCGCCCGCCGGTCGCGAGGCGCATGAGATCGGTGTCGAAGTCCACGTCGCCGACGCCGCGCTCGGCTCGGGTCGCATTTCCGGCGAAGGCGTGCCGGTAGCCGGACCAGCCGCCGTCGGCGATGTCGCGGCCGACCCCGCTGCCGATGAGCGCCGCCAGTTCTCCGGCGGCCCGCGCGATCCGCTTCCCGAGCTCGGCCGATCCCCAGTCCTCCGGGGCGGCGAACAGGGAAGTCGGGGCGGGGAGGGCGCGGAAGAAGGCGAACAGCGGGCGCAGCTGGTCGTCGACCGTCATCGAGTGCCTGGAGGACCCGGCGGTGGCGCTCAGCAGCACCGGTCTGGCGATCATGAGGTCGCCGTCGAGCAGATCGAAGAACGACTTGAACAGGCCGCTCATCCCGGCCTTGTAGACCGGAGTCGAGACGATCAGCCCGTCGGCCGCGGCGACTCGTCCGATCGCCTCCTGCACCTCGGCCTCGGGGAAGCCGGAGACCGTCGACCGGGCGATGCCGACGGCCAGCGGGGCGAGCTCGATCACGTGCGCCGTCGCGTCCCGGCCCTCGGCGCGGAGCCGCTCGACCGTGGCCTGCGCGGCGCGGTCCACGAGCATCCGCGTGGTCGACGGCTCGCCGGTCCCGGCGCTGATCGCGACCAGCCGCACCGGCGCCGCTCCCGCGCTCATGCGCCGAACCTCGGCATGGTCGCGGGGCTTGCCGGATCGCTGTCGAGATAGGGCAGCGGCCCCGCGGTGTTGTCCCCGGTGTTGGGCCGGGGACGGGCCTGCCGCGGTTCGCCGTCGCCGTATCGCGCCGCCACCAGCGAGGCGTGCGTCGGAGCGTCGGGAACGCCCGGCGCGCGCCGCGCCTCCAGCTCGCGTCGCAGCACCGGCACCACCTCGGTGGCCAGCAGCTCGATCTGCTCGAGGGCGACATCGACCGGGATGGAGCCCGTGTCCATCGCCCAGAGCTGCCGCTGATAGTCGCCGAAGCCCTCCTGAAAGGTCAGGGTCTTGTCGATGATCTCCTGCGGGCTGCCGACCGAGAGCGGTGTGCTCTCGGCGAAGTCCTCGAGTTTCGTGCCGCGGAACATCGGGTAGTGCTCGAAGTAGGGCCGGAACCGGTCGTAGGCGTCCTGCGATCTGCGGGCGATGAACGCCTGCCCGCCGAGCCCCACGATCGCGTCCTGCGCGCGCCCGTGCCCGTAGTGCTCGAAGCGCTGCCGGTAGAAGTCCACCAGGGGCTTGAAGTGGAAGTTGGGGGCGAGGATGTGGTTGGCGAAGTAGCCGTTGCCGTAGAAGGCGGCCTGCTCCGCGATCTCCGGCGTGCGGATCGCCCCGTGCCACACGAACGGCGGCACCCCGTCGAGCGGACGAGGGGTCGCGGTGAAGCCCTGCAGCGGAGTGCGGTGCCTCCCCTCCCAGTCCACGACGTCCTCGCGCCAGAGCCGGTGCAGCAGGTTGTAGTGCTCGAGCGCGAGCTCCACGCCGTCGCGGATGTTCTTGCCGAACCACGGATACACCGGTGCGGTGTTCCCGCGCCCGAGCATGAGGTCGAGTCTGCCCTGTGCGAGATGCTGCACGAACGCGTAGTCCTCGGCGATCCGCACGGGATCGTTCGTCGTGATGAGGGCGATCGAGGTCGACAGCACGATCCGCTTCGTCTCGGCGGCCAGGTACGCGAGCATGGCCGGCGGGCTCGAGGCGACGAACGGCGGGTTGTGGTGCTCGCCGAAGGCGAATACGTCCAGGCCGAGCTCGTCGGCGGCCTTCGCCACCGAGACGGTGTCGGCGATGCGCTGCGCCTCGGAGCGCGTCTGTCCCGTGTGCGGGTCGGGGGCGATGTCGCCGACCCCGAAGATGCCGAATTGCATGAGGGTTCCTTATCGCGAGTATGGAGTGCGAAGCAGAACCGTGCGGGTGCCTTGATGCCGTGGCGCGCGGAATCGCTGCGGAGAGTGGGAGGGGCGGTCAATCCCCCGGGGCGGGGGGCTGCTGGAGGTGGGTGCGGAGCGCGGCCGTCGCCTCGCCGACCGCGGTCAGCTGCTCGGGCTCGAGCGCGTCGAGGAACAGCTCGCGCACGTCCCGCAGGTGCGGGACCGAGCCGCGGCGGAAGCGCTGAGCGCCCTCGCGGGTGAGGAGGACGAGCGAGCCGCGACTGTCGTCGGCGCACCGCTCCCGGCGGATGAGCCCGCGCTTCTCCATCCGCCCCAGGTGGTGGGAGAGCCTGCTGCGGTCCCAGCCGATGTGCTCCGCCAGGTCGGAGGACCGCATCGAGCGGCCCTCCGCCTCGCCGAGGGCGAGCAGCACCGAGTAGTCGGCGGAGGAGATGCCCGACTCGGCCTGCATCCGCGCGCCCAGCCGCCGCCGGAGCAGCTCCGAGGTCTCGACGAAGTCGCGCCAGATGCGCAGCTCGTGCGCCGACGGCATCCGCCGCTGCCGGTTCGCGGATTCACCCGACATTCGAATCACCTCCGATGATTGATGCGTCAATCATACTGCGAAGTGATTGATGCGTCAATCACTTCGCAGCGCGAGTGCACGGAGGAGAGGGTCGCGAGGGCGCACGGGGTGCGGCCCCGGCATGCGCGGAAACCGGCGATGCCCCCGGAATCGCGGATTCCGGGGGCATCGCCGTCGCGGCGGCTAGTCGAGGTAGCCCTCGAACTCCTTCTCGAGGGCGCCCTTGGGCTTGGCGCCCACCGACTCCTTCCGCACCTCGCCGTCGTGGAAGAGCTTGATCGCCGGGATGCCGGTGACCTGGTACCGCATCGCGATATCCATCTCCTCGTCGACGTTGACCTTGACGATCTTCACGTTCGGGTGCTCCGCGGCGATCTGGTCGAGCACGGGCGCGACCTGCTTGCACGGGCCGCACCAGGGCGCCCAGAAGTCGACGATGACGGAGCCGGGGGCCTGCAGGACCTCGGCGTCGAAGGTGTCGTTGGTGGCTTCGATGACATTGGACATGGGTTCGGTCGCTTCCTTCGTCGATGCTGGATGGGTTCGCGCTACTTGTCGGTGCCGAAGAGCGAGGCGCCGGCGATCGGGTTGATCGAGATGGCGGGCGCCGCCTGCTGCTCCGGGGCCTGCTGCTCCTCGCCGGCCTGCGATTCCGCCTCGGCGTCCTCGGTGCCCGTGGGCGCGTCCACGCGCGCGAGCAGCCCGGGGTCGAGCTCGGAGAGGTACTGCTCGGCGTCGAGGGCCGCGACGGTGCCGGAGCCGGCGGCCGTGATCGCCTGGCGGTAGTGGTCGTCGAGCACGTCGCCCGCGGCGAAGACGCCGGGCAGGGAGGTGCGGGAGCTGCGCCCCTCGACGGCCACGACGCCGGACTCGGCGAGCTCGATCTGGTCGGCGAACAGGGCGGTCCGCGGGTCGTGGCCGATGGCGATGAAGGCGCCGGTGAACTCCTGCGCGAACTCCTCGCCGGTCTCGGTGCTCTGCAGGCGGATGCGCTCGAGCCCCTTCTCGCCCTCGAATTCGAGCACCCTGGCGTCGGTGAGCCACTCGATCTTCTCGTTCGCACGCGCGCGGTCGAGCATGATCTGCGAGGCGCGGAACTGCTGCGAGCGATGGATGACCGTCACGCGGTCGGCGAAGCGGGTGAGGAACAGCGCCTCCTCCATGGCCGAGTCGCCGCCGCCGATCACGGCGATGCGCTGCTCGCGGAAGAACGCGCCGTCGCAGGTCGCGCACCACGAGACGCCGTGGCCCGAGAGGCGGTCCTCGCCCTCGACGCCGAGACGGCGGTAGGCGGAACCGGTCGCGAGGATCACGGCCAGGGCCTCGTACTCGCCCGAGTAGGCGGTGCGGATGCGCTTGACGTCGCCCTCGAGCTCGAGCGCCTCGACGTCGTCGTAGACGAGCTCGGTGCCGAAGCGCTCGGCCTGCTGCTGGAACCGCTCCATCAGATCGGGGCCGAGGATGCCCTCGGGGAAGCCCGGGAAGTTCTCGACGTCGGTCGTGTTCATGAGCTCGCCGCCGACCTCGACGGCGGAGGTGAACAGCACCGGCTTGAGCCCGGCGCGGGCGACGTAGATGGCAGCGGTGTACCCGGCGGGACCGGATCCGATGATGGCGACATTTCGCATGGTGGGCGACTCCTGGGAGCGGGTTATCGGCTGCGCGCCGAGCGGTCTGCGCGGCGCACGCTATCCATCATGACAACCCCGCCCTGGATGTTGGTATTCCGCGCGGCTCAGATCAGCGGCTCGTCGTCCTTCGCATGCCGCTTCTCGTACTCCTCGCGCTGCTTCTGCCGCTCGTAGCGGCGCATCTCGCTGCGGGTGGGCAGCTCGGTGGTGAAGTGGGTGGCGCTCACGGCCATCTCGCTCTCGGGGCTCGACTGCGAGGTCGAGCCGATGCCCATCGCATAGCCCGGCATCGGCTCGTGCTGCATGAGCGTCTCGTACTGCTCCGCGAACTGCTCGGCGCCCACCGCCTGCGCCGAGTGGCGGTGCAGCTCCACCGAGTGGCGGCCGCGGCGGCCGTCGAGGCGGCGGAGGATCGGCCCGGCGAAGGCCTCGAGCTCGGGGCTGCGCGAGAACAGGGCGAGGCCGAAGAACACGAGGACCATCGCGAAGCCCGAGGCGATGCACGTGATGAGCGCCGCGCTGATGCCGCCGCGCGCCCAGCCGCCGTACGTGTAGCCGCCGAGGAGCCACATGATGCCGGCGCCGACGATCACCGTGGGCACGGCGAACGCGGCGAACCGGATGACCGCCCTGAGCAGTTCGGGGCCGTCGATCGTGCCGAGGCGCTTGCGCAGCACGCGGATCATGACGAGGAAGCGCAGGACCGTGGTCGCGGACTGCACGAGCGCGAGCGACATGACGAGGTACTCGATGTCCACCGTCATGGAGACGACCAGGATGCCGATCAGCTGCAGCGGCGCCGTGAGGGCGTAGAGCAGGAAGACGCTGCGGGTGTCCTCGAAGGCGTAGAACACGCGCTGCACGTAGTACAGCAGCGAGTACGGCAACAGGCTGATGAGCAGCGAGGAGAGCACGACCGCGAGGGCCACCATGCCCTCGTCCGTACCGTCGAAGATCCGCGCGAACGCGGGCGAGATGATCATGAGCGCGATGGCCGAGAAGATCATGAACATCGCGATGGATCTCGCGCCGCGGGAGAAATCCTCGACCACCGATCTCGTGTCCCGATTGGCGGCCTTCTCGCTCATCGAGGTGAACATCGTGGTGGTGAGCGAGACCGTCACGATCGAGTGCGGCAGCATGAAGATCATCATGGCGTTCTGCAGCGCCGCCAGGGAGGCGGCGGCGCCGAAGGCCACGTTCGCGGCCACCGTCTCGAGCCAGCCGGTGATCTGCACGACCACGAGCAGGCCGAAGGACCAGCCCGCGAGCTTGCCGATGCGGCTGAGGCCCGTGCCGCGGAAGTGGAAGTCGGGCCGGTAGCGCAGCCCCGCCCTGCGCAGGAAGAAGAAGAGGATGCCCGCCTGCGCCACCACGCCGAGCGTGGTGCCGCCGCCGATGGTGGCGACCATCACGGGCGTCCACTCGGCGATGGCGCGGCTGCCGCCCGGGTCGGCGCCGAACAGGAGCGAGAACACGACGAGCATGCCGATCGCGATCACGTTGTTGAGCGCCGGGGCCCACGCGAACGGCGCGAACACGCTGCGCGCGTTGAGCACCTCCGAGACGACCGCGTAGAGGCCGTAGAAGAAGATCTGCGGCAGGCACCAGTAGGCGATCGCGATGACGAGGCCGAGCTGCTCCTGCGAGAGCGTCAGGCCGTAGATCCAGGCGAGGATCGGCGCGCCGATCGTGACGACCACGGTGAGGCCGCCGAGCACGACGATGGCGAGGGTGATGAGCCGGTTGACGTACTCGCGGCCCCCGTCCTCGCGCTTGGTCGCGCGCACGATCTGCGGCACGAGCACGGCGTTGAGCAGGCCGCCCGCGATGAGCGAGTAGATGCTCGTGGGCAGCGAGTTCGCGTTGGCGAAGGCGTCGGCCGAGGCGGAGCCCACCAGACCGATGGTCTGCGCGAGCACGATCGCCTTGACGAATCCCAGCACTCGCGACACGAGCGTGCCGGAGGCGAGGACCAGGCTGGTTCGACCGAAGGATTTAGCCATCGGAAGATTGTCCCACTTCCTCCGAGCGCTCGCGCCTGCGGCGGCGGAGCGTCCGCCAGACGCCGAGCACGAAGAGCACGACGCCCGAGCCGATGAGCAGGACGACGGCGACGCTCTCCAGCGTCGAGTTGACGTTGACGACGAGGTCGGCCTCCGAGTTCAGCGGCGTGCCGTCCACGGTCCACAGGGTGGCCTCCACGCCGCTCACGCCGTTGGCGATGGCCTCCACCGGCAGGGTCGCGCGCGTCACCCCTCCCGGGGGCACGACCACGGTGGCCGAGTCGGTCACGCTGAGGTGGCCGGTGGTCGGGCGCAGCTCGACCACCACCGTGACCTCGCGATCGGTCGCGTTCTCGACGAACAGCGGCAGCGAGCTCTCGTGCCCGATGAGCTGGATCTCGCTGCCCTCGACCACCGAGATCCGATCGGCGGCGTCGGTGGCGAGCCGCACGAACGAGCCCGAGACCGTATCCCAGCGGTCCGACTGGATGAGCCCGCCGTTCAAGGCGAAGAGCAGCTCGGCGCGCAGCTCGCCGGTCACCTCCCCGGGGTCCTCGTAGAGCGAGCTGAGGGCGATGCCGCGCGTCTCCGCCTCCCGCAGCGCGTTGAACTTGCCGATCGCCGCCTCCGAATGGGGCATCGGCAGCAGCTCGGTCTCGGTGAGCGCGGCCGGGTCGGACGCGGCGGCGGGCGCGGGCGCGAGGCTGGTCCAGCCGTGCGAGTCGAGCTGGTCGAGCAGCTCCCCGAGCCTGGACGGATCCTCGAGCGCGCTGCGAGGCAGCGTCGTGACGATCTCGCGGGCCTCGTTGGGCAGCTCGCGGGAGACGACGGAGAGGAGCGTCGCGACCTCCGCGGCGCCGTCCTGGAACTCCATCGGGCTCTCGGCGGTGACGGCGTCGGCGACGGCCTGGTCGATCTGCGTGTCGGTGACGAGCACCTCGGTGTCGCCGATGCGGTGCTGCGAGCTCGGGGTCGCGTAGCGGTCGGGCGAGAGCGTTACCTGGGCGCCGTCGAGGATGACTGTGCCGCCGCGCCACTCCGCGAGGGCGCCGAGGTCGCTCACGGTGCCGGCCGCGGGCCACTGGAGGTCGTCGCGCGTGTAGTCGAAGGCGAGCAGCTCCTCGAGCCCGGGCGGCGGCACGGACTCCGTCTCGGGCTCCTCCTCGCCATCGGCCTCCGCCTCCTCGGGCGCCGTGCCCGCCGGATCGGTGGCGTCCGGCTCGGCGCCCGCCGCGTCGGCGGCGCCGGTGGTCTGCGGCGGGGTCGGGCCGGCCTCTCCGGTGCCGGTTGGCGCGCCGGTCTCCTGCGCATCCGCCTCGGCGTCCTGCCCGGCCCCCTCGCCGTCGGCATCCGGATTGACCTCGACGAGGAACTCGTGCTGGGAGGTCTCGTAGGAGAAGTCGGTCGGCTCGAGCGGCTCCTCGAGCCCGGCCTGCTGCTGCAGGGTGAGGCTCGCATCGGCGAACTCGAGGGGGAAGCTGTCGTTCTCGAGCGCCTCGAGGCGCTCGATCCACTCGAGCGCGGTCTCGGGCGCGTCGTCGCCGAGGGCGCGGATGGAGACGAGCAGGCGCGGATCGATCGCGAGCGTTGCCGAGGATCCCTCGACGGCGTCGAGCAGCTCGGTGAGCCGGCCCTCCTCGGCGGTGAGCTCCTCGAGCTCCTCGATGCTCAGCAGCGCCCGGTCGGTCACCGGCGCCACGATCGGCACGATCGGGCTCACGGTGACGGGCTGCGCCGAGGACTCCGCGTCCCAGACGAGCGTCGAGCGGCCCTCGGCGACGAGATCCTCGCCCTCCACCCACTGGACGCTGATGCCGCGGGCGCCGAAAGGGCCGCCCTCGAGCAGCTCGGTGGCGGACTCGGGCAGCGTCACCGGCAGCGTGATGGTGGAGCCGGCCTCGAGCTCCGAGACCGGGGCGCGGTACACCTCGGTGCCGAGCTGCCAGTCCTCCTCCGGATCCCACCACGAGTCGAGGTCGTAGCGCGTGTCGATCGTCGCCGGCGCGATGCGGATGACGATCTCGCCCGCGCTCGCGGCCTCGTCCACCCGGTTCGCGAGCGCGACCGTGCCGCTGAGCTGATCGCCCTCGCCGACCACGCCGCCGTTCTGCAGCGAGAGCTCGGCGGTGCGCTGCCCCTCGACGCCGATGCGGGGGGCGGCCGACTGCTGCGGGGCGGGCCGCGCGGAGCCGCCGGCATCCGCCGCGTCCGGCGTCGCGACGCCCTGCGCGGGGGCGGACCCGGCCGCGCAGAACCCGAGCACCACCGCTGCGGCCGCGAGGAATCGCCGCCAGGGCAGCCGTGGTGCTCGCGGATGCGATGCATCAGACATGGGGCAAGTCTACGAGCGCAACGTTGCGTGACGCTTCCGCCGCTCGACGGACACCCGCTCCGAGCCGGCTCGTAGACTGTTCCGGTGGATCACGTGCAGACGGCAATGGCCAGACTGACCGAACTCTCGCGCTCG
Organism: Gulosibacter sp. 10; assembly: GCF_900163695.1. GTDB lineage: Bacteria > Actinomycetota > Actinomycetes > Actinomycetales > Microbacteriaceae > Gulosibacter. Next base: position 83,626 of record NZ_FUIC01000022.1, read on the forward strand.
GGACCGGTCGCGGCGCTCGCGGCCGCCTTCGAGGACGCCGGACACGAACTCGCGCTCGTGGGCGGGCCCGTCCGGGACGCCTTCCTCGGACGGCCCGTGCACGATCTCGACTTCGCCACGGACGCGCGGCCCGATCGCATCCTCGAGATCGTCGCGCCCATCGCCCAGGCCCACTGGGACATCGGCCGCGAGTTCGGCACGATCGGCGCGCGCATCCGGGGCGAGCAGGTGGAGATCACCACCTACCGCGCCGACACCTACGACGGCCTGTCGCGCAAGCCCGTCGTGGCCTTCGGCGACTCGATCGAGGGCGACCTGCATCGCCGCGACTTCACCGTCAACGCGCTCGCGCTCGCCCTGCCGCGGCTCGAGCTGGTCGACCCGACCGGCGGCTTCCAGGACCTGCTGGCGGGGGTGCTGCGCACGCCCGTCGAGCCCGAGGTCTCCTTCGGCGACGACCCGCTGCGGATGCTGCGGGCCGTGCGCTTCGCCGCGCAGCTCGGCTTCTACCTCGACCTGCCCGCGCACGACGCGGTGCGCGAGATGGCCCCGCGCATCCTCGACATCTCGGCCGAGCGGGTGCGGGACGAGTTCCTCAAGCTCATGGCCGCGGACTCCCCGCGCGCCGGCATCGAGCTCTTCGTCGAGACAGGCCTCGCCGAGCTCGTGCTGCCCGAGCTGCCCGCGCTGCAGCTCGAGCGGGACTCCGCGCATCAGCACAAGGACGTGTACGAGCACTCGATCAAGGTGCTCGAGAACGCGATCGCGCTCGAGCAGGAGCACCGCCCCGAGCACTCGCCGGACGTCGTGCTGCGCATCGCGGCGCTGCTGCACGACATCGGCAAGCCCAAGACCCGCGAGTTCGGGCCGAAGGGCCAGGTGACCTTCCACGGCCACGACTGGGTGGGGGCCAAGCTCGCGCGCAAGCGGCTCACGGCGCTGCGCTTCGACAAGGACTCGATCAAGCAGATCTCGCGCCTCGTCGAGCTGCACATGCGGCTCTACAACTACGGCGCGGCGGGCTGGACGGACTCGGCGGTGCGGCGATTCGCGCGCGACGCCGGCGACCGGCTCGACCAGCTGCTGCTGCTCATCCGCGCCGACATCACGACGCGCAACCGGCGCAAGTCCGACCGCCTGCAGTTCGCGATCAACGACCTCGAGGAGCGGCTCGCCGACCTCCGCGAGCGCGAGGAGATGGCGGCCATCCGCCCGGACCTGAGCGGGGACGACATCATGCGCATCCTCGACCTCGAGCCCGGTCGCGTGGTCGGCGAGGCCCGGAGCTTCCTCCTCGAGCTGCGGCTCGAGGAGGGGCCGCTCGGACCCGAGGAGGCCGAGCGGCGCCTGCTCGACTGGTGGCGGGAGCGCGCCGGTGACTGAGTCCGCCCCGCCCTCGGGCGGGAGCGCCGTCGCCGAGGAGCCGCGCCGGGCCAGGCCCCGCCGCGGATCGCTCCGGCGCCGCCCCGTCCGCGAGGCGCTGACCGCCTACGGGCTCGTCGCGCCCGCGCTCTTCGGCGTCTTCGCCTTCCTGCTGCTGCCAGTGCTCGTCCTGGTGCCGCTCTCCTTCGCCGACTGGGACCTGCTGCATCCGCTCGAATGGGTCGGCACGGCCAACTGGTCGGCGGCGCTCGCCAATCCCGACGTGTGGAAGTCCTTCGGCGTCACGATGCTCTTCGTGCTCATGGTGCTGCCGCTGCAGGTCGGCCTCGGGCTGTGGCTCGCGACCCTGCTCGTGCGCAACCTGCCCGGCTCGGCCGTGTTCCGCACGCTGCTGGTGCTGCCCTGGGTGAGCGCCCCGGTCGTGCTCGGCGTGGTGTGGCGCTGGCTGCTCGACTACGACGGCGTCGTGAACCAGCTCCTCGGCGAGCACATCGGCTGGCTCACGGACGCGCGCTTCGCGCTGCCCGTGGTCGCGTTCGTGCAGGCCTGGACGCAGATCGGCTACGTCTCGCTCTTCTTCATGGCCGGGCTCACGAGTATCCCCGACGCGACCGTCGAGGCCGCGCGCATCGACGGCGCGAGCGACCGGCAGATCTTCTGGCGCATCAAGCTGCCGCTGCTGCGCCCCACGATGTTCTTCGTGACCGTGACGGGCATGATCGCGGCCTTCCAGGCCTTCGACCTCGTCTACACGCTCTCGCCGAACGGCGGCCCGCAGGGCACCACCGACCTCATCGCGGCGCGCATCTACTCGCAGGCTATCCCGTTCTCCAACCTCGGCCAGGCCGCGGTGCTCGCGATCATGCTGTTCGTCCTGCTCGTCGCGGTCGCGCTCGTGCAGAACGCCTACTTCTCGCGGAGGACCACCTATGAGCGCTAGCACGGCGCCCGCCGGCGGCGGGCTGCGGAGGCGGATGGGCGGGCGCGCCGGGGCGAGCCGCGCCCGCGCCGCATGGCGCGGCATCGGCACCTACGCGGCCCTCGCGGCCGCGGGGCTGCTCATGCTCGTGCCCTTCGTGCTCGCGATCCTCGTGGCCTTCACCTCGCCGCAGCAGTTCGCGGCCGAGGGCGTCACGATCCCCTGGCCGCCGACCGTCGAGAACTTCCTCGCCCTCGGCGACCTGCGCGTGGACATGTGGCAGGCGGTCGGCACCACCTTCGCGGTCGTGGCGGTGGTCACGCTCGGCCAGCTGCTGTTCTCCACCACGGCGGCCTTCGCCTTCGCGCGGATGCGCTTCCCCGGCCGCGAGCTGCTGTTCTGGCTGTTCCTCGCGACGCTCATGGTGCCGCAGGCCGTCACGGTCATCCCGCTGTACTTCATCATGTCCGAGGCGGGCTTCTACGGCAGCTTCCTCGGCCTCGTGCTGCCCTTCCTCTTCGGCTCCCCGTACGCGATCTTCCTGCTGCGGGAGCAGTTCCGGCAGATCCCGCAGGAGCTCCTCGACGCGATGCGCATGGACGGCGCCGGCACGCTGCGCATCCTCTTCGGCCTCGTCGTGCCGCTGTCGAAGCCCACGCTCGTGACGCTGCTGCTCATCACGGTGGTCACGCACTGGAACAACTTCATGTGGCCGCTCATGATCGGCGCCAACCGCATCCACGTGATCACGACGGCCACGGCGGCGCTGCAGGAGCAGCACCAGAACAACTTCACGCTCATGATGGCGGCGTCGATGCTCGCGATGATCCCGCTCATCGTGTTGTTCGTGGTCTTCCAGCGGCGCATCGTCGACTCGATCCGCATCACCGGCTTCCGCTAGGCGCGCCCGTATTACGTGAGTTTGCACGCACGGCGCTGCGGGCGCGCGAACTTTGGGAGAATGGGCGACGATTCCATGCGCGTACATACAACGGCGTCGCGTCGCGCGTCGTCGGCACAGAAAAGAGGGACTATGACTTTCCGTCGAATCGCCGCCGGAGGAACGGCGCTGCTCGCCGCCTTCGCGCTCGCGGGATGCGCCCAGGGCGAAGGGGAGGGCGGCGGCGTCACGCTGTCGCTGCGGCTGTGGGACGAGAACGTCGCGAGCGCCTACGAGCAGTCCATCGCCGAGTTCGAGGCCGCCAACGAGGGCATCGACGTCGAGCTCAACGTGGTGCCCTGGGACCAGTACTTCACGACGCTCCGGAGCGACGTCTCCGCGGGTGCGGGCGACGACGTCTTCTGGCTGAACGGCGCCAACGTGAACGACTACGTCTCGAGCGGCAACCTGCTCGACATCGACGAGACGCTTGGCGCGGACGCCAAGGAAGCCTGGAACCCGGCCGTGGTCGAGCAGTACACCGTGGACGGGGCGCTCTACGGCGTGCCGCAGATCACCGACGGCGGCTCGGCGCTCTACATCAACGAGGAGCTGCTCGCCGAGGCCGGGGTCACCGCCCAGGAGCTCTCGGACGCGACCTGGAGCCTCGACCCGGAGGAGGACACGCTGCTGCCGCTGCTCCAGCAGCTCACGATCGACGCGAACGGCAACAACGCCGCCTCGCCCGAGTTCGACCCGGGCAGCGTGGAGACCTACGCGTTCAACGCCTCCACCGAGCTGCAGAACATCCTGCTGAACTTCATCGGCTCCAACGGCGGCACCTTCCAGGACGCCGAGGGCAACCTGACCCTCACCGAGCCGAAGACCGTCGAGGCCTTCCAGTACCTCGTGGATCTCGTGGACGAGTACCACGTGGCCCCGCCCGCCGAGGCCACGAACAGCAACGGCGACTACACGCGCGACCAGTTCCTGCAGGGGAGCCTCGCGGTGTTCGAGTCGGGCACCTACAGCCTCGCGCCCATCGGCGAGGGCGCCTCGTTCGACTGGGCCGTGACCGAGATCCCGGCCGGCCCGGCGGGCAAGGTCACGACCGCGCCCGGCGTCGTCGCGGCGGGCAACGCCAACACCGAGCACCCCGAGGAGGTCGCGGCGCTGCTCGAGTGGCTCGGCTCGGCCGAGGGCGCGGCGTTCATCGGCGCCGAGGGCGCCGCCGCCCCCGGCGTGACCGACGCGCTCGAGAGCTACAACGGCTACTGGGAGGAGCAGGGCGTCGACACCTCGCCGTTCTTCACCGTGACCGAGGGCGAGACCATCCCGCCCGTCACCGGCGAGAACTACCAGGCGCAGCAGGAGGCGTTCGTGCCGCACCTCAACGAGGTCTTCCTCGGCAACGTGCCCGTCGAGGAGGGGCTGCAGCAGGCGCAGGACGCCGCCGACGCGGTCTCCTAGCCGGGATCCGTCCGCCGACGGGGCGGCACGACGCCTTCGGGCGCCGCGCCGCCCCGCCGCTTTCCGGGTCGCCGCTTTGCCGGGTCGCGGAGGCTGCGCCCTTCGCGGCGGCCCAGCCTGGTCGCCGTTGCGCTCCCGGGCCTGCCGGTCCTGTGCCCGCGGTCTCGCTGCCCCTGTGCCCGGTCTCGCTGCCCCTGCATCCGGGGCTGCTGCCCTGTTCCCGGGCCTGCAGTCTTCCCCCTGTATCCAGGGTTGCCGTCCGTGCGCGGCCCCGCCGCCACTGCGCCCGCATTGGGGTGCATGGCTTCGGCATGCGCATATCTGCTTCCGCGGGGCTATGCGTCCGGATTCGGGAGGAGGCCGAGCCGGGCTCGGAGGCGGTAGGCGTACTCGGATGGGGTGCATGGCCCCGGCATCGGCATATCCGGTTCTGCGGAGCCATGCGTCCGAATTTGGGAGGGTGCAGCCGGCCTTGGAGGCGGTAGGTCTACTCGGATGGGATGCATGGCCCTGCCATCCGCATACGCGGGGTTGCGGGGCTATGCGTCCGAATTTGGGAGGACGTGCAGTCGGGCTCGGAGATGGGCAGGCGTACTGGAATGGGGTGCATGGCTTCGGCGCGCGCACATCCGGTTCTGCGGGGCTATGCGTCCGGTTGGGCAGCCGGGCTTGGGGTGGCAGGTCTACTGGGATGGGGTGCATGGCTCTGCCATCGATATATGCGGGGTTGCGGGGCTATGCGTCCTGATCCGGCAGGGCGCAGCGCAGTGCGCAGGGCGGACATCCGGGGAGACGGGGGACCGGGCAGCCGCAGAACCGGGGCGCCCCGGAGCCGCGGAGCCGGGCAGTCAGGGGATCGAGGAGCCGGGCAGTCAGGGAGCCCCGGAGGGCGCGCGGTCATCCGCTGTCACGCGTCGTCATCGGCCGTCACGAGGAGATGAAGGCCCGGGCCCGCGGTTCTAGTGTCGGGAGGCAACGACGCATCCTCGCAGCACGCGAACCGGAAGGTGAACCACGTGAGTACAACCCCAGCATCCGCCCAGCCGTCCACGGCCGCGAACCGCCTGCGCCTCGGCGTCGCGCTCGAAGGCGCCGGATGGCATCCGGCGGCCTGGCGCGAGGCGTCCTCGCGGCCCCGCGAACTGTTCGACGCCGGCTACTGGCGCGACCTCATCCGCACCGCCGAGCGCGGCCTGCTCGACTTCGCGACCATCGAGGACGGCTTCGCGCTGCAGTCCTCGAACCGGCTGCGGCCGGATCGGCGCACCGACCAGGTGCGCGGCCGCCTCGACGCGCTGCTCATCGCCGCCGCCGTCGCCCCGCACACCGAGCGCATCGGCCTGCTGCCGACCGTGACGACCACCTTCACCGAGCCCTTCCACGTCGCGAAGGCCGTGGCCACGCTCGACCACGCGAGCCGCGGCCGCGGCGGCCTGCAGGCGAAGCTCTCGCTCGGCGAGGAGGAGTTCTCGGCCTTCGGGCGCCGGGAGTGGCCGCTCGCCGACTCCGGCGACCTGCGGCTCGACTCCGAGGCCGAGTTCGCCGAGGCGGCGGAGGCGCTCGAGGTGCTCCACCGGCTCTGGGACAGCTGGGAGGACGACGCGATCATCCGCGACGTCGAGACCGACCGCTTCCTCGACGCCGACCGTCTCCACACCGTCGACTTCGAGGGCGAGCATTTCAGCATCCGCGGCCCGCTCACGGTGCCCCGCTCGCCGCAGGGCCAGCCCGTGGTGTCGGCCCTCGCGCACGCCGAGACCCCGTACCGCTTCGCCGCCGGCGGCGCCGACCTCGTGTTCACCACCCCTGACGGCGCGCTCTACCGCGACGACGCCGCGAAGATCCTCGCCCAGCTGCGCGCGGCCGAGGCGGAGGCCGAGCGCGAGCAGCCGCTCGTGGCGCTCGCGGACCTCGTCGTCTTCCTCGACGCCGAGGCGGGATCCGGCCGCGACCGCCTCGCGCGCCTCGACGGCCTCGGAGAGCCGCTGGCCTCGGATGCGCAGATCGTCGCGGGCTCGGCGGCCGAGGTCGCCGACCGCATCCAGGAGCTCCACGAGGCCGGATTCGCCGGCGCGCGACTGCGCCCCGGCGTGAGCACCGACGACCTGCCCGCGATCGCCGACGGGCTCGTGCCCGAGCTGCAGCGCCGCGGCCTCTTCCACGACCACTACGAGGGCGAGACCCTCCGCGAGCGGCTCGGGCTGCCCGCCCGCGCCGCCAACCGCTACGAGCGCGTCTCCGCGTGACCGGCATCGAGATCTTCAGGAACGGAACCAGCACATGAGCAAGCAGGCGAAACGACAGGTCTTCCTCGCGGCCTACTACGCGGGGGTCAACGAGAGCGTGCTGTGGGAGGACAGCGAGCCCGGCGCGCAGATCGACTTCGACAGTCTCAAGCACGTCGTGCAGACCGCCGAGCGCGGCCGCTTCGACTACTTCTTCCTCGCGGAGGGCCTCGCGCTGCGGCAGCGCGGCGACCGGTTCTTCGAGCACGACATCGCCGGGCGGCCCGACACGCTCCCCATCCTCGCGGCGCTCTCGGCGGTGACCGAGCACATCGGGCTCGTGGGCACCCTCAACACGACCTTCAACGAGCCCTACGAGCTCGCCCGACAGCTCGCCTCGCTCGACCACCTCTCGGGCGGCCGGGCCGGATGGAACGTCGTGACCTCCTTCGACGCCTACACGGGCGCGAACTTCCGCCGCGGCGGCTACCTGGACCGCGACCTGCGCTACCGGCGGGCGGAGGAGTTCGTGCATGCGGTCAAGGAGCTGTGGGACTCCTGGCCCGAGGACGCGATCCTCGCCGACAAGGACAGCGGTGAGTTCCTCGCCACGGACGCCGCGGGCGAGTTCGCGCGCAGCACCGACCAGTTCGACATCTCGGGCCGCTTCACGGTGCCGCGCAGCCCCCAGGGCCGCCCGGTGATCGTGCAGGCCGGCATCTCGGGCGACGGCCGCAACTTCGCCGCCGCGAACGCCGACGTGATCTTCTCGCCCTTCCACGCGAACCCGGAGGCGCAGGAGTTCTTCCGCGACGTCAAGCAGCGGGTCGAGGGCTTCGGCCGCCATCGCGACTCGCTGAAGATCCTGCCCGGCTCCGAGTTCGTGCTCGGCGACACCGAGGCCGAGGCGCAGGAGCTCGCGCGCGAGACGCTCGACCGCATCTACACGCCTACGACCGCGCTCGTGCGGCTCGAGCAGGTGTGGAACCGCGACCTGTCGAACTACGATCCGGACGGGCCGCTGCCCGACCTCGAGCCGGTGCTCGACGGGCCGAACCACATCCAGGGCCGCACCTTCTACATCGACCGGCAGGGCACGATCGACCAGCTCCGCGCACTCTCGGAGTCGCGGGGGCTCAACCTGCGCGAGACCGCGCGCGAGTTCTTCGGGCGGATCGATTACGTCGGCACGCCCGAGCAGGTCGCGGACCAGATCATCGACTTCGTCGACGGCGAGGGCGCGGACGGGCTCGTGCTCGGCCCGCGCGTGACCCCGCACGGCCTCGACGAGTTCGTCGACCGCGTCGTGCCGATCCTGCAGGAGCGCGGCGCGCTGCGCACCGAGTACGAGGGGTCGACGCTGCGCGACAACCTCGGCCTGCCGGTGCCCGAGCGCGGCGAGCAGGCCCCCGCCTTCTTCGCCTGACCGCGCCACCGCAGCCCCGTGGCCCCCCCCCCCCCCCCCCCC